>JBBRBV010000018.1:0-43555 GCA_038205545.1 Actinomycetales bacterium
GAGCACGGCGTTGGTGGCGGAAGTCTCCGCCACCGACGATCGCAGCTCCAGCCATTCTCGGTAGACAGGCTCCACTGCTTCACGCTGCTGAACCATAAGGGCAAGCGATACATCCATCGTCAGGCGCAACTGACGCCCGAAGCCGTCGTGGACGAGACGGGCCGGATCTAGCCCGCGTTGAGCAAGATAGGCCAATGCAGAGGTGCCATGCACGCTTCGCTGCAGTTGGAGCTGGCCGCCGTGAAATGGCCGCGTTCTCGCAACCTTTCGGACAATCATCATCAATGACGTCGTACTCCATTGTGCACAAGGGTCCGGTTCTGCCCCTTGGTCGACCATTAGTATGCGTGCAGCATCAAAGTCGTGCTTCCCCCCACCGCTACCGGACGCCGGTCGAATCATATTTGCGACGACGGCTCTACATTCCACCTTGCACGTCCTGCCGTCTTGGAGATCAACGGCGAACGGACAATCTGAATGCAACGTCGGCGGACAGGCATCGGCATAACGGGAAACGGCGACCACTAGAAGGTTGTGAGAAGACATAGAACCGAGACTATCGTCGGACAAACCAGCCTTGCTTGGTCTTCTGGAATGACACGGCATGCCACGTTGAAGTGGCCGACCTGAGGGACGTGAGCAGCGTTGTCATGGCAAGAAGGAGCGGATATTTTCAGAGCGTGAGATCGAAGTGAGACCTTTGAGAAATCAACTGACTGGAGTCAGGCCCTAGCTTTCCGGGCTCCCTGCTGCACACTACCATCAAGACTTGCTTTTGGTTCGAGTCTCTCTTTCAACTGCAGAGCTCGATCCGAGATATACGTGTCCTCAATGGCTCGCATATGTTTGCGAGCCATTGGTCGAAGTGCTCGGCACGCATCGCCCCTACAGCGCGATTTGAAAGGTCGGCGAAAACTCGGCGCGATAGCGTCCCCAACGGGGTCGAGATGGGTCGAGGTGTCCCGAAGAGTGAGCTAAACTAAACTCACCAACGTAAACAGCTGGATCGAGGAAACCCGATCTGACTAGGCTTTTTTCGAAGAACGACCGCATAGAAACGGTCAGCGGCGCGGGGTGGAGCAGTTCGGTAGCTCGCTGGGCTCATAACCCAGAGGTCGTAGGTTCAAATCCTGCCCCCGCAACAAGTGAAAGGCCCGGAACTTAGGTTCCGGGCCTTTTTTTGTATTCCGGCAGCCCCGGTCGGTGGCTATTCGGCCGTGAGCCGTGCTGTGTCCCAACTCACAGAATTCATGGATTGCCTGCCCCTAGCATCCTGAGAACAGATGTTTCACCGACGAAAGGTTTCCTCCCATGAAGGCAGTACTCAACGGCACCGTGATCGCCGAAGCGCCTCAGGCTGATCTGGTCAAAATCGAAGGCAACTGGTATTTCCCTCCCGCCAGCGTCAACTCCGACTTGCTGGTGCCCAGCGCAACGCCGTACACCTGCGCGTGGAAGGGTGAGTGCCAGTACTTCAGCGTGAAAGATGGAGACACCGTGCTTCAGGATCGCGCCTTCAGCTACCCCAACCCGTACCCCGCCTCGTTCCAGCGCGTCGGCCGGGACTACAGCAACTACGTCACCTTCTGGAAAGAAGTTCAGGTCACTGAATAGACCCCGCCCCGCACTGCCCCGCACTGGCCGTAGCCGGCTACCGTTCGACTATGGTGACGTCGAACGAGTACAGATCGGGGCGGTAGCAGTGTTGTCCGCACTCGACGGCGCGTCCGGCGCTGTCGTAGGCCGTGCGGTCCATGGTGAGCAGGGCGGCAGGCACCTCGATGTCGAGCAGGGACGCTTCGTGGGCGTTCGCCGAGCGAGCGCCGATGTGCTGTCGCGCAACCCGCATGTTTACGCCGCGCGATCGCAACACCTGATAGAGCCCATGCTCGACCAGATCGTTGCGCGCCAGATTAACGAAGTCTTCGGGAAGCCAATTCTCCATGATTGCCACCGGTACGTCGTCGGCCAGTCGGACGCGATGAATGTACAGGGTCGGGCTGCCGGGCTCCACCACGAGCTTCTCGGCAATTGAGGCGGGAGCTGGCACGGTCTCCATCGCCAGCAGTCGGGTGGACGGTGTCTTCTGGGTATTGGTGAGGTCGTCCCACAGGCTGGTCAGTTCCACTTTGCGCGATACTTGGCCGTGCACCACCTGGGTGCCGATGCCCCGCCGGCGTACCAGGAGCCCCTTGTCGACGATCTCTTGAATCGCCCGTCGCACGGTGGGGCGACTCACCCCGATGCGCTCGCCCAGTGCGACCTCATTTTCCAGCCGCGACCCCGGGGCCAGCTCACCGCTGAGAATAGCCGTCTCGATGCGCTGGGAGACCTGAAAGTACAGGGGAATCGGGCCGGATCGGTCCAGATCCATGAACAGCCGCATCGGCAATGGATTTTCGCCTCGCGTGCTCACCCCGCCACCTCACGTCACCCATCGATGGGACGACAGGTTGTAATGACATTATCAGGTCAGTCTGCTGCCGGAGGCGCCGAGATGAGCGACCGCGGCCACAGCGACACGAACGGATGCTGCGGCCTCGGTCGCCTCCTCCGCCGTCGTGGCAGCGCCCAGCGTGAACCGCACGGCGGTCTGGGCAACGTCGGCCGACATCCCCATGGCGGTCAGCACGTGCGACGGCTCGTTGCTTCCCGCAGCGCAGGCGGACCCGCTCGAACAGATAACGCCGCGCGCTTCGAGCTCGAGCAGCACCGCCTCGCCACTCGTGCCCGGAAAAACAAACGATGCCGTGCCCGGTAGCCGTTCGGTCGGATGGCCGCTGAGCCGGGCCGTCGGCGTCTCGCGCAGCACGGTACTGGTGAACTCGTCGCGCAGGGTCGCCGTGCGTGCGGCTGTAACGGCTCGTTCCTCACCGGCCAGACGCAGTGCCACGGCCAGGGCGACCGCACCGGCCACATTCTCGGTACCACTGCGCTTGCCGCGCTCCTGGCCACCACCGTGCAGCAGGGGCTCGATCGTGAGCCGTCCGCGTAGAAAAACCGCTCCGATGCCGGGGGGCGCCCCGAGCTTATGGCCGGACAGGCTCAGCGCGTCCACTCCGAGGGTAGCGACGTTGAGGTCGAGCCAGCCCCCGGCCTGCACCGCATCGGTGTGCAACGGCACACCCGCAGCGTGCGCGATCGCGGCCAGTTCTGGCAGAGGCTGCACGGTGCCCACCTCGTTATTGGCGTAATGTACCGAGACGAGCGTGCTGTCGGGGCGAAGCGCGCGGGCCAGCTCGGCGGGGTCGACGCGGCCGGAGGCATCCACCGGAAGCAGGGTGATCTCGAAGTCGTGCAGCCGGCGCAGGTAGTCGCACGATTCGAGTATGGCCTCGTGTTCAATGGGTGTGGTGATGATGTGGCGCCCACGCGGAGCGCCGAGAGCGATGCCCTTGATCGCGAGGTTGTCACTTTCGGTGCCGCCGCTGGTGAACGTGACCTCGCCGAGGCGGCAGCCGAGGGATCGGGCAACGCTGCGCCGGGCCTGGAGGAGCGCCGCAGCGGCAGCCTCGCCAACCTGGTGGTGGCTCGACGGATTGCCAAAATTGCCGTTGAGGTGCGGCCACATGGCCTCGAGGGACTCGCGCCGCACCGGTGTCGTCGCGGCATTGTCCAGATAAATCATCTGTTCAGCCGCCTCAGCCGGCCGGCGCGAAACCCACCGGCGCGTTCACGCGAATGGTGATGTCCAGTCCGAGGTCGAGGGCGTGCACGCTGTGCGTGAGCGCACCGACCGAAATCACGTCAACGCCCGATGCCGCAATGTCACGAACCGTCATAAGCGATACCCCGCCGCTCGCCTCGACGATTGCGCGACCAGCGACCTGCCTGACGCCGGCGCGCAGGTCGTCAGGGCTGAAATTGTCGAGCATGATCGTGTCGATGCCCGCCGCGAGCACGTCTTCGATCTGGTCCAGACGGTCGACCTCCACCTCAAAGTGGGTGGTGTGGGAGAGACGCGCGCGCACGGCGCGCAGCGCCTCGGTGAGGCCCAGCGGGCCAGCCGCGAGCACGGCGAGGTGGTTGTCTTTGGCCATGACGGTGTCGGAGAGGCTGAACCGGTGGTTGTGCCCTCCACCGTCGCGTACGGCTTTGCGTTCGAGGGCACGCAGCCCCGGGGTGGTTTTGCGCGTGTCGACGATGCGGGCCTCGGTGCCGGCCGTCTCGGCCACGTACCGGGCGGTGAGGGTGGCGATTCCGCTCATTCGCTGCACGAAGTTGAGGCCGATGCGCTCGGCCTGCAGTATGCCCCGGGCCGGACCGGTCACCTCGGCGAGTGTGGCGCCGGCGTCGAAGCGGTCGCCATCGGCCAGAAACGGGTGCACCTCAATGCGGGCGTCGGTCAGGGCGAAGGCGGCCGCGAACAGCGCGCCGCCGCTGAACACCCCGGGTTCGCGCGCTTGGAGCCTGGCCGTCGCGACGGCGTCTTCGGGAATGAGCACGGCCGAGGTGAGGTCGCCCCAGGGGGCGTCTTCGTCGAGGGCGGCTTGCACGACAACGTTGATGGAATGGTCGGTCAGCATGCAATGGCCTCCTTGGCCGGTACGAGTTCGGGGCGTCGAGATTGCGAGCGGGAGCGGGCCAGTTCGGGCCGGGTGTCGGTGAAGTCCGATCGGTAGTGCGCGCCGCGCGACTCCTCGCGGGCCAGCGCGGCCGAAACGAACAGGCGGGCGAGGCCCAGCAGGTTGCGGTCCTCCAGCTGCGCGAGCGTCGCGCTCGCCGGGTCAGCGGATGACCACCCGGCTAGTTCAAGGTCTGCCGCGAGCAGCCCGGCGCCGGAGCGGTAGACGCCAGCGGCATTCCATAGGAGGTTCGCCAGCGCGGTGCGGTCGACGAGGCGCAGCGGTGGGGTGGTCTCGACAAGCTCGACCAGCGGTGGGGTGGTCTCGACGAGACGCAGCGGTGGGGTGGTCTCGCCAGGTTCGACCGGCGGTGCGGTGGTCTCGCCAGGCTCGACCGGCGTGCCGAGCGCGCGCACCGCACGGTCGGCGAAAACAGCGGCTTCAAGCAGCGAGTTGGAGGCGAGCCGGTTGGCGCCGTGCGCGCCGGTGCGAGCCACTTCACCGACGGCGAACAGCCCGGGTACCGATGTTCGCGCCCAGCTGTCAGTCACCACGCCGCCCATCCAGTAGTGCGCGGCCGGGGAAACGGGAATAGGCCGGGTTGCCCAGTCGAGCCCGGCCGCACGGCACGCGGCCGTAATGGTGGGAAACCGGCGTTCGAGCAGTTCACGGCCGAGCCCGGTCGCGTCGAGAACAACCGGGTCGCCGCCCTGCTTCGACATCTCGTGTGCAATCGCCCGGGCCACCACATCGCGCGGTGCGAGCTCGGCGTCGGGGTGCACCGCGAGCATGAAACGCTCACCAGCGCTGTTGCGCAGCACGGCACCCTCACCGCGCACGGCCTCGGAGACCAGGGGCGTGCCGGGCACCGCGAGGGCCGTGGGGTGAAACTGGTAGAACTCCAGATCGGCAACGGATGCCCCGGCCCGATACGCCGCCGCTACCCCGTCACCGGTCGCGACGGCGGGATTGGTGGTGTGCCGAAAGAGCGCGCCAGCGCCTCCGGTAGCGAGGATCACCGCGTCTGAGTACAGGTTCTGCTGCACACCGTCGGGGCCGAGCACCCGGGCGCCGTACACCGCACCGCTACCGCCGCCTACGGCCTCCTGATCGTTGACCAGCAGATCAACGAGCATGGTGTGCTCCCGTACCTCGATGGCGGCTCGGCGCCGCACTGTGGCCACGAGCGCAGCCTCGACCGCAGCTCCGGTCGCGTCGCCGCCGGCGTGCACGACTCGTGACCGGGAATGCGCCGCTTCAAGCCCGCGGGCCACGCCGGACTCGTCCCGGTCGAAGTCCACGCCAAAGCGGATCAGGTCGCGCACCCGGGCCGGACCTTCCTCACAGAGCACCCGCACGGCCACCGGGTCACACAATCCGGCGCCGGCCCGCAGCGTGTCGAGCACGTGCGCGTCGACGGAATCATCCCGAAACAGGGCCGCAGCGATGCCGCCCTGCGCGTAGCGGGTATTACTCTCGGGAAGGACCGACTTGGTGACGAGTACGACGCGGTGGCCGGTATCCGCTGCGCGCACTGCGGCTAAAAGACCGCCGAGGCCGCTGCCGATGACGAGGACAGAAGCCATATCAAGCGCCGACCAGAACCGGTGGTCGTGCCGCGAGCATGCGCTCGAGGGCCACGCGGGCGTGCCCGGCCACGTCGGCCGACACCGTGATCTGGTTCTGCACCTGCGCCGGTTGTTCGCCGTCGCCGACCAGTGCTTCGAGTACCCAGGCAAGGTAGCCGGCGTGGATTCGGTACATGGTCGAGCAGGGGCAGATCACCGGATCGAGGCAAAAGATCGTGTGCTCGGGGTGCTGGGCGGCCAGTCGGTTGACGAGGTTGATCTCGGTGCCGACCGCGAAGGTCGTGCCGGCCGGAGCGGCCGCGATGGCCTTGGCGATGAAATCGGTGGAGCCGGCCGAGTCGGCGGCGTCCACGACCGCCATGGGGCATTCCGGGTGCACGATCACGCGCACGCCCGGGTGTTCAGCGCGGGCCGCGTCGATCTGAGGCACGGTGAAGCGGCGGTGCACGCTGCAGAAGCCGTGCCAGAGCACTACCCGGGCGGAATCGAGCGCATCGGGGGTATTGCCGCCCAGCGGCTTGGTCGGGTTCCACATCGGCATCTGGTCCAGCGGAACGCCCATGGCCTTGGCGGTGTTACGGCCGAGGTGCTGGTCGGGAAAGAACAGCACGCGCTGGCCACGTTCAAAGGCCCACTCCAGTACCGTCTGGGCGTTTGACGACGTGCAGACAATTCCGCCGTGCTCTCCGCAGAAACCCTTGAGGGCGGCGGAGGAATTCATATAGGTGACCGGAATGACGGGAACGCGGCCGGAGGCATCCGGTTCCGTTCCGTAGAGGTCCTCGAGCTGTTCCCAGCACTCGGTAACCGAGTCAATGTCGGCCATATCCGCCATGGAGCAGCCGGCGGCGAGGTTGGGCAGAATCACAGCCTGGTCGGGCCCGGAGAGCAGATCGGCCGTCTCTGCCATGAAGTGCACTCCGCAGAACACGATCGCGGCAGCGTTGGGGCGGCTCTGCGTGGCCTGGGCGAGCTGAAAGGAGTCTCCGACGAAATCGGCGTGGCGCAACACCTCGTCGCGCTGGTAGAAGTGGCCGAGGATGACCACCGAGTCGCCGAGCGTCCGTTTGGCTCCGACGATGCGGGCACTGAGCTCCTCCGGTGAGGCGGTGCGGTACCGTTCGGGCAGCGTGCCCTGGCGCGGCGATCCGGCCGGAATGATGTCGCCCATCGACGACCCGGGTCCGTACCCCGGCGTGCCGGCATCGAACTCCCACGGTGGTGTCGCCAGATCGGGACTGCACGTGCTGCCGGCAGCTTCGCCGGTTTTGATGAGACGGATGGTGGTCTCGACCGAGGGAATCGTCATGGCCGTGCTCCTTAAGAGTGAGGTGGAGAGGTGCGAGAACTAGAGCGAGAGCGATTGCCCCGGTGGGTCATGTTCAGTAGCCCGATCGTCGTAGCGGTAGAGCCGAGCGGGCCGATGCCTGGCGCCGGCAACGTGTTGGTCGGTGCTGATCAGATTGCCGGAGGCCTCGATCGACCGGCGAAAGTTGGCCGGGTCGAGCCCCTTCTGCAGCACGGCTTCGTGTACCTCGCGCAGCTGGGCCAGGGTGAACGTGTCGCCGAGAAAAGCATGCGCGATGCGGGCATATTCCACCTTGGTGCGCAGCCGCCACAGGGCATATTCCACGACCCGATTGTGGTCGAAGGCGAGCGGCGGCAGCTGGTCGGCGGCAAACCACCGCACGTTCTCTCCGACGGATGCCCGCTCAGCGACCTCGGAACGCACGAGCGCCCAGTAGACAACGGAGACCACGCGCAGACCCGGGGAGCGGTCGATGTCACCGAAGGTGTACAGCTGCTCCAGATAGCGCGGCGAGAGATCGGTGGTTTCGCGCAGCGTGCGGGCGGCGGCCGCGGCGAGTTCCTCGTCGGCCGGCAGCCATCCGCCGGGGAGTGCCCAGAGGCCGAGGTGCGGGTCGCGCGTGCGGCGTACGAGCGGCAGCCACAGCGTTTTCAGGCCCGATGCGTCATCGTGGCGCAGGGCAAAGATAACGGTCGAAACGGCGAGAGTGGCGCGAACGCCATCGCGTTCGAGCGGGCGCTGCTCGGTCAGATCATGCTCCAGCACGGGGATCCAGTCGTAAAGGTGGGAATGACTTTAACTACTGTGACCATCATATAGTCAATTTGACTCAAACACCCCCATCTTTTTTCGAATCTAGGCTTCGCTTTTGGCCTCAGCGGCCGCGCGCGCCCCGGCCCGGCTGATGCCCATCCCGGTCACGCCCCACAGCGTTACCCGAATCATTGCTTCCACGGCGATGCGCGGACTCATCTTGGACGACCCTCGCACCCGTTCGACAAAAGTGATCGGCACCTCGACGACGCGCAGGTTGGCGCGCACGGCGTGCAGCAGCATCTCAATCTGAAAGCAGTAGCCCAGGCTGTCCACGCTGGAAAGGTTCATGCGCTCGAGGGCGTGAGCCGAGTAGACCCGGTAGCCACCGGTGGCGTCCCGCTGCGGCAGCCGCAGCAGCAGCCGGGAATACAGGGACCCTCCGCGGGAGAGTGCACGCCGATGCCAGGGCCAATTCTCGATTGCTCCGCCGGGCACCCAGCGTGATCCCATCACGACGTCTGCCGTGTCGGCCGCCGCGAGAAGGCTCGCCAGCTGCTCGGGTCGGTGGGAGCCGTCGGCGTCGAGTTGCACCAGTCGGGAATAGCCGCGAGCCAGACCCCAGCCAAAGCCCTCCAGATAGGCCGCGCCGAGGCCGGTTTTGTCTGTGCGATGCAGCACGTGAACGTGGGAGTCCCCGGCAGCGATGGTGTCGGCGAGCGCGCCGGTGCCGTCGGGGGAGGCGTCATCGATGATCAGAATGTGAACGTCGGGCACACTGTTGCGCACCCGATGCACGATCGACGCTATGTTCTCAGCCTCATTGTAGGTCGGCACGAGCACCAGGGTGATGGCCGGTTGGGGGGTGAGCACGGGGTTACCTCGTCATTTCAATGATGCGGGTGCGGTTCACCAGTGTCGTTTCGGCGACGTGGAATCCGTGGAGCCTCAGGGTGCGGACATCCGTTTCTTTACGTGATTGCCCACTTCCCGAGTATTGCAGCAGCCAGATCCGGTCGAGGTCCATGGCGGCGGGCAGTACATCGGCCAGGGGGGTGACGTCATCCCAGAGCCAACCCGTATCGGCATAAGACCGGGTCAGGGTCACATCCTGCAGGCCCTGAAAGGCGTCGGGGTACACGTGCATGGCCAGGCGGGGCACCCGCGAGGGTCGCACGCTCTGGTCAAAGACGACGCCGTCGCCGGGGCTTGCCCGAGTGGCCATGATATCGGCGACCTGATGCCAGTCGCTGCCCTCGTTCTTTCCGTAGTCCCCGCGCTGAACAAAGTAGACCGGAACGATCACCGCCACCAACGCCATAACGCTGACGGCACGCAGCCAGTTGTTGGCGAGGGCCGCCACTCCCACGGCGATGACGATACCCACCGCCGGGGCACACAGTGACAGATAGCGCAGGGAATACATGGGAGTGACCACCTGGGTGCCGATCATCAGGATCGCGCTGGGCAACACCATCCAGGCCAGAAAAATCGTCAGGCCGCCAGGAGACGGCAAGCTGAGCGGAGAGGGCAGGCTGGCTGCACCGGGCCGGTCGACCGACCGATGCGTGCCGCGGCGCACCACTACCGCGATTACCGCCACAATGATGAGCGACCAGGCCATGATCGCCACCGGAACGGTGTCAAACCACTGCAACACCGCAGCCTCACTCACCGTAACCGTCGGTCGACGGCCGATAAACGCGATTTGTTCCCGCTGCGCCGAGCCGGCCAGAACGAGGGGGGCTGCCAGCAGCAGTCCCAACACGCTCGCGGCGAACCAGGTGGCCATACTGCGCCAGAGCGGATGCCGGCGGTCGGCCAGGAGTACCAGGACCGCGTGCACCGGCAGCAGGAGC
The DNA here is from genome assembly GCA_038205545.1 of Actinomycetales bacterium. Lineage (GTDB taxonomy): Bacteria > Actinomycetota > Actinomycetes > Actinomycetales > Microbacteriaceae > Cryobacterium. Next base: position 10,076 of record JBBRBV010000018.1, read on the forward strand.
GCGATGAAGAGGAAAACGTAGATTCCCACGGCGAGAAGAACCGAGTATGCCGCCCACCGCAGCACCTGCTGGCGCCGGCCAGAGCTGCCGCTGCGCAACGCCTGCACGAGCAGCACGGTCAGCCAGACCCCGATAGCCGTCGCGATGGCGGTGGAACGTGCTTCGGCGCCCATGTAGGTGACCCGGGGAATCAGAGCGAAGACCAGTCCGCCGCCGATGGCCACCCGTGACCCCATGAAGTACCGGCCTAAAACGACGGTGCCCGCCGCCGCAACACCGACCGCGATCGCACTCGGCAGGCGAGTGGAGAGCTCGGAGGCGCCAAACAGGTCGATCCAGCCGTGCAGAAACAGGTAGTAGAGGCCGTGCACCGCATCGACATTCTGGAGCATGCCAAACAGGGAGGGGAATGATCGTTCGGCGGACATAACGCTCGCCGCCTCATCGCCCCAATATGATGGTTGCCAGGACCAGGCGAACGACACCAGAAAAGCCACGAGGCCCACGAGCCAGACCGACCGCGCGCCGGGTTGGCCGCTGGGGTGGCCGAAGAACCGGCGATGCCGATTCGCCGGTGGTACCGGGAGGTGCGGAGCCAGAACGGAAGTCACCTGAGCCAACCTACCCAGCAATTGTGCACGGTTGCCTCCGAAACCCCTCGAATTGTCTGCGAACCGCAATCCGAACGTGGATCGGCACCGGCATCAGCGCATGTTTCGGTATCGGCAACCGGCAACCGGCAACCGGCACTGGCAACCCTATCGAGCGGCCAGCTAGGCTTTGGCCATGACTCCGATCGATGCGCCCGATGTCGATGCGCCCGAGGAAGATGGCGGGGTGGGCGTGGCCGTTGCCCAGTTTGCCCCGGGACCGGATCGGGCAGAAAACCGTGCCCGGGTGCGGCAACTCGCCACAACGGCCGCCGCGCGCGGAGCCCAGCTCGTCGTCTTTCCGGAGTACTCGTCGTTCTTCGAACCTAAACTCGGCCCGTCGTTCGTGGCTGCTGCCGAACCGCTTGACGGAGAATTCGTGACCACACTGGCCGCGCTCGCCGCCGAGCTCGGCATCCACATCGTGGCCGGCATGCTCGAAACCAGCACGGACCCGGCCAGGTTCTCCAACACGCTCGTTGCTCTTGGGCCGACCGGCCGCCTGGTGGCGACCTATCGCAAGCTGCACCTGTACGACGCCTTTGGCGACCGCGAATCGGACTGGGTGATGCCCGGAACAGTGACCGATCCCGAAACTTTTGACGTCGGCGGTCTCCGGGTAGGTCTGCAGACCTGTTACGACATCCGCTTTCCCGAGGTCACGCGGCGGCTCGTCGACGCCGGAGCCACACTCGTGCTCGTGCCGGCCGAATGGGTGCGCGGACCGTTGAAGGAGCACCACTGGCGCACCCTGCTGACCGCCCGGGCGTTGGAAAACACCGTCTATGTGGCTGCCGCCGATCACACACCACCGATCGGGGTCGGTACGAGCCTGATCATCGATCCGATGGGTGTTGCGCTGTCCAGCCTCGGTGAGAAAGCGGATGTCGCGGTCGCGTTTCTGACGCCGGCGCGCGTCACCGCCGTACGGGCGAACAATCCTGCCCTCGCGCTGCGGCGCTTCGCCGTCGTCGAGCGTTGAGTGTGTCAGAGAGCGCTGATCTGGTCAATTGCTGATCTGGTCAGAGCGCTGAGGTAATCGGTGCGCTGTGCCGGTCAGGGTGCTGTGCTGGTCAGGGTGCTGTGCCCGTCAATGCTCGCTGACGCTGGCCTTGGTTGCTCGCGTCCTGGCGGCCACCCGAATGCCCAGGGCGGGCTCGACCTTGGCTGGCAGGTTGGCGTCCACGGCGGCGCTTTCTTCGGCGGTAACGACGAGCCCCTGAGAGCTATTGGCGGACCGGGTGAGGTGGGCGACCCAGTCGGGATTGATGGTCGGCGCGCGGCCGCCGGAAAACTTGAAATACAGCGGAATCGACGGGTGCAGCCATGCTGAACTGCGGCCGTCCCCGACCACGGCGGCATCGCGCCAGGACAGCAAAAAGCTTTCGCCGCGGCGAAGTTTCTGAATAATGACGAGTTGCAGGTGTGCGAGCAGGCGGTCTTCGAATTCCACGACAACACGGTCATAGGTGAGGGAGCCCATGATTGCCACTTCCCTTCCAAACGATCGGTTGCGCTGAGTGAAAACACTGAGGCCGGAACGAAAGAAAGCAAAGCGTGCACTTTGGAATGGAACCGGGTGCTCATATTAACTGTCCTCCATTAGGGGGACAAACACAAGGATTCTAAAAAGTGCCCAGCAGACGCGCAGTCGAGTCAATCGGCGGGGAGTTGTTGACGTCGAGGTGGAGTAAAACCTCGAGGGGGCGTTCGAGCTGACCGAAGTGCCCGGCTCCCGGGATCGTGCTGATGACACAGTTCGGCAGGACGGCCCGCAGCCGTTTGTCGTCGGTTTTCGTGACGAACACGTCGCGATCGCCGTGCACCGATCGCACCGGGCAGCGGATCTGAGCCCACCGCGCCGGCGCATCGTAAGCGCCCGCTCGCTCGGCGGCTAGAACGAAACCGTGGGGGCGAACCTCGGCGCCGAGCGCGGCGACCACGGTGGCATCGACCGTTCGGGGCTGGCAAAACAGGGGGGAAGCCAGGGCGCGCAGCCAGCCGAGGCGTGCAACGGCCCGCACGAGGCCGCACCCGAGCGGGCCGGCGAGCCGCAGCATCCGCATGGTGAGGAGCAGCAGGCTGAACGCGGGCAGTGCGAAGAAGTGACGAATCGGGTGCCGAACGCTGGCCTGGATCGAAAACGACGCGGCCGAGATCAAGCCCACGGATGCTGTGGCGTGCGTCTCGCTCGCCGCCAACTGCAGCGCAATAAACCCGCCCATGGAATGACCGACGACATTCCAGCGTTCGTAGCCGAGCGAGCGGGCCATGTCGGCGACCAGCTCGGCCATTGATTCGACACCGGACGAGGACTCATCGGCTGGCGGGGAGGACTCGCCCCAGCCGGGCAGGTCGGGAATGATGAGATCGGTGAGGTCACGTTCACTGGCATCGGCGGCCTGCAGCAGGGGAGTCCACGTGGTCCAGGACCCCGCGGCGCCGTGGAGCAAAATGGTCGCGGTAGTACTTTCGCTGCGGCGCCCGTGCCGCACGAGCACCGTTCCGCCCTTGAGACGCATGACACTCGTGGTCAGGCCGAAGTGCCGAGCGTCGGCGTCGAGGGGAAACGGGCTGTAACCCAGCGTCGCTGTCCGGGACATCAAAATGCTCATGTCGGTAGTTCGGTGCCGTGTACTTTCCGGATTGCCCCACGACCAGCGTGAGACGGTCTGGGTAATGGCGACATCCGGTTGTGCAGCTGATTAACAGACAGGAATATCGCGCGTCTCGAGTCCGTTGCCGCCTACAGAGCACAGAAGATCCCCAGTGCCCACCTACGAACGTGTCCGGTTGAATGACCGGCTGATTCTTGAGAAAGAAGTGCCCGTGAAACTCTTTTCCCCGCTGAACCTCGGTGACCTGGAACTCCCCAACCGTCTCGTTATGGCGCCGCTGACCCGCATCCGCTCTGGCCAGTCGGGGATTCCCGGCGAGCTCGTTGCGCGGTACTACACGCAGCGCGCCTCGCTCGGCCTGATCGTCAGCGAAGGCACCTACCCGAGCCACGCCGGTCAGGGCTTTCCCGGCCAGCCCGGACTCGTCGAGCCGGAGCAGCTGGCCGGTTGGAAAGCTGTGACCGACTCGGTGCATGCCGCCGGCGGTCGAATCGTCGCCCAGGTTATGCATGCCGGGCGCGTCACCCATGAGGACACGAATGGCGGGTTCCCGGTCGTGGGCCCGAGCGCAATCGCGATCAAGGGCACCACGCGCACCTATGACGGCAAGCAGGAGTACCCGGTGCCGCACGCGCTGGCCACCGATGAACTGCCCGGCATCATTGCCGAGTTCGTGCAGGCATCCACAAACGCAATCGCGGCCGGTTTCGACGGCGTCGAGCTGCACGGCGCCAACGGCTACTTGCTGCACGAGTTTCTGTCGCCGGCCTCTAACGTGCGGGACGATTCTTTCGGCGGCTCGCCGGCGAAGCGCGCCCGGTTCGTCATCGACGTGGTGACCGCGGTTGCGCGCGCGATTGGCGCCGACCGGGTGGGCCTGCGCATCTCACCGGAACACAACATTCAGGATGCGCTCGAAACGGACGCTGACGACCTCACTGCCACCTACGGTGCCCTCGTCGACGGGTTGGCTCCGCTCGGCCTCGCGTACCTGAGCGTGCTGCACGCCGAGCCTCGGGGCGAGTTCGTGCAGAACCTGCGCGCCCGCTTCGGGGGCGTCTTTCTCGTCAATAGCGGATTCGGTGTCATCACGGCACGTGACGAGGCTCTCGCGATCGTGCGCGACGATGTCGCCGACGCCGTCGTGGTCGGCCGTGCCGCTATCGCGAATCCTGACCTGGTGCGCCGCTGGCGCGAGGATCTGCCGGTGAACGAGCCCAACCCGCTCACCTACTACGGCGAGGGCGCTGAGGGGTACACGGACTACCCCGCCTTGGCTTCCTAACTCCCGGCCACCAGAACGCTACAGTGCCCGTAGGACGAGACCCTACGGGCACTTCTGCTCTCTCCTGGCACCAATCTCATGGAACCTATCGCCGCGACAAGGCTGCCAGTTGCGACGACGCCTGCTCCAGGAGTTCCACTTTTTTGCAGTAGGCGAACCGCACCAGGGGCGCATAGTCGGCCCGGTGAGCGGGGGAGCAGAACGCGCTGATCGGCACCGCGACCACGCCTGCCAGCTCGGGCAGCTTCCGGCACAGGTCAGCCCCATCGCTGAAGCCGAGAGGTGTCGCGTCCGCCACGATGAAGTAGGAGCCCTGCGGCACACTGATCGCGAAGCCGGCCGCGCGCAGGCCCGCCGCGAGCACATCGCGTTTCTGGCTCATGACCGAAGCGATACCCGAAAAGTATGAATCGGGCAGGTCGAGCCCCACGGCGATGGCCGGCTGAAACGGGGCCCCATTCACGTAGGTGAGAAACTGTTTGACCGCGAGGATCGCCGTGACGATCGATGCCGGTGCACTGAGCCAGCCCACCTTCCAACCGGTCAGGCTGAATGTCTTACCGGCCGAGGATATGGTGACCGTGCGCTCCGCTGCACCTGGCAACGTCGCGATCGGAATGTGCACAGCCCCAAATGTGAGGTGCTCGTACACCTCATCGGTGACGATAATCGCGTCGTGCCGGTGCGCGAGCTCCACGATCAGCTCCAGGGTTTCGCGTGGAAAGATCGCTCCGGTGGGGTTGTGCGGATGGTTCACAATGATCAGCCGAGTGCGGTCGGTGATCGCGGCCCGGAGTTCGTTGAGGTCAGGGTGAAAATCGGGTGCGCGCAACAAAACGGTGCGATGGACGCCTCCGCCCAACCCGATCAGTCCGCCATAAGCGTCGTAGAACGGCTCGAACGTGACAACTTCGTCACCCGGCTCGATGAGGGCCAAAATGGTCGCGGCGAGCGCTTCTGTCGCCCCCGCAGTGACCAGAATTTCAGTATCGGGGTTGAGGTTCAACCCGTAGAACCGGTGCTGGTGTCGGGCTATCGCCTCGAGCAGTACCGGTTGGCCACGGCCGGGCGGGTATTGGTTGACCCCGTCACTGATTGCCTGGCGCGCGGCCTCGAGCACGATGGCCGGCCCGTCTTCGTCGGGAAACCCCTGCCCGAGGTTAACGGCTCCGGTGCGCACCGCGAGGGCGCTCATCTCAGCAAAGATACTCGCCGCAACGCTGCCATCGGCGGCGAGAAGCCCGGCCCCTCGGGCAGTGCGTTGCCAGGCTCCGGAAATGGTCATGGTCTGTGCTGCCTGTGAAGAGTCTGCATGGGTTCCAAACTACGACATCGGCAAGGTCTCGGCTTGATCATTGAATGCTCTCAGGGTGTACATATCGTTCGTTCAGGTTTGGGCGCGAAGCTGAGAAAGCTTGGAAGGAGCACCCGATGACAGATGACACCACAGATTCCGGCACGACCCCCGACAAACCCGACGAACCCGACGCTGCCGCCGCTGCCGCCGCTTTTGCCGTGGATGAGTCCGGAGAGACAACCACGCCGACTTCCACACCAACTTCCCCCGCCACGTCCCCGGCCGCCCCGCCATCAGCGCCACCTGCTCCGACCGAGCCGCCTGCGCAGCCGTTCGGTGTGCAGCAGGCGCCCGTACCGGTCGTGAACGCACCCGCCAGCCCGGCATCATCCGCTGCAGACCAGGTACCGTCAGACCAGGTACCGTCAGACCAGGCACAGACCATCGCCTACCCCACGGATGCCTTCCCCACGGATGCCTTTGGTCAGCCGGTAGGCAACCCCACCGCCTCAACATCCAGCCACGCCCCGGGCGTTGCGCCCCAGACCTACGCCACCGCGAACACCTATCCCGGGCAGCCCTTCGCCACGGGGCAGCCCTTCGCCACCGGTAACGCCAGGGAACCCGGTCGCCGCAAGGGGAGCGTTGCACTGATCGCGGCGCTCGCCATTGGTGCGCTGGTCGGTGGATCATCCGGCGCCGGCGTCACCGCTCTCATGATGAGCGGTCAGAACAACGGCGTGCCGGTGAGTCAGTCCTCCGGCCCAAACAACGTCGTGGTCAACAATACGAAGAGCGTCAACCAGATCACGGCCGTCGCGGCCAAGGCGTCGCCGAGTGTGGTGACCATTGACGTCTCCAACAAGTCCGCAGGTGGTACCGGGTCCGGTGTGATCCTCAGTGACGACGGCTATGTGCTCACCAACACTCACGTCGTCACGCTCGACGGCGCAGCCTCCGATGTGAAAATCGAGGTCAAGACCAACGATGGCAAGCTCCGCACCGCCACGCTCGTGGGAACTGACCCGGTCTCGGACCTCGCCGTGATCAAACTGACCGACGCCAGCGGTCTCACCCCGATCAACTGGGGCGATTCGTCCAAGCTCAACGTCGGTGACAGCGCGATCGCTATCGGCGCCCCGCTCGGCCTCTCCGGCACGGTGACCGACGGCATCGTCAGCGCGCTCAACCGCAGCATTACCGTTGCAAGCTCGGCCGCGCCAAGCTCTCCGGACACAACACCGCCCGACGAGGGACAGGGGCAGAATCCGTTCTTCTTCGACTTTCCGAACCAGGACGGCACGCCGTCGCAGGGCTCGCAAAAAGCCACCGCGAGCATCGCGCTTCCGGTCATTCAGACGGATGCCGCCATCAACCCGGGTAACTCCGGTGGCGCCCTGCTCAACGGCAGCGGCGAACTGATCGGCATCAACGTGGCCATCGCCAGTGCCGGTAGCGGCTCGTCGTCGGCTGCCGGCAGCATCGGTGTTGGTTTCTCCATCCCGTCGAACTTTGCCAAGCGTATCTCCGACGAGATCATCGCGAACGGAACTGCCACGCACGGCCTGCTCGGTGCCAGCGTCAAGGATGCGTCCAGTTCGACCAGCAGCACCGTCGGTGCCCTCATCAGCGAGGTCAGCTCGGGAGGTGCCGCTGCCAAGGCCGGTCTGGACTCCGGTGACGTAATCACCAACTTCAACGGTGTACCGATCACGGATGCGATCGACCTCACCGCCCAGGTTCGTGCGCTCCCCGCGGGTGGAACGGCCGACCTCACCTATGTGCGAGACGGTAAATCGAGCACCATCTCGGTCACGGTTGGCGAGCTCTCCAGCTAATCGCGCGCTCCTTCCCGATAAACGCGTCGCCGGTTTCCGGCGGCGCGTTTGTGCGTCCGGCGCCGAGCACTCGGCCATTTACGGGCTGGTAGGCTCGATCGTCCTACCCAATAATCGGAAAGCTGGCCAGCTAAGGTGCACCAACGTGGTGACGGATTTCTTGCCGGGGTGTCCTATGTGATGCCCGTGCTCAACGAAGCGACGCACGTGCGTGCCGCCGTCGAGAGCCTGCTGGCTCAGGACTATCAGGGACCGTTCGAGGTCACCCTGGCACTGGGACCGAGCATTGACGGCACGACCGAGCTGGTCGAAGAAATGGCCGCCGTTGACGCGCGCATCCGGGTGGTACCCAACGATGTGGGGTCGACACCGGCCGGACTGAACATTGCCATTCGTTCGTCGCAGTACGACGTGGTCATTCGCGTCGATGCTCACTCGGTGTTGCCGCCCGAGTATGCGCGCATCGCCGTTGAGACGCTGGAACGCACCGGCGCCGACAATGTGGGCGGCATCATGGATGCGCGGGGAATCAGTGCGTTCGAAAAGGCGGTCGCGCGCGCCTACGGCACTCGCATCGGTCTCGGTGGCACGCCGCACCATGTTGGTGGGGCGGAAGGCAAAGCGGAGACCGTGTACCTCGGCTGCTTTCGCACGGAAAGCATCCTGAAGGTCGGCCTGTTCGACGAGGGCGTCAAACGCGGTCAGGACTGGGACCTCAACCGGCGTCTGCGCGAAGCCGGTGGCGTGGTGTGGTTCACCCCGCACCTGCGCGTGCTCTATCGGCCGCGGGCGACCCTGGCTCAATTGGCCCGGCAGATGCTGTCGACCGGGCTCTGGCGGGGAGAGCTGGCGCGGCGGTATCCGGCGGCCAACGGCATCCGCTACTTTGTACCGCCCGTTATGGTGCTCGGTGTGACTATCGGGCTGCTCCTCGGTATGGCTGGATTCGTGCAGGTCGCGCTCGGTGCTGCCCCATGGTTGCTGCTGGGCCTCATCGCTCCCGCCGGGTACCTGCTCATCGTGATGACCGCGACGCTCGCGGTGGCCAGGCCGGACGGATTTCGTGCCAGCCTGAATTTTCTCGTAGTCTTGCCCTGCATTCACGTCTGCTGGGGGGTCGGGTTTGTGCTTGGTTTTCTGAAACTCACCAGTAACATCACGTCACACACGGGAAGGTGAGCAGATGACCAGTTCGTCGAATACCTCACACGAGCGCCCGAATCGACCGGAGTCGCTCGCCCAGTTGCGCGCGGTGGCCCAGCCGCCTGAAGTGCGTCTGCGCGCCAATGCCGAGCACTGGACGGCCAGCCTGTACCTGCGCGACCTGTCGCCGTACCTCACCTGGATGCTGCTGAAGACCAGCATCTCGGCCAACGGCGTGACCGCGCTCATGATCCTGGCCGGCTGGTCCACCGCCGCCGCCCTGTTGATTCCCGGAATCTGGGGGGCTCTGCTCGCCCTGGCGCTCAGCCAGGTGCAGATGCTCATCGATTGCTCTGACGGTGAAGTGGCGCGCTGGCGTGGCACCTCCTCGCCCGCCGGAGTGTTCCTCGACAAGGTTGGTCACTACTCCACCGAGTCGCTCATTCCTATCGCCCTGGGGATTCGGGCGGCCGCGTACCCGTTCGAGTCGCCCGAAGATTTTCTCTGGACCAGCCTGGCGTTGCTGCTCGCCCTCATGATCGTGCTGAACAAGGCGCTCAATGACATGGTGCACGTGGCCCGGGCCAACGCCGGCCTCACCCGCCTTGCCGACACGCACGGGGAGAAAACCCCGACCTCGAGCCTGATCGCCCGGGTGCGCCGCCTCGCCCGCTTCGTGCCGTTCCACCGGCTGTACCACTCCGTGGAGTTGACCATGGTCGTCTTCGCCGCGGCCGTCCTGGGACTCATTGTCGGGCAGCCGCTCGTCGACCGGATCGTGCTCATCGTTCTGGTGCCGCTCGCCTTCCTGTCGCTCATCGGTCACTTTGTGGCCATCATGGCCTCCAAGCGTGTCCGGTCCTAGGCCAGCCGACGGTCTTGTGACGGTGGGAAGCGCTCTGACGGTCGGCGTCGTGGTGCTCACCCAGGGCACCAGACCGGACGACCTCGACCGCGGCATCCGCTCGGTGTTGGCCCAGCAGGGCGTGACCCTGGACGTGGTCTGTGTCGGCAACGGCTGGCAGCCGACCGATCTGCCCGTGGGTGTGCAAACACTGGCACTGCCGACCAACCTGGGCATTCCGGCGGGCCGCAACCGTGGGGTGTCGCTCGTCACGGGCGAATACCTGTTCTTTCTCGACGACGACGCGAGCATTCCCGACCCGAATTTTCTCCGGAACGCGATATCCCAACTGCGGGCCAACCCGCTCATTGGACTCCTGCAGCCGCGGGTCGAAGACCCGACCGGTGTTGAATCGCCCCGGCGGTGGGTTCCCCGGATCCGCAAAGGTGAGGCCACTACTCCTGGACCGGTGTTCTCGGTCTGGGAGGGCGCCGTGCTGCTGCCGCGCGCCGTCTTCGACGCGACCGGCGGGTGGGCCGAACCGTTCTTCTACGCCCACGAAGGTATTGAACTGGCCTGGCGGGTCTGGGACCAGGGCCGGATTGCCTGGTATGCCGGTGACCTCGTGGCCAACCATCCGGTGATCCTGCCCACCCGGCACGGCGACTACTACCGATTGAACGCGCGCAACCGGGTCTGGCTGGCTCGTCGGAACCTGCCAGCGCTGTTCGTGCCGCTATATGTGGGCACCTGGACCATGGTTCAGGTGCTGCGCTGGGCTCCCAAAAACCGACCGGCTCTGCGAGCCTGGTTTGGTGGCTGGCGCGAAGGGTGGCGCCAGGACCCGGGTCCCCGACATCCGCTGAGAACGCGCACGATCTGGCGGATGGCCTTGGCCGGGCGACCCCCGGTCATCTGAGGGCGGTTAGACTCATGCGGTGGTAATTCGGAAAGACATCAGGCGCGCCGTCAAACTGGTCAAGGATGTTATGGCCTCGCGCAAAGCCCAACACAGGCTGCGCGGTCCGTTGAAAGCACGCCAACTACGCCAAGACCATCACTTCAAGATCGCCGTTTATTTCGCCGACGGGCCGGTCAATCTGTACCAGATGCGGCAGTGGTACCAGCCTCTCGTCGCCCTCGCCAAGACCTGGCCGGTGCTTGTGCTTAGCCGAACCGGTGGCGGCACCCTCAAGCTCATGGACGAATCGCCGCTCCCCGTCGCGTACGCGCGCACGGTGCCGCAGCTGGAGCAGATTGTCGCCGAGCAGGACATCCGCATCGTGTTCTACGTCAACCAGAACCCGCGCAACTTTCAGATGATGCGCTACGGGCGCTGCTGGCACGTTTTCATCAACCATGGTGAGAGCGACAAGATGTACATGATGACCAACCAGTTCAAGGCTTACGACTATTCGTTCGTCGCCGGTGATGCCGCGTTGGCCAGACTCGACCGGGTGCTCTGGGACTACGACTTCGACAAGCGCGCCATCAAGATCGGGCGCCCTCAGGCCGACCACTTCAGCGGTGAGCTGCCCTATACGCCTGACGAACGTCAGGTGGTGCTCTATGCCCCTACCTGGGAGGGCGACCGCGACGCCGCAGCCTACGGTTCCGTTGCCACGCACGGGGTTGCCCTTGTCACCGCGCTGTTAGCCACCGGCGACCATCGCGTGATCTACCGACCGCACCCGCGCAGCGGTGTCGTGGACCATCTCTACGGTGCCGCTAACAAGGCCATCATCGCTGCCATCGCGGCCGCCAACGCGCGAGACCCGCGCGCGCAGCATATCTACGACGCCGGCCCCGATCTGGGCTGGCAGCTGGCCATAGCGGATGTCGCGATCGTCGACATCTCCGCCATGGTCTACGATCGGCTGGCCACGGGCAAACCGCTCATCATCACCCGGCCGGTAAATACGGCGGCCGTGATCGACGCGAGCGGCTACCTGTCCGACTGCGAGTGGTTGACCGCCGAGCACGCCCCCGATATTGTGGCCGCCGTCGAAGAACTGATCCACGATGACGCGGCGGTCGGACGATTGCAGAGTTGGGTATACCGCTACTTTGGCGACACCACCCCCGGGGTCGCGACGGAGCGGCTGCAGGCGGCGGTGCAGCACCTGATGGATGAGTGGGACCGGTTCGCAGCCGTGCACGACGTCGCGACGACTCCACCGAGGGAGCTATAGGGGCGGTTGTGCATCGGGCGGGGGCATCGGTTCGTGCCGCACAGCCTTCACGCGTACAGCCTTTTCCCGCACAGCCTTTTCCCGCACGGGCTTTTCCCGCACGGTTTTCTCCTGAACCGTGATCTCCCGCACCCGGGGGTTGAGATCTGGCTGAAAACCGACCGGTGCCGGGCCAAAGGCGAGACGTGACGAGTGTATGACCTTGTTGCCCAAGATATGGTTTCCGGCACCGCCGATCACCGCTCCGATACCGAATGGCAGGGCTTTGCCGAGCAGGCTTGCACTTCCACGGGTCGCGAACTGGCGCAGGAAGGCACTTTTCAGACGGTCGGTGAGCGGGCCGAGAACCGCTCGCGGCAGACTGTTGGTGACCAGCTCACCCCAGTAAGTGGTGCGTGTGGTTCCCGAGCCGGTCACCTGGCCGGCGAGCTGGCGCACCAGATCGCTGCCCTCACGGCCCAGCATCATGGTCATGACGAGGGCGCGAGCGCGGTCCGGGTCTTCCACGGCTATTCCGTGTACCTCGCTCACCGACTGGGTGAACAGCGCTGTCGCTTCCAGAAAACCGGCGGTCTCCACACCGGACAGCGCGAGGGTGATTCCGGTGCCAACGCCGGGAATAACCGCGGTAGCGCCGACGGCGGCTCCGCCGGTGGTGACCGCAGCAAGGTAACGCTTTTCGAGTATGCGAACGATTTGTTCGGGGGAGGCATAGGGATTACGACGTCGGATGCCTCGGATATGCGCGAGCACAGCGGGCCGGTGAACGGCCAGCACCCGATCGAAGCCCTTCGCGAATCCGGTCGGCAGTGCGCCACCCTGCGGAGTACCGCCGGTCGACGACAGCATCGGTGTGCTCTTCCTAGCCATTGCTCGCCTTCCTCGTGTCTATCTGGTCGAGTGTACGGGGTGCACCAGCGCGCGAGCTGGGACGCGCGGACCGGTGGCCGGTGCAAATACCACCTTTCGCCAAATGTCCACCCGCTAGTCAATACTGAGCTGTGCCGCTACAACTGAGGAATGCTTGAGCCAAAATCAGAAGCGTCCCGACTGCTCGGTCTCCGTCTCCGTGCGCGCCGCCTCGCGTTGGGATTCAATCAGGAGTCCGTGGCGCTGCTCGCCGGTCTTAATGTGTCGAATTACGCCCGTATCGACCGGGGTCATGGCAACCCGACAATGTACACACTCATTCGTCTGGCGGCCGTGCTCCAGCTCGAGCTGAGCGAGCTCCTGACCGGTCTTGCCGTGGAGCAGCTGCCGCCCACACGCGACGCCTACATCGCGATCGATTTTCATCATTCTCCGCAATCGGCGAACCGACGGCTCAGCCAGGCTCAGACGGCCGGTTTGACGCCGTAGTCGGTGTTGTACCGTGCGAGCACCTCGGTGATCGGCCCGTCGAGAACGAGATCGCCCTTGTCGAGGTAGAGGCCCCGGGTGCAAAAGCGGCGCAGATCACGCTCGTTGTGCGAAACGATGAACAGGGTGCGACCGCCCGCGAGAAGTTCTTCGATGCGGCGATAGCACTTCTCTCGAAAAGCCTTGTCACCCACGGCCAGCACCTCATCGACCAGCAGGATCGGTTCTTCTAAGCGGGAGATCACGGCAAAGGCTATTCGTACCTTCATGCCGCTGGACAAATGCTTATACGGAGTATCGATGAAGTCGGCGATCTCGGCAAATTCAATGATCTCGTCGAAGCGCTCAGTGATTTGCTTCCGCGTCATGCCGTGCAGGCCCGCGGTCAGATAGACGTTGTCGCGCACGCTGAGATCATCGACGAATCCGCCCGTGATCTCAATCAGCGGCGCAACACCCTCGGTGACGTTCACCGATCCCGTATCGGGCAGCACGACTCCGGTCACGAGCTTGAGCAGGGTGGATTTACCCTGCCCGTTGCGACCAACAACACCGATGGCTTCACCCGGTTGCACGGTGAAGCTCACGTGTTGCAGGGCCCAGAACTCGCCGGGCCGGCTGCGGCGCTTCCCCGAACCGAACAGATCCTTGAAATTGCGACGCCCTCGCCGATTCCGGCGAAAGCGGATGCCGACATCCCGCAGCGAGATCACCGGAGCCGTCGCATCCGCCTTCGTCATGGTGACCACTAGATCTCCTTCAGAACGGCACGTTCGGTGCGGCGGAAGACCAGCAGGCCGAGCCCGAGAAAAACGAGAGACATGACCACACTGATCAGGACGGCGAACCAGTCGAGTTGGTCGGGGAAAAACGCTGCCCGGTACAGGCTGAAGATGCCGCTCAACGGGTTGAAAGCGGCCCAGAACTGCAATTCGGGCGGCAGGTCGGTCGTGCCGTAGATCACCGGGGAGGCGTAGAACAGAAAACGAAGGATGAGCTTGACGGCGCGCTCCAGGTCGCGAAAGAACACCACGAGCGGGGCAACGAGCAGGCCGACGCCCGCGGTGAGAATCGCCTGAATCACGATGGCGAGGGGAAAAAACAGCGCGTCGGCGTTCAGCTCCGCATCAAACAGAATCGCGAACAGGACCAGCACGGGAATGGAGGCGAGAAACTCGATGCCCTTGGAGAGGACCAGCCGGTTCACCCAGATGGTGCGGGGAATACGGGTGGAGCGGATGAGTTTCGCCTCGCGCAGAAACGCCCGGGTACAGTCCGAAACTGCTCCGTTGAACCACATCCACGGCAGCAGGGCGGCCAGAAGGAACACGATGTAGGGCTGGTTACCGACGGTACGCTCGAATACCTGCGTGAAGACGAACCAGTAAATGCCCGCCATTACGAGCGGATCGAGGATGGACCAGAAGTAGCCCAGCACCGAGGTGGAGTAGCGCACCCGAAGGTCGCGCTGCGTCAGCAGCCACAGGGAATGCCGATAGCGGGCGATCGGCGTGCGCTGTTCGGGGCGCACCTGCGCGTAACTACTCACGCGATCTATCGTATGGGAGCCGGGGGAGTGTTCCGCGCCAGTAGGCCTCCCGTACCGGGGTGGACACAACGAAACCCCCACGCCGTGGCGTAGGGGTTTCGGGTGGTGCTATCGCGTACAACCTAGACGAACAGGTTGGCGCGCTCCAGATCTTCGGCGAAGTCCACCTCGACCGCGTAGAGGTCGGAGATGTTGACCGGCTCCACCAGCATACGGTTGTGTTCGATGGCCAGCTCGATGCCGCGTTCAAAGTAATCCTGGGCGGCGACCTTGCTCAGTTGGCGAATGAGGGTTGCCTTGTCGGCGCTCGAAACGTAGTTGATGCCCACAGCTTCGCCGAGGCCACCCTTGACGGTCTTGGACAGCTCCTTGATGAAGCCCTCAGCGCCCGTCGTGTACTTGACCTCTTCATCGGACACCTTGTCGGTGTTCACGGTGACGAAGGACTGGTCGCGGGCCATCATGGCAGCAGCGCGGTCGAGAATGGCCGGGTCGAAGACCACATCTCCGTTCATCCACAGCACACCGCCGGGCTTCGACGCCTGCAGGGCACGCAACAGGCTCTTTGAGGTGTTGGTCTGATCGTATTCTTCGTTGTAGACGAAGGATGCCTGCGGGAACGCTTCGATGATGTGCTCAAGCTTGTACCCGACAACGATCGTCACTTTGGCCGCTTTGCCGAAGGCGTGGTCGATGTTGTCGAACTGCTGCTGCATGATCGTGCGGCCGTCGTTCAGCTCAGTAAGCGGCTTGGGCAGCGAGCGTCCGAGACGGCTGCCCATACCGGCCGCCAGAATGACTACTTGCGTCGTCACGATTATCTCCTCAAGAATGATTGGGGCTACGCCTGAAAACCCACTCGATTATGAAGAGTTTGCTTAGGATTCACCCACATGTTCACGTAAAGACACACCGTTATGTCAATCTCACCATAACCTGTCTCGTTGGTTTGAGGTGAGAAACGCTTCAGCACGTGTCCATTTCGTGACGTGGTGTGGAGCGTACTCACAGGTTGAAAATGTGGCTGTGCTGACTTCAGTGCCCCCGTGGTGGCGGTCCTTGGTAGGTTGGCACAGTGACTTTTGTGCCGCCCGACTCCGAACCTGACGATGAGTCTCTCCCGGATGGTGCCCCAGGCGAGGGAGCAGGAGTGAAAGCACCGCGCGAGGCCAATCCTGCAGCAGCCAAGCCCGCAGCAGCCAAGCCTGCAGTTCGTAAGCCCGCAGTTCGGAAGGCCACTGTTCCGCAACAGGCCCCTCGTGAGCCGGTTTCTGCGGCAGCGTCAGGCAAGTCTCACGCAGGCAAGTCCCTCGCCGAGAACTCAACCGACGAAACCACGCGACCGTACGCGACCCGCGATGCGCTGGTCACGTCCAAGCCCGCAGCCAGGAAGGCGCCGACGTTTGCACCCAAGGCGACGCCTAAGACGGCACCCAAGGCGACGCCTAAGACTGCACCCAAGGCGACGCCTAAGACGGCACCCAAGACTGCGCCCAAGACTGCGCCGAAGACGGAACCGAAGGTTGCGCCAAAGACCGCACCCAAGACGGCACCCAAGACTGCGCCGAAGACGGAGCCGAAGGTTGCGCCAAAGACGGCGCCGAAGACGGAACCGAAGACGGCGCCGAAGGCCAGATCCAAGACCATCATTTCGGTAGAAGCTCAGCTGGAACCGGCGTTGACGCCGGCCTTGGAACCCATTGTTCTGGCTCCAATCGTCATTGAGGCCCGCGGACTGGTTAAACGATTCGGCCATACCGTCGCGGTCTCTGACCTCAACCTCACCGTGCGCGCCGGGTCATTCTATGGAATTGTCGGACCGAACGGGGCGGGAAAGACCACGACCCTGTCGATGATCACCGGGCTGTTGCGGCCAACCGCCGGAACCGTGTCGGTACACGGCATCGATATCTGGACCCGACCCAACGAGGCCAAACGCATGTTGGGCGTTCTGCCCGACCGCCTTCGTCTCTTCGATCGTCTGACCGGCGCACAGCTCCTCTACTACTCGGGGACTCTCCGCGGACTCGACAACGACACGGTGCG
Source organism: Actinomycetales bacterium (assembly GCA_038205545.1). Lineage (GTDB taxonomy): Bacteria > Actinomycetota > Actinomycetes > Actinomycetales > Microbacteriaceae > Cryobacterium. The sequence continues at coordinate 26,897 of JBBRBV010000018.1, forward strand.
CAGCCGGTCTGCTGACCTTGCCGCGGCTTTCGGCCTCGAGGATGCCCTCAATCGGCTGGTCGCGGACTACTCCGCCGGTATGACGAAGAAGATCGCGCTCGCCTGCGCGATGATTCACTCCCCGCGGGTACTGGTCCTCGACGAGCCGTTCGAGTCCGTTGACCCGGTTTCGGCGGTCAATGTCACCGAGATTTTGCAGAAATACGTGGCTGCCGGGGGAACTGTCGTGCTGTCCAGCCACGGCATGGACCTGATCCAACGCGTCTGCGACCACGTCGCCATCATCGTTCAGGGCCGGGTGCTGGCGGCTGGCACCGTGGACGAGGTTCGCGGCCAGAAGACGCTGGAGGATCGGTTCGTCGAGCTCGCTGGTGGGCGCAAGGTGGCGGAAGGGATGGAATGGTTGCACAATTTTTCGGACTGAAACTCCGGCTGCTCGCCAATCTGTTTCGTCGTAGTCCCTGGCAGGTTGTCGGCCTCGTTATTGGTCTGCTCTACGGTCTCGGCGTTGCCGTGGCACTTCTCATCGCCCTGATCAGCCTGCGATTCGTCGGTGACCCCGTTTTCACTCGTGATGTACTCACGGTGGCGGGTTCCGTCGTGGTACTCGGCTTTCTGGTTATCCCGATCGTGGTCGGCATCGACGACACCATGGACCCCCGCAAGTTCGCGTCCCTCGGCATTCCCAACCGGTCCTTGTCTCTCGGCCTGGCCGGTTCAGCATTGGTCAGTGTTCCAGCCCTCACCCTGTCGATCGTGCTGGTCGGTACCGTGGTCACGTGGTCGCGCGGCATCGGTCAGTCCCTGGTGGCCCTGGTATCTGCCGGACTGATCCTGGCGACCTGCGTTCTGCTGTCGCGGGTGAGCGCATCCCTCGCGGCCTTTCTCCTGTCGACCCGGCGCTCACGGGAATTCACCGGGTTGATCGGCGTCGTCCTTCTCGTGTTGATTTCTCCGTTGGTCGTCGTGCTTCTCGGCACCGACTGGGGGCGTCAGGGCCGCAACCTGTTCGGCACCCTGGCCGCAATTCTGGGCTGGACGCCGCTCGGCGCAGCGTGGGCCGTCCCCGGAGATGCCTCCACGGGCGCCTGGGGTGCCGCGATTCTCAAGCTGCTGATCGCTGCAGCGTCGGTCTACGTACTCTGGCTGATCTGGCAGCTCGTTGTGGCCCGCATGCTGGTCTCGCCCGGTCGCGAAGCAGCGGCGAAGCAATATACCGGGTTGGGATGGTTCGACCGGCTGCCGCACAGCTCCGTCGGCGCGATCGCCTCACGCACCTTCACCTATTGGGCGCGCGACTCGCGATACTGGGTGTCGTTGATCATGATTCCCATCGTTCCGATCATCGCGATTGTGCCGCTCGGCATTGCCGGCGTGTCGCTACAATACCTCGCGCTCATACCGGTCCCGCTCATGTGCATTTTTCTCGGTTGGACCATGCACAATGACGTCGCCTATGACAGCACCGCGATCTGGCTGCATGTGGCGTCGGGAACGCGCGGCGTGGCCGACCGGATTGGCAGGCTCCTTCCCGCGCTCGCTATGGGCATCCCGCTGATCGGTATCGGATCGGCCATCAGCAGTGCCTGGTACGGGGACTGGGCGGTGCTACCGTCCATGCTGGGCGTGAGCACGTGCATTCTCCTGGCCGGCTTAGGCTTCTCAAGCTTCACCTCCACCCGGTTTCCTTACCCGGTGACTAAACCCGGTGACAGTCCCTTTGCTTCGCCACAGTCGTCCGACACCGCCTCGGCCCTGGTGCAGTCACTCACCTTCGCGGGGTCAATTGTCGTGGCGCTGCCCGCGCTCATCTTCGCCTATCTCGGAATTTTCGAAGACCCGGCCTGGCACATGCGCGCCCTCGGCGCGGGACTCGGCCTCGGTCTGGTGGCCGTGGTCATAGGAATCTGGATCGGGTCGAGGGCCTTCGATCGGCGCGGACCAGAAATGCTCGCGTCCGCCCAACGCGCCTGAGCAGATGCTTAGACTGGTCGCATGACTGAAATCATTCGTGCGAGCATTGCAGAACCTGGCCAGCCCGGCGGCGGAACGTCCACGCTCGACCGTGAGCTCGAAGAACTCCTGAACCAGGAGCAGATCGAACCGGGCGACCACGAGCGGTTTTCGCACTACGTACCCAAAGACAAGATCATGGAATCGGCCATTTCGGGCAAGCCGGTCAAGGCGCTGTGCGGCAAGAAGTGGCTGCCGGGCCGCGACCCGGAAAAGTTTCCGGTCTGCCCAACCTGCAAGGCCATCTACGAGAAGATGAAGAACAAATAACTCGCTATCGGTACGTAGTAGGGATGACGGCCTCGCCGCGTCCGAGCCGGAACGCCTCGATCGGTAGTTCCTGCATGACGGATGCGTTGTGCGCGCGAGCGCGCAGCGTTCCGGCTGGTCCCAGATAGCGTGCGTCGGCGGTGCCGTCGACGATCAGGGGTACCAGTAGCGCACGATCCCGGCCGCCGCGGTCGAACTGAATCTCAGCGTCAGCGTCGGAGCGGGGGCCTTCGCCCAGCAGCACGATCTCTTCCTGGGCGGTGCCCACGGCATCCACGCGGCGCACGGCGCTCTTGCGGCCACCGACGGAGAGTTTCGCGGTCGATGTTTTTGCGACGGAGATCCAGTCCTCGCCGTGACCCTTGTGGGCGACGAGCTTGTAGACCAGGCCGGCGGCCGGTTCGCCCGACCCGGTGACCACCGAGGTGCCGACGCCGAAGGCATCCACCGGGCTGGCCGACAACGCCGCAATGGCGAACTCGTCGAGGTCGCTCGTGACGGTGATCTTGGTGTTTACAGCGCCGAGGGCATCGAGTTGGGCTCGAGCCGCCGCAACGACAGTGGGCAAATCGCCCGAATCGATGCGGATCGACCCGAGCTGGGGCCCCGCGATCTTGACCGCGAGGTCGATGCCGGCGGGGACGTCGTAGGTGTCCACGAGCAGGGTGGTGGCGGCGCCGAAGGTATCCACCTGCGCCTGGAACGCTTCTTCTTCGCTGTCGTGCAACAAAATGAACGAGTGCGCGGCCGTTCCCATGGTGGGCACGTCCCACTGGCGCCCGGCTTCGAGGTTGCTCGTCGAAGCGAAACCTGCGATGAACGCGGCGCGAGCGGCAGCAACCGCCGAATGCTCGTTGGTGCGGCGTGACCCCATCTCGGCAATCGGGCGCCCGAGACTAACCGAGACCATGCGCGCAGCGGCGCTGGCGACGGAGATGTCGTAGTTGAGCACGCTGAGAATGAGCGTCTCCAGAATGACGCCCTCGGCAAACGTGCTCTCCACCAGCAGCAGGGGAGACCCCGGAAAATAGGCTTCGCCCTCCTGATAGCCCCAGATGTTGCCGCTGAACGCATAGTCGGCGAGGAAGTCGAGGGTGGGCGCGCGCACGACGGCGTTTTCGGCGAGCCAGGACAGTTCCTCGCTCGTGAAGCGAAATTGGCGAATCAGCTCCAGCAGGCGGCCGGTGCCGGCGACGATGCCATAGCGGCGGCCGGTCGGCAGGCGCCTCGCGAAGGCCTCGAACATGCACTGTCGATCGGCGGTACCGCTCTGGATGGCGGCGTCGACCATGGTGAGTTCGTACCGGTCTGTGCGAAATGCGGGGGTGTGGGCGGGCACTGGGAATGCGGGGGACGGGGTCACCCGGCACAGCCTATCCGTTTGGTCGGACTAGGCTTGATCTTCGTGACTGACGCACCGATTGGTATTTTCGATTCCGGAGTGGGCGGTCTGACCGTCGCCCGGGCGATCAAGGACCAGTTGCCCAATGAATCTATTCTGTATATCGGCGATACGGCGCACTCGCCGTACGGGCCGAAGAAGATCGCCGACGTGCGCGGCTATGCCCTCGACGTTCTCGATGATCTCGTGGCGCAAGACGTAAAGATGCTCGTGATCGCGTGCAATACGGCGTCGGCGGCGATGCTGCGGGATGCCCGCGAACGCTACAGCGTGCCCGTGATTGAGGTGATCCAACCGGCCGTGCGTCGGGCCGTCTCGACCACCCGCAACCAGAGGGTGGGGGTCATCGGCACACTCGGTACCGTCAATTCTCGCGCGTACAACGATGCCTTCGCGGCCGCACCCCAAATATCCCTGTTCAGTAAGGCCTGCCCCCGCTTTGTCGAATTCGTGGAAGCCGGCGTCACGACCGGCTCCGAAGTGCTCGCCGTCGCCGAGGAATACCTCGCTCCGCTGCGCGCCGCCGAGGTCGATACCCTCGTGCTCGGTTGCACGCACTATCCCTTTTTGCGTGGTGCCATCTCCTACGTGATGGGCGATGGCGTCACCCTGGTCTCCAGCGACACCGAAACCGCCAATGACGTCTATCGGGTGCTCGTGAGCCAGGGCCTGGAACGCGCACGCACGAGCCCGCCCACCTACCGTTATGAGGCGACAGGTGCCAGCGCCGAGGATTTTCTGCATCTTGCCCACCGCCTGATCGGACCTTCGCCGACCCACGTCGACCTGATCGAAACCGGCACGCTTAACCTGAGCGCGCTGGCGACGCCCACCTTTTCCCCACTGCACCCGAACCACTAGGAGTACATCGTGACCGAGACCCTGCGCGCCGACGGGCGCACCAACGACGAACTGCGCCCCATCACGATTGAGCGCGGCTGGAGCGACCAGGCCGAAGGCTCGGCATTGATCTCTTACGGCCGCACCAAGGTGCTCTGCACCGCGTCGTTCACCAATGGTGTTCCGCGTTGGATGAGCGGCAAGGGTCAGGGCTGGGTGACTGCCGAGTATTCGATGCTGCCGCGTTCGACCAACAGCCGTATGGACCGCGAATCGGTCAAGGGCAAGATCGGCGGTCGCACCCACGAGATCAGCCGCCTGATTGGGCGTAGCCTGCGCGCGGTCGTCGACATGAAGGCACTCGGCGAGAACACCCTCGTGCTCGACTGCGACGTGTTGCAGGCTGACGGCGGAACCCGCACCGCGGCCATCACGGGCGCCTACGTAGCCCTCGCCGACGCCCTCGAATGGGGACGCGCGAAGAAGTTCATTTCGCAGAAGGCGCAGCCGCTCACTGATAGCGTCTCGGCCGTGTCTGTCGGCATCATCGGCGGTGTCCCCATGCTCGACCTCGCTTACACCGAAGATGTGCGCGCCGACACCGACATGAACGTCGTCGTCACCGGTCGCGGCAAATTCGTGGAGGTGCAGGGCACCGCCGAAGCGGCACCGTTTGACCGCAGCGAACTGGACGCGCTGCTCGACCTCGCCCTGAAAGGCGCTGTCACCCTGACCGACTTTCAGACCAGCGCGCTGGAGCGCTGAGGCGTGAAGATCGTTCTCGCCACGCACAACGCCCACAAGGTCGAGGAATTGCGGCGCATTCTGGCCACCCAGCTGCCCGATATCGAGGTGCTCGACTATGACGGCCCCGAACCCGTCGAGGATGGGATCAGTTTCACGGAGAATGCTCTGATCAAGGCCCGCGCCGCAGCCGCTCACACCGGGTTGCCGGCGATCGCCGACGATTCGGGTATCTGCGTCGACATTCTCGGCGGGGCACCGGGTATTTTTTCGGCGCGCTGGTCGGGACCGGACAAGGACGCCGGTGAGAACCTTCGCCTGTTGCTCTGGCAGCTGAGCGATGTTTCCGAGGAACACCGTGACGCCCATTTCACCTGCGTTGCCGCAGTTGCTCTGCCCGATGGCACCGAGCGGGCCGTGACCGGGCTCTGGCCGGGGCAGCTCCTGGCTGAGCCGGCCGGTGACAACGGTTTCGGATACGACCCGATTTTTCTGCCCGAGGGCTACGCCATCTCGGCCGCCGAACTCTCGGCACACATCAAGAACCAGGTCAGCCATCGAGCGATAGCGTTCGAGGGTCTCGTTCCCGTGCTGCGCGAGGTGCTCGGCGCCTGAGAACGGCGCCTGAGAACGGCAGCTGAGAACGGCAGCTGAGAACGGCATTCATTCCCAACTAGCGCGCCAGCTGGCGAGCAGTCCACCACGGCCCTAACCTTAAGCTATGGGCCACGATCACGCGCACGGTGCCGGGTCGAACCGGAGGCGTTTGTCCATCGCCATCGGCATCGTCGCTTCGGTGCTGTTGCTCGAAGTTCTCGGTGCCTGGCTCACCGGCTCGCTGGCCCTGCTCGCCGATGCCGGCCACATGATGTCCGACCTGTTCGGGTTGATCGTCGCGTTGACGGCCACGGTGGTCGCAGCACGACCGGCCACCGACCGGGCCACCTTTGGCTTTGCGCGCGCAGAGGTATTCGGCGCCCTCATCAACGGGCTGATCCTCATTATCGTGGCCGGCGTGGTCTCCACCCTGGCCATTATCCGGTTGATAAGTCCGAGTGACGTCCCGGTGCTGGGAACCCCGATGCTCGCCGTCGCCATCATCGGTCTGGCCGCCAACGTGGCCGCGATGGCGTTGCTACGGCCCGCGGTCGCTGGCTCAATCAATATGCGGGGCGCTTACCTCGAGGTACTCGGCGATGCGCTGGGATCAATCGCTGTCATTGTGGCCGCCATCATCATTCTGACTACCGGATTTGCCCAAGCGGATGCCATCGCTTCACTCGTCATCGCCGGAATGATCGTGCCGCGCGCCTACTTCCTGCTGCGCGATGTCGTGCGGGTGTTCAGCCAGGCGACTCCGGCCGACACCGACCTGAACGAGATTCGGCGCCATCTGCTCGGCACTGGCGGCGTCGTGGCCGTGCATGACGTGCACGTCTGGGCGATCACGAGCGGGGCGCATGTTTTTACCGCTCACATCGTTGTCGAGCCGGCGGTGCTTTCCGCCGGCACCGGAACCCTCCTCGACGAGTTGTCGGGTTGCCTCGCGGAGCACTTCGACGTTGCGCATTCGACCTTTCAACTGGAGCCGGCCGAGCACGCCGAGCACGAAGAGCAACAGCACCGCTGAGCTTTTAGGCCTCGTGACGTCCGTCGTGATTGGTCTTGAACGCGTCGGGGTCGAGCAGGTGGCTTCCCGTTGCGGTTGTCGGCTGACCGTGCAGCCGACGAGCTTTCAGCATTGACTGCACATAGTGGTACACCGTAGGAATGAGGGTGACGATGACGGCGCCGATCAGGATCACGTCGATGTAGGTCGTGACGAAATCGGCCACCGGGGGAATGTATCCGAGAAAGTACCCGGCGAAGGTCAACCCGGCGCCCCAGAGCAGAGCGCCGATCAGGTTGTACAGGGTGTACTTGCGATAGTCCATATGGCCGACGCCGGCGGCGACCGGTGCGAACGTGCGCACGATCGGCACGAATCGGGCGACGATGACAGCCACGCCACCGAACCGCACGAAGAACGCATTCGTTCGGTCGACATTCTTGATGCTGAACAGCCCGGATTCCTTGCGCTCAAAGACGTGGGGACCGAACTTATGCCCAATCAGATAGCCAACTTCACCGCCCAAAAAAGCAGCGAACCCGATGGCCAGTGCCACCCACCAGATGTCGATCTGGATCACGCCGGCGGCCGGAAATGCGAGCAGGCCGGTGATGATCAGCAGGGTGTCGCCCGGTAGGAGAAACCCCACGAGCAGCCCGGTCTCGGCAAAGACGATCACGCAGACGACCAGCAGAGCCCACGGACCGGCCGACTCAATGATCTGCGTGGGGTCAAGCCACGGAATCAAAGCGGTGTGAATCATGCATGGACTCCAAGTGGTGCACGGGGCAGATGATCGGGATACGAGGTACGGTGCCGAGACACAGGGTATCGCCAAATCGTGAGAATGTGCCGCTCGCTACACCTCCGGAGTGGGGGTGGTCAGGGGGTCCGCGAGCTGTAAGTCGTCGGGGCCGGCGGCATCCGCCCGTTGCTGGGCGCGGTCGATGCGCCAGGTGCGAAAGCCCACGATGATCGAGGCCGTGATGAGCACGCCCGCAATGATGTAGGCGGCACTCTTGACGCCGGGAAGTGTCGCTGCGTAGTAGCCGATGAGGGTGAGACCGACACCCCAGGACAGTGCACCGAGCAGGTTGCTGGTGAGGAACTTGTAGTAGTTCATGCGTCCAACGCCCGCGACGACCGGCACGAACACGCGGGCCCACGGCATGAATCGGGCGATGACAACCGACCACCAGCCGAATTTTCGATAGAACGATTCGGTTTTGATGATTGCGGCCTGGGTGCGTCGCCCACCGTGCCGTTCCAGATAGCCGCGCCCGTAGTGGCGCCCGAGCAGAAAACCGACCTGATCGCCGAGGAACGCAGCGATCCCGGTTCCGATGACCAGGATCACAATGTTGATGTTGCCAGTGGAGGCGGCCACCAGTCCGGAGCCGAACAAGAGCGAGTCACCCGTGATGAACGGAATGAACACGCCGAGAAAGAGTGCCGTTCCGGCGAAGACCAGTCCCCAAATGAGCAGGTAGAACAGCGCGGCGCCCGTGTGCGAAAGAACGTCGTTCAACTGACCGTCGAGTGCTGAAACATGGACCATGTGCGGGAGAGGGGACTTGAACCCCCACGCTCGAAAGCACAGGATCCTAAATCCTGCGTGTCTGCCAATTCCACCACTCCCGCGGGTGTGGTCCCAGTCTAGTTGCCTGCGTTCTCGTTGGCGGTGTCGCGGCCGAGCAGCGCGGCGGCAGAGGACTTCATCTGGGCGCGGAGCGCGGCCACGAGAGCTGTCACCCCGGGAAGACGCAACGATTCCGTGCGCAGGACCATCCAATACGGCAAACGCTCCTGAAAATCCTTGGGTAGTAAACGCACCAGGTCTGCGTGCTGATCGGCCATGAAACAGGGCAGAAAACCGATTCCGGCACCCGCCCGCGTTCCCTCCACCTGCACAAATACGTTGGTGGAACTCAGCGACTCCCGCATCTGCGGCACCAGCCGCCGGGGGGCGTCGAGGTCGTCGACCTGCAGCATCGAATCTACGAAATAAACCAGTGGATGTTCGGTCAGCTCAGCCTCGGTTGCCGGCGTTCCGTGGGACTCAAGGTAGCGACGGGAGGCATACATTCCAAGGTTGTAGTCGCCGAGCAGTATCGACTCGGCGCGATGCACCTGCGGTTCGCCGACGACGACTTCAATGTCCAGTCCCGAACGGTGCTGCAGGGCGCGTCGGGTGACCGTGACGATTTCGACCCGTAACAGCGGATGCCGGCGCTGCAGGGCGGCCACCGCCGGAGCAGCGATGTAGGCGCTGAAGCCGTCTGTCGCCGACATGCGAACAACGCCGGAGAGCTGCTGGGCTTCAGTGTCGGACGTTTGAAGCAGAGAGACCGCGGATTCCACGCCCTCGGCCGCGTTCAGGGCGCGTTGGCCCAGCTCGGTCAGCTCCCAGCCGCCCACAGCACGGGCCAGCAGGCGACCGTCGAGGGCTTTCTCGAGGGCGGTGATGCGCCGCGATACGGTGGTGTGGTTGAGTCCGAGACGCTCCGCTGCGGTCGTGAACCGACCAGTGCGGGCAACAGCGAGAAAAATCAGGAGATCGTCGGGGTGCGGAACGGTGCCAGCCAGTGCAAAGGTCATATCTGCAATTATGCACATGACCTCTGTCTTTTTGGCTCTTGTCGCCCGCCTGTCGTGCGTGAATACTCAGTCGAGGCGTGGTTCTGTAGTTGTGACCGAAATCGTCCGCATTTCTCAGGCCAACGACGTGTCAGCGACGACACAAAGGAGACAGACAATGAGTGTCAATCAACGCGTTGGGGCTGCCGGTTCCGGCAAGGCCACGCACAACGCCGCCGGGGAAACCGAGAAATCCGGCCTGAAGAAGATCGTCGCCGCATCCATGGCGCCGATCATCGCCGCCGCGCTCCTGCAGGAATACAACACCTGGGTTCCCGTTGCCATCTACATCCTGATCGCCTGTGCGATCACCTCGGTCGCCGTGATCACCCTCAAGGAGACCAGGGGAGCATCGCTCCGCAAGGTCGACGCCGTGGATGCTCGCATGCACGGGCTCGAGTCCGTCAATCTGGTGAACTGATCATCGTGACGGATCTCAGCCCTACATCAGTGCGTACCACCCAACAATCCCTCGCCGGGCGTCGCGCCCTCGTCACTGGCGGTGCCAGCGGCATCGGCGCCGCCGTGGTTCGGGCGCTCGCCGCCCGAGGCTCGCACGTCGTCGTCGCCGACATCGATACCGTTGGTGCCACGGCACTGGCCGAAGAGGTGGGCGGCTCGATCTGGACCGTCAACCTGATGGAAACCGACGCGCTCACCGACGACGCTCTGGCGGGCGCGCTGAAAGGCGTGGATATTTTGGTCAACAACGCCGGAATCCAGCGGGTCAATCCGATTCAGGACTTCAAGCCGGCCGACTTTCACAACATTCTCACGCTTATGCTGGAGGCGCCGTTTCTTCTCATTCGGGCCGTGCTCCCGCAGATGTACACGGCGAATTTTGGGCGCATCATCAACATCTCGTCGGTTCACGGTATTCGCGCCTCACCGTTCAAGAGCGCGTATGTGTCGGCCAAGCACGGGCTGGAAGGACTGTCCAAGGTAACCGCCCTTGAGGGCGGTCAGCACGGGGTCACCAGTAACTGTGTCGCCCCGGGCTATGTGCGCACGCCGCTGGTCGAAAAGCAGATCGCCGACCAGGCAGTGGCACACGGTATCGCCGAGTCGGAAGTGCTGAGCAAGATCATGCTCACCGAGAGTGCGATCAAGCGGCTGGTGGAACCTGCCGAAGTCGGGTCTCTCGTAGCCTGGCTCGCCTCAGACGACGCCGCAATGGTCACCGGATCGAGCTACACGATGGACGGTGGCTGGTCGGCTCGATAACTCGGGTTCGGCCTCGCGGTAGACCTGGCCGCAACGGATGCTCCACCATCCGTTGCGGTCATTTTTTTTGCTGTTCAGAGCTCCGAAAAGCAAGCCCTGTGGAGAACTTGCACGAAGAATCGTAAGTGAGGCCATCATTCGGGGATGACCGACGCCGTCCGTACCATTACAGATGAAGTTCGCTTGCGCGTGCGCCGCGAGGGCGTTGATCTGGCCGGCAATCATGCGCTGGTGGAGCAGTACGTGCGCGACGAACTCCGGCGCTATAGCGAGCGTGCGCTCGGCGGCCGGGCGCCGATGATCGCCGACGAGCACCAGGCCGCCCGCGAAATCGTGGCGGCACTGACCGGTTTTGGCGTTTTGCAGCCATTTCTCGATGATCCCGAAATTGAGGAAATTTGGATCAATGGCCCGGCCCGAGTGTTCGTGGCGCGCGACGGAGTGCCGGAACTGACAACGCTGTTGCTCGGCGAACAGGACGTGCGCGACCTGGTCGAGCGTATGCTTCAGGCCTCTGGTCGGCGCGTTGACCTCTCGTCGCCGTTTGTCGATGCGTCACTGCCCGACGGGTCCCGGCTGCACGTGGTGATTCCCGATATCACCCGCAAACACTGGGCCGTGAATATTCGCAAATTCACCCGGCGCATCCGCGATCTGAACCAACTCGTCGGGCTCGGCGCACTCACCCAGCAGGCAGCGGACTTTCTGCGGATCTGTGTGCTGGGCGGCCAGAACATCCTGGTGTCCGGAGCCACCCAGACCGGCAAAACCACAATGCTGAACGCACTGCTCTCATCGACACGGCTGGGCGAACGCATCGTGACCGTGGAGGAGACCTTCGAACTCGATCTCTCGGCCCGCGACGTGGTCGCGATGCAGTGTCGGCAACCGAGCCTTGAAGGCACCGGGGAGATCACACTGCGCCGACTGATCAAGGAGTCGCTCCGGATGCGACCTGACCGGCTCGTCGTCGGCGAGGTGCGCGAGGCGGAAAGCCTCGACCTGCTGATCGCCCTAAACAGTGGCCTTCCCGGAATGTGCTCGATTCATGCCAACAGTGCCCGGGACGCGCTCGCGAAACTCTCGACATTGCCTTTGCTGGCTGGCCGCAACATCGACTCGTCCTTCGTGCTTCCAACGGTCGCCGGCTGCATCGACATCGTGGTGCACTGCGAGATTGATCGTCACGGACGCCGACGAGTCACCGAGATCATTGCGCCGAGCGGTCAATTGTCCGGCTCGACCATCGAGGCAAGCCCCCTGTTTCTGTCCCCACGCGGCCACCTTGAACCGACTGGCTCGCACCCCACCAAGCTCGCCAAGTTTCGTGCTGCCGGCATTGATCCGGCGCAGGTGTTGCGGCAGGGGGCCGCATGATTCTCGTAGTGGGATGCGTGCTCGGAAGCGGGCTGATGCTGGTTCTCGCACCGTTCCTCTGGCCAGCCGATTCCGCGCCCAAGAAGGCCGGGGCCGGGGCGCGGATGCGAGTGCGCCTGGTGCAGGGCGGGTTGCGTTCAGTGCCGCTGCCGGCGTTCCTGGCACTCTCGGTGATCGTGGGGGTGGCATTCGCTGCCCTGGTACACGGAATCTTCGCGGTGCTCGCGCTCAGCGTTGTCGCCGGTCTGGCCGGGACGCTGCTGCCCTGGCTGATCGTGTCGTGGCGGGCGGCGGCGCGGCGCCGGGCGAATCGTACGGTCTGGCCCGACGTCGTGGACCATCTGGTCTCGGCGCTTCGCTCCGGACTCGCGTTGCCCGACAGCGTGAGCAGCCTCGCCCAGACCGGGCCTCTCGCGACCCGCACGGCGTTTGTGCAGTTCGAGCGCGAATACCGCGCCACCGGCAATTTTAGCTACTGCGTCGACGAACTCAAACGTTCCCTCGCCGACCCGGTCGCCGATCGAATTTTGGAGACCCTGCGCATGGCGCGGGAGGTGGGTGGCACCGACCTCACTCTGGTGCTCCGCAGCCTCGCTGCCTGGCTGCGACAGGATGCCGCCGTGCGGCTCGAAGTCGAAGCCCGTCAGTCGTGGGTAGTGAATGCGGCCCGACTCGGCGTCGCGGCACCGTGGATCATTCTGATTCTGCTCGCCTCGCGTCCGGAAGCGGCCGTCGCTTACAACTCGCCGACCGGTGCGGTCGTGATTATGAGTGGCCTCGCCCTGTCGGTCGTCGCCTACCGCATCATGATTGCACTGGGTCGTCTGCCGCAGGAACGCCGATGGTTCTCGTGAATTGTCGGCTGTGGATAACTCTGACGCCCGCGGTCAGGATGCGGCATCATGCAGGCATGATCTCAACGGGCATACCGCAACAGGCTTGGGGGCGGTGGTGATGAGCGCCGAGCTCGGCTGGGCCATATTGTGCGGAACCGGCCTCGGCGTGGGGCTCTGGTCTCTCGTGAGTGTGACGCCACGGCTGACCCGGCCTCGCCTGATTGATCGGGTGGTGCCGTACATCCTCGATATTTCCCCGGAGGCGCGCCGCATCGTCGCTCGTCGAACGGTGAACCCGATACCGGTTCTGGGCAGCTTGTTTTCACCGCTGTTCGGTGCGCTGACCCGGGCGTTGTCGAGTCTTCTCGGCGGCAGCGACACCGTAGCGCGTCGCCTGCACCAGGCCGGGTCGGTGAAGACGGTGGAGGAGTTTCGGTCCGGGCAGCTCGTATGGGCGTTGCTGGGGTTCGCTGCCGGGACGGTGATTACCATCGTCGCCCTGCCCGAACTACTCCTGCCCGCCCGCCTCGTGGTGCCGTTCGTGGCGGCTACTGCAGGTGCCATGTTGCGGGATTGGTCGCTCCAGAGGGCAGCCACCGCGCGGCTGGCACGCATGCGCAGTGAGTTGCCGACCATTCTGGAATTCCTCACCCTGTCGCTGTCGGCCGGGGAAGGCATTTTGGATTCAATTAGGCGGGTGTCGCGCACGAGTTCAGGGGAGTTGTCGCGAGAATTCGCCGGGGTCGTTGCCGAGGTTCATACCGGGGTTCCGATCGGGACTGCGTTGCAGTCCCTGTCGCGGGCCATCCAGTTGCCGGAGGTGACTCGATTTGTCGACCAGGTCACCGGCGCATTGGATCGGGGGTCGCCGTTGGCCGAGGTGCTACGGGCGCAAGCGCAGGATTCTCGCGACCAGACCAAACGCACGCTGCTTGAGCTGGCCGGCAAGAAAGAAGTCGCAATGCTCGTGCCGCTGGTCTTCTTGATTCTTCCCATGACGGTACTGTTCGCCGTCTTTCCCGGGCTCGTTGTGCTTCAGGCCGGGTTCTGACGTTCCACTGCACCACTCACGCTCCGCCCATGCTCCGTCCATGCTCCGCCCATGCTCACGAGAAAAGAGAATGTCATGAACCGCTTCATGCTCCGCCTCCACGGTCTGGTCCGCAATGAAAGGGGAGACGTACCTGGTTGGGTGCTGATCACACTAATGACGGCCGGTCTTGTTCTGATTATCTGGGGACTCGCCGGCCCCGCCCTCAGCGGCGTGTTCCAGCAGGCCATGGATCGCGTCAGCAGCTTCTGATCGAATTGCGTGGACCAGCCCGGAAAGCGGATGCGACGCCTCGCGTGGCCGCGCCTCGACCAGTTCAAAGGCGAGGCAGGCTCGGCTGTGGCCGAATTTGTCATGGTGGTGTCACTGCTGACCTTTCTGACGCTCATGGTCATGCAATTGGCCCTCGCGCTGCACATACGTAACACCGTGCTCGATGCCGCCGCCGAGGGCGCCCGCTATGCCACTCTGGCCGACAGCAGTCTGCCCGCGGGGGCACAACGCACGCGCGATCTCATCACGACAGCTATTGGAGCGACCTATGCCACCGATGTTGTGGCCCGGTACGGCGTGAGCGCCGGGCATCCCACCGTTGAAGTGCGAGTGATCGCGCCGCTGCCGCTCATGGGATTGCTCGGTGCCCCACGCGGGTTGGAGGTGCTCGCTCATGCAGCGGTCGAATCGCTGGATTAGCGGCGGTGCTCACGCCGTCGTCCGTGGTCGGGAGGCTGGCTCGGCCTCGCTTGAGTTCATTACGGCGGGCATGATTCTGCTGGTTCCCCTCGTCTATCTCGTGCTCGCGATGTCTGCCCTGCAGGGGGGCGCGCTCGCAGTGGAGGGCGCCGCCCGACAGGCAGCCCGGGTCTATGTGCAGTCCCCAGACGAGGTCACCGCAAAGGAGAGAGCCCAGCGAGCCGTGGCGTTCGCGCTCGAGGACTATGGCCTTGACATCGGGGATGCCGAGGTGCAAATCGAGTGTGCGGGTGCGAGTCGCTGTCTGACCCGCCAGGGGCTCGTGACGGTTACCGTGCGCATCGGGATAGCGCTGCCGCTCGTTCCCGACCTGCTTGCTCTGAACCAGAGCGCGAGTGTGCCGATGATGGCGACGTCGACGCAGATTGTGTCCCGGTTTGGAGGCCTCGGATGACTCGGCGCCTGCCACATCCGGTGAATGAGCAAGGATCTACTCTGCTGCTCACTATTTTCTACGGCTTTCTGGCCCTGAGCCTCGTGCTCGTGGCGTTGTCGTCGACCTCGCTCTACCTCGAACATAAGCGGCTGTTGAGCTTCGCAGATGGCGCGGCGCTCGCCGGGTCTGAGGCGTTCACCCTCGGCGCTGTGCAGGTCGGCGTGGTGGGACCTCGGCCACAGTTGCGTTCCGACGACGTGTCGGCGGCGGTCGACGAGTACCTGCGTCTCGTTCCGCACGACTCGTTCGAGGCACTCAGCGTGACGAGCGCTGCATCCGCTGACGGGCAGAGCGCGTCGGTGACCCTGCGCTCGTGGTGGCGTCCGCCTGTGCTCACCCTCGTGGTTCCCGACGGGGTGCCAGTCGAGGTGACCGTGCTCTCCCGTGCGGTGTTTCACTAGCCGCGCCGGTTCTGCGCTGTCTTCTGCGGTAAATTCTGCGGTGTCTTCTGCACTGTCTTCTGCACTGTCTTCTGCAGTGTCCTCAACGGTGTCTTCGTAGCTTTGGGGGCACAGAGTAAGAAGGAATAGCGGCGAACCACGGCGAATCACGGCGGGTCACGGCGGGTCGCAGCAGATCAGGACAAATCTCGGGATCCAGATGCACCGGGCGGTTTAGGTGTTCCAGGTGGATTCGGGCCCGGAGGCCCGGGGTTCGGGCCCGGTGGGCCCGCCCTCGGTCGGTTCGGCCCAGGGTGGTTCGGCCCAGGTCGGTTCGCCCCAGGGTGGGGTGCTGCTGGGGGTGTTGGCGCGGTGGGCGTGGGCGGGTCGCCAGGTTTGGGTGGGGTCCCAGAGGAGGGGTCCGCGTAGGTGGGGTCGGCCGTTGATCATGCGGATTGTCCAGCCGCTGGTGTTGATGGTGTGGTGGTGGTACCAGCAGAGGAGTACGCCGTTGTTGACGTTGGTGGGGCCGCCGTGTTGCCAGGGTTTGACGTGGTGGAGTTCGGTCCATTGGGGTGGGATGATGCAGCCGCCGTCGCGGGCGGTGATGGCGGCGCGTTGGCGGGCGTTGAAGCAGCGCAGTGTGGTGCCGAGGTAGAGCACGTCGCCGTTGTCGCCGAAGATGACCTTCTGGGCGCCGCCGGCGCAGATGGTCTCTTTCACGCGGCGCATGCTGATCGGTGCGTCGAGGCCGTCGATCCAGCCGACCCCGCGGCCCTGATCGAGGTCGGCGGCGTTGACGTGGATCGTGACGGTGGGGGCAGCCCCGCCCATGCTGGGGGTGTCGGCGTCGCGTGCGGCGCGTTCGAACACCAGGCGCAGAATGTCGGCCCGTTTCTCCCCGCCGGTGCGGGTGTCCCCGTCAAAGCGCGGGTCGCCGCTGAACGGATCGGCGCTGAAAGGCTGTTCGCCGGCGGGTTCCGTGCCGGGCAGTCGATCATCGGCAGTGGTGGCGCTCTCGCCGGTGAGCATCTCCGTCGGCAGGAACCGCGGGGTGGTTGACCGGGCGGGGGTTGAATGAGCACTG
>JBBRBV010000019.1:0-43379 GCA_038205545.1 Actinomycetales bacterium
TGCCGCGTAGTTCCGGGGTGATGTTGGCGCGCAGGGGGTAAAGGCCGTTGCGGAGCAGTCCGAAGGTGAGGGTGCTTTTCGCCTCTACCTGATCGTCGCCCGGGGCACTGCCGTCCGGGTCGAGGCGCGCTTGCCATTCCATTGCTTGGGCGCGGAGCAGGTCGGGGGCGAAGCGGATGCCCGCCCCGGGTAGCCCCTCGGTTTCGGGGGTGAGGGCGCCGGTCGCCGAAGCAACCAGGGATCGTTCCACCCGGTCCAGGTCGTCCGGCCCGACCTTGCCCTGCAGCGCGGTCAGCGTCGTGGCGATGATCTCTGCCGATTCGATGCCGAGCTCGCCACTGGTGAGGCCGTTGGCGATGACCGGGTAGCGAGCCGGTACCGGCAGGCCGAGCGGGGTGCGTTCCACGGTGGTCTCGCCGGGCTTCAGGCGGCGTTTGGCTTCGCGGCCGCTGATGCCGGCGAGCTGGCTGATGAAATCCACCCGGGTGCGGCATCCGTTCCGGTAGGCGAGCGACCCGTTGCCGAGGTCGGTTTCGGCACGAACCCCGATGTCGGTGGTGGCTCGTAGTCTGGCCCCATCCACCTGGCGCCCCAGAGCTTCGAGGGCCACCATGACCGCGACGGCCTCGGCCTCGGCATCGGCATCGGCATCGTCGAGGTGACCAAACCGCACCCCGTCCAGAACGGAAGCCACCAATGCACCGGCCTAAGCAATGACCTCCACCCGGCTCAACGACGGCTGGGACTCGGCGGGTGGGGCGGTGAGGGGCATGGCGGCAGTGCCTCCTTCGCCACAATTATAGCCAAAACCACCCATAAATACGAGAAAATTTCAAGAGACTACTGAGATGTACTAAGATTTATTTTCCCAACAAAGTGTTTAATTTCGCCCCGCCGACCTGCACCATTCAGGGTATTTTCACAGGAAAGTGAAACCGATTCGACTTTCCCCTCGATAGGCTCTGATCAACAGTTGAAGTCGAACAATCCTTGGCACTCTCAGTCTTCGAACGCTGCATCGCATCCGCTGTCTGTATTCGCGATCCTGACTCCCCGGAGGCTCACAGTGCCGATTGTGCGCAAGCCTGTATTTCGCTCTCCCTTACTTCGCAGGCCCGTTCCCAGACCGCTGTTCACTCGTCGGCGTCCGACATACGCTCAGCTCGTCGTGATTGCCGTCGTCGCTGTCACGGCCGTCACCCTCGCCGTCCTCGCCCCCGTGACCATTCCCAGCCCAGACGGCGGGGCGGCAGCAGCCGCGACCGGCCGCACCCTGATTGACAGCTCCTCGTCAAAGATCCGCTATACGGGAACCTGGCGAACCACGCGCAACGCCGCTGACAGCGGTGGTTCCGTGCGGTTTCAGTTCAGTTCAGGCGCCGCGTCGCTGACCTTTCGGGGAAATAGCGTTGCCTACATCACCCGCACCACACCGAGTTCTGGCACGAACACCGTCTCAATTGACGGCCAGGTTGTCGCCACGGTGAATGGCTACTCCGCGGCCACCCGGCATAAGAAGACCGCGTTCAGCACGACGAGCCTGTCCAGTGGCACCCACACCATCAAGATCACCCGCACCGGCCAGAAGGATGCGCGCTCGAGCGGTACGAACAGCATCGTGGATGCCTTCGTCGTGAACGCCACGACCCGCACCGTTCCTGCGCCAGCCCTCGTACCAGCCCCCGTACCCGCACTGCCGTCGGCCGCGGTGCGCACACCGTCACCAACCGTGCACCGTTACGCCGACTGCCCCGCCGCGACAACGACGGTACGCACGGCCGACGAGCTCATGGCGGCCGTCGATCGCGCCGGCCCTGGCACGGTCATCAGAATGGCCCCTGGCAACTATCTCGGCCAGATCAACGTGCATGCACAGGGAACCCCCACCAAGCCAATCTGGGTTTGCGGCCCGCGCAACGCCGTCATCAACGTTGGCGGCATCCAGAACCACCACGGTATCCAGATCAAGAATTCGGCGAACCTGGTGATTGCCGGCATGACCGTGACGAATGGCCTCAAGGGAATCAGCGTGATTAGCAGCACCAACGTCACGATCGCCGACACCCGCATCAATCACATTGGCTACGAGGGCATCCATCTGCGCGCCTTCACCACCGACAGCACGGTCGTCGGCAACACCATTTCGAACACCGGAGCGCGCGACGCGTCGTACGGCGAAGGCATCTACATCGGCACCTCGGAGAATAATTGGTGCGCTCAAACGAGCTGCGCACCCGACCATACCGACGGCACCCTCGTTCTCGCCAATCAGATCAGCCTCACCGGTGCCCAACCGATTGAGGTCAAGGAAGGAACCTCCGACGGTGTCATTCGAGGCAACGTCATCGACGGCGCGAATGCCATGAGCGATGCCGACGAATGGATAAAAGTCAAGGGCAACGACTGGACGATCGACGCCAATCAGGGCGCCAATAGCCCCCTGCACGGCTATGCCGTCAACGGAAGCGTCGCTGGCTGGGGCCTGCGCAACACGTTTACCAAAAACACGGGCGCGGTGAATGCCGGCGGCTACGCCTTCTTCATCTATGAGAAGGGAAGCAAGGGGTCGAGCGACACCGATGTGTCGTGCTCAAACTCGGTCACGCGCGCAGCCGACGGGTTCTCCAACATCGCCTGCACACCGTCGTCACACCGGCTACAGTCTCCGGCGTTCGCGACCCTACTCGCCCGCTGAGTCAGGAACACTCACGACTTCAAATTAAACTCTAGGCACTTTCACAGGAAGAGCGGATGCCGCCCTGCAGCGACGGCAACCGGCCGCCCGAAAAGCCTGCCATCCACCCATCGTGGATACCCACCATGGGGAATAGTACTGGTCAGCGCTAAATATTCGAGATCTTCTCAGGCTTTCTGCCCGTAGCTAACGGATGCACGCACTCACACTCCTGCTCCTCCGTGGGTAGGCGACACCGCAGCATCCACTTCTTAGTTCGCCCACAAACCCATTTGCACACGAATTGCACGCAGCAGCTGAGACGCTAGTTGACGGAGTGATCACGGCGGTGCAACCGCTGGAGCATCACGAAGAACAGGTGCGTCAGAACCCGACGGTTTTTACGGACGTAACCATCCTGTCCCTGAACATTTGGAAGGTCCCAGCATTGTTGTTTCCCCGCTTTTCGCGACGCGCCACCATCGCGGCTGTTGTCATCGCCGCACTGGTTCCCCTCTCCGCCTTGTCGCCCCAGGGCATCGCGTCAGCCTCCGCCGCCGAGCTGCCCGACGGCATGACCGCGGTCGATAACAGCTCCTCGCTGGTGACCTACTCCGGAAATTGGCGCACCACGGGCAGTCCCGCCGACCACGATGCGTCCATCAACTACGCCTCAAGCTCCTCGAGTGCCTCGCTGACTTTCAGTGGCTCAACGATCGCCTACATCAGCCGTCTGACCAGCAGCTCGGGCATCAGCGAAATCACGATCGACGGCGAGGTCGTCGATACGGTCAGCGGCTACTCGGCCGCTACCCAGTACCAGCAGGTTCTGTTCAGCACCTCGACCCTGTCCAGCGGAACCCACACCATCACGGTGAGCCGCACCGGACAGAAGGAAGATCGCTCAACGGGCACCAACAGCATCATCGACGCGTTCGTTACCCTGATGCCAGCCGTGACGACCGCTTCGGCACCGGACCCGGCACCGGCCTTCGCCCAGACACCTGCTCCGGTCGCCACCACAGCTCCCGTGGAGACACCGGCCGGCACGACCACCTTCGATGGCGACTCCGAGTCGGTCACCTATGCCGGTAACTGGCGCACTTCTGGCTCCTCGAGGGACTCGGGAGGCGGAGTGCAGTTCAGCACGTCATCGAGCAGCGCCTCATTCACCTTCGAAGGCACGAGCGTTGCATTCATCACTCGCCTCACCAGCAGTTCCGGTCTGAGCGACGTTGCCATCGACGGAGCCGTCGTCGCCACTGTCAATGGCTATTCCGCCACTACCGCCCACAGGCAGAGGGCGTACAGCACCACCAGTCTCTCAGCCGGCACCCACACCATCACGGTGAGCCGCACCGGCCAAAAGGATACCCGCTCTACCGGAACGAACAGCATCATTGACGCATTCATCGTGTCGGCGGTTCCGAGCACGGCGCCGACTCCGGCACCGATCAGCGCCCACCGCTACGCTGACTGCCCCGCTGCCACCGCGAACGTGACCACGAGCGGGGAGCTCATGACCGCCGTATCCCAGGCGCAGCCCGGCTCGGTCATCAAAATGGCTCCCGGTACCTACAGCGGTCAGATCAAGATGAGGGCGAACGGAACCGCCGCCAACCCGATCTGGGTCTGCGGTCCCCGTGATGCCGTCATAAACGTCGGCAGCATCCAGAGGGATCACGGCATCCAGATCAGCAACTCGTCCAACCTCGTCGTTGCCGGCATGACCGTTACGAATAGCCTGAAAGGCATCAGCGTGGTCCGCAGCGACCACGTCACCATCGCCGACACCCTCGTCGACAACATCGGCTTCGAGGGCATCCATCTGCGGGCTTTCAGCACCGACAACGCCGTCGTCGGAAACACCATCACGAACACCGGCAAGCGCAACTCGTTCTATGGCGAGGGCATCTATATCGGCACCTCCGAAAACAACTGGTGTGCCCAGACCAGCTGCCTGCCCGATAAAACTGACCGCACGCTGCTCATGGCCAACAACATCAGCCTGACCGGCGCCCAGCCGATCGAGGTCAAGGAGGGTACGTCGAAGGGCATCATCCGCGACAACATCATCGATGGCGCCAACGCTATGTCGCGCGCTGACGAATGGGTCAAGGTGAAGGGCAACGACTGGAGCATCTACAATAACCAGGGCAAGAACAGCACCCTGAACGGTTTCGCCGTCAATGGGAGCGTCGCGGGCTGGGGCCTGCGCAATACCTTCTACGGCAACACCGCGTCGGTGAACTCCGCCGGTTCCGGCTTCTTCATTCACGAGCAGGGTAGCGCGGGTACCAGCGGCACCACGGTCTACTGCTCGAACACCGTCACCGAGGCGGGGTCAGGGTTCGCGACCGAGGCTTGTATCTCTTAGCAATACGGTCTGTTCGTCGGTCGAGCGCAGCCTTCCAACTGCGCTCGACCAGCGGAAAGACAGCGGTCGACGAGTAGGTGGTCGCAAACGCCGATCTGGCCAGATCCGCCTTTTTTTCGCGCCAGGCGGCATCCGTTATCGCCTGCCGCAGTGCCGATTCGAGGGAATCGACATCGCCGGGTTCCACGATCACCCCCACACCATTGGCGAGCACGGCTGGTACGCCGCCGACCCGGGTCGCCACAACACAGTTGTTGCGGGCCATCGCTTCCAGAATGAACATGGGCATCGCCTCATCGCGCGAGGGCAACACCGCGATCGCCGACCGCTCCAACAGTTTCATCAGCGCCTCATGGCTGAGCGGTCCAACGAACTCCGCCCGGGCCAGCGGAACCGCGGGCT
Source organism: Actinomycetales bacterium (assembly GCA_038205545.1). Taxonomy (GTDB): domain Bacteria; phylum Actinomycetota; class Actinomycetes; order Actinomycetales; family Microbacteriaceae; genus Cryobacterium. Next base: position 5,454 of record JBBRBV010000019.1, read on the forward strand.
GGTCGACGATGGGGCCGGCAATGACGAGTTTCCAGAGCGGATACTCCAGCGTGATGCGCTGCCAGGCGGCCACGAGCACGTCGACACCTTTGCGTTTGCTCACGGCCCCGCCAAACACAACGAGGGGTTCGATTTCCCGCCCCACACCGTCGGCTACGGCGTTCGGCACGAGCGCAACCCGCTCCCCCGGCACAAACTCGCCCGCGGCGGCGCTCGACTCGGCCGACAGGGTCAGCACCACGTCGGCCGCGCGCAGAACGCGCCCGACCACACCGGGCCGCTTCTGGGCGAAGTCGGCAAACGAACTGCCGTGCAACTGGGCAACGGTGGCGAACCCGCGCGCGTGGGCCAGTGCCAGCAGCGCGCCTTCGCGCACGAAGGATCCGCCCTGCGACAGGTGCGCAATCACGACGGTGCTTTCGGGTTTGGCCAGCCACAGCACCTTCCAGAAAGCGGATGCCGCCACCCCGACCGCCCGCACCCCGCCACTGCCGTTACGGGAGGAGACCAGACGCAGGTCGAAGTCTGCGAAGGAATGCGCCAGATAGCCGTTCACGACCTGACTCATTCCACCGGCGACCTCACCACTGCGCCCGATGTGCACGGCGAGCAACCGTTCCGGTGGCGCCGCCGGTTCGGCCCGGGCCGGTACGGCGGCGCGGGCATTTTCGGGGGCCTCGCCCGGTGACGTGGCGGCTGGAGCCAGCGGCGGCCTGACCAGCTCGCCGAGCGATATCGGTTCGGTGTCGCCCGGCTCGCTGGCGATCAGCGGAGCATCCGCCGGCTCCGTCGCGATCGGTGTGATTTCGATCGATTCGGAGTTGCGTTTTTCGGTGTTGCCCATTTCTGCGAGGCTCACCGCGCGCGCTCGGTCGTCAGCACCTGGTCGAGCAGGCGGCGCACGGTCTGCAGTTCGTTCTGTGCTTCGGCCAGTCCGGCCAGAATGGGCGCGCGCCGGCCGAGCAGGTTCTGCAGTCTTCGCGTGATTTCGGCGGCGCTCAGGTGCGCGCTGGCGATGCACACGTCGTGCAGCCCGGCGGCGGCGAAGTGGCGGGCGATCTTGTCTGAGCGTGCATCCACCAGAAGCGCGGCCGGAACCGCTCCCTCGGTGAGGGCGCCAACGAGCACGTGCAGGCGATCACTCACGGCGAGCGCCGCCCGGCGGTACAGGGCGCGCAGGCGCTGTTCCTGCTCGTCGTGGGCGGTACCGTTCCAGCGCAATGCCTGCCCAGCCAAGTCGGTAGCGAGCTGGCCGCACTTGTCGTCATCGCGCAGCACCTGGGTGACGCACCAGATTTTCAGGTCGTTATCGGCCGCGACAGCGCGCACCCCGGCAAGCCAGGCCTCGCTCGGATAGTCGAGGTCTGAGCGCATCGACACGACGAGTACGTCGCGTCGCGCGCCAAAGTCGGGGTCCAGACCGGTTGGCTCCTCGCTGCCGGGTTTCAGGCTGCTCGAGACGCTGGCAAAGGCCAGGTCGGGCATGATGCTGCCCTGCCTCAGATACCCAGCCGTCGCCGCATCCCGCCACAACGACACGTTCGAGAGCGCAATCGAGGGTGCCATAAGCGCACGCGGCAGCGGCGCAAAGTTGCGACTGCCTACGCCGACGCGCACGACGCGACCGTGCCGGGCACGCACAAGAGCGAGTACCGGCAGCATGGCGAGGTGTTCCTTCATGCCCATGAGGGTGAGTTGAATCTCGCCCGGCTTGAATACATAGGAGGCCCGACCGCGCGCCGCACTGCGCAGCGCCGCCGCATACCACTGGCGAAACGAGCGATACTGCACGTCGTCCGGCCCCAGGCCCAGGCCCTCGGCATAGCCAGCGGGCGCCTCGCCGACGTACACGTGCAGCGGGCCGCTCGCGCGCAACCAGTCGAGCAGTTGTCGGCGAAGCAGAATGTCGCCGATGTTGTCGTATTGGCCGCGGGCGGGCACGAAGATCTCGCGGAGCATCCGCTGGCGTGGTGGTTGTGTGCTCATCGCTCGCTGGTCAGCGGAATGCGCACACCGATGTCGATGGCGCGGCCAGCAGCGAAGCGGATGACGTCGGCCGTCAGGTCGGGCGCATCCACTGCCCGGGCGACTCCGAGGTATTCGGCGAGCTCGGCGATCTGCATCTGGTGGTCGTCAACGTGTTCGCCGCGATGCTTGCGGCGCGTCACAATCACCGGAAAGATACCCATTTCCAGCAGCGCCATGAAGGTGCCAACGCCGGCGTGGGTGATCACGACATCGGCGCTGAGGGCCGCATCGATAAATTGAGTGGATGGCATCATCTGATACACCTGTCCCGGAAGATCGGAGCGGTTGTTAGTGAACCCGAGCTGCCACACGGTGCGCTCATCGGCCAGGCCGGTCGCGAGCACGGCATCGACGAGGGAGTCGAATCGGTAGCCCTCGATGGTGCCGAGGGTAACGAACAGGCTGGGGCGATCGGGAGCCTGACGGGTCAGTGAGTGGTAGGTGGAAAGCACGCTCGGGTGGGTTCGCCAGCGGTTGGTGGCCCACGCGGGATGCTGGGTGCGCACGCTCACGAGGCGGCTGGCGGCGAGCATCCGCCCACTGAGTGACGGGCCTTCGACCCGGGAGACGCTCTCGATATATAGGCTCGGCACGCCGCTGATCGCCGCCTGCGGCAGCGCGGCGACGGCGAGAGCGGCGCCCGTACTCACGGCGCCCTCGAAATTCTCGTGCCGAAGTACCCGGCGCACGATGCCGGCGGCTCGCATCATGCCCAGATAATCCCGGGGGCGCACGTACGGCACGTGGATGCGCCGTTGGCCAGCCAACAGGGAGCGGCTCTGCATGGAATCAAAGGTGACCCAGAGCGAACTCGGCGAGGCGCCGAGGCCTGGCGCTAGCCGCACTAGTTGCGCCAGGTGCCCGCCGGTGGAGGCGACGAGCAGAAGCTTCCGTTGCACGGAGGGCGACGGCTCGATCGAATGAGATATCTGCACGGACACTGAGGCTCCCTTCGGGTAATGCCTGTAGAACGGTTCGGACGTGCCTCGGCGCAAGTGCGGCACAACACTGGATCCGGGATATCTACCAGGTGACGCGCTGTTGGGTGGGGGTAGCTGTGGGGGTATCTGTGGGGGTAGCTGTGGGGGTATGTGTTAGGGCAGACTCACGCTCGGGCGCAGCAGAACGACTCGCGTCGCTCGGGTGCGGGTCGTTGGATCGAGCAGTCGGAGGGACCGGGCGGGTGGCCGCCTGAAAGCCGCCGTCCCGCACGAGCGCGTCGGGTCCGCGGGTAGGGACCATGGCCAGCACGGTGCCGAGGGGTGTCGTACCGACAGCGTCGAGGGCGGCGAGGGCGGCGAGCAGTTCGGGCTCGCGCACTCGGTTGGCGCCAACAACCAGGATGGTGCCGCCGGTCCACCGGCTGAGCACCGCCGCGTCGGTCACCGCGAGCACCGACGGGGCGTCGATGAGCACGTAGTCGTAGCTGCTGCTGAGAACGTCGAGCACGGTGCCCATGGCGGTCGAGCCGAGCAGTTCGCTCGGGTTCGTCGGGATCTTGCCCGACGACAAGACGGTGAGTGGATGCTGCATTCCCCACGATTGCAGGGAATCCCTGAGCTGAACGTCACCAACGAGCACATCGGTCAGACCACGATCAGCGTCGAGGCCGAGGTAGTCGGCGAGTCGGGGCGTACGCAGGTCGGCGTCGATGACGGCGACGGTCGCGCCGCTCTCGGCCAGCACGATAGCGAGGTTGACGAGCGTCGTGGTCTTGCCCTCCCCCGAAACGGACGACGTGAAAACGATACTGCGACGACCCGCATCGGCGTCAGCGAACTCCAGGTTGGTGCGCAGTACCCGGAATGCCTCCGCACGGGCGCTGGATGCACCGTCGGGCGAGATGATCGGGTTGGCGCGGGTTTCCAACGGAATACCGCCGAGCACCGGAATGATGGTGAGTCGCTCGATGTCGTCGCGGTTGTAGATGCGGCGGTCGAGCAGCCCAAGGATGAAAGCGGTCACGAGACCGACCAGGAGCCCGATCAAGAGGCCGACAGCCAGGTTGATATAGAGCTGGGGCAGTGCGGGATTGTCGGGGGCGACCGCGGGGTCGAGCACCCCGACCGTGACCGGGCTCGCGCCGCCGTCGGCGGGCGTCTCCAGCTCGTTGATGACCACGTCGGTGAAGCTCTCCGACACGGCCTGCGCGAGCTGCTGTGCGGCATCCGCTGTGGGGGCGAGAGCGGCGATCTCGATCACGGCGGAGCCGGGCGCTGTTGTGGCCGTGACCCGCTGAGCCAGGTCGGCCGCACTGTCATCGAGACCCAGGCTCGTGATCACCGGGTCGAGCACGCGGGGACTCGTAGCGACGTCGAGGTAGTACGGCAGCTTCTGCACCACAAAGTTATTGCCCTGCACGAGGTCACCGGGAGTGGAGCCCGTTTGAATCTGCGCGGCAACGAATACCCGGGTCGACGACTGATACTGCACCGGGGTCAGCAGCGCTGCCGCTGCGCCTCCGACCACGCCAAGCAGGGTGAACGCGACGATGAGAATCCATCGCTTTCGGAGTATTCGAACCAATCGCTTCAGTTCCATGAGCTCTTCTCCCCGCGTGATCGGAGTGTCGTGCTTCGGGTACACGACAACAGAAACCTATGTTGGCATAAAAATCCTCACTTTTGGACCGCCAGTATTAAGGAATTAATCCGTCCGTCGTGAGGAATTCACCAGATTGTCGATCAGAAACTGACGAATGCTCGCTCGCGTGGCCTCGTCGAGGAGCTCCAATGCGTGTCGTTCACCGGGTTTCAGGTCGAGAGTCACGGGTACACCGACCGCCTTGAGCGCGAGCGCCATCGCCTGCCCCTGCTCCACCGGCACCAGTTCATTTTTTGAGATGGCGATGTAAAAGGGCGGGTCCGTCTTGTCAACGGAGTACAGCGGCGACGCATCGCGGGCGTTCGGGCAGTCGGTGAAGTCTGAGCAGCCGAGGTATTGCGAAATGGTTGCCATCGCCAATTTCGACGGATCGCCGAGGCGGAGCCCGGTTTCAGTGAGGTCGACCGCCGGCGACATCGCCACGACCGCCGCGACCCGGTCGCCACTCGTCAAACTGCCGCTGCCGTTGGTTCCGATCGAGGAGGCGATGATCGCGCCGGCCGAGCTGCCAAACAGCCCGATGCGTTTGGGGTCTATGCCGAACTCGGCGACCTGGGCGGGCTCGCGCAGCCATTCGAGCGCATCGGTCACATCGTTCACCTGCGCCGGATAGACGAATTCCGGCGCCAGCCGGTAGTCCACCGCGAAAGCAGCAATACCGCCATCCGCCAGATCCCTGCACAGCGCTGCCATGCCGCCAAAATCCTTGGTACCACTGTCGAAACCGCCACCGTGGATGAGAATCATCGCCGCGGTGGGCGTCTTGTTCTCTATGGGCAGACACGCGTTCAATAGCAGTTTCTGACCACGCGCGCTGCCGTATTGCCGGTCGTTCTGCAGCACGACCGAATCACCGCGCGCATTCGTGGCGGGCGTGGAGGGGGCGGCGGCGCATCCGCTCGGCAACACTCCAACGGATGCCAGGACCAGCACGGCCGACAGGAGGGAGGTTTTCTTCACAGCAGGTCTCCGTTCAGATGAGCCCGGCGCGAGACCGATTTGGTCTGGCGTTTGCGGAACGGGCTGACCCAGAGGAACGAGAACCGGCGCAAGAGCCGGGCGAGGTAGAGCGAGGCGACGAGCACGAGGGCGGCGAGCACAAACGGAAGGGCATTGCCAGCGCGTTGGAGCCAGAGCGAGTCGGCGAACGGTGCGAGCAACGCGAGGGCACTCGCCACGAGAAACAGGTGCAGCAGGTAGATCTGAAAGCTGTATTGGCCGAGCGTATTCATGAAGTTGAGCCACTTCACGCGCACCAGCAGGGTGGCCAGAGCAACACCCATCGCGACGGCGATCGCACTTTCGAGCAGGATGAGCCCTGGCACGCGCGAGAGGTGCAGGGGAACGAGCAGCACTGCGAGGCCGATATAGGCGGCAACGAGCACGCTGGCATGCCACACCCTCACCCGGGCAGCGAGACGGTAAACCGTGTGCGGAAAATAGACGGCGACGAGGAAGAAGATGAAGTTGGCGGCGACGCGATCCCATCCGACGTTGTCGAGGTCGAGCAATCCCGGCGTCGTGGACAGGATCGCCACAGTGCCGGCCAGAGCAATTTGCACCCTGACCGGCAGCTTACGGAGCAGCCACGCGAGGAGGGTGAAAATGGCCAGGGCCCAGATGAACCAGTAGCTGCTGGTGGGCCAGACCGGGAGCAGCACGATATTGATCAGGTCGGTCGGCGAGCGCTCGGTGCCACGCAGGTGCGGCACGATGAGGTAGAACACCACCCGGATAAACGACCAGAGCAGGTACAGGTACACCAGCGTGAGCAGGCGGCGACGCCAGAGATCTTTCAGATTCCAGGTGAGCATGCGCCGGGCGGTGAGACCGGCAATGAAGAAGAACACCGGCATGGGAAAGTAGCTGAGAACAAGGCGCAACCGCGGGGTGCTGCCGGCCAGACCAAGATCATTAAGAAACAACCCTGCGTGGTACAAAACGACCAGGATGATCGCAGCGCCTTTGGCGAAGTTGACCCACTCGCGGTTCTCCGTCTGTAACTCTTTCACAAGCGAAATGTACACGAGAAAAACTCAACGGGGAATCTCGGCCGAGCTTTTAGGGCCGGTACTCGGCAAGAGTGTCGGTGCGGAATGCCTGCTGCAGCGCAGGCAGCGCCCCGGTATCGATAATGACGATGGACTGCCCGTCAATGCTCGTTCCGGTGCCGCTCGTGGGCAGGGTAAAGAACGTGAGGTCGCTGCCGTGCAGGTCGCCTAGTTGAAGTTGGAGGCCGGTGAGGTATGCAAAGTCGAGGCCGTCATCCACGGCGACCCACGGCGCGACCGACTCGATCAGGCGGGTCAGGGTGGCTGGATTCGTCACGGTGCGGGAGCTCATGACGGTGCTCAACATCGCCTTCAGGAAGCGCTGCTGGTTGCGCACCCGGGTAAAGTCGCCATCGGCGAACGCGTAACGTTCCCGCGAGTAGGCGAGGGCCTCAACGCCGTTCACGACCTGCTTGCCGACGCCGAAGGTGTGCCCCGGAAGTTTGGAAGATGCAAAGGCGACGGGGTTGTCTATTTCAACGCCGCCGACGGCATCCGTTATGGCTTGAAAACCCTCGAAATCGACCACGGCAACATGATCGATGCGCGTTTTGATCAGACTTTCCACGGTCTGAACGGCGAGCGGCACCCCGCCCCAGGAGAGTGCGGCGTTGATCTTAGCCTCGCCGCGGCCCGGAATTTCGAGCCAGCTGTCGCGCATGATCGACATGACCCAGACGCCCTCGCGGTTGGCCGGAATCTGCACAACCATGATCACGTCGGAGCGTTGACCCGTGAGGTCTGCAATCGAGGTGTTCGGGGCTCCCCGGCTGTCGGAGCCGAGCACGAGGATGTTTTGGGCCTCGGCAGCCACGCCCGTCCTCGGTGCCGGACGGAGGGGCGCGGGCGGGAATACCATACCGATGCTGGCGACCTGGTCGTCGAAGGAGCGGCTGAGCTTGTAGGCACCGACCCCGCCGACTCCGGCGCCGATCAGAACGACAGAGAGGATGCTGACGAGCGCGATGCGCCAGATTTTTTTTCGGCGCGGCACGGTCTGGTTGCTGGGTGCGGTGAGCACGGTACTGCCTCCTGCTACCGCTTTCGGGAGCGGTGTGCATACCGTAGGCCCGTCATGCCACTCTGTGGAATAGGGTACCGCCCAGTTAGCCGTGAATTGGGGGTAAAAGCACGACTCGCGACACTTCGCTACCCCTCCCCACGCGACACCGGGCCACGCGAAGCCACGCTAAGCCACGACACGACCCGCGACGCCCCGCGTGGCTCATCGCCGGTTCGACGCCGATTATGGTTTCTGTCGCATGATCAGACGGTGACGTAGCGGGGAATCAGGTCCTCGAGCAGGGCAGCGGTATCGGGCCAGCCCTCAACGGCGATGCACTCCACACCGAGCACCTTGACCGGGTAGTCGTTGCCGTTCTCGTCGAGTCGATCGCCGACGAACAGCATGTCATCGAGGTCGACACCGGTCAGGTCGGCCAGGCGCTTCATCCCGTAGGCCTTATCGATGCCCTGACGGGTGATATCAACGGATGTCGACCCGCCAGAACGCACCTCAAGGTCGGGCAGCAGGGACTGCACGGCCTCGCGCAGGTCGTTCTTCTTCTCGCCGGTCGGATCCCAGGCAATTTTGGAGGCGACCGGGGCTGCCTGGCCGAGGGCGGAGAAGGTGATCTGCGAGCCCCGGTCTTCGAGAATCGGGCCCCAGGTGTCGCTTTCCCACAAGCCCAGGCGGCGGGCGGTCTGCTCAACCGCATCGAGGGCCCGTGACTTCTGGTCGTCGCTGAGGTTCTCGGCGTAGACCTGGCTCCAGCCCTGGGGGTCACTACGGTAGTACTGAGTCCCGCAGGTGGGCATGAGGTGCAGTCGGGCGAGTCTATCCGGGCTGACCTCGGGCAGCTTGTCGATGATCTGCGTCTGGAATTGACCGAACTGACCACCGGAGATGACGCAGACCTCGGTGACACCGAGCAGCTTGACCAGCAGGTCGATCATGGTCGCATCGAGTGGGGATTTGGACGGCGCGAGCGTATCGTCAAGGTCAAAGGCCACCAGGCGGGGAAGAGTAGGCATTAGACCACTCTATCGGCGCCAGTCGGTGCCAGCCTGTACCCGGCGGCCCCACTCGCTCGGCCGCCGACTCAGGGTTGTTAGCCTGAGCGGGTGCGTACTGACTTTGAACCCCAGAATCTTCCCGGTCGTGACTTTTACCGTCTGCTGACCTCGCTCGTGGTCCCGCGGCCCATTGCCTGGGTATCGAGCCGGTCGGCTGTGGGGGTCGATAACCTGGCGCCGCATTCGTTCTTCACCGTGGCATCCGTATCGCCGCCGATCGTGCAATTCACCTCAGTGGGCGCTAAAGACACCGTGCGAAATATTATCGCGACCGGGGATTTCGTTGTGAATTTTACGCCGGAATCGCTGTTCGAGGAGGTCAATGCCACTGGCACCGACTTTGGGCCCGAGGAGAGCGAGTTCGACCGCGCCGGTCTCACCCGGGAGCCGAGCCTGACCGTGGCCTCAATGCGAGTTGCCGAGTCCCCGGCGGCGATCGAATGCCGCCTGCATTCCACGTTGGAGCTCGGCGATTGCACGCTCGTGTTTGGCACGGTGACGCACGTCGCGGTCTCGTCTGCAGTGCTCAGCGGAGCGCATCCACTCATCGAGAAACTGCGACCGTTGTCGCGGCTGGGCCTCGACGAGTGGGGAACCATCGGCGAGGTCAAGCAGATCCAGCGCATCCGCGCGAGCGACTGGCCGCGCGACTTTCGCCCGCGCGAGCACTAGCGCTCGCGTGCCCGGCCGCGCCAGCAACATCAGGGAGCGCATGCAATATTTCCCCGCACGAACGCCATGCCAAACGGATGTGGAGGCGACGCGCGCCCGCTAGGCGGCCGGCCGGAAGAGGGCGTCGGCGAGCAGCGGGCCCAGCTGGGTGCTCGCCTCTCGAACGAAGTGCTGGCCGTCGAAGAACTCCGGCGTGTTGTCGATGAAGGCCGGGCAGTTGTTGTCAACGCAGAGCCACGGAACGACGTTCACATACTGGGCAAAGTCACCGAATTGCGAAGTCGCGGTCTGCTCGCTCGCAACGACTTTTCCATAGAGACTCGACGGGCTGTAAATGCAGTCCGCGGGGGCGCTCGTGAGCGTCTTGCACTCGGCGAATGGGGTGCTGGCCGGTGGTGGCGACAGCACTGCTACCTTCTCGGTCACTCCCTGCAACGACGTGATCGTGTCGGTGGTCGCGGTCTGCCACTCGGCGAGGGCGGCGGCTCCTTCATTGCCGCTGGCGAGGCGCACGATGGATCCGGCCAGGCTCGACATGATCACGAGGTCCGGCGAGAGCCGGGCGACCTCGGCGTAGACCCAGGCGTGGTGGTCGTCGCACTTGGCCGCCGACGCGTCGGAGGCGTTCTTGGGCGCGACCGAGATGTTGACGGCCGGGCAGGAGAACATGGTCAGGGACTGCACGTTGTAGCCAAGCGGTTCGAGCGCGGCGCGAATGGCAGGCATGTAGCTGATGGCCATGGAATCGCCGAGCAAGACCGCGGTTTTGGTCGCCGCTGGGTCACCGTAGAGGCATCCAGCCGCGTTTTTCTCGCTGACCGAAAGGCAATTGTCGTCGACCCATTCCGGGGCGCCGGAATTGTCTCCGAGCGCATCGAATGCGGGCGTGGTCTCGGGCCAGGCTGTGCTGGCCAGGGCGGCGCCAATAGCAGCCTGCCGGGTGGCCAGCAGGGAGGCGGGGGCGTCGAGCGTTTCTGCTCCGGGGTTGGCACCCGCGCCGATCGGGGCAGGGTTCGCGATCGGGCTGGACGACGTGCGGGCGTTCAGCGCGACGAACGAGACCGAGACGATGACGAGGGTGACGACAACGAGGGCGCCAATCCAGGCCTGGGCCGGCCGGATGCCGCCGCTGTGCGTGCGGGCGGGGCGCAGCATCCGTTCTCTCTGGCGGGTCTGTGAACTTTCGAGCCAGAGCGAGTGGCGAATGGGATCTTCGACGAAGTGAAAGGAAAATACCGATAGCGCAATCAGGAGCACGAGCGCGAGCGGCAGATAGAGGGGTGAATCGGTGGTGAAAACGGTGGCGAGCAGAATGACCACCGGAAAGTGCCAGAGGTAGAGGGAGTAGGAGATCTTTCCGATGTACCGACTGATCGGGTTGGTGAGCAGAAAGAGCCAGCGTTGCTCGGACTGACCGATGCCCGCCGCAATGACGAGGGTGGCTCCCGCGACGGGCAGCAGGCCCCAGGGCGCCGGAAACATGGAGTCGCGGCTGATCAGAATCAGACTCACCACGATAAGAGCTAGACCGAGCCAGGCCAGTACCGGTCGCAGCGCGGCCGGTAGCTTGGCGATGCCGGGCGCGGCGGCGGCCAGGAGGGCGCCAATGCCGAGTTCCCAGGCCCGGGCGCCGGTGGAAAAGTAGGCAATGGCGGGGCTGGCCGAGGTCTCAACGAAACTCCAGGCCAGAAATCCCAGGGTGATGACTCCGGTTGTGACGGCGACTGTCGTGATGAGGGCGCGGGCGCTCAGCGTGCGGCGGCCGGCGAGGGCAAAGATGACGATGAGCAGAAACGGCCAGACAAAATAGAACTGTTCCTCAACTGCGAGCGACCAGTAGTGCTGCAGCGGCGAAACTGCGTTCGTGCCCTGCAGGTAGTCGCTGCCAACGAGGGCGAAGCGCCAGTTGGCCACGAATAGGGCCGAGTAGATGCCGTCCCACAGGGTGTTCAGGGCGCGGGCACTCGGCAACAGCAGAAACCCGATCGCCACCGTGACGGCGAGTACGACCAGCGAAACCGGCAGAATGCGGCGGATGCGGCGGCGATAGAAGTGCACCAGGGAGATGCGGCCGGTGCGGGCGTGCTCCTTGAGCAGCAGGCTCGTGATGAGAAAGCCGGAAATGACGAAGAAGATGTCCACGCCGATGAAGCCCCCGGAGGGCCAGCCGAGCAGGTGGTCGAAAATGACGACGATCACGGCGACCGCGCGCAGACCCTCAATGTCGCCTCGAAAACTGCGCGTCGCGGACTTTCCGACGGTCGGTCCAGCCGGATCGGGTGCTCGTTGCTGGTGTTCGAGGGTGGACGGAACGGACATGTGTAGCCTCCGACTCGGGTTTCGGAACCGATACTCGTTCGACCCGACAATCGGGCACGCCCTGCCGAGTATGACGTAATCTCAGCTCTTGGAGCAATCCCGGCGGTGAAGTTCTCCCCGGCGTCCCCGGTACGGGCCAATTCCTGGGCTGCGAGCACAATTTTCAGCGAGCGGATGCCGGCGGCTGCGTCGGGCCGCCCCACCTGCCCGGTGCACGGTCAGTCCGATATATGGGTAACTTTTCAAGCCGCGGACGGCCCTCTTCGACCCGACGTTGCGGTGCACCATCAGGTCAATAAAGGAATGAGCGTGCATCGCCGCCCGGTCGTGACCCACCGACCGGAGTGTCGGTCGCGATGCTATTTCTGATTTTGCGAAGCGCGCACGGAGCGCCGGTGAAGCTCCACGCCGAGTACGCTGGAGGGCTAAAGTGATTTTTCAGGCCCACTTTAGATCACTATCAATCAGTTTCGGACCGTGCCATGCCCCTCCCGTCCCCGCTCGGACCGGGCGCTCCCGTGCTCGCCTTCGACATCGGCGGCACCGATATCAAGGGGCACTGGTCGACGACGCTTGGCACCTGCCCGGGCTGCGCCGCGTCGCGACGATCATCTCGCACGACATGACAGCGGACATGCGCCTCGACCTGGCGTTCATCGGGGTCAACGGCATCGACCCGGTCGTCGGTGCCACGGTGAATGACGAGCGCGAGGCTGCCGTCAACACTCTCATGGCCGGGCGCGCCACCCGTGCCGTACTCGTGGCAGATTCCAGCAAGACCGGGGTGGAGGCCGTAGCCGCGCTCGACCAGTTCAGCGCGCTCATCACCGATGCTGGAATCTCGGCGGAGCAACTCGGGGCCTTTGCCGAAGCTGGCCTCGAGGTGATTGTCGCGTGAACAACGTCTCGGTACGGCACGGCGAGACCCTCGTCATTCACTCGGCCCGGCTGGTGTCGGGGGGTGTGGTCACCCCCAATGCCTGGGTCGCGTTGACCAACGACACGGTGTCAATGGTCGGCACCGGCGCGGGCTGGCGCACGTACGACGCGGCATCGATCGTCGATGCCCAGGGCCACTGGCTCACGCCGGGGTTTATCGACATTCACTGCCACGGAGCCGGCGGAGCGGCCTTCGATGACGGCACGGCCGGCATCCGCACGGCCCTGGCCGTGCACCGTGCGCACGGCACCACCCGGTCGGTGCTCTCGTTGGTGACCGCGAGCCTACCCGACCTCGAAGTTCGGCTCGACGCCATCGCCGCAGCGGCCGCCGTCGATCCGCTCATTCTCGGCGCGCATCTGGAGGGGCCCTTTCTCGACGATGGCTTTCGTGGTGCGCACGACCACTCCCTGCTTCGAGCAGCGGATGATGCCGCCACCGAGCGGCTACTGCTCGCCTCCCGCGGCTACCTGCGTCAGATCACCCTCGCACCCGAACTGCCCGGCGGAATGGAGGCCATTGCCCGCTTCGTCGATGCCGGAGTCGTTGTCGCTGTCGGACACAGCGCCGCCGACTACGCGGCCGCCTGTGCCGCCTTTGATGCGGGGGCGTCGATGCTCACCCACGCTTTTAACGCGATGCATGGCATCCATCACCGCGCGCCGGGGCCGGTGGTAGCGGCGATGCGCGCCGGCCACGTCACGCTCGAGATCATCAACGACGGGGTGCACGTGCATCCCGAAGTCGTAGGTCTGGCTTTCGCTGGCTCCCCCGGACGCATCGCACTCGTGACCGATGCGATGGCGGCGACCGGGTTCGGCGACGGGGAGTACCGGCTCGGTACGCTCGGGGTGGTCGTGAGCGACGGGGTCGCCCGGCTGGCTGGGAGCGCTGACCGTGGGCTCGCGGCCAACCCGCACGGCGACGCGCCCGGGGGCGACGCGGCAGGGCGCGGCGCGGCATCCGCTTTAGGAGCATTCGCCGGGTCGACGCTCACCCTCGACGCGGCGCTGCGCCGGGCCGTGACCGAGGTGGGGCTACCCGTGGCCACCGCTGTCACCGCGCTCACCGAGACGCCGGCCCGCGCCATCGGCCGCGCGCACGACCTGGGTCGCCTCGCTCCCGGATTCGCCGCCGACGCAGTGCTTCTGAGCGACGATTTTACGGTCGAGGCCGTTTTCGCGCTTGGGCAGCGGCTGTAGACCCACCGCCCGGGCCCAGGTTCCGAACGCGGGCCCAGTTTATAGACTGGGCCCGCGTTCACAAGGTGGGCCCACCCCCGGACGCCCCGTCCATAACATGGGCCCGCGTTCGGGGCCCGGGCCCCGAACGCCATTCAGAAGCGGGATCTGGTCCAGAGAGCATCGCCGGCGGGGACGAAACCAGTGTTAGGGGCGGCCGAGGCCGTGGTAGGTCCAGCCCGCGGCGCGCCAAACGGCCGGGTCGAGGGCGTTGCGGCCATCGACAACGGTCTTGGTGCGCACGAGAGAGCCGGCCCAGACCGGGTCGAGGTGCCGAAACTCGGGCCACTCGGTCACGAGCACCACCGCATCCGCTCCCCGCAGGGTATCTTCGAGCGATTCCGCATACTCGAGCTGCGGATGCCGCGCCCGCGAGTTTTCGATGGCCTGCGGGTCGGTCGCCACGACGTTGGCACCGAGTCCTCGCAACTGCACGGCCACGTCGAGGGCCGGTGAGTCGCGCACGTCGTCGGAGTGCGGCTTGAAGCTCAGGCCCAGCACCGCGACCTTGGCGTTGTAGACGGAGCTGCCGAGCGCCCCGACGGTGAGATCGACCACACGCTGTCGGCGACGCAGGTTGATCTTGTCAATCTCCTTGAGGAAGGCCACAGACTCGCCGCGTCCCAGCTCTTCGGCGCGCGCGGTGAAGGCGCGGATATCCTTCGGCAGGCATCCGCCACCGAAGCCGACACCGGCACCGAGAAAGCGGCGGCCGATACGGCCGTCGTAGCCGATGGCATCCGCCAACTGGGTAACGTCGGCGCCGGTGACTTCGGCGATTTCAGCCATGGCGTTAATAAAGCTGATCTTGGTGGCGAGAAACGCGTTCGCGGCCACTTTGACGAGCTCGGCGGTGGCGTAGTCGGTGATCACGAGGGGGGTGTCCGCGGCGAGTGCCGTGGCGTAGATCTCGTTGAGCAGCTCGGTGGCGTGCTCACCGGCCTCGTTCGGCGCGACCCCGTACACGAGGCGATCGGGGCTGATGGTGTCTTGCACGGCGAATCCCTCGCGCAGAAACTCCGGGTTCCAGGCCAGCGTGGCGCCGCTTCCGGCCTCAATGAGGTCAGCCAGACGCGCGGCGGTTCCCACCGGCACCGTGCTCTTGCCCACGACGAGGTCGCCGTCGGCAAGGTGCGGAATGAGCGATTCGACCGACGCATCCACGTAGCGCAGGTCGGCGCTGTAGCTGCCGGGCTTCTGTGGGGTACCGACGGCAATGAAATGCACCTGCGAGCCGGCGGCATCCGCTATGTCGGTGCTGAAACGCAGCCGGCCACTGTTCATGGCCGACGTGAGAACCTCGGGCAGGCCGGGTTCGAAGAAGGGGGGCTTGCCGAGGGCAAGTTGGGCGATCTTGGCGGCGTCGACGTCGATTCCAACGACGTCGTGGCCCAGTTCGGCCATGGCCGACGCGTGCACGGCGCCCAGGTAGCCGCATCCAATGACAGAAATTCTCATATATCCCTCTCGGTCCTCCCAGAGCCTATCGGCAGCAGCACGCCACCCCAATTCGGCCGCACGGCGAACGGATGCCCCCGCTTCATTTTCCGGGCCCGAAAGCCGGGCCATGATCACCCGTGGGCGCGGGCATCACGTGCGCGGAGCATCCGCTCGGTCGCCGAGGCGCGCACAGGTGCCCACAGACGCGCACAGGCGTCCCGGCGCCCGCTGCGGGTGAGCGCACCACCTACAGGGGGCGCGGCCACAGGCAGGGGGCGCGGCCACAGGCACACACACACCCGCACTGGGCGCGGTGACGAGCGGATGCGGCGGATGCGGCCGCATCTACGCGGTGCGAGCCAGCAGGTACGCGTTCAGGGCACCGGTCAGAGCCTGGTCGGTGGGGAACGGCTCGCCGTCGAGGGCGACCACAGAAACGGCCAGACGCACGCTGGAGACGAGCCAGGCAGCATCCGCCTGGCGAAGCTCGTCGACGGTGACGTCACGGTATTCCACCCGTTCACCCTGCGCGCGCAGATAGTCGAACATGCTCTGCTGCGTGGTGCCGTGCAGAATGGCTCCACTCGGCGCGGGAGTGACGTACTCGCCGCCAGTACGAAGCACGACGCTCGAGGTCGGGCCTTCCATCACAAAGCCGTCGGTGGTGAGAAAAATGGTGTCGTCGGCACCTCGACGGTGAGCCTCGCGAATCGCGGCCATGTTCACGGCATAGCTGAGGGTTTTCGCTCCCATCAGCAACCAGGGGGCACGTTCGGCCACTCCGCGCGGATACCCGCGATCGAGGGTAATCACGCGCACGCCGTTTGCCCGCACGGCGCTGAAGTCCGCCGCCTGGGTCGCGTGCAGCCAGGCGGTCGGCGCCGGGCCGTGCTCAACGCCGCGGCTGAGCACGAACTTGAGCGCAATCTCACCCTGCTGCGGAATGCGCCGGACGGCGTAGGCGATCGCGGCCCGCCACTGCTCGGCATTCGGCACCGGCAGGTCGCAGATGCGCGCCGAGTTGCGTAACCGACTGATGTGCGGCTCGACCTCCTGCGGGTGGCCATTGACGACCGCGAGGGTTTCGAAGATTCCGTCACCGCGCTGGGTGCTCAGCTCGCCCACACGCAGGGCGGGGGCGGTGGAATCCATCTCATGAAAGGTTCCAGTGAAGTCCTGCTGAAGCGAATCGGCGGGCACAGGGTCAATCAGCAGGGTGAAGGGCAATCTCATGCATTGAGCCTACTTTGCGCGGCATCCGCTCACCCGAGTGAACGGATGCCTGCCACTAACTCTGAAAAGCGACGATCGGGTTGCTCGTGGGCTGGTCCGACCCACCGTTGGGCTCAACCGTGACGCCCACCTGGTCACCCGGCTGTATCGTTCCATCGAGCACGCGCCAGGCGGTGCCGTCGCCGCTGGAGTCGAAGGTTCCAGCCGAGACCGCGCCGGCAGCATTGATGTACCACAGCTGGTAGTCCTGGTCGTCGGGGAGCACGGGCAGATTGTCGACCAGCACCGCAGAGATTCCGAGCTTGTTGGACCAGACCAGGGTGGCTTCCTGGCCGTCGGCGGTGGTCGTCGCGGCCCGCTGGGAATCGCCCGCCGCGTTGATCTGCGCGAGTCCGGCGGCTTGTTGCGACTCGAACTGGTTGGTGTTGAGCGACTGGCCGAGGAAGGTTCCGCCGACAAAGAGCGCCACCGCAGCAGCGGCAGCCAGCAGAGATAGCGCCGAACGTTTGAA
The DNA here is from genome assembly GCA_038205545.1 of Actinomycetales bacterium. Lineage (GTDB taxonomy): Bacteria > Actinomycetota > Actinomycetes > Actinomycetales > Microbacteriaceae > Cryobacterium. The sequence continues at coordinate 22,569 of JBBRBV010000019.1, forward strand.
CCAGCGCGCCTGGGCCCGCTCGGTCGCCGAAGACCGGTGCGTGCCCTGATCGGAGCGGGTCTGCGAGCTGCCGGCAGCGTCGGCGTCGGCGTCGGCGTCAGTAGACAGAGGAGTTGCCGCAGGTGCGGTAGCCGACGCACTCGTGGTCGCAACCGGCAGCACTGCGGCGGCGGCATCCGTTGTGGCGGGGGCAGCGGCACTCGAAAGCTGCGGGGTCGACGCGAGCATCGACATGAGGTTGGATTTCAACGCGGCAGAGGGCTGCACGGGAGCCACCGCGAGGCCGAGTGCCACCGCGGTGTCGCTCAACTCGACCGCCTCGATGCGAGCCCGCTCGGATTCGGCGAGGTGCGCTTCGAATGCGGCCGTGTCTGTGGCGTCGAGGGCGTGCAGTGCGTAGGCGCCGGCCAGGTCGGCCGGGTGCGACTCAGTCTCGTTACGGTCGGTCATGATGCCACGCCCAGCTCGTCGCGCAGGCGAATGAGTCCGTCGCGGAGGCGCGTCTTTACGGTGCCCAAAGGAATGTGGAGCATGTCGGCGACCTCGCTGTGACTGAACCCGCCGTAATACGCGAGGCTCACAGCTTGACGCTGCAGCTGTGTCAATCCAGTCATCGCCTTCTCCACCCTTTCATGTTCGATTCGGACTTCAACAGATTCGGCAACGTGATCGTAGGCTACTGCCAGGTCACGGATTCCGATTTTGGCATCACGGTCACGTCCGGCTTGCGACGACCGAATTCGGTCGACTGCTCGCCGGTGTGCCATGGTGAGGATCCAGGTGCTCGCACCACCACGGGTTGGTTCGTACCGTGCGGCCGACTGCCAGATCTCCAGAAAAATCTCCTGGGTCACTTCTTCCGACTGCGCGTGGTCGACGAGCAGGCGCTTGACCAGGCCGAGCACCCGAGGAGCGATCTGGTCATACAGTTCTCCGAAAGCCGATTGGTCGCCGTGGGCTACTCGTGTGAGCAGCTCCTCCTTGGTGGCAGGGGCTGCCGGCGCGAGGCCCCCGGCGGAATCAACAGTCATGAGATCTAGCATGTCAGGTCACGTCCCGTTCCATGACTAAGGTTCGGCACGAAGTCGGAAATGGATTGGTCGCGCTGTCAGGTTCATCCCGAAAACGAATGCCCACAACCAGAATTGCAGACCGGAGTGCACACGGCTGACTTCCCTCGCTGGTTGATCTTGGCAGGAAAAAGGCCGGGCCGCAGAGCACCTCTCGGCGCGAGGCCGCTCGAAGCGGCGAATAATGGAACCCGGGATTACTGCGGCCCGACCAGACTCCAGTGTATTAGAGCGCGGCGGTCGGTGGGCACTGTTCGCCCTCGGCGCATAATCACGTTGGTCGAGCCCGCACCCGTTGGTCGAGCCCGCACCCGTTGGTCGAGCCCGCACCCGTCGGTCGAGCCTGTCGAGACCACCCGAACCCTGGTTTCGACAAGCTCAACCAGCGAACCCGTCCGTCCGTCTACTCCAGCGAGTCGCGGCGCCAGAGACGGGCGCAGGCCGCAAACTCCTGCGCGGTCGTGCTGAAGCGCAGGGCGCGCGTGGTCAGCTCCGAGGAACGGTGTGGCTCCGTGAGCTCCAGGTCGTCGGCGATACTCGTGGCACCGACCGCGGTGACCCGGCAATACGCGGCACCGCGATCCAGGGCAACCGCGAAGTCCCCCGTAAACAGCCCCCGCAAAATCTCATCCGCGAGAATCATGATCTCGGTCGGCCCGGTCGGCACAGCGGCACCCGCGACGAGCGGATCGATCGTGGCGGCGACATCCGTTCCTCGTTGGTAAAGGTAGGCACAACCCTCGGGATCCTGCCGAATCAACATGCGAATGAGATAGATGCGCCAGAGTGCGCCGGGCAGGCTGCGCGGCGTGGCCCGCGACCACAGCTCGGCCACAGCGTCGATGCCGTTTTCGTCGGTGTAGGCAATCAGACGCTCGACGGTCTCTGGGTCAGGGTCGCTGCGCACCCGGTTGAGCAGGGCCTGTGCGGTCTCGTGCGCGACGCGGCTGATAGCAGCCGGATCGTCGCCGCCCTGGAACGCCTCGAACTTGTTCGCCGAGAACAGAGTGGGCTTGTGAAAGTTGTCGACCACGGCGGGTTCTCCTCGGTTCTTTCGGGTTCGGACGGCGGGTTTTTTGCTGCCCTCCACGCTACCCAGAAAAGCGCGGCGCGAATCCACGATAGGTTAGAGCCTATGGGCCTCTAGCTCAGTTGGTAGAGCAAAGGACTTTTAATCCTTGGGTCGTCGGTTCGAGCCCGACGGGGCCCACACAGAGCGCGCACGTGGCGCGGCAGATGCGCACTGAATCCACTAGATTCGGTGCGCATCTGTGTTTTTGCACGTCAAGAGCCTCGCTCGCCGATTGTGCGCTGGGATGACGGCGCGCGCCCGTTGCCGACTCAGGAAATCCTCGAGCATTGTGGATGGCCGCCCAGTGCATTGCGGGGACAAGCGCAACACCGCGACCGATCTTTTAGAATTAGCCACAACAGCCAGAGCAGAAGCAGGTGACGGATGCCACGGAGCCAGACTTAAAGTTCATAACGGTGCCGAACGGCGTGTCAGCGACATCGGCACCAGCACCGGCGTGCCAGACAGCGCACGACACTGCGCGTTAGCTAGGACTGAGGCGGGCATTCCTGCGCCAGCTCGCGCTGCACCAGCAATGCGAGTTCCCGCAGCAGCACCTGGTCGACCTCCGCGAGCACCCGTGGCTTCGGGTCGAACACGCACAGGGCGCCAATGCGTTCGCCCGACGGCGACTCAATGGGAAATCCAGCATAGAAGCGCTTGAGCGGATCGCTGTTTAGCCATTGGTTGCCGCTGAACCGGGCGTCGGTGCGGGCATCCTCGATGATGAGCGCCCCGTCGCCGCCAATCGTGATGGCGCAGAAGGAGCCCGACCGGGGCAGTTCCGTCGCCTCCACCCCGACTCGGGCTTTGTGCCACTGGCGGTCGTGGTCAATGATGCTGATCAACGCCGACTCGGTGTCAAACAGGCGCTGCGCGAGAGTGACCAATCGGTCGAACCTCGCCTCGGGCGGGGTGTCGAGAATAGCGAGGCCGTCGACGGCCGCTTGCCGTGCGCGTTCCCGGCTCGCGGCATCCCTTTCGCGCGCCGAATCGCGACCCGTCACAACGCCGCGATCTGCGCCGAGACTAGCGATGCCCAGTCGCGCCGCGTCGAGGCTGGCGGCCATGGCGCCCGCCAGTAGGCCAGCCCAACTGCGATAGTCCTGCGGAGTACGATGCCGGTCGGGCGTGAGTGTTGCCGTGGGCGAAAACGGCACGAAGGTGGTGCGCGGTGCCACCGCGGCCAACCGAGCGCTGACGGTGTTGAGATCGGCGGCTGACCAGTCGGCGATAGAAACGAGCGGAAGCTTGAAAATTTCAATGCTGCGAATGGGCGGAATTCCGAGCACGAAGATGGTGGTACTGCGGGAGGTTTCACGCTCGAGAACCGCGAGCAGAGCTGCCAGATGTTCCTGCCACTCGGTGACACTGGTCAGATCGAGGGCTTCGTTGAGGCCGAGAATGACCACGACGGCGTCGAACCGGTCGAGCCGAACTGTAGCCAGTGCCGTGAGCGCGTTTGCGGCTGTCATGGTTCTGCTGGCCATAAGGTCGATGTCGGCGCCACGGCCGGTGCGCCCTGACAGTCCGCGGGCGAGCGAGCCCGGGAGGGCAAGCTGGTGGCTGAGCACGCCCCAGCCGACGGCCGGTCCGCAGCCGAGAATGAGCACGCGGTCGCTGTCAATTCCCGCAGCGTGCGCCTGTGGAGCGTCATTCGGGCGCGGGAGGTGACGGTCTTGGCGCTGGGCAGAGGCGCTCCAGACGCGCATGAGCGGACGAAGCGCCCATCGGGTGAGGTCGTGCATTGGAGCCTTTCAGGTACAGCCGTTGAGTTTAGTCTGCCCCGAATCGGGGCCACAGCGCCGCGCCGGCCCGGGGTTGCCGGTTAGAACAGCGCGGCCACGGCATGCGCCAGCGTGAAAATGGCCAATCCGGCGAGCGCGCCCACCACGGTTCCATTGATGCGGATGAATTGCAGGTCCCGGCCCACCTGCAGCTCGATCTTCGCCGCCGTCTCTTCGGCCGGCCAGCGTTCGACGGTTTCGGTGATCACTCCGGCGATCTCATGACCGTACTTCTGCACGATATAGGTGGCCGAGTCGGCGATCCACTGGTCGATGCGTTCGCCCAGGCGAGCGTCGACGGCAAGTCGGTCACCAACATCCGCTATCGCCTGTTGGAGGCCGGTGCGCAGCTCACTGTGCGGGTCGCCGAGCGCGGCAATGAGCGAGGCCTTGACCTGCTCCCAGGTCTCGCCGGCGAACTCACGCAGTCGGGCGTTGTCCACGAGTTCCGCTTTGAGCGTCTCGACCCGATTGATCATGGCAGGGTCATGTTGCAGGTCGCCCATGACCTCGCTCAAGTACTCGTCGAGGGCGTGCCGCACCGGATGCGCGCGGTCTGCTCGCGCCGACGCCACAAAGGTCAGCACCTCGCGGTACGCCTTGTCGTCAACGAGTTTGTCGACGAATCCCGGCAGCCAGCCGGGCAGACGCTGCGAGACGGCGCGGCCGAAGGCCTCCGGGTGGGCGCGCAGCCAGCCGTCTGCGCGGTCAAGCAGCAGGTCGACGGCAGCATGTTGCTGACCGGATGCGACGAGCCGCTCCCCCACGCGCCCGAGGCTCGGTCCCCACTCGGGTTTGACCAGGTGCTCGCGTGCGACAGATTCGATGAGGCTCTTGATCGCCTCGTCGCCCAGCAGGTTGAGCATGCCCTGGCCGGCCACGGCGACCTCATCGGCGAGCCGCTTGGCGTTAGCGGGCTGCACCAGCCAGGCACCGAGGCGGCGAGAGATGCCGATTGATTCGAGCTTGCCGCGGATGACACCCTCAGAGAGAAAGTTGGTCTCGACGAATTCGCCCAGGCTCGCGCCGATCTCGTCTTTACGGTTGGCGATGATATTCGTGTGCGGAATGCGCAGGCCCAGTGGGTACCGAAACAGAGCGGTCACCGCGAACCAGTCGGCGATTGCGCCGACCATCCCGCCCTCGGCGGCGGCGCGCACGTATTCCAGCCACGGGTAGCGCCCCTGCAGTGCGAACGACACCGTGAAGATGACCGCCATGAGCGCCAGCAGCCCGCCCGCGAGGCGCTTCATGCGGATGAGTGCGGTGCGGCGGGCGGCGTCGTTCGGGGATTCCGCGAGGGGTGCCGGGCCGGGTGCTGTGAGGATCGTCTGCGCCATAGCTTAAGCCTGCCTGATTGCGCGGCCGGGCGGTGTTCATTTGCCCGCGGGTGCGTGAACTCACCAACGGAGATACCCTTGGGGGGTAAATAGTCACAGTATTGACCGATTCGGTATCGAGGATTGACATGACGCAGCCCGACGTGAACCAGAGCACAATCCGTAGCACGGATGACGGACAACCGGACCACGCGAGCATGAACCACGGCGCCATGAACCACGGTGCTATGAACCACGCCGGCCACGGCGATCACGTCGGGCAGTTCCGGCGCCTGTTCTGGATCATGCTCGTCATCGCGCTGCCCGTGGTGGGGTTCAGCCCCATGTTCGGGATGCTCGTCGGCTACACCCTGCCGAGCATTGCGGGCATCACCTGGATCTCTCCCCTGCTCGGAACCGTCATGTACGTCTGGGGAGGACGCCCCTTCCTCACCGGAGCGGTCTCTGAGCTGAAAGCCCGCAAGCCGGGCATGATGCTGCTGATCGCTCTGGCCATCACGGTGGCTTTTCTCGCTTCTTGGGGCGCGAGCCTCGGCATCATCGATGCTGAGCTGGATTTCTGGTGGGAACTCGCTTTATTGGTCGTGATCATGTTGCTCGGTCATTGGGTCGAAATGCGGTCGCTCGCCCAGACATCCACTGCACTGGAATCGCTCGCGGCGCTGCTGCCGGATGAGGCCGAGCGGGTCGATGGCGACGAGATTGTGGTGGTCTCGCCCAGCGAACTGATGCTCGGTGACCTCGTGGTGGTGCGGCCGGGCGGTCGCGTTCCAGCCGACGGCACGGTCACCGAGGGCACAGCAGATGTCGACGAATCGATGATCACCGGCGAGTCACGGCCGGTGCAGCGCGGAGTCGGCGACCCGGTCGTAGCCGGCACGGTGGCCACTGATTCCGCCCTGCGGGTGCGCGTCGACGCGGTCGGGGACGACACCGCGCTCGCCGGAATTCAGCGGCTCGTCACCGAAGCTCAGGGCTCATCGTCGCGGGCGCAGCGCATCGCCGACCGGGCGGCGGGCTGGTTGTTCTGGTTCGCACTCGGTTCTGGCGTCGTCACCGCGATCGTGTGGACACTGCTCGGCCAGCCGCAGGACGCCGTCGTTCGCACCATCACCGTGCTCGTGATCGCGTGCCCGCACGCGCTCGGGCTGGCGATTCCGCTCGTGGTGTCGATCTCCACCGAACGGGCCGCGAAGGGCGGCGTGCTCATCAAGGATCGTCTCGCCCTGGAGAGCATGCGCCAGGTCACCTCGGTTCTGTTCGACAAGACCGGCACGCTCACCAAGGGCGAGCCGACCGTGAGCCACGTTGCCGTTGCCGACAGCGCGTTCACGAGCGATCAGGTAATGGCCTGGGCGGCGTCCGTGGAAGGCGACAGTGAGCATCCGCTCGCCCGAGCAATCGTGACCGCCGCGCGCAACCGTGATCTGACCGTGCCGCGGGCGAGCGAATTTCAGACAGCCGCGGCGGTCGGTGTTACGGGCCTGGTCGATGGCCACCGCATTGGCGTCGGCGGGCCGAGCCTGCTCGACAAGCACGATGCATCACCGCTGGCCGAGACCGAAAAGTGGCAGAGCCAGGGTGCGATCATTCTGCACGTGCTGCGCGACGGCGACGTGATCGGTGCCATCGGCCTTGCCGACGAAATTCGCGAGGAATCGAGGCAGGCCGTCGATGCCCTGCACCGCCGGGGTATTGAGGTCGTCATGATCACGGGCGATGCCGAGGCGGTTGCTCAATCGGTGGCGGCGGAACTCGGCATCGATCGGGTGTTCGCGGGCGTTCACCCGGAAGACAAAGCGCGCAAGGTAGCCGAGCTTCAGCAGGAGGGCCGTCGGGTGGCGATGGTCGGTGACGGCGTCAACGACGCGCCGGCCCTCGCCCAGGCCGATGTTGGAATCGCTATCGGGGCGGGAACCGACGTGGCGATCGCCTCGGCCGGCGTCATTCTCGCCAGCGACGACCCGCGTTCGGTGCTCTCGGTGATCGAGTTGTCGCGGTCGAGCTACCGAAAAATGAAGCAGAACCTGTGGTGGGCGGCCGGCTACAATTTGCTGTCGGTTCCGCTCGCCGCCGGTGTGCTCGCGCCGATCGGGTTCGTGCTGCCGATGGAGATCGGGGCGCTGCTCATGTCGGTGTCGACCGTGGTCGTCGCCCTCAACGCCCAGCTGCTGCGCCGCCTCGACCTGAGTCCTGAGTCGAGCGTGCGCGAGCGCTAATGAGGCGCACTCGCACAGCGCGACTAGTGGCAGTGACCGGATGCAGGCGGCACACTGGCGGGCACGTCGAGTACCGGGCTGCGGTCGAAGAAGCCGTCGGGGCGCAGCTTGAAGCCCACCGTGTCGACGGGCATGATCGGCCAGTCTTCGACCCGCGGAAAGTGGGTCAGCCCGAAGGTGTGCCAGAGCACGATATCTTCGCCGTCGATATCGCGATCGGCCGCGATATAGGCCGGCAGTCCGGCACCACCGGCGTGCTGGTTCACGAAGTCGCCCGTGGGATAGCGCTCGTCTTCGGCAAAGCGGGTGACCCAGAGGCCCTTGGTGGCGAAGGCCGCACGCTTGGCCACCGACGACTCGGGATCAGCGAGCAATATGGGCAGACCCTGCGGGTGCAGTTTGTAGGCCACCGGTTCGCCGAGGCGGTTGAGGGAATTCGGGTTGGAGACGTGCCAGGTGCGGCCGATGGAGTTATCCGCTTGCCTCACGCCCTCGCACTCGGTGGCGAGCAGTGTGCGCTGGCGGGTGAACGCGTTGCCGCGTTCGTTGCCCGGGCCCATGGGGACGCGCACGACGTCTTCTTCTTCGACCCGGTTGGTGTCGCCGTCGAGGGCCATGTCGAGGCGGGCGCTGAACAGGTGCTGGTGGAAGGGGGCGCCGAGTCCGGGAGCGATTTCGGAGGCGTAGGGGTAGCCCTTGCCGGCGTAGGCACTGGTAAACACGACGCCGGTGGCCTTAGCCTCGAACTCGATGGTGCCGTCGAGGTAGAGATACCAGTAGAAGCCGTAGTCGTAGTTGCCGACGGTGGTGAAGAAGGAGATGACGAAGCGGCGGTTGCGGCGGGTGTACTCGATGCCGCTCCAGAGATCGCTGTGCTTGGCGAGAATGCTCCAGTCTTCTTCGTGCATGCAGATACCGTTGCGAATTTCGCGCGGGTTGCCGAAACCGTCGGTGATGACCGGGCTGAGGTAGGTAATCTCGCCGAGGCAGTCGCAGCCGAGTTCGAGGGAGTTGGCGTACTGACCTACGAGGTACTCGCCGGTGTCGAAGTAGTTCTGCCAGGAACGCACGGGGGACGGGTCGCCGTAGGGCACGACCATTTCGGCAATTGACGCGCGACGGATGATGGACCGCGTCTGGTCGCCGTCGCGAAAGCCGATGTTGTGCAGCACGACGCCCTCGCGCACGTCGAAGCCCACATCGAGGCTCCATTTCTCCCACTCGATGTGGTTGCCGCCGGTGACGGAAAAGCTCACGCCCTCGGGCTGGGTGATGCTGATCGGCTTGAGCGTTTCACGCAGCGGACCGGTGAGGGTGGGGTCGGTGTAGTTGCCGTGCTCGGCCGGAATCGGCACGACGCCGAAGTCGAGCACCTGGTCGACGGTCTTGGCGACGATGTCGACGTAGGCAACGAGGCCATCGATGGGGTGAGCCCAGGCGCTGTCTTCGGGAAAGTTCTGCACGAAGGCGAGCCCGCGCAAAATGCGGTGTCCCTTCTCGTTCGGATACTCGAAGACTCCCGCCGAGAGGGGGGCGACGCGCACCTGGGCCACATCGAGGCCGCGGGCGGCGAGGGCGGCGAGCCACCGAGCATCCGTGGTGAGGAGTTCTTCGACGGCACCGAACTCTTCTTCGAGCACGGGCAGTTCTCCGGTGAGGGCCGTGTCGAGAGTCACGCTCGATTCGATCGCTTCCTGGGTGGCCGACACAATCACGTCGGTCGGTGCGGCACCGGAAATATCGTGCAGGAAGACTCGAAAGCGGCGATCGGCCTCTTCGCTCCTGGCACCACGCGGCGGGTCAAGCAGGCCGAGGTAGGCGACACGGATGCTGTCGCCGAACAATCCGGCATCGGACAGGATCGTGCGCACCTTCTGCAATTCTTCCGCGGTGGGGAGCGCGAAGGCGGTGACGGTGTCGGCGGCGAGCGCGGGAGTCATGGGTTCTCTTTTCCTGAATCGGCCGAAGCCCACGGCAGTGTGGACTCGGGAGAGTTTTTTTCCTATGGTTGTAGAATATAAATGGTCAACACTGCTGCTGGCAAGCGTTTGACGAATCTTTCTGACAAGCTGAGGTTTCGCCACTAGAAGAGGGCCCATGCCAAAAGTCGTCGATCACGACCAACGTCGCGTCGAACTGGTCAAGGCCACCTGGCGCATCATCGCCCGCCACGGCATTGAGGGCGCGACCCTGCGCGAGATCGCAACCGAGGCCGGATTCGCCAATGGCGCGCTCAAGCCCTACTTCGGCACCAAGGACGACCTACTTACCTTCGCTTTCGGGCACGTGTTTAGCCAGACCAACCTGCGCATCATGCACACCACCGCCGGGCTGACCGGGCTGGCCGCCGTGCGCGCGTATTGCCACGAAATTCTGCCGCTCGACGAAACACGCGTCAGCGAGGCGCGCATTGTGATTCCGTTCTGGCAGAAGGCGCTGGGCAACACCTCGAAAGCCCAGTTACACGATGAGTCGATGCTGCAGTGGCGACTCGCACTGCTCGCGTATCTGGCCGAGGCGCGCGCAGCGGGCGAGGTGCACACGCTCGTCACCGATACGGATGTCGTGGGTCACCTCATGAACGTCGTGCTCGGCGCGCAGATCACCGCGGCCCTCTCCCCGGGCGACCACGCGCCCGAACATCTCGTGGCGCAGTTAGACGGATACTTGCGCCTGCTCGCTACCGGAGACTAGCTGTGGAGGTGGCCGCCGCACTGGCTGCGGAGCTGGCCACAGCGAAGCGCGCCGCTGAACGCTTGCTCGACCCGTCGGGCTCGGTCTCGGGCGGCTCGGGTGGAGCGGAGGAGCCTTCGTTCGATGCCGGGGAAGGTGTGCCGTGGCAGGCACCGATCGTGCACGCCGTCACGGCCGGAACTCTCACGGTTGATCAGGCCGACGCCCTACCTGGAGACAGCTGATCTGGAGACAGCTGGCCTTGGGACAGCTGGCCTTGGGACAGCTGGCCTGGAGACAGCCGCACTCGGACAGGCCGGTCTCGCGCCTGCCGCAGCCACTGCGGCCGGGCGCGGTGCGACAGCGTCGCTGGCCCGCATCGGGCACAGCTACCTCGAGGGAAATCCCGCCCCGATCTCCCTCGAAACGGTTCAACAGATCGTGTGCAACACCGGCCAGCTGCGACTCCACCAGGAAGGCTGGCAGGTGATCGCCGACCACGGCCGGTTCTGGCTACAACCACCGGCCACGATCGACCCGGACCAGGCGTTGATTGCGCTGCAGAGCAAGAACCCGCTGATGCTTGGACTGCAACAGGGGGCCGCAGTCCGCTGAGGTGGTCTCGACAAGCTCGACCAACGAGCAGGGCTCGACCAACGAGCAGAGCTCGACCAACGAGCAGAGCTCGACCAACGAGCAGAGCTCGACCAACGAGCAGAGCTCGACCAACGAGCAGAGCTCGACCAACGAGCAGGGCTCGACCAACGAGCAGGGCTCGACCAACGAGCGGGGCTCGACCCACAAGTGGTCACCGACAAGCTCGACCAACGAGCAGGGCTCGACCCACTGAATCGGTGATCTATTTTTCGACGAGTGTCGAAAAAAGAATGACATTCGGTGCGACCCGGACTACATTAGCTGCAGACGATCGTCGATTGCCCCCGGGCAGATCTGGTCGTCGCACTCGACCCGGCAAAGGAGCTGCTTGTGACGATGACGATTGTGAACTCGTTGACTGAAGTCGCACGCAGGTCCACCGCCACGCCGGCCAACGACATCACTCCAACCGACCAAAACTCGACAACGACCCCGGCAATCGGCGGGGCCAGAGCCGACGTTACCGCAACGGGCGATACCGTGCAGTGCGCTGTCGCCGACTCGTTCACGCAGTGGCGCACGCTCGTGTCGCAGTCCTTCGTTCCGCTCGAGGTACGCAGCGAATCCCGTAACTTTCATGGCACCCTGCGCTCGCGGGTGCTCGACGAGCTGTCGATCGTTGAGGTCACGGCGAATGGACACCAGGTACTCCGCACCCCGTCGTTGATCAAGGCATCCGCTCGCCAGTATTTCAAACTGAACCTGCAGCTGACCGGCAGCGGCCTGCTCGTGCAGGACAACCGCGAGGCCACCCTGCGCCCGGGCGACCTCGCCGTGTACGACACCAACCGGCCGTACACGCTCGAGTTCGAGAAAGACTTTCGCACCCTCGTGCTCATGTTTCCGCACGACGTCCTCGACCTTCCGACCGATTCGGTGGGCCAGCTCACCGCCGTGCGCCTGCCCGGCGACGCGGGACTGGGCCGGCTGATCAGTCCGTTCATGGTGCAGCTCGCAGAGAACCTCGACGTGCTCTCCGGCGCCAGCGGACACCGTCTCGCCTACAACGCCGTCGATCTCATCGCGACCATGTTCGAGAGTGAACTGAACCTGCGCCGTGACCCGGAGGCGGGGGTGCACGGCGACCTGCTGACACGCATCCGCTCGTACGTGGATGGACATTTGGGCGACCCCGCGCTGTGCCCGGCGAGCATCGCCGCCGCCCACTTCATCTCGACCCGGCACCTGCACAATGTGTTCCACGAGGCCGACAGCACCGTGGCCAGCTGGATCCGCACCCGCCGACTCGAACACTGCCGCCGCGACCTGCGCGACCCCATTCTGAATGATCGCTCGGTAGGCACCATCGCCGCACGCTGGGGTTTTGTCGATGCCGCCCATTTCAGCCGCATCTTTCGCACCGCCTTCGGCGAGACGCCGAGTACCTACCGCCGCGCCTGACCCCGTTCGCCGACTCTCGTGGCGGGAGACGGTTCGACAGAGTGCGCACGACATCGTGACAGTATGCGCCGGTCGACAAATGCGATGCCGCAAACGACAAACCGTTTCGCGCAGGGATTGACACGCTGTGAAACACACGGTGAAACGGATGTCGCAGCATCCGGCAGTAGCGCCGCCTCACGCACACAATTTGCTCTCGATTTCTTACTCAACGAGGAGTAGCCATGACCCAGACCAAACCTGATTCGACGACAACCGCGGACACAGCCCTGCACAAGGGGCGACTCGGTGTCATCGGAATCGTCTTCTTCGTTGTCGCGGCCGCGGCCCCCCTCGTCGGCATGACCGGCGCGGTGCCCGTGGCCATCGTGCTCGGCAACGGTGCGGCGGCCCCCGGCGCCTACGTGGCAGTTGGGCTGACCCTGCTCCTGTTCAGCGTCGGCTACGCCGCCATGAGCCAGCGCGTCACCAACGCGGGCGCCTTCTTCGCGTACATCGGCCGCGGCCTTGGACGCCATCTCGGCACCGCGTCGGCGTTCGTGTCGATTCTCGCCTACCTCGCCATTCAACTGGCCATCTACGGGTTCTTCGGCGGCCTCATGGCCGGTCAGGTGGGCGTGCTCCCCTGGTGGGCCTGGTCAATCCTGTCGTGGGGCATCGTGACCCTGCTTTCCCTGCTCAGCGTCGATGTCGGTGCCAAAGTGCTCGGCGTTCTGATGCTGCTCGAACTGACCGCCCTCGTGGTCACCGCGGTCGCCATTCTCCTCGACGGCGGGCCGGAGGGACTCAATTTCTGGGCCTCGTTCAACCCCGCCGCGATCGTCGCTGGTGGCCTGGCCGGCTCGGCTGGCATCGCCTTCGCGTTCGCCTTCGCCTCCTTCATCGGCTTCGAGGCCACCGCCATCTACGGGGAAGAATCCAAGGATCCGAAAACTGTCGTTCCCCGCGCCACCTACCTGGCCGTTGTCGTCATCACCGTTCTGTTCGGCCTGACCGCCTTCGCGATGGTCACCGGCATGGGCGCCTCAACCGTGGTCGAGAAGACCGTCGAGTTGTCGACCGTCGCCGGTGTGCCCCTGGCCGACCCGGCGGCAGTGTTGTTCGCACTGGCCACCCAGTATGTCGGCCCCTGGATGGCGACGGTCATGGGCATCCTCGTACTGTCAAGCCTCTTTGCTGGGCTCCTCGCCTTTCAGAACGCGGCCGGCCGCTACCTGTTCGCGCTCGGCCGCGGCGGCGCGTTGCCGAAGCCGCTGAGCACGGTCAACGGCCGTGGCGCCCCGAGCACCGCGTCGCTCGTTACATCGGTTATCACCGGCGTCGTGCTGGTCGTGTTCGCAGTGTTTCAGCTCGACCCGGTGCTCAACCTGTTCTACTGGTTCAGCGGACTGGCCGTGATCTCGATCGTGCTCATCGAAGTTCTTGTGAGCATCGCCATCATGGTCTACTTCCACCGCAACAAGGGCCACGAAAACATCTTCCAAACCGTGATAGCCCCCGTGCTGGCCACGATCGGCCTGCTGCTCGGCGAATACCTGCTGATGAGCCGCTTCGGGCTGCTGGCCGGTACCGTGGCTGACGGTGTCGACCCGACCACTACGCCCTGGGGCCTCAGCGCCATCGGTTGGGTGCTCGTTGCCCTCCCCTTCGCGTTGCTGCTCGGCGGATATATCGTTTCACGCCTCCAGAACCACGAGAACGACGACCTCGTGCGCGACGTACTGTCCTAGCGCACGGCCAGCCATCCGCTCGTAGCGTCGGGTGCGGCATCCGCTTGGGCGGTGACCTGAGCGGATGCCACACCCCCATGCGCCGAACTGGTCGTGGTGGCCGGTCAGAAGCTACCGCCGCCGCCGCTGTTGCCGCCGCCACCGAAGCCGCCACCGCCCCCGCTGTTGCCGCCGCCCCCAAAGCCGCCAAATCCCCCACCGCCGAAACCACCACCTCGGCCGCCGCTCAGCAGTGATCCGATCAGAATGCCGCCAAGGGCCGCCCCCAACGAGCCGTTACTGCCGCGGGAGCCTCGACCGCCACCAAAGAAGTCATCGTCGTTGTCGTAGCCGTTGACGTCTGCGCGGGCGAGTGCGTTCGCCTCCGCGGCAAGCGCATTTCCGCGCTGGGCGGCAGCGAGGGCTGCTTCGGGGTCGATTCCCGCTTGGGCTTCGGCAAAAGCAACGAAGCGCGCTGCCTCCGCCAGCCTGGTACGTGGCTCAGGTCCGATAGCGCCGCGCCGGGCGCCGATGAAGTCTTCAGCGGCCGACACCTGACCGCGGGCGGCAAGCAGGGTCTGGTCAAGCGCAGAGCGCACGCGGTGTGCTCGTTCGGTGGCATCGCGCACCCCCTTGAGAATGGCATCCATCTGGGTATTGACTGATTCCAGTCGTTGACCCAGTTCGAGCGGATTGACGGGGCCCGACGCGAGCCTGGTCTTCGTCTCGCTCAGGCACTGCTCCGTGAGCGCGATCACACCCGGCAGGTTCGCACCGGTGTCCGCCTGGCTCGAGATAGATCGGGCAATTCTGAGATCGTTCTCCAGGTCAGCGACGAGCGGATTGATGCTCGCCACTGCTTTGCTAAGCCCGGATGCCAGCCGATCGATCGCCGAAAGCAGCAGTTCACCCTGATCGACGGATTCTTCGGCGGCGCGAATAGTGACCGCGGCAGCGCCCGTGTCTGAGGCCGCCAGCCGCGCCGTGGCCTCGCTCAGGGCCTCGCTGGCGAAGGTGATGCGTTCACGAGCCTGCGCCGGGTTATCGGCGACCGTGGCGAGGGCCGCTTCGGTATAGCGAGAAGCCAGGCTGGCGAGCTCGTGTTCGGCCTGGGGCACGCGGGATTGCAGTTCGGCTAGTTTGTGGGCAACGGATGCTGCCACCGCCGGTGCGTTTGTGGCAACCTGCCGCAGTTCATCGAAGTCGGCGGTCTGCTCGTCGAGCAGCGCATTTGCGGCGGCGCAGAGCTGTGCGATTTCAGTGAACCAGGCGCGACGCTGCTCGTCGCTATCAGGCTCGGCATCATCGAGTTTTTGCTGCAGGGTGAAGGCGGCCAGAAGCTTTTGCTGGGCCTGGGCGAGCGCTGTGTGGAATGCCACGGTTGCTGCCTCACCGTATTGGGCCGTCGCGAACCCGAGCTCCTGAGCGCTAGTTTTCACGGCGTCATCCGTGTTCACGAGGGCGCGTCCGGCATTCTGACTGAGTTGTGCGGTAGAAATCTGCGGCTCGGCCGGGGCCACCGGTACGGCACGACGACGTCGAAGACGAATAGTGAAAAATATGATGAGGCCGACCCCGATGAGCAGGATCAGGATGATGACTATTGACCCGCTCCCGCCTGACTGGCCGGAATTGGTCTGAACCTGTCCGTTATCAGGAACACCTTGACCGGAATCGGGCTGGGTCTGGCCTGACACGGCGGCAGCAAGTCCGTCGGCCGCTGCCAACGCAGCGCCGGCCCAATCGCTGTCGCGGAGGGCGGGTTCGATCGAACCCAGCTGCACATCGGAGAGTTGGGAGCCGTCCAGGGCAAAGCCCGGCGTGGCGCGCAACTGATATTCCCGATCATCGGTGGCCACCGCAAGGAGAACATCGTTGGTGCCCATGTCATTTTGGCTGATGACCTGGTCGGCCCACTGTTCCCGGTCGCTCGGGTTGGTAAACGAGTCGACATAGACCACGTAGAGGTCGATCTGTGTGTCACTGAACAACTGGTCCAGCCGCCCGGTGACCTCGGCTTCACGGTCGCCCAGCACTCCGGCCGAGTCGATCACATGGCTCGCGCCGAAGTCCACCGGTGCGCTCGCGTAGGCCGCCGTCGAGACTCCTCCGCCCAGGATGAGCGCCATCAGTCCGACGCCCAGTGCCAACAATGCTCGCATTCTTCTACTTTCTCGCTGTCGGAGACGCGCTACAGAACCCACCTCCACTTTAGGCAACCGCACTGACCTCGACCCGCTGCGTCCCGGTGAATCCTTCATGGCGGATGCCCCACCGCACGACCCATTGCTCCCCCGGCTCCACCCAGCGCAGGCCAGCACCGGAGTTGAACGCATTGGCTGGAGCTGTCATGGGCTCAATCGCGATGGCCAGGCCGCGCACGGGTTCGCTTGCGGCGGTCGTAACCGGAAAGATGCGCGGCGTGAACACCTGCACGTAGCGCATGTTCTCATCTCCCCAGAGGGTGAGGCTGCGGCCATCCGCTGCCGTGAGCGAGTGCTCGCAGCATCCGTTCGTCATGACCACACCGCCGAAGCCGTCGTCAAGGTCGAGGTCGCCGACCGAGATACCCACGCGCAGGTCACGCGGGGTCCCCGCAACGGGAGTCTCGCCGGTCGGATTGAGCCGTTCATCCACGTCGATGTGGGTCTCGGCAGCCACGCGAACGATGAGATCGGCCGTCGGCACATCACCGATTTTGAGAAACGGATGCGCACCTACGGCCACCGGCGCACGTGCCGCCCCGACGTTCCGCACCCGGTGCGTAACGTCGAGTCCGGTGTCCGTCAGCTCATAGGTCACCTCGGTTTCGAGGTGAAATGGGTAGCCAGACTGGGGAAACACCGTGACAGCGAGGGTGACCGCAGCGGTCGTTCGTGATACTTCACGATACGGAGCGAAGCGCAGCAGACCGTGACTCGCGTTGTGCTTGCCCGGTTCGGTGAGCGCGAGCTGGCGCGTGACCCCGCCCTGGGTCCACTGGCCGTCCCGAATACGATTGGGCCAGGGCACCAGCACGATTCCGGAGGCCATCGGCGGCTGCACGGCCGCGTCAAAGGTCTCGATCAGATCTATGCCATTGACGGTATATACCCGCAGGCCCGCCGCAACTTCGGTCACGACGGCCCGGGCCGTGCCTGTCGGTGTGTCGAAGTTGAGCTCATACTGGGTTCCGGTGGGTGCGGGCATACGTGCAGCCTATGACCGCACGGTGGAGATCTGCGCGGTTTCCGGTAGCAAGACCGTGAGCCCCACCTCGCGAAACGCGTCAAGCACTACGGAATCCGCTGCCAAGTCGGTGATGAGGGTGTCAAAGTCCCCCAACGGACCAACCCGGCCGAGGTGTACCTGGCCGAGCTTGGATCGATCAGCGACCACAACCACGCGCCCAGCGGCGGCGAGCATTCGTGCCTTCACCCCCGCCTCCGGCAGGTTGACGTTGGTGACACCACCGATGATATCCACGCCGTTGCAGCCGATGAATGCGACGTCGGCATGGATCTGGCTCAGGACCAAATCTGCCAGTGGATCGACGAGGGAGTGCTGCAATGGGCGCAGCGACCCTCCCGTGACGATTACGGTGAATCGCGGGATGGCCCGCTCCAGTTCGAGAGCGATGTTGAGTCCGTTGGTGATGATGACAACGTCCTGCAGGTCGGACCGATCACAGAGTGCACGGGCGATCGCGTGCGTTGTGGTTCCCACATCAAGAATGACGCTCTGTCCACTCCGCACCAGCCCGGCCGCGACGAGGGCGATTTGTCGCTTGGGAATCGCGGAGGCTTCCAACGCTTTCTCAAATGAGTGCTCACGTTCCGGCCGTACAGCCGCCTTGTCGCCCGGGGACTGTGCCGGCACTGCTCCGCCATGCACCCGCCGCACCGCACCGATCAGCACCAGAGCATCGAGGTCGGCTCGGGCGGTCACCCCGGAGATGCCAAAGGCGCTGCGCAACTCGCTCACCCGCACGAATCCGCGTTCCTCCACCAGCCGCTGGGCGTGCTCCCGGCGCACATGTGCAGGAAGCGAATCAGCCCCGGGGCTGCGCGTCGGATTGGGCGAGGTCATCCCGATAGTATCGCTTATTTGCTTTTACTTTTCAATGTGAAATATTTGGTTTCGTTTGTCCAAATTTGCTACTGTGGGCTCTGCCATGACGATTTCCCTCCCCAGCAGCCCCCCATTCGTTGCCGATGCGGGCATTGTGCGGCATTCCTGCAAGCTCGCCGACGGGCGCGACCTGGTGTATTTCGATGACCCAGACACGGCACTCCCGCCGAACCGGGCACCCGACCTGCGTGAAGCCACCCAGCGCGCCACGACCGCGAGCATGCGTCAGGACCCCCTCACCGGAGAATGGATCTCGATCGCCGCCAATCGCCAGGACCGCGTCTTCTTGCCACCCGCGCGCCTGGACCCGCTGGCACCTCAATCCCCGCAAAACCCTTCAGAGATTCCGAGCAATTACGACGTAGCCGTGTTCGAGAACAAATCTCCGTCGTTCGGCCCGCTTCTGGCGGATGCCGGCACGCCCGTCGATCTGTCCGATCTGGATTCAATCGGCATCGGTCGCTCGCGGCGGTCTGTCGGCCGCTGCGAAGTCGTGTGCTTCAGCCCCGAGAACGAGGGCTCCTTCGGCAGCCTGTCGGTGACTCGGGCGCGAACGGTCATCGAGGCCTGGGCCGAACGCACCCACGTGCTGTCGCGATTACCGGGTATCGAGCAGGTCTTCCCCTTTGAAAATCGCGGGGAGGAGATCGGGGTGACCCTGCGGCATCCCCACGGCCAGATCTATTCCTATCCCTATGTCACTCCGAGAACGCAGCGCCTGACGGCCTCACTGGAACGCTATGGACCAACCCTCTTCGCTGACATCCTGGCCAGCGAGCAAACGAGCGACCGAGTTATCCTTCGGGGTGAGCACTGGACCGCCTTCGTTCCGTTCGCCGCGCGCTGGCCCATCGAGGTGCACATGCTCCCCCACCGTCACGTGCCTGATTTTGCCGAAACAACCCTGGCGGAACGCGACGAGCTGGCCGTGCTGTATCGAAGACTGCTCCGTGGTATCGACGCGATCTACGCGACACCAACGCCCTACATTGCCGCATGGCATCAGGCACCGGTACGGGTACACCGCGCCGATATTCGGCTGATGTTGCAGCTCACCAGCCCTCGTCGAGCCGAGGACAAGCTCAAGTTTCTCGCTGGTTCGGAGGCCGCCATGGGCGCCTGGATCGGCGACGTCGCGCCCGAGCAGGCAGCGGAGATCATCCGCGCCGCCGTCGAGCGCAGTCGGGTAGCGGATGCCGCGACCACCGAAGCGAGCGGGGTCACCCCGTGACCGCAGTGAATGAGCGCGCCGTTGCTGGCTTTGAGCTGCGATTCGGTCGCGTGCCCGCCGGAGTCTGGTCGGCACCGGGGCGGGTGAACCTGATCGGCGAGCACACCGACTACAACTCCGGTTTCGTGCTTCCCTTTGCGATTGACCGTCGCACGGTCGTCGCGCTGCGCCCCTGCGAGGGCCGGCTCATTTCGGTCGCGAGTTCGTTCTCCGATGACATCGTCACTCTGCGTGTGGACGACCTGACGCCCGACAATCTGGCGGGCTGGTCCGCGTATCCGCTCGGCGTGGCCTGGGCGCTCGGCCAGTTCGGAGCCGATCTAGCCCGAATGACTGGTTTCGATGTCTACATTGAGTCTGATGTTCCCATCGGCGCCGGCCTGTCCTCGTCGGCCGCGATCGAGTCTGCCATTGCCCTCGCGCTGAACGACGTCTGGGATCTCAACCTCGACCGGGCAACGCTCGCTCAAGTGGGTCAGCTGGCCGAGAACCGGGCCGTCGGGGCACCGACGGGCATCATGGACCAATCGGCTGCCCTGCTCGGGCAGATCGATTCCGCCGTCTTTCTGGACTGCCGCAGTCTCCACTCCGAGGTGATCCCGCTCGGTTTCGAAGCCGCGGGCCTGGACCTGTTGATCATCGATACCAAGGTCGCCCATGCCCACGCCGGCGGCGGGTACGCCGCCAGGCGAACCAGTTGCGAGTCCGGCGCCGCGCTGATGGGAGTGGGCTCGCTCCGCGATCTGGATCTGCACGATCTGGACCGGGCCGCTGACACGCTCGACGAGGAAACCTTTCGACGGGTACGCCACATCGTGACCGAGAACGAGCGAGTTCTGGACACCGTGCAGACGCTGCGATTACGCGGTCCGGCAGCTATCGGCGCCCTACTCGATGCCTCTCACGCGTCGATGCGTGACGACTTCGAGATCTCGGTGCCCGAACTCGATCTCGCGGTGGCGATCGCCCGATCCGCGGGAGCCATTGGCGCCCGCATGACCGGTGGCGGATTCGGCGGCGCGGCGATCGCGCTCACCCCGCGCTCAACGCTCCCGGCGGTCAAGGCCGCCGTTCTTGCGGCGTTCGCCGACGCCGGCTTTGCGGTTCCCGACCTCTTCGTGGTGCACGCCGCCGAGGGTGCCCGCCGGGAGTAGGCTGAGCGGCGCTGGGCCGCGCTAGGCTGGCGCGTATGACAGCTGACCGCGCCGCCCGAATCATCGTCCTGCCGAACACTCCGGCTCCGAGCATCGCCGAGACCGCGTTCGTTGCTCCCGGCGCCGTCATCGTGGGCAACGTCACCCTCGCCGATCAGGCGAGCCTCTGGTACAACTCCGTACTGCGTGCCGAGCTTGAGCCGATCACGATTGGCGCCGGCTCCAATCTGCAGGACAACGTCTCGTGCCATGTCGACACGGACTTTCCGTTGACCCTCGGTGCCGGCGTCTCGGTCGGGCACGGAGCCGTGCTGCACGGCTGCACGATTGAAGACAACGTCCTCGTTGGTATGGCCGCGACGGTGCTGAACGGTGCTGTCATCGGCAC
>JBBRBV010000020.1:0-42124 GCA_038205545.1 Actinomycetales bacterium
CTCGGTAAACGCTGGTTCAGCGGCTCTGCCGACGCCATCCTGCAGAGCCTCAACCTCATCCATGACGAGAAACCCGACATCGTTGTCGTGGTCGGTGCCGACCACGTTTATCGCATGGACTTCAGCCAGATGATCGACGCCCACATCGCGTCAGGTCAGGAGGCCACGGTTGCCGCGATTCGTCAGCCCATCGAACTGGCCGACCAGTTCGGCGTTATCGAAGTGGACGCTGCCACCCCCGACCGGATCTCTGACTTCCGGGAAAAGCCCAAGGATGCCGTCGGCCTCGCCGACGCCCCGCACGAGGTGTTTGCCTCGATGGGCAACTATGTTTTCAACACCGACGCCTTGATCGAAGCGGTGCTGCGCGATGGTGAGCGTACCGATTCCAGTCACGACATGGGCGGCGATATCATTCCCGATTTCGTGGCCCGCGGCGAGGCGGGCGTCTACGACCTGCAACTCAACGAGGTACCGGGCTCAACCGATCGCGACCGGTACTACTGGCGAGATGTCGGAACGATTGATTCGTTCTTCGAGGCCCACCAGGACCTCATCTCTGCACTGCCCGTCTTCAACCTGTACAACCAGGAATGGCCGATTTTCAGCATGCAGCTGAATTCACCGCCGGCAAAATTCGTGCGCGATGGCCGGGGGGCCCTCGGCACCATGATCGACTCGATCGTCTCTCTGGGCTGTGTCATCTCGGGCGCTCACATTGAACGAAGTGTGCTCGGACCCTGGACATCGATCGGGTCTGCCTGCGAAGTTGTCGACTCAATCGTGTTCGACCGCGTGCAGATTCGGCCGGGAGCGATCGTGCGTCGCGCTATTTTGGACAAGGAAGTGATCGTCGAGGCTGGCGCCACTGTCGGTGTCGATCGGGATCGCGACCTCGCGCGCGGTTTCAGTGTGACCGAATCCGGCATTACCGTCGTCGGCAAGGGCGTGCTCGTTACTCCGTGATCCTCGCTACCGCGCCACGCTTCCTGGTCGTGCTCGACGCCGACTCCACCCTGATCCAGGACGAAGTGATCGAGTTGCTGGCGGATGCCGCTGGCTCACGCACTCTCGTCGCCGATGTGACCGAGCGCGCCATGCGCGGCGAACTCGACTTTGCCGATAGCCTGCGCGAGCGGGTGCTGACCCTGGCGGGACTGCCGGACAGCGTTTTCGCCGACGTCGGGCGGCGCATCCGCCCGACCGAGGGCGTGCACGAACTGATCGCCGGTATTCATGCCGGCGGGGGCGTCGTCGGGGTGGTCTCTGGCGGTTTTCACGAGCTGCTCGACCCCCTCGCGGCCAAGCTGGGTCTGGACCATTGGCGGGCGAACCGACTCGAAATCAACGCCGGTCATCTGACCGGACGAGTGCTCGGACCCATTATTGACGCTGAAGCAAAGGCGGTCGCCCTGCGCGACTGGGCCGAACAGGGACGAATCGCCCTGTCCCAGACGATCGCGGTCGGCGACGGAGCCAACGACCTGCTCATGATGGACGTGGCCGCACTCGCCGTCGCGTTCAACGCCAAACCGAGGGTGAAGCGTGAAGCCGACCTCGTGATCGACCAGTGCAACCTCAGTCAGGTGCTGCCGCTTCTGGGCCTACGGGGCTGAGCGGCATCCCGCCGATTGGTCCTGTTGCCCCGCGCGAGTTGCCTAGTGGCCCATGCCGAGGCCGCCGTCGACCGGAATGACCGCGCCCGAGATATACGCGGCGTCGTCACCAGCGAGCCACGCAACGACACGAGCAACTTCGGACGGTGTGGCGAAGCGACCGGACGGAATATTGCGCTTGTAGTCCGCCTGCTGCGCTTCGGGCAGGGCCGCCGTCATATCGGTTTCAATAAAACCGGGAGCGACGACGTTGGCGGTGATGCCGCGGGCACCGAGCTCACGGGTGACTGAGCGGGCCAGACCAATCAGGCCACTCTTCGAGGCGGAATAATTCACCTGCCCCGCGGAGCCATACAGGCCCACAACACTGGAAATGAGCACGATCCGCCCAAAACGAGCTTTGAGCATGCCCTTGCTGGCGCGCTTAACGACGCGGAACGCCCCGCTGAGATTGGTGTCAATGACCGACGTGAAGTCATCCTCGGACATGCGCATGAGTAGGGCATCTCGGGTGATACCCGCGTTGGCCACGACGACCTCCACCGGCCCGTACGTCGCCTCGATTTCCGTGAAGGCGGCATCAATGGATGCGGTGTCGGTCACGTCGGCGCGCACGGTGAGGCTTCCAGACGGTCCGTGCCCGGAGCGTGAGGTCACCGCCACGCGGTGTCCCTGGGCGAGGAATTCTTCCGCAATTGCAAAACCGATCCCGCGGTTTCCGCCGGTGACGAGCACAGTTCGAGCCGTTGTCATAGAGTTCCAATTCTGTTGGTTGCTGGGTGTGGGCTGCGGAGTCGGCTTTCCGACGAAATACCCGGCAGATTCAAGTTTAAGGCGTGCACCAATCACGCCGCGCGGTCGTAGGCTTGAAGCAGTGCAAATTTTCTCCGCGACGAAACCCACGACGAACCCGATGGACCTATGAAGCAGCAGTCGATCACCTCACTCCCCGCCTCCCCGGAGGACGAACGACGCAACCGGATGATCAAATATTCGATTGCCATGGGTGTGCGTATAGTCTTCATTGTGCTCATGTTGTTCGTGCAGGGCTGGTGGCTGGTGTTGTGCGCCATCGGTGCCATCGCCCTGCCCTATTTCGCTGTGGTGATCGCGAACGTGCAGGTTTCGCCACGCAGAGCCGACGTTCTGCGTCCCGGCAGCGTGGAGACCTATCGCAAGGCCGACGGAGAGGCGCTGTGACTGCTCCCGCGTCGTCTGCGGCCAGTCCGTTCATCGGACTGGGCGCACCGCTGCAGTCGTCGACCTGTTCGCGGGCAGACTGCCGACATGCTGGAACGTGGCGGCTGGACTGGCGCAACCCGCGAATCCACTCCACCGACCGGGTCAAGACGTGGCTGGCCTGCGAGGACCACGTCGATTTTCTGCGCGATTTTTTATCCGCGCGAGATTTTCCCCTCACGGTAAGCCGGCTCGACGACACCGTGTCGGAGCCCACCGGTGATGCACCATGACGGGGTGGAAGTTCGCATTCAGCAGACGGTGGGCCGGCTATCTGGCGCTCACCATGCTCTTTGCAGCAGTGTGCTCAGGCCTGGGTGTATGGCAGCTGGCCCGGCGCGATGAAGCCCTCACCGAGCTCTACAAGATCGATTCCAATTTTGATTCGAACCCGGTCCCCGTGGTCGAGGCGCTCCCCGAGCTGACCGACTTCGATGAATCCCAGAAGTGGATGCCGGTGCAGCTCACCGGCACCTACCTCATCGACTACGAGATGCTCGCCCGCAACCGCCCGCTCAACGTCACTCCGGGTTTTGAAGTTCTTACCCCACTACAGCTTGCCGACGGCACGATCTTCATCGTCGACCGTGGGTGGCTGCCCACCGGGGAAGAACAGGATGCTCCGGACACGGTGCCCGCTCCGCCGACCGGAACAGTTACCGTCATCGCCCGGCTGAAAGCCGGAGAGCCTGATTTGCCCGGCCGTACCGCGAGCGGCAACCAAGTCGCAACCATCAACCTCACGACCATTGCCGAACGTCTCGATCGACCCACGTACACCGGGGCCTACGGTCTAATGGACACCGAGAGCCCTGCCCCTTCAGAAGAGCGCCCCACTGCTGTTGTGAAACCGGTTCGCGACGAGGGCCCGCACCTGTCGTACGCCTTTCAGTGGTTCGTGTTTGGCCTGCTCGCATTCATCGGCCTGGGCTGGGCCCTCCGCGAAGAATATCGCAGCGTGAATGCAGAAGATCCCGAGGAACGGGAACGAGCCGACGCACGTGCCCGTAAGCGTGCCGCGAAACCGCTCGGCGACGCGGAGATTGAAGATGAACTGCTCGACCGGCAGCCGCGCTAGGGACCGCGAAGCCCCCGGTACACCGTGAGAAGGGAAGCGGCAGACCGTTTCCAGTTGAGCTGGAGCGCGTGCTCGTGCGCCGCGACGGACAGCCGCCTGGTGCGCTGAGGATCGGTGAGCATGCGATCGAGCGCGTCTCCCCACACCAATGGATCACGCGATTCCATAACCAGGCCCGTCACGCCGTCCACGACGGCTTCGCGCAGGCCACCGGATGCGGCGGCGATGACTGGCACGCCGCTCGCGGCTGCCTCCAGCGCGACAAGTCCATAGGTTTCCGAGTGGGACGGCACCAGCACGAGGCGAGCGCTGCGAAACAGGCCGGCCAGGTCAACCCGAGTTTGGGGGCCGACCAAATGGAGCTGGTCCGTCAGCCCAACGCGCGCGGCGAGTGTCTTCAGCTCCGCTACGTAACCGTCGTAGTCGGCAGACGCCGCCCCGGCAATCACCAGGGCCGGGCGTATGCCCGACGAAACGGCGGCGACAGCGGCAACGGCCAGGTCCAGGCCCTTGAGCGGTTGCAGGCGGGCGGCGACGAGCACATAGCCGCGGTCACCGAAAACCTGTGCCGGGTCGACGGAAGCTGACGGAGAGAAGACAGTGCTGTCAACGCCGGGAAGCACGACAGACGTGCGTTCTCTGGCACCGCCAAGTCGCCCCGTGATCGTAGCCGCTTCGGCTGCACTGATCGCCACAAGAGAATCTGACTCCTGCGCTAGCCAGGCCTCGCCAGGCATCCGTCCCGGTGATTCGGCCCGCTCACCGGCCGAAAGTGATGTCGAGTCGTCGGCGGCGATGCTATGAAAGCTCTGCACGTGGGGAACACCCCAGCGGCGAGCGACGGGCAGGGCGGCCATGCCAGAAAACCAGTGATGCGAGTGGAAAATATCAAATGGGCCCTGATGGGACAACTCGCGGGAGAATTCCTCGATGAAGTTCTCGTGTTCACCCTTACTGACCGACACCTGAGGACCAGCATCGAGAAACCGCAGGGTCACGCCCGGGGCAACCGGCCTTCGCGCAGGCTCGGCCGTCGACGAACGCCGGGTCAGAATGGTCACACTGTGGCCCAGGGCGCCGAGAGCCTCCGCCTGGTGCCGCACGACCACGTTCATTCCGCCGGCGTCGCCAGAGCCCGGCTCCGCGTACGGCGAGGTGTGCAGGCAGACCAGCGCGATGCGCAGGGGTTTCTCGAGCGGAGTCACGCACAGGTCCTTTCCTTGAGGCGAACCGGCACGACCCGACCTCGAATCGGAGGCGGGTGCGCTCAGGAAAGCTCGATGAGGTCCAGGTAGTCCTTGTTCCAGTGGTCTTCCGTACCCTCGGGCATGATCAGCACCCGCTCCGGATTGAGGGCCTGCACGGCACCCTCATCGTGGCTGACCAGAACAACGGCACCCGCATAGTGCGCCAGAGCATCCAGGATTTCCTCGCGGCTCGCTGGGTCGAGGTTGTTTGTGGGCTCGTCCAGCAGAAGCACGTTGGCGCCGGAGACCACGATCATGGCCAGGGCCAGACGGGTTTTCTCGCCACCGGACAGCACTCCGGCCGGCTTGTTGGAGTCGTCACCGGTGAAGAGGAACGAACCGAGTACACGACGGGCCTCCATCTCGGTAATGCTGGGCGAGGAAGAGACCATGTTCTCGAGCACACTGCGTTTGACATCGATGGTCTCGTGTTCCTGAGCGTAATAGCCGATGCGCAAACCGTGGCCGGGTTCGATCGAACCGGTGTCGGATTCGTCGACGCCCGCAAGCATGCGCAAAAGCGTGGTCTTGCCGGCCCCGTTGAGCCCGAGGATGACCACCTTCGATCCGCGGTCGATCGCCAGGTCCACGGCGGTAAAGATTTCCAACGAACCATAACTCTTCGACAGGTCCCTCGCCATGAGCGGCGTGCGGCCGCACGGCGCTGGCTCAGGAAAGCGCAGCTTAGCGACGCGTTCCACAGCACGAACGGCGTCGAGCCCCGACAGGAGCTTCTCTGCACGGGCCACCATCTGGTGGGCAGCAGCAGCCTTGCTGGCCTTGGCGCCAAACTTTGCGGCCTGCAGTTGCAGGGTCGAGGCCTTCTTCTCGGCGTTGGAGCGTTCCTTCTTGCGACGGTCGGCATCCGCTGTGCGCTGGAGGAGGTAGTTCTTCCAGTTCATGTTGTAGATGTCGATCATCATGCGGTTGGCATCGAGGTAGAACACCCGATTGACGGTTTCGCCGACGAGTTCGATGTCGTGGCTGATGATGATGACACCGCCCTTGTAGCTTTTGACGAACTCACGCAGCCACACCACCGAGTCGGCATCGAGGTGGTTAGTGGGTTCGTCGAGGATCATCATTTCGGCGGCCGAGAACAAAATGCGGGCGAGCTCGATGCGGCGACGCTGGCCACCCGAGAGCGTACTGAGTGCCTGGTCGAGGATGTGGTCTGGCAGTTTCAAGTTACTCGCGATCGACGCTGCCTCGGCTTCGGCGGAATAGCCGCCCAGTCCGTTGAACTCGTCGGTCAGGCGACCGTACTTCTTCATTGCGGCGGAGCTGATCTTGGGGTCAGGGTCGGCCATCGCCAGGCTGGACTCATGCATGCCCAAGGAGATGGTGCCGAGCCCGCGGGCATCGAGGATGCGGGTGCGAGCCAGCATGGATGGGTCGCCGGCACGCGGGTCCTGGGGCAGATACCCGATCTCTCCCGAATGACTAATCGATCCCTTGGTCGGG
Source organism: Actinomycetales bacterium (assembly GCA_038205545.1). GTDB lineage: Bacteria > Actinomycetota > Actinomycetes > Actinomycetales > Microbacteriaceae > Cryobacterium. The sequence continues at coordinate 6,645 of JBBRBV010000020.1, forward strand.
TTGGTCTCCCCCGCGAGTGTCTTCGTCAGCGTTGTTTTTCCGGCGCCGTTACGGCCGACGAGACCGATCTTGTCGCCGCTCGCGACGCGGAAGTTGACGCCTTCCATGAGCACACGGGCTCCAACGCGGATTTCGAGATCTTGCACGTTGAGCACAGCAATAGTCCATTCGAAGTGTTTGTTCGGGTGTGAAGTGTGGGTGGGCCAGAGCGGTCCAACTCACTAGTATATTTGCCTTCAACCTGAATCGGCACACGCACCCTCATACAGGGTCAGAGAAGGGCCGCCAGCAGCGACTTTTCCAGCCAGTTTCGATAGGCCTCGGTCGACCAGCCGAGCGATAGCACGAGCGTTCTGAAGGTGTGCGGATGCGCCAGCGCCCACATCGTCGCCGCGGCTTCGTGGTCGCTGATTCCCCCGCGCAAGCCGCGTTTTTCCCGCAATAGAGCGGCCACCTCGCCAAACGCATGCAGCCGTGCCGCATCGCGTTTCTGCTCGAATTCCCCCACGTCGGGATCGATTACTGCCGCTTCGCTGACAGTGTGCAAAATACCCGACGTGCGCTCATTCACCAGGGCGATCGACCGGGCCAGGATGCGAACCACCTCGGTCGCCGTGCGTGCTTCGGCCATGCGTTCGCGCGTGCCACTAGACAGTAACGCCGGGGCCCCAGGCTCTGCGGCCACCCGGTCGAGCACCGCCGCGAGCAGCTCAGCCTTGGAGCCGACGGAGTTGTAGATCGTCTGCACGACTACTCCTGCCTCGCTCGCGATCATAGCGACCGAGGTGCCGACATACCCTCGCTCAAGCATGAGCCGGCCTGCCGCCATCACAATTTCGGCTCGAGTGCCAGCTGCCTGGGCCGCACGCCTGCGTATTGCCGCGTTTTCCCCCGTATCCATAGGATTAGTATACCGTTCCACTCGCTGGAGGCCCCCTCGAATTAACCGGGTCACACCGAAGGCCCCGACTGCGGATGCAGTCGGGGCCTTCGGTGTGAACGGGGTGGAGCTACATGGCGAAGCCGAGGGCTCGCATCATGTCGCGACCGTCGTCGGTGATCTTGTCGGGACCCCACGGCGGCATCCAGACCCAGTTGATGCGGAACTGGTCGACGACGCCATCCAGCGCCTCCGCGGTCTGCTCCTCGATCACATCGGTCAGCGGGCAGCCGGCCGAGGTAAGGGTCATGTGCACGATGAGAGCGTCGTTCTCGTCGTCCCAGCCGAGGTCGTAGATAAGGCCGAGGTCGACGACATTGATGCCGAGTTCCGGGTCCATGACGTCTTTGAGGGCTTCTTCGATTTCGTCGAAGCGAGCCGGACTGAGTGTGGAAACCATGCGACTAGCCTACGTTCGCCGGGACGAGAAAGCGATCATAACCTTCGTCCTCGAGGCGGTCGGCGAGCTCCGGACCGCCCTGTTCGGCGATCCTGCCGTTGACGAACACATGCACGAAGTCGGGGGTGATGTAGCGCAGGATGCGCGTGTAGTGCGTAATCAAGAGCAGGCCGAGGCCCGTGTTGGCTTTGGCACGGTTGACGCCCTCGGCAACGATCTTTAGCGCGTCAACGTCGAGGCCGGAGTCAGTCTCATCGAGTACGGCAAACTTGGGCTTCAGCAGTTCGAGCTGAAGAATCTCATTGCGCTTCTTCTCTCCCCCGGAGAACCCCTCGTTGACGTTTCGTTCGGCGAAGGACTTGTCCATACGCAGGTTCGTCATGGCCTGGCGCACGTCCTTGATCCACGTACGGATCGGCGGGGCTTCACTCTCGATGGCCGTCTTGGCGGTCCGGAGGAAGTTGGTAACGGTCACTCCCGGAATTTCGACCGGGTACTGCATGGCGAGAAACAGGCCGGCGCGGGCACGGGCATCCACTGTCATGGTGAGAACTTCAGCGCCGTCGAGCAGGATCGACCCGCTCTCGACGTGATACTTGGGGTGCCCGGCGATCGTGTAAGCGAGGGTGGACTTACCTGAGCCATTCGGGCCCATGATGGCGTGAATTTCACCCTCTCGGATGGTGAGGTTGACGCCGCGCAGAATCTGCTTGGTGCCCTGATCGGTTTCGACGCTGACGTGCAGGTCTTTGACTTCAAGAACAGACATGAATGTCTAATTCCTTTCTTAGTGTGCTGGTGGGGCAGTCGTTAGACCGCGACGGTGACGGAAGGATCGACGAAGACGAAACCATCGATGAGCTCAACGTTGTAAACCGGGACCGGGTCGTAGGCCGGCAGGGACAGCGGCTTGCCCGTGGTGAGGGAAAACATCGAGCCGTGGGCCCAGCACTCGAGAGTTTGGCCCTCCACGAACCCCTCAGAGAGAGAGATATCGCCGTGCGTGCACGTATCGCCGATGGCGAAAACGTCCCCAGCCGCGTCCCGAACGAGGGCGATAGCGACCCCGTCGATTTCGACCTTGACGGCCTGGTTCACCTCGAGCTCATCGAGAGCGCAGATCTTCGTTGCTGTCATGCTTACTTGTCGTCCGTTCCAATAAGTTCGGCTTCGATTGCGAGTTGCAACCGAGCTTCAAGTTCAGGGGAACCAATTTGCTGCACGACCTCGGTCAGGAATCCGCGTACGACGAGTCGCCGCGCTTCTTCTTCCGTGATGCCGCGAGCCTGTAGGTAGAACAGCTGCTCGTCATCGAAGCGCCCGGTGGCACTGGCGTGACCGGCACCGACGATGTTGCCGGTTTCGATCTCCAGGTTGGGGATGGAATCGGCCCGGGTGCCCTCGCTGAGCACAAGGTTGCGGTTCTGCTCGTAACTGTCGGTGCCGGCACCGTTACTACCGATGAGCACGTCGCCGATCCAGACGGTATGGGCATCCTTACCTTGCAGCGCGCCCTTGTAGTTGACGCGGCTGCGGCTCTGGGGGGCGTCGTGAAAGACGTACACCTGCTGTTCTAGGTGCTGTCCGGCATCGGCGAAGTACAGGCCAAGCAGGAGTGTGTCGGAACCGGGCCCGGCCAGCCGCACCGACGGGTTGACCCGCACAATGCTGCCTCCGAGGGAAACAACGACGTGCTTGAGGCGGGCGTCACGTCCAATGGATGCGAAATGGTTGGCCAGGTGCACCGCTGAGTCGCCCCATTCCTGCAGCGAAACGACCGTGAGGTTCGCGGACTCTCCGAGGATGATCTCGACGTTTTCGCTCAGGCGCGCGTCCCCCGTGTTCTGCAGGATGACCGTAGCCTGGCTGAACGGCTTGGCCTCGATGATCGTATGAGCGCCGCGGGCGGAGTTACCGAGAGTAGATCGCGTGACCGTGATCTCCTTGGCTTCTTCGCCGCTCACTGTGATGGCGAGAGCGTCCTCGAACTCACCCCACGCGTTCGCGGCGGCACGTTCTTCCGGCAGGCCGGCGGTGCCAATGCGGGGATCCGTTCGCGGCACCCAGTCAACGGAGATGTCCGCTACCTCGGTGAACTCGACGTCATACCGCGAGCCATCGAGGTCACCGCCGGTGAGATCGGTGAATTTTGCGACGGGTGAGAGTTTCCATACGGCCTCGCGGCCGGTGACGGCCTCGAAGTCGGCGACATTGACGCTTTTGAAGCGTGCGGAACGAGTCTGAACCGGCACGTAACCGAAGCGTCCGTCGGAGTGTTCTTTGATTCCGTGCTGGCCGGGCGACAGAGTCGACGCGCCGGTAGCGGGTGTGGATGGTGCGGGCACAGTTTTTGAAGCGCTCTTCGAAAGCGCTGAAGCGGCGGACATTTAGCCGACGGATCCTTCCATGCCCATTTCAATGAGCTTGTTGAGTTCGAGGGCGTACTCCATCGGGAGCTCCCGGGCAATCGGTTCGATGAATCCGCGCACGATCATGGCCATGGCCTCATCTTCGGGCATACCGCGACTCATCAGGTAGAACAGCTGTTCTTCGCTGACGCGGGAGACGGTGGCCTCGTGACCGAGCTGCACGTCATCAACACGAATGTCGATGGACGGGTAGGTATCGGAGCGCGATTGGGTGTCGACCAGAAGTGCGTCACACCGAACGGTATTGGCGGAGTGGTGCGCGGTGGCATCCACTCGAATTTCACCGCGGTACCCGCTGCGTCCACCACCACGAGCGATGGATTTGGAGACAATCGACGACTGCGTGAACGGAGCCATGTGGATCATCTTGGCTCCGGCATCCTGGTGCTGGCCCGGGCCGGCGAAGGCTACCGAGAGCGTCTCACCCTTGGCATGCTCGCCCATCAGATAGATAGACGGGTACTTCATGGTGACCTTTGAACCGATGTTGCCATCGATCCACTCCATCGTGGCACCCTCGCCAGCCGTGGCCCGCTTGGTGACGAGGTTATAGACGTTGTTCGACCAGTTTTGGATGGTTGTGTAGCGAACGCGGGCATTCTTCTTCACGACAATCTCAACCACGGCGGAGTGCAGTGAGTCGGACTTGTAGATCGGGGCAGTGCAGCCTTCGATGTAGTGCACGTAGCTGCCCTCGTCGGCAATGATCAGCGTGCGCTCAAACTGGCCCATGTTTTCCGTGTTGATGCGGAAGTAGGCCTGCAACGGAATCTCCACGTGAACGCCGGGAGGCACGTAGACGAACGATCCCCCCGACCAGACGGCAGTGTTGAGCGCGGCGAACTTGTTGTCACCAGAGGGGATGATGGTGCCGAAATACTCTTCAAAGAACTCCGGGTGCTCTTTGAGCGCCGTGTCGGTGTCCATGAAGATGACGCCCTGAGCTTCGAGTTCCTCGTTGATCTGGTGATAGACCACTTCGGACTCGTACTGGGCGGCAACGCCGGAAACGAGACGCTGGCGCTCGGCCTCGGGGATGCCCAGCTTTTCGTACGTCTTCTTGATGTCATCGGGCAGGTCTTCCCAGGTCTGGGCCTGCTTCTCCGTGGAACGCACGAAGTACTTGATGTTGTCGAAGTCGATCTCGGAGAGGTCGGCGCCCCAAGTTGGCATGGGCTTACGTTCGAACAGCTGCAGGGCTTTGAGGCGTCGCTGCAGCATCCAGTCCGGCTCGGACTTCAGGTTCGAGATATCCGTGACGACCTCGGGAGAAATACCACGACGAGCGGATGCACCGGCCTTGTCTGAATCGGCCCACCCAAATTCGTAAGTGCCAATCCCCTCAAGGTCGGGACGGTCTAGCAGGACATCCGACATAATTACCTCTTCTCTACCCAAAACAACCCGGATATTAGTCCGGTCATTCCCGTGCGGCCTCAATGAGAACGCGGGGAACGGGTTGTCTGGACAGCTACGTTGCGTACCTAGAATAATCATGGAACCAATTGAACCCGAACCGATCAGAGCCTGAGGGGCACCGTTCGGTTCTGATTGAAATCGTGCAGTCACCATGACAACACGAAGGTTCTCCATGGAAATTACAATTCTACAGGTTGATCAGCAAGATGCACGTGCTTGCCGGTTGATTCACATGTGCACAGAGCACGATGGATAAGGCACGCGATTATGGGAAAGACAGTGGGAGCAGAACCGGTGAATCCGATATACCAATGGCTACCGAACGCTATCGACGCACGTATCCGGGTGTTCGCCTGGCTGTCGCTCGTCACCGAGATCGTCATTGTTGGTACCGGCGGCGCCGTTCGCTTGACCGGCTCCGGGCTGGGCTGCCCGACGTGGCCGAATTGTGTCGCCGGCTCGCTGGTTCCGACACCGGAAATGGGTCTGCACGGCGTCATTGAGTTCGCCAACCGTCTGATGACCGGGCTGATCGGCATCATTGCCCTCATAACGGTGGTTCTGCTATGGCGACTGCGCAAGGAGCGCAAGGACCTGTTTGTCCTCGCCGTCGTCCTCGTTGGGGGCGTTCTTGCCCAAGCGATAGTCGGCGGTGTGACCGTCTTGACCGGGCTCAACCCGCTAATCGTCGGCTTTCACTTCGTTGTGTCACTCATTATGGTGTGCATTGCTACGGTGCTCGTATACCGGGTGTATCTCGCTCCCGGGCCGCGCTCCTTGGTCGTTCCCGTCGGCTTTGCGGGGCTGGCCCATGCCACGAGCTTTTTCGTCGCGCTGACCGTGATGATGGGTGTGCTGACCACCGCCTCCGGCCCGCACTCGGGTGATGAGAACGCAGGGCGAACGGGATTCAACGCTGAACTGTTGGAGCACCTGCATGCCTGGCCGGGCTACGTAACGCTGGCCTTGACGATCGTGCTTCTGGCGGCCTCCGTTCGGGGCAAGTTGCCCGTACGTTCCTGGGTCGCGGCGCTGCTCGTGATCGAACTCATCCAAATCATGGTCGGACTGCTGCAGGCGAACCTGGGACTGCCGCCAGTACTCGTTGGATTGCACATGGTGCTCGCGTGCGTGCTCGCGGCCGCGATGACCACGGTCGTGTTAAACCTGAAAGCCCCAGTCGGTGTGACGTCCGACCGTGCGGACTACGCCTCAGCCCACGAGACCAGTGGCCGTTAGCCCATCCTCTGTCGCGGATTCGTCGGCCGGGGAATCGGCCGTCATTTCGCGCTGCGGTAGCTCTCAGCCGTGGTGAGAAGCACCTCGTTCCAGGGCGTGGCGGCCACGCCGCGCTCACGCACTGTTTCGGTCGAGTCGATGGCGTACGGAACCACGAACTGATAGCTCGAAGCCCCCACGTCAGCCGGACGTCGAATGAACACCCCCAATATCGGCCGCAGAGGGTGGTCCTGCCGAGGAATTCCCGCGTGGCTCTCCCCCGACGGTGCCCGCCGGTGTACTCTCCAAACATGCATCTCGCTTCGGGAGCCAAGTGGAAGCCGCCAGATGATGCGGCGCGCCTTGCCCTGTTCGGTCCACCGGTGTTCGGGTTCGTGCCGCAACCGCGCATTCAAGAACGCGGTTGGAGCTGGTACGGCAATCACGGGCAGACGTTGGAAGCACAGGCGCACTACTGGCTCGCCGACCCTTCTGGTAACTTCTGGTTCGAGGATTCTCCGGCCGGGCCGGTCGGCATCGCCGAATTGCGTGGGTTCGTTTTCACCGATGTGCCGGGCTCGACCAACCGCGGTGGTGACCCGATTCGGGATGCCCTCAACCAGCATCTGCAGTACATCGTGATGAACTATGCCAAGAACCCCTATGATTTCGGTTCGGAACTATGGGCCAGACGACATACCCAACAGCAGTCGGAAATCGAACTCGCGCTGGCTCACCGATCGAACCTTTCCGTCGACGACATGACCATGCCCGCCATAACCATTACGGCCTCCGACTTCACGGGGACGGCGATGGCCCTGTCTGGACGCGTGGTAACGGTCGTCGTCCATACCAACGACCTTGGTAAGTTCGACACCCGACTGACTCGCCGGGTCTAGCGAGTGAGCTCCCGGTAGCGACGAGTCCTGCTGCCTAGAACGGCAGCAGCGGGTCCACTCCGACGGCCACGAAGAGCAGCGTCAGGTAGGCGATCGAGCCGTGGAAGACGCGCATTGGTGACACGTGCTCGTGACGGATGGCCAGGCTGTATAGGCGGTGGGTTTCGTAGATGAACCAGCCACCGGTGACGAGCGCGGTGAAGCCATACAGCAGGCCCATTCCGGCGATCGGAATCAGCAGGAGGGAGCAGGCCACCGTGGCCCAGGCGTAGAGAATAACCTGCAGTCCCACCTGGGCGCGCCCACGCACGACAGCGAGCATAGGCACACCGGCAGCCTGGTAGTCGCTGCGGTACTTCATGGACAGGGGCCAATAGTGCGGCGGGGTCCACAAGAAGATGATCATGAACAAAATGATCGGCGGCCAGGACAGGTCTCCCGTTACGGCCGCCCAACCGATGAGAACGGGCATACAACCGGCTACACCGCCCCACACGATGTTTTGCGGGGTACGACGCTTGAGAATGATTGTGTAGAACACGACGTAGAGCAGAATTGCTCCAAATGACAGCGCTGCAGCGAGCCAGTTGGTCAGCAATCCCAGCCACAAAATGGATGCCGCCCCCAAAGCCCAAGCAAAGATCAGCGCCTCGCGGTCACTGAGTTCTCCCGTGACGAGAGGTCGATTCTTGGTGCGTTTCATCAGGCGGTCGATATCGCGATCGAGGTAACAGTTGAAAGCACCCGCTGACCCGGCGCTGAGCGATCCACCGATGAGCGTCGCCAAGATGAGCAGAGGGTTGGGGATTCCCCGCTCGGCGAGGAGCATGGTCGGCGCAGTGACCACGAGAAGCAACTCGACAACTCGCGGTTTGGTCAGGGAGACGTAGGCCTTGAGGGTGCGCTTGAGTGTGCGCGGTCCGCTCCGGACCGGGGTCTTCAGGGCGACGTCCATTAATCCTCTAACACTAGGCAAGTCTTCTCATTCTAGGACATGAATCGACGTCACTCCACCGCAGAGAGATGACCCGTGTCTCTGCATGTAACGTCATACGCCCCTCCGAGCCGACCGGATCCGTATACTGAGAGTGTTTCCCCAATTTCGGTGCCCTTCGGTGTGCCCCTTCGTGCTGGAGCCACCGACCGGCGGCCTGCTTGTCCGAGGGTGACCGATGGGAAAACGTAGAATCAGCAGGTTTCGATCTCTAGACGTGTGACGACCATCAGGACGCAGTTGACAACAACTCGCCCTCTTCGCTTTATAGAAGGGCCAATAAACGTGGCAGCATTGCAGTGGGATTCCATCGACAATCAAGCGGTCGACACCGCGCGCATTCTGGCGGCTGACGCCGTGGAGAAGGTTGGGAATGGGCATCCGGGCACCGCGATGAGTCTCGCGCCCGCCGCGTATCTTCTATTTCAGAAGATCATGCGGCGCGACCCATCTGACAACGAATGGATAGGACGCGACCGGTTCGTTCTCTCGGTCGGTCATAGTTCGCTGACCCAGTACGTGCAGTTATTCCTCGGCGGTTACGGCCTCGAACTCGAGGACCTCAAGGCCCTGCGCACCTGGGGATCCAAGACCCCGGGCCACCCGGAATACGGCCACACCGACGGGGTCGAGATCACGACCGGCCCGCTCGGCCAGGGACTCGCCTCCGCTGTTGGTTTTGCCTACGCTTCACGCTTTGAGCGTGGCCTGTTCGACCCGGCTGCCGCCACCGGCGCCAGCCCGTTCGACCACTTCGTGTACGTCATCGCCGGCGATGGCGACCTTCAGGAGGGCATCACGAGCGAGGCCTCCTCTCTCGCCGGCCACCAGCAGCTCGGTAACCTGATTGCGATCTACGACAGCAACCAGATCTCGATCGAGGACGACACCAACATTGCGTTCACCGAGGATGTCGCTGCTCGCTATGCCGCCTACGACTGGCACGTGCAGACGGTGGACTGGAAGAAGACCGACTCCTACGTGGAAGATGTTGCCGAGTTAAATGCCGCTATCGAGGCCGCTCAGAACGAAACCGGTAAGCCCAGCCTGATCATTCTCAAGACGATCATCGGCTGGCCGAGCCCGAAGAAGCAGAACACCGGCAAGATCCACGGCTCTGCGCTCGGCGCCGAGGAACTCGCCGGCGTGAAGACCATTCTGGGCTTCGACCCAGAGAAGACCTTTGACGTGGCTCCCGAGGTCATCTCTCACACCCGCCTGGCGCTGGAACGAGGAGCCACCCAGCACGCGGAGTGGACCGTTCAGTTCGACGCGTGGGCTACGGCCAATCCCGAACGCAAGGTCCTGCTAGACCGGGTGCTCTCCGGCGACCTGCCGAACGGAGTCGACGACGCGCTCCCCGTTTTCCCCGGGGGCACCCCGGTGTCGACGCGCGCGGCATCCGGCAAGGTTCTTACCGCCCTCGGCGGCGTCATCCCAGAGCTGTGGGGCGGCTCAGCAGACCTCGCCGAATCCAACAACACCACCATTGGCGGCTCCGCGTCGTTTATTCCGAGCGAGCACTCCACCGGTGAATGGACCGGCAACCCGTACGGCCGGGTGCTGCACTTTGGCATTCGCGAGCACGCCATGGCCGCAATTCTCAACGGCATCGTGTTGCACGGCAACACCCGCCCGTTCGGCGGCACCTTTCTCATCTTCAGCGACTACATGCGCCCGGCCGTTCGCCTGGCCGCGCTCATGAAGGCGCCGTCCATCTTCGTCTGGACGCACGACTCCGTCGCCCTGGGCGAAGACGGTCCCACCCATCAGCCGATCGAGCAGCTTGCGACCCTGCGGGCTATTCCCGGTCTCGACGTCGTGCGCCCCGGTGACGCCAACGAAACCGCCTGGGCCTGGAAAACCATTCTGGAACGCCGGAAGGGCCCGGCCGGGATCGCGTTGACCCGCCAGAACATCCCGGTGTATGAACGCGGAGATGGCGCAGCATCCGGTGAAATCTTCGCCTCCGCGAAAAACGTTGCCCGCGGCGCCTATGTCATGGCCGAAGCGGCCGGTGGCACCCCCGACGTCATTTTGATCGGCACTGGCTCCGAGGTTCAGCTTGCCATTGACGCGCGTGCCCAGCTCGCTCTTGAGGGCATCAACGCCCGCGTGGTCAGCGCCCCCTGCCTGGAGTGGTTCGAAGAGCAGACCAGCGAGTACCGCGAATCGGTGCTCCCTGCGGCAATCACCGCCCGCGTGTCGGTCGAAGCAGGCATTGCCCTGACCTGGCGCGCCTACGTCGGCGATGCCGGTCGCAGTATCTCGATCGAACACTTCGGGGCATCCGCCGATTACCAGACGCTGTTCCGCGAATTCGGCATCACCGCTGAAGCGGTTGTCTCAGCGGCGAAGGAATCAATCAAAGCGACTTGACGTTTCCCGAAGGGTCACCGCCGCACTTCTCAGTGAATTTGATCGAACGCATTTCACTGAACATGCCTCTCCACTGAACCGCTACAGCATCGCTGCCTGACGGCAGAAAAATTAGGAGATTTTGACAATGACTATCCCCACTCCCCTCGCCCAGTTGTCTGCCGCTGGAGTCAGCATCTGGCTCGACGACCTCTCCCGTGAACGCATTAATTCCGGCGGGCTTCAGGACCTGATCAAGAACAGTAACGTCGTTGGCGTCACCACCAACCCGACGATCTTCGCTGGCGCTCTGGCGAAGGGCGAGGCCTACACCGAGCAGGTTGCCACCCTGGCTGCGGCCGGCACGAACGTGACCGACGCCGTTTTCGCCATCACCACCGACGACGTCGCCGCTGCTTGTGACATCTTTCGCCCGGTGTACGACTCAACCCACGGCCAGGACGGCCGTGTGTCGATCGAGGTCGAACCTGGCCTCGCCCGCGACGCTGCCGGCACGGCCGCCGAAGCTCAAGAGCTCTGGAAGAAGGTCAACCGCCCCAATGCGATGATCAAGATTCCCGCAACGGTGGAAGGGCTGGAAGCCATCACGGCGACGATCGCGCTCGGCATCAGCGTCAACGTCACGCTTATCTTCAGCCTGGAGCGTCACCGTCAGGTGATCAACGCGTACCTGGCGGGACTCGAAAAGGCCAAGGCCGCCGGACTCGACCTCTCCACGATTCACTCGGTTGCTTCGTTCTTCGTGTCCCGCGTTGACTCCGAAATCAATGCCCGCCTCGAAGCGATCGGCACCCCCGAGGCCCTCGCCCTCAAGAGCAAGGCCGGTGTTGCCAACGCGCAGCTCGCCTACCAGGTCTACGAGCAGGCATTCAGCAGCGAGCGCGCTCTCGGCCTGATCAAGGCCGGCGGCACCAAACAGCGTCCGCTCTGGGCTTCGACCGGCGTCAAGGATGCCAGCCTGCCCGACACTCTCTACGTGACTGAGTTGGTGGCGCCCGAGGTTGTCAACACCATGCCCGAGAAGACCATGCAGGCCGCCGCCGACCACGGGGTTATCCCAGCAGACTCGGTTACCGGCTCCTATGCCGCGGCGAACGCCGTGCTCGACGCGTTGGCCGCCCAGGGCGTTTCGTATAACGATGTCACCCGGTTGCTCGAGGAAGAGGGTCTGTCGAAGTTCGAGGTGTCCTGGAACGAGCTGCTCGACACCGTGCAAACCGCACTCACTGCAGCATCGACCACGTCTGCCGTCTGATGAGCTTTCGCATCTCGGTCAGTGGCGCCGCGGCCGACGCCGTGCGTGCCACCGTGCCCACCCTGGTCACGGATCTCGTCGCCTCCGGCATCACCGCCCTCGACCCCGCCCTCTGGGGGCCGGAGGCCGAGGCCGAAGCGGCGCTCCGCCTCGGCTGGACCGAATCCGTCGCCGTGTCACGTCCCCTCGTGGCCGAAATCATGGAACTGCGGGCTAGCCTGCAGGCACATGGTGTCACCCAGATCGCCCTCGCCGGCATGGGCGGATCGTCGCTGGCCCCCGAGGTCATCACCCGAACCGCTGGCGTAAACCTCACGGTGCTCGATGCGACCGACCCCGGCCAGGTACTCGCCGCATTGAACGACAACCTCGCCGGCACGGCCCTCGTCGTCTCATCCAAGAGCGGTTCAACGGTCGAAACGGATAGCCAGCGCCGCGTGTTCGAACGAGCATTCCGGGCCATCGGCATCGACCCGGCCGAGCGAATCATTGTCGTGACCGATCCGGGCTCGCCGCTCGAGAAGTCTGCTCGGGACGCGGGCTTTCGGGTATTCAATGCTGACCCGACCGTCGGTGGACGCTATTCCGCACTGACCGCTTTCGGTCTCGTGCCGTCGGGGCTGGCCGGCGTTGATGTCGGGGCCCTCCTCGACGAGGCTGAGTCCATCCTGCTGACGTTGGCCGTCGACTCCCCCGAGAACCCGGGGCTCGTACTCGGCGCGGCGATCGCCGCCACCAGCCCGCGCCGCGACAAGCTCGCCATCGTCTCGGACGGCACTCACATTGTAGGGTTCGCCGACTGGGTCGAGCAGCTCGTCGCAGAATCCACCGGCAAACTCGGTACCGGCATTCTGCCGGTCGTGCTGGAGCTTGACGCCCCCGAACTGGCCGAGACCCTCCCCGACCTGCAGATTGTGCGAGTCGTCGCTGACGCTGGCACCGAATTGTTCAATGCATCGGGCGACGAGATTCGGGTCAGCGGAAGCCTTGGCGCCCAGTTCCTGGTGTGGGAATACGCGACCGTAGTCGCTGGACGCTTGCTCGGCATCAACCCGTTCGACCAGCCCGACGTGGAGTCGGCCAAGATCGCCACTCGGGGCCTGCTCGATGCCCGCCCCGCCCCGGAACCGGCCGCGTTCATCGCGGATGGCATCGAAGTACGCGGTACGCCGCACGTCATTGGTGCGGCAAGCGATCTCGCCTCGGCGATCGATGCGCTGCTGGAGGAACTGGGGCCAGACGGATACGTGGCCGTTCAGGCGTATGTGAACCGCCTCGCCCTTCCAGAACTGGCCGACATTCGTCACAAGCTCGCCGCCCTGTCGAAGCGTCCCGTCACCTTTGGCTGGGGCCCACGCTTTCTGCACTCCACCGGTCAGTTCCACAAGGGCGGACCGGCAACCGCCGTGTACCTGCAGATTCTGGCCACGCCGGCCGAGGACCTCGACATTCCCGAGCGCCCCTTCACCTTTGGCGAACTCATCCAGGCGCAAGCCAGTGGCGACGCGAGCGTGCTGGCCGAGCATGGACGCCCCGTATTGACATTGACTCTGACGGAGCCGAAACAGAATATTTCGACCCTCTTCCACGCGCTCGTCTAAGCACTGGCCTAATCCCACAGGCGGCCCGGCAGATCTCGTCACAAGAGACCAGTTCACAGCATCGTCCACCCGCTGTCACCCAGTTTCACTCCCACATTCTTTCTCTGCACTGTCCCGTCAAAGGAGTTGCATGTCCCCGGTGGAAATCACTCCGGAGTTTAATCCGCTCAGGTCCCCCTCCGACTATCGCTTGAATCGAATAGCCGGGCCGTCCAGCCTCGTGATCTTCGGCGTCACCGGAGACCTCGCGCGGAAGAAACTCATGCCTGCGGTCTATGACCTTGCAAACCGTGGGCTGTTGCCACCCGGTTTTGCCCTCGTCGGGTTTGCTCGCCGAGACTGGGACAACGAGGACTTCATGCAGGTTGTGCATGATGCCGTGAAGGAACATGCCCGCACCGAGTTTCACGAGGACGTCTGGGCCCAGCTGGCCGAGGGCATCCGCTTTGTTTCGGGCACTTTTGACGACGACGATGCCTTCACCCGACTCTCCAAGACCATTGAGGAGCTCGACCGTGAGCGCGGAACGATGGGTAACCATGCGTTCTATCTGGCCATTCCACCGAAGGCCTTCCCCCAGGTCACCGAGCAGCTTCGCCGCTCGGGCCTGGCTGAGCAGAAGAACGGCCAGTGGCGCCGCGTCGTTATTGAAAAGCCCTTCGGCAGCGACCTGAAGACGGCACGGCAGCTCAACGACGTCGTCGAGTCGGTTTTTCCACCCGACTCCGTCTTTCGGATCGACCACTACCTCGGCAAAGAGACGGTGCAGAACATTCTGGCGTTGCGCTTCGCCAACGAAATGTTCGAGCCGCTGTGGAATGCCAATCACGTCGAACACGTGCAAATCACCATGGCCGAGGACATCGGCGTGGGTGGACGTGCGGGATATTACGACGGTATCGGCGCCGCGCGCGACGTGATTCAGAACCACCTGCTGCAACTGCTCGCCCTGACAGCCATGGAAGAACCTATCTCGTTCGATGCTGCTGACCTGCGTGCCGAGAAGGAAAAAGTACTCGCCTCGGTGCGGCTGCCCTCCGACCTCGGTCTCGGTACCGCGCGAGGCCAATACGCCGGAGGATGGCAGGGCGGCGAGAAGGTGGTGGGTTTTCTCGATGAAGACGGCATGAACCCCGAATCGGTCACCGAGACCTACGCCGCTATGCGTCTGACGATCGACACTCGCCGGTGGGCTGGAGTGCCGTTCTATCTCCGTGCCGGCAAACGTCTCGGACACCGGGTGACGGAGATTGCCGTGGTCTTCAAGCAGGCACCGCAATACCTGTTCGCGCCCGGGCAGACGGCGGAGCTGGGTCACAATGCCCTGGTGATCCGGGTACAGCCCGACGAGGGCGTCACTATTCGGTTTGGATCGAAGGTGCCCGGAGTCGTCATGCAGGTGCGCGATGTGACCATGGACTTCGGTTACGGTCACGCCTTCACTGAGGCGAGTCCCGAAGCCTACGAGCGACTCATCCTCGACGTGTTGCTCGGAGACCCGCCGTTGTTCCCCCGCCACGAAGAGGTCGAACTGTCCTGGAAGATTCTCGACCCGATCGAAGACTACTGGGCGACGCAGGGAGCGCCCGAGCAGTACCGCCCCGGAACGTGGGGCCCCACATCCGCTGATGACCTACTGGCCCGCGACGGCCGCACCTGGAGGCGACCATGATCGTCGATCTACCCAACACGACCACGGCTAAAGTGTCGAAAGCGCTCGTGCGCATTCGCGAAGAAGGCGGCGCTGTCGCCCTCGGTCGCGTGCTGACCCTGATAATTGCCTCGTCCCTCGGACACGAGGAAGAGGCCATTGAGGCCGCGAACGACGCCTCCCGTGAGCATCCGATGCGGGTTATCGTCGTCTCGACCCAGGAGACCGCTCCGTCAGAGGCCACTCCAAAAGCACGAGTCGATGCAGAAATTCGGGTGGGCGGCGATGCCGGCGCCAGTGAGGTCATCGTTCTGCGTGTCTATGGCGAAGCCGCCCACGACCCGGAGAGCCTGGTCACCGGTCTCCTGCTTCCAGACGCTCCCGTCGTCGCCTGGTGGCCGGGTAAGGCCCCGGCCATTCCCAGCGATTCCCCGCTCGGGCGCATCGCCTACCGCAGAATAACGGACGCGTCGACGCAGCCGGATCCGCAAGCAGCGCTGCACCAGCTCTGCGGAAGCTACCGTCCCGGAGATACCGACTTTGCCTGGACCCGTCTGACCCTCTGGCGCGCCCAATTGGCCGCAGTGTTGGACCAGCCGCCTTACGAACCGATTACCGGAATTCAGGTCACCGGCGCTGAGGCCTCACCGTCGACCGCTCTTCTAGCCGCCTGGCTGCAGATGCAGCTGAAGGTGCCTGTCGACTACGAGTTGACCTCCGGGTCCGATGCCAATGGCCTGCACGCCGTTCACCTTACGCGCGCCTCGGGAACGATATCCCTGGAGCGTGTTGTCCCCGACATTGCCACGCTACGACAGCCGGGACAGCCCGTGCACAATCTGACGCTCAAGCGGCGAAGCCTGCGCGACTGCCTGGCCGACGAGCTGCGCCGCCTCGATCCCGACGAGTTGTATGGTGAGGTGATCACCCGCGGCCTGCGGCAACTCGATGATGTGGTGACCCAGAGGACCGGAGTGTGACTGTGACTAATGATCGACGCGTATTGGTGCACCAGAGCAAGCAAGCGCTGGCCGGGTCGGTCGCTGCCCGCTTTCTCACCAATATGGTGGACGTGTTGCAGGATCAGGACGAAGCGAATGTAGTTCTGACCGGAGGATCTGTTGGTATAGCCGTGTTGGAAGCTATCAATGAATCAGCCGCACGCGACACCATTGACTGGTCCAGGGTGAACTTCTGGTGGGGCGACGAGCGATGGGTGCCACGCGCCGATCACGAGCGCAATGAGTTGCAGGCCCGCGATGCCCTACTCAACCATATTGAAGTTCCACCGGCCAACATTCATGCGTTCGGTGCGTCGGATGACCCGACCGATGCCGGGAGCGACGCTCTGGAGGCTGCGGCGGCGCGGTATACGGCGGACTTGCTTGCCCACGCACCGGAAGGCGCTCAATACCCGCGTTTCGATGTGACACTTCTTGGAGTCGGGCCAGACGGCCATGTTGCGTCGCTGTTTCCGCACCGATCAGGCATCCGAGAGCGCGAAGCCAGTGTGGTGACCGTTCGCGACTCCCCCAAACCGCCGGTTGATC
Source organism: Actinomycetales bacterium (assembly GCA_038205545.1). GTDB lineage: Bacteria > Actinomycetota > Actinomycetes > Actinomycetales > Microbacteriaceae > Cryobacterium. The sequence goes on from JBBRBV010000020.1 coordinate 23,380, forward strand.
GATTGTCGCTCACGCGGCCGGTACTGAACTCCTCAGACCGGGTCTGGCTGGTTCTGGCCGGTTCTGACAAAGCGTCAGCCCTCGGACTCGCACTGGCGGGTGCCAGCCGTGACGAGGTTCCCGCTGCCGGAATCAAGGGTCGCTATCGAACGATGTTTTTCGTCGATAGCGACGCTGCGGCCCAGGTGCCGGAAAATCTCATCGCACCGGCCTATTAGGCTCACGTGCATTCGCGACCGACCGTAGTGACGCCGCGCCAAGACTGAACACAAAAACCGGCTCTCGATTTCTCGAAAGCCGGTTTTTGGTGTCTACTGCGTCAGTTGGTGGGCGACAGCTTACCGCGACGAACTCGAAGCTGATTGAGTGCTTCTTCTAGGAGCGAATCTGCTTCTTCTTCGGTTCGACGTTCCTTGACGTAAGCCAGATGTGTCTTATAGGGCTCAAGTTTTGTCACGGACGGAGGATTTTCTTTATCGCGGCCAGCGGGAAGCCCGGACGACGGGCAGTCGATCGTGGCGGGGATCTCCTCGTCCGGAAGACTCGCAGCAAAGTACCGTACAGTCTCGTTACCAAGGGCATCCCAGTACGAGATCTTGATACGGTCTGCCTGAAAGCCACGGTCCTGCTCCCCCATTGGACCCGCGCCGACCCGCGAGCCACGAATTGCACTGCCGCCTGATGCCATCTTGTTCCTCCGTTTACCCGTGCAGTGTGTGCTGCAGATTCGAGCAGATATTGATGATGCTGTTGGTGCTGCTGGGTGACGATCTGTTTCGGTGAAGCCCCTAGGCTACCTCCGCCCCTAGGCCAACTCCGAACAGAGCGAAAAGTTAAGCCCCGGTATCAAACTTGGTAATCAACCCAAGAACCACTATGCAGGAGATCCAGAGCAGGCCCAGAATGATCGTGATGCGGTTGAGGTTCCGCTCGGCAACGCCCGACGCACCGAGGTTGGAGGTGGCTCCACCCCCAAACATGTCGGACAGTCCACCGCCCCTCCCCTTATGCAGCAAAATGAGCATGGTGAGCAGGAGGCTCGTAATACCGACGAGCACCTGCATGACGACCTGGAGAATCTCCACACGAAACCTTTCAAAACACGGTGGACACAACTCTGGCGCCCAGACCATCGTAATTATACCCTTCACGCAGGAGCGAGGTGGTTGCCCGCGGCAACCACCTCGCTCCGTCAGGGAACGAACGCGTCGGCTTAGATCCCGACGTGCTTGTGATAGCGAACAATGCTGGAGAACTCTGGGATATCCAGGCTGGCTCCGCCGACAAGGGCCCCGTCAATGTTGGGCTCCCGCATAAAGGCGGCAATATTACCGCTCTTGACCGAGCCACCGTAGAGGATGCGGGTCTTGTCGGCAACGTCTTGTCCGAGGATCTCGGCGAGAACTCCGCGCAGAGCGGCAGCGACCTGTTCGGCCTGGTCCGGAGTGGCGGCCTGGCCGGAGCCAATCGCCCACACTGGCTCGTAAGCCACGACGATGTCGGCCGCGTGCGTGACACCGGCAAGCGCAGCACGAAGCTGGGCAACGGGGACAGCGCTCGGACCGTGTACGGCGAGATCTTCTGCGCTCTCGCCGACGCAGATGAGCGGCACAAGGTTGTGCTTCAGGGCGGCGCTCACCTTGGCGGCCACCTGCTCATCGGTCTCGTTGTGCAGGGTTCGGCGCTCGGAGTGCCCGATGATGACGTACTGGCATTCCAGCTGAGCCAGGAAAGCGCCCGAGATCTCCCCGGTGAAGGCACCGGAATCCTGCGCCGACACATCCTGCGCGCCGAAAGCGAGCGGAAGCTTGTCGGCAGACACCAGCGTCTGCACGCTGCGCAGATCGGTGAACGGCGGGAACACCGCGACCTCGACCGTCGTGAAATCGTGTCCGGCATCCTTGAGATTCCAAGCCAGCTTCTGCACGAAAGCGATGGCCTGAAGGTGGTCCAGGTTCATCTTCCAATTGCCCGCGATCAGCGGTGTACGCCGAGGGTTGATGTTTACTGCCATCCGAGGACCTCCAGTCCTGGTAGACGCTTGCCCTCGAGGAATTCGAGGCTCGCGCCACCGCCGGTAGAAATATGACCGAATTGGTCGTCGTTGAAACCGAGGATGCGCACGGCTGCGGCCGAGTCGCCGCCACCGACCACGCTGAGGCCGGTGACCTCGGTAAGTGCGGCGGCCACCGTTCGGGTGCCCTCCGCGAAGGGTGTGAGCTCGAAAACGCCCATCGGACCGTTCCAGAACACGGTGTTTGACGCACGGATGATCTCCGCGAATACCGCAGCCGTATCGGGTCCAATATCCAGACCGAGACCGCTTTCGCCAAACGGTGTGTTCTCAATGCCGTCGGCCGGGGTGATGACGTGCTCCGCGTCGGCGCTGAATTTTGACGCCACCACGACGTCGGTCGGAAGCACTATCTTCACACCGAGGCGCTCGGCCTCGGCCAGATAACCCCGAACCGTCTCAATCTGATCGCTCTCCAACAGGCTGCCGCCCACCTTGTGCCCCTGGGCGGCCAGGAATGTGAACAGCATGCCGCCGCCGATGAGCAGCGAAGTTACTCGGGGCAGCAGGTGTCCGATAACACCGAGCTTGTCACTGACCTTGGAGCCACCGAGAATGACCGTGTACGGGGCCTCCGGCTTCTCGGTGAGGCGATCCAGAACATCGAGCTCGGCCGCGATGAGAAGTCCCGCAGCGCTCGGCAGGAGCGACGCGAGATCGAAGACGCTCGCCTGTTTGCGGTGCACGACCCCGAATCCGTCGGAAACGAGCACGTCGCCGAGTAGGGCGAGCTGCTCCGCGAATGCGCGGCGGTCGGCATCCGTTTTGCTTGTTTCACCGGCGTTAAAGCGCAGGTTCTCGAGAACGACGATGCCACCGTCGTGCAGTGCGGCAACCGCCTGTGTGGCCGAATCGCCGACGGTGTCGGTGGCGAAGGCGACAGGGAGCTGCGCCAGCTCACTGAGGCGAGCGGCAACGGGCTTGAGGCTGTATTGGGGATCAACGGCCCCGCCGGGGCGCCCGAGGTGAGAGACGATCACCACGCGGGCACCCTGAGCGACGAGGGCGTTGAGCGTGGGCAGTGACGCCCGCACTCGTCCATCGTCGGTGATCTGTCCGTTCTTCAACGGAACATTCAGGTCGAAGCGGACAATGACCCGCTTGCCGCCGAGCGGTCCGAGCGAATCAATCGTGCGTAACGTCACCGCGCGGCCGTTAGAGTCGCTCGGCGACGAACTCGGTGAGGTCGACAAGGCGGTTGGAGTAACCCCACTCATTGTCGTACCACGAGGCGACCTTGACCTGATCGCCGATCACCTTGGTGAGTCCGGCGTCGAAGATCGACGAGTGCGGGTCGCCGACGATGTCGCTCGAGACGATCGGGTCCTCGGTGTAGCTGAGGATGCCCTTGAGCGGGCCCTCTGCAGCGGCCTTATAGGCAGCGTTCACTTCGTCGACCGTTACGTCACGGGAAGCGGTGAGGGTGAGGTCGGTGATCGATCCGGTCGGAACCGGAACGCGCAGGGCGTAACCGTCGAGCTTGCCGACACTCTCGGGAATGACGATTCCGAGAGCCTTCGCCGCACCGGTCGAGGTGGGGATGATGTTGAGCGCGGCGGCGCGGGCACGACGAAGGTCGCTGTGCGGGCCGTCCTGCAGGTTCTGGTCTGCGGTGTAGGCGTGAATGGTGGTCATGAGGCCACGTTCGATGCCGAAGTTGTCCAGGAACACCTTCACGAGCGGGGCGAGGCAGTTGGTGGTGCACGACGCGTTCGAGATGATGTTGTGAATCGCAGCGTCGTAGGTGTCTTCGTTCACACCGAGAACGAGCGTTGCGACGTCCGCGCCCGTTGCGGGGGCAGACACGATGACCTTCTTGGCCCCGGCTTCGATGTGCTTCTGGGCATCGGCTGCCTTCGTGAAGCGGCCTGTGGACTCGATGACGATTTCGACGCCCAAGGCACCCCAGGGCAAGTTGGCCGGATCGCGTTCAGCGAGTACCTTGATGGGCTTGCCATTGACAACAATGTTGTCACCGTCAACCTCGACCGTGGCGTTCAAGCGTCCGCCGACGGAGTCGTACTTGAGGAGGTGGGCGAGCGACGCGGGGTCGCTGAGGTCGTTGACAGCGACGATTTCGATGTCGCTGCCCTTGGCGAGGGCTGCTCGGAAGTAGTTACGACCAATACGGCCGAATCCGTTGATGCCGATTTTTACGGACACAGATAGCTCCTGATTGTGAAAAGGCGCCGTTAGGCGCGATGAAAATAGTCCGGGTAGAGACGAGCGGTGCCCCGAAAAGCTCGGGGCACCAGCCGGCTACGAGAGTAGCAGTAGGCCGTTCGTCTTCTCACGTGCGACCGTGAACCGGTCCTGCACGTTTGCCCAATTGGCGATGTTCCAGAAGGCCTTGACGTAGTCGGCGCGCACATTGCGGTAGTCAAGGTAGTACGCGTGCTCCCAAACGTCGAGCATGAGAACCGGGACGATTCCGGCAGCGAAGTTGGACTGCTGGTCGAAGAACTGCTGAATGATGAGCTGCTGACCGATGGAGTCCCAGGCCAGAACAGCCCAGCCCGAGCCCTGCACACCGAGTGCTGCGGCAGTGAAGTGCGCCTGGAACTTGTCGAACGAGCCGAAGTTGTCGTCGATTGCGGCAGCGAGCTCACCGACCGGCTTATCTCCGCCGTTCGGGGAGAGGTTGGTCCAGAAGATGGAGTGGTTGACGTGTCCACCAAGGTTGAAGGCGAGGTCCTTCTGCAGCTTGTTAACGTTGGCGAGGCTTCCACTGTCGCGGGCTTCCGCGAGCTGGGCCAGTGCTGTGTTGGCACCGGTGACGTACGCCTGGTGGTGCTTGCCATGGTGGAGTTCCATGATGGTGCCGCTGATGCTGGGCTCGAGAGCCGAGTAGTCGTAATCAAGGGTGGGCAGGGTGTATTCGGCCATTACTTATCTCCTTGTGAGTTGTGTCGCCGCACCGGGTGCGGCGGCGATGTACGCGACGATTCAGTCTACCTGCGGGCGTTGCACCCGACAGAATTTGTGCTCTCGAGTGTCACAGGGGCGCCCCGTCGTCGGGGTGACCCGGATACCCAACGTCGGTTCCTTCGACGCCCAGTTCCACCGCCTTTTTATCAGCCATGGCGAGCAGCCGTCGAATTCGGCCAGCAACGGCATCCTTGGTCATGGGTGGGTCGGCGTGATGGCCGAGCTCGTCGAGGCTGGAATCCCGAAAATTGAGACGCAGCTCGCCCGCGTAGCGCAGGTGCTCCGGGATATCCTCGCCGAGGATATCCATGGCCCGCTGCACGCGAGCGCAGGCGGCGACGGCCGCCTCGGCGGAACGGCGCAGGTTCGCGTCATCAAAGTTAACCAGACGGTTTGCTGTGGCACGCACTTCGCGACGCTGACGAAGAGTCTCCCAGTGGAGCACCGTGTTGGTGGCACCCATGTGCACGAGCATTGCCCCAATGGCGTCGCCATCGCGGATGACGACGCGGTGTACGCCGCGGACTTCGCGGGCCTTGGCTGCCACGCCGAGGCGTCCGGCAGCTCCGACAAGCGCCATGGCCGCCTCGTTGCCGGGGCAGACGACCTCAAGAGCCGCCGAACGGCCCGGATCGGTCAATGTGCCGTGAGCCAGGAAGGCTCCGCGCCAGACGGCGGCGATCTCCTCCTTCGAGCCCGTGGTCAGCCGGTTCGGCAGGCCACGGATCGGTCGGCGACGAGCATCAAGCAGGCCGGTCTGGCGCGCCAGCGTTTCCCCTCCCTCGATCACCTGTACGAGGTAGTGGCTGGACTGACGAATACCGGTGACGGCGATGACCTGCAGGGCGCTGCGCACCCCGTACAGTTCGGCCAGGTCCTTGCGCACGCGCCTGGCCAGGATAGCGGTATCCAGTTCGGATTCGATCGCGATACGGCTGCTTATCATGTGCAAACCGCCGGAAAACCGGAGGATAGTGGCCAGTTCGGCCGCGCGAACGGTGGTCTTAGAGACCTCCACGCGCGAAAGTTCATCTTTAACGTCGGCGGTGAGTGCCAATCGCTTTTCCATTCTGTTGATCAGTTTCGTTACGTCTGAGTGGTGAAAGCCCGATGGAGCAGCGGATGCTGCGTCCGGCCTCGCTTATTCGCGTCCGAGGTCGCGGTGCTTGATATTGACCGCAACACCGGGAAGTTTTTCCAGGCGCGACGCCAGTTCTCTGGCCATGGCGACGGAGCGGTGTTTGCCTCCGGTGCAACCGATGCCGATGGTGGCGTGGCGTTTGTTTTCCCGCTGATAGCCGGCCAGGACCGGTGCCATGGCGGCGGCGTAGTGATCGATAAAATCGAGGGCACCCGGTTGGGCAAGTACAAAGTCTCTCACTTCCGGGTCGACACCGGTGTGCGCACGCAGCTCCGGGATCCAGAACGGGTTCGGCAGGAAGCGGGCATCCGCTACCAGATCGACGTCGGTCGGCAGACCGTACTTGAAGCCGAAACTCATGACCGTCAGCTGCACACCAGCCCGACCCTGTGCTGCAAAACGCTCAACGATCGTTGTCGCGAGCTGGTGCACGTTGAGATCGGAGGTATCGACGACGAGGTCGCTGGATTCGCGCACTTCGAGCAACCGGGACCGCTCTGCAGCAATCCCGTCAAGAAGCGTGCCGTCACCCTGCAGCGGATGCGGGCGGCGCACGGATTCAAACCGGCGCACGAGGGCGTCGTCCCGGGCTTCGAGAAAAATGACCTGCACCTGGGTGCTGCTGCGCAGCTGTTGCACCGTCTCTAGAAAATCGCCGAACAGGTCACGGCCTCGAATATCGACGACCGCCGCGATCCTGGGCAGGTTGGTACCGGCCCGCTCGACCAGATCGACGAGGGGCCGCAGCATTTGCGGCGGGAGGTTATCAACGACATACCAGTCGACGTCTTCCAACGCGTTGGCTACGGTGGAGCGTCCCGCCCCGGACATTCCCGTGACGATCAGCACTTCCTGCTTGTCGGGGTCCCTAGTCATTCTTTGAAAGCGCCTTAATAAGAAGTTGGTGGACTAGCAAGCCTACCCAGCGCCGGGGCGTTTAGGTTTCTTTCAGCTCCGCAGGTGGGCGTGGATCGACTCGGCCAGCACCGGGCCGATGCCGCGAACATCCGCTATTTCCTGTGGTGACGCAATCTTGAGCCGCGCCACAGATCCAAAATGTTGCAACAGTACTTTTACTCGGGCCGGCCCGAGTCCGGAAATTTCAGCCAAAATCGATGAAATGTCTTTCTTACGCCGAAGGCGCTGGTGCGTGATCGCGAACCGGTGTGCTTCATCACGGATCCGCTGAATCAGAAAAAGGGCATCGCTGTTGCGGGGCAGGATCACCGGGTAGTCGGAGTCGGGAAGCCAGATTTCTTCGAGCCGTTTGGCGATTCCGCACAGTTGGATGCCGGTGATACCCGATTCTTCCAAAGCCCGCTGGGCAGCGGCGACCTGCGGCTGGCCGCCGTCAACGATGAGCAGGTTCGGCTGATATTTAAATTTGGCGCGCTTCTGCTCGACCTGCGCGGTGTCGGTGAGGTCAAGGGCGGCATTCAGAACGGGATCCACGGCAACAACCGGAACCGCCTCGGGTTTCAGGTACGCGAGGCGACGCGACAGGATCTGGTATATCGAGTCGGTATCGTCGGTGGATTCGGGGATATTGAAGCGTCGGTACTCGTCCTTGCGGGGCAGCCCGTCTTCGAAGACCACCATCGACGCGACAATATTGGTGCCGCTCAGGTGCGACACGTCATAGCACTCCATGCGCAGGGGGGCGGCCGGCATATCCAGGGCATCTTGGATATCTTCGAGGGCCTTGGACCGTGCAACGAAGTCCGAGCTGCGTCGGGTCTTGTAGAGCATAAGCGCCTGCTTGGCATTGTTGCTGGCCGTCACGAGCAGGGCTGCTTTCTCACCGCGTTGGGCGGCCACGAGGCGTACCCTGCGACCGGCCAGCTCAGCCAGTGACGCTTCGAGGGCGTCGGCGTCGTCCGGCAACTCGGGGAGCACGATTTCACGCGGCGGCACCGCATCGTGGTTGTACGCCGTCTGCATCATGGAGTCAATAAGTTCGCTCATGGTGACGTCGAGTTCTTTGTCCACCATCCAGCCGCGCACACCCCGGATGCGGCCACCCCGGACGATGAACAGTTGCACGGCCGCAGCGAGCTCGTCTTGTTCGACCGCGAACAGGTCGATATCGACGTTGTCGCGCAGTACGACCGCACTCTTTTCCAGTACGGCGTTGAGGGCCCGCACCTGATCGCGGCGTTTCGCGGCGATCTCATACTGTTGGGCGCCCGCGGCGTCTTTCATCTCCTGGGTGAGCTTATTGATGAGCTTCTTGTCGTGGCTGCCCATGAAACTGACAAATTCGTTGACGATTGTACGGTGATCTTCGATAGAGACCAGACCGGAGCATGGTCCAAAGCAGCGCCCAATTTGGCCTCCAAAACACGGTTTGCCGCTCTGCATCGCCCGCTTGTAGTTGGCGTTATTGCAGGTGCGGATGGGAAAGGCCTTGAGCATAAGCTCGATGGTTTCGTGCACAGCCCATACCTTGGGGTAGGGCCCGAAATAGCGTGCCCCCTTAATTCCCTCGGTGCGGGTGACCAGGGCGCGCGGTGCCTCATCGGCGAGGGTCACGGCCAGGTAAGGATAGGACTTGTCGTCCTTGAACTGCACGTTGAACGGCGGATCGAACTCGTTGATCCACATCCACTCGAGTTGCAGCGCCTCAACCTCCGTGCCGACAACCGTCCACTCCACCCCGGTCGCGGCGGTCACCATGCGGCGGGTGCGCTCGTGCAGGCTCCCGAGCGGCGCGAAATAGTTGCTCAGCCGCGCCCGCAGATTCTTGGCTTTTCCGACATACAGGATGCGCCCGGTCGCGTCGCGAAAGCGATAGACCCCCGGGGTCGTGGGAATCTCGCCGGGTTTCGGGCGGTAGCTCAAGGCATCAGACATGGCCGATTGGCCGCCTAACCGGCAGCCAGGACCTCCTTCAGGAAAGTTCCGGTGAAGCTCTTCTTGACCGTGGCGATGTGCTCAGGGGTGCCCGTGGCGAGCACCTTGCCACCGCCGGAGCCCCCTTCCGGACCCAGATCGATTACCCAGTCGGCCGACTTGATGACATCGAGGTTGTGCTCGATCACGATGACGGTGTTGCCCTTATCCACGAGGCTGTTCAAGACGAGCAGCAGCTTGCGCACGTCTTCGAAGTGCAGCCCTGTGGTGGGCTCATCGAGCACGTACACGCTGCGTCCGTTGGACCGTCGCTGTAGCTCGGTGGCGAGCTTCACCCGCTGGGCTTCACCACCGGAAAGGGTAGTGGCACTCTGGCCGAGGCGCACATATCCGAGGCCAACTTCAACCAGGGTCTTCAGAAAACGGTGGATCGACGAGATCGGTTCGAAGAAATCGGCCGCCTCACCGATCGGCATGTTGAGCACCTCGGCGATGTTCTTGCCTTTGTAGTGCACGGTGAGGGTGTCGCGGTTGTAGCGGTCTCCCCCGCACACCTCGCACGCCACGTAGACGTCGGGCAGAAAGTTCATTTCGATCTTTATCGTTCCGTCGCCGGCACAGGCTTCGCAGCGCCCACCCTTGACGTTGAAGCTGAACCGGCCGGGCAGGTAACCTCGTGTCTTGGATTCGATGGTTTCGGAGAACAGGGTGCGGATCTTGTCGAAGACACCGGTGTAGGTAGCGGGGTTGGAGCGCGGGGTGCGGCCGATCGGCGCCTGGTCGACGTGGATGACCTTGTCGAGCTGTTCCAGGCCGGTCACTCTGGTGTGCTTGCCGGGCAGTTTACGGGCACCGTTCAGCCGGTTGGCGAGTACCCGGTAGAGAATGTCGTTGACCAGCGACGACTTGCCTGAGCCGCTGACCCCGGTGACGGCCGTGAAGGTGCCGAGTGGAAAAGTAACCGAGACCTTCTGCAGATTGTTGGCGGCGGCTCCCGTGACGGCGATGAGACGCTCGGGGTCGATCGAGCGGCGGGTCTGCGGGGTCGCGATGGACTTGCGCCCGGCCAGGTAGTCGCCGGTGAGCGACTTCGTGTTGGCGAGCAGTCCTTTATAGGAGCCGGAGTGTACGACGTTCCCGCCGTTGACGCCCGCACCGGGGCCGATGTCGACGATCCAGTCGGCGGTTTTAATGGTGTCTTCGTCGTGTTCGACAACAATGAGCGTGTTCCCGAGGTCGCGGAGGGTGACCAGGGTTTCGATGAGGCGCCGGTTATCGCGCTGGTGCAGACCGATGCTCGGTTCGTCGAGCACATAGAGCACCCCGGTGAGACCGGAACCGATTTGGGTAGCCAGGCGGATGCGCTGCGCCTCGCCGCCCGACAGGGTCGCCGCGGCTCTGGCCAGGTTGAGGTAGTTCAGCCCCACCCGAATCAGAAAATTAAGCCGCGCACGGATCTCGCGCAAGACCTGGGCAGCAATGGCCGCCTCCCGGTCGGTGAGCGTGAGCTGGTCCATGAATTCGCGGGCGTCACTCAAACTGAGTGCACAGACATCCGCAATGCTCGCGTCGTGCACGAGTACGGCAAGTACCTCGGGCTTGAGCCTGGTGCCATTGCAGACGTGGCAGTCGACCTCGCGCAGGTATTCAGACCAGCGCTGCCGCTGGGTGTCGCTCTCGGCCTGCAGGTACTGCCGTTCGATGTAGGGCACGACCCCCTCGAAGCCGGAGGTGTAGCTCATCTCGCGGCCGTAGCGGTTCTTCCACTTGACCCGCACCTCGAAGTTGTCACCGCGCATCACGGCGTTCTGCACGTCACTGGTCAGGTCGCCCCACGGGGTATCGAGCGAGAAGTCAAGGTCGCGAGCGAGGCCATCGAGCAGCTTTTCGTAGTACTGGAACAGGCCTTTGCCCTGGGTAGTCCACGGCAGCACGACGCCCTCGGCGATGCTCAGGTCGGGGTCACCGAGGAGCAGGTCTTCGTCCACGGACATGCGGGTGCCGAGGCCGGAACATTCCGGGCAGGCACCGAACGGTGCGTTGAAGGAGAAGGTGCGCGGTTCGATTTCGGTCAGCTGCACGGGGTGGTTGTTCGGGCAGGACAGCTTCTCGGAGTAGTTCTGCCAGGCCTTGTCGCCTTCTTCGTCGAGGAAATTGATCTGCACGAGGCCGTCGGTGAGTTTGAGAGCCGTTTCGAGCGAGTCGGTGAGGCGGCTGAGCAGCTCGGGTCCGGCGACGAGGCGGTCGACGACGACGGAGATATCGTGCTTCTGCTGTTTCTTAAGCGTTGGCGGTTCGCTCAGCTGAATCTGAGTGCCATCGACGATAGCTCGGGAATAGCCACCACCGGCGAGTTCCTGAAACAGGTCGACGAACTCGCCCTTTTTCTGGGAGACGACCGGGCTGACCACCTGATACCGGATGCCGTCCTTGAGTTCCATGAGCTGGTCAGCGATCTGCTGCACGGTCTGGGACTGGATGACTTCACCGCAGATAGCACAGTGCGGTACCCCGATTCGGGCCCAGAGCAGGCGCATGTAGTCGTAAATTTCGGTGATGGTACCGACCGTGGACCGTGGGTTGCGGTTGGTCGATTTCTGGTCGATCGAGACCGCAGGGCTCAGGCCCTCGATGAAATCCACATCGGGCCGATCCACCTGCCCGAGAAACTGTCGGGCATAAGCGGAGAGTGACTCGACGTAGCGGCGCTGGCCCTCGGCGAAAATCGTGTCGAAGGCGAGCGACGATTTTCCCGAGCCAGAGAGCCCGGTGAAGACCACGAGCGAATCGCGCGGAATCTCCAGATCTACGTTATGGAGGTTGTGCACGCGGGCGCCACGCACACTGAGTTTCGGACCTGTTTCTACCTTGGTAATCGACACTTATCGATTCTATGCAACGCCACCGACACCACTGGACGACACCGACCGCCGAGAGCGAACACCCACCATGACACAAATAGTGTTGTGGAGTATGTATATACTCGGTACTTATTAGTTAGATGAATAGCCGGAGGTCGTATGTCCGTTCGTCAGAGCCTGCTCGCCATCCTGAACCAGGGGCCATGTTACGGCTACCAGTTGCGGGCCGAGTTCGACCGTCGCACCGGTTCGACCTGGCCGCTCAACGTCGGCCAGATCTACAACACCCTCGACCGACTTGAGCGCGACGGCCTGGTGCAGAAGGCACACATTGACGCCGACGGCCAGAACTACGTGGAGATCACGGATGCCGGACGTGCGCAGGTCTCTGACTGGCTCGGCTCCCCCGTGGTGCGCACCCTGGCCACCCGCGATGAGCTCGCCATCAAGCTCGCGATCGCCGTGACGCTGCCGGGGGTAGACATCGCCCGGGTGATCCAGGTGCAGCGCAGCGCGACGATGCGCACCCTGCAGGAGTTGACGCGCACCAAGAACGCGACGGCCGACCCGGAATCGTCGGAGCAACTGGCCTGGCTGCTCGTGATCGATTCACTCATCTTTGCCGCCGAGGCCGAGGCGCGCTGGCTGGATCACTCGGAGCGCCGGCTCGCCCGGGCGCGGTCGGCCGGGCTCGCTTCTCCCCTACCGTTGAACACCGAGGTGCCCAAGCGCGGCCGTCCGGCCAAGACGGTGCGGGCGGGCGCATGACCGCGTCGGACATTTTGCTGCAGCTTGACGGTGTCTCGATGCAGTACGGCCGCAGCGAGACCGCGATCACGGCTTCACGAGTCGGGCTGCAATCGACTGAGATTGTGAGGGTGTGCAACCGTCGCAGCCGGCTCCGCCATTGGTCGAAATCGTTGGTCGAGCCTGTCAGAATCCACAGCGTAGCGTCGAAGAGCATCCGCTTCCCGCGGGGGTTGCGCCGTTACGCGGGTGGCGCGCCACCCGCGTAGCGGCGCAAGTCCTGCGCAGGTCGATCCGGCGTCTCCTGGCCATGGCGGAAGTCCCGCGTAGGGGCGCAAACCCCGCGTGCCACAGCCAGAGGCGGCCGACGTAACCGTCTCGCATCCTATGCTTGGCGCCCTCGCTTTTCTACGCGAGTGGTCTCGACGGACTCGACCAGCGAGTACGGACTCGACCAGCGAGTACGGACTCGACCAGCGAGTACGAGCTCGACCAGCGAGTACGGACTCGACCAGCGAATACGAGCTCGACCAGCTAAGTCTTCAGGTCTGCGCGGCGACCGCTACTGCAGGTGGCCGGCTTTCTCCATCTGACGGAGCTCACGCTTGAGCTCGGAGAGCTCGTCCCGGAGGCGCGCGGCGAGCTCGAACTTGAGTTCGCCAGCGGCCTCGAGCATTTGACCGTTGAGGTCGGCGATGATCGACTCGAGGTCGTTGGCACCGTTTGCGGCCAGCCCCACCCGACGCGTGGGCGCTGAACTCTTGCGGCGGGCATCTCGATTGGCCAGCAGCTCAGCGGTGTCCGCCTCCTCCCGGGCGAGCGCCTCCGTGATATCGCCGATACGCTTCCGCAGCGGGGTCGGATCAATTCCGTGCAGGGTGTTGTAGGCAACCTGCTTCTCCCGGCGCCGATCGGTCTCCTCGATGGCTTTCTCCATCGACGCGGTGACCCGGTCGGCATACATGTGTACCTCGCCCGACACGTTGCGGGCCGCTCGCCCGATCGTCTGGATCAAGGAGGTGGACGAACGCAGAAAGCCTTCCTTGTCGGCATCGAGGATCGCCACAAGCGATACCTCGGGCAAGTCGAGGCCTTCACGCAGCAGGTTGATGCCAACCAACACGTCGTAGATGCCAGCTCGAAGCTCGGTGAGCAATTCCACCCGGCGCAGCGTGTCGACGTCGGAGTGCAGGTAACGCACTCGCACACCGGCCTCGGTGAGAAAGTCAGTGAGGTTTTCGGCCATTTTCTTGGTGAGCGTCGTCACGAGCACGCGTTCGTTGCGCTCGCTGCGCTTCTTGATCTCCTCAAGCAGATCGTCGATCTGACCGGCGCTCGGCTTGACAATGATCTGCGGGTCGATCAGCCCGGTCGGGCGAATGATCTGTTCGACGATGCCGTCGGCGATACCCATCTCGTACTTGCCTGGCGTCGCCGACAGGTACACGGTCTGGCCCACCCGGTTCTTGAACTCGTTAAATTTAAGGGGTCGGTTATCAAGCGCGCTCGGCAGCCGAAAGCCATGGTCGACGAGGGTGCGCTTGCGCGAGGAGTCGCCCTCGTACATGGCACCGATCTGCGGCACAGTCACGTGCGACTCGTCGATAACCATAAGAAAATCGTCGGGAAAATAGTCGAGGAGGCAGTGCGGGGCCTCGCCCGCTTCGCGCGCATCAATGTGCCGGGAGTAGTTCTCGATGCCGGAGCAGAACCCGATCTGCTCCATCATCTCGAGATCGAAGGTGGTGCGCATGCGCAGCCGCTGGGCTTCGAGCAGTTTGCCCTCACGCTCCAATACCTCAAGGCGGTCGGCAAGCTCTACCTCAATAGTGCCGATCGCTCGGCGCATGACGTCGTCGCTGGCCACATAGTGCGAACCAGGAAAGACCGACACGGAGTCCAGTTTCTTGACAATGTCCCCGGTGAGCGGATGCAGCGAATATAGCCCCTCGATCTCGTCACCGAACATCTCAATGCGAATGGCGAGCTCTTCGTACATCGGAATGATCTCAATGGTGTCGCCGCGCACCCGAAAGTTTCCGCGCGAGAAATCGACATCGTTGCGTTTGTACTGCATGGCTACGAACTTACGCACGAGCCAGTCCCGGCTGACCTTCTGCCCGACCTGCAAGGCAATCATTGCCTCCATGTACCCTTCGGGGGTTCCCAGACCGTAGATGCACGACACCGTCGAGACAACGATAACGTCGCGGCGACTTAGGAGTGAGTTCGTGGTGGAGTGCCGCAGCCGTTCGACCTCCTCGTTGATCGAGGAGTCCTTTTCGATAAAGGTGTCAGTCTGTGGAACGTAGGCCTCGGGCTGGTAATAGTCGTAGTAGGAAACGAAATATTCGACCGCGTTGTTGGGCATGAGGTCACGGAATTCGTTGACCAACTGGGCCGCGAGGGTCTTGTTGTGGGCCAGAACCAGCGTCGGGCGCTGCACCTGCTCGATCAGCCAGGCGGTCGTGGCGGACTTACCGGTGCCGGTAGCACCGAGCAGAACGATGTCGGTTTCGCCGGCATTGATGCGGGCTGCCAGATCGGCGATGGCGGTGGGCTGGTCGCCGCTCGGCGAATATTCACTGACCACTTCAAACGGGTTCACAGAGCGGGTGGGTTCCATGCTTCCATTCTACAAAGGGGGCCTGACAGTCCGTTTCCCCGACTGACTACGGCAAGCGGATGTCGCCGGTTGGCACGGCCCCGCCGGACTCCGAAGGGCGCACCCGCTCCCAGAGGGCGTCCACCTGGGCGAGGGTCTCCTCGACGGTGCCGCTGTTATCAATAACCACATCGGCCAGGGCGAGGCGCTCCGTGTCACTCGCCTGCGCGCCAATCCGCTGGGTCGCTTCCTCGCGCGTCAGGCCACGCAAATCGACCATGCGCTGAATCCGGGTTTCGGCATCCGCCTGCACGACCACGATGAGATCAAACGTGACCAGACCGCCAGCAATGGCCTCCGCCAGGAGCGGAACATCGTAGACGACGATGGCTGCGGGGTTGGCGGCGGCGGCGGCGGCAACCAGATCTCGGGTGAGCTGCCGCACAGCCGGATGCGTGATGGCATTCAGTCGTTCGCGCCGACTCGGGTCCGTGAAGATGATCGCCCCGAGCGCTGGCCGGTTCAGACGTCCATCGGCCAGTAAAATACTGTCACCGAACTCAGCGGCAATTGCCGCGAGGGCGGGCGTGCCAGGTTCGACAACTTCTCGGGCCAGTTGGTCGGCGTCGATGCCCACGGCGCCCCAAGAGGCCAGACGTCTCGCCACGGTGCTCTTGCCTGAGGCGATCCCGCCGGTCAGCCCAATCAAATACATGACACCATGGTATCCGCTGCGCTGAGCGCAACGGGGGCGCCGGCGTAGCAGTCAGGGGCAGCGGGTCACCGTTACCTCAGGGCGCGCTTGATCTCGGCGAGAAAGGCCTCCCTGTTGAAGTTCGGCGTGTTCATGGTTAGCACCGGCCTGGCCGGATCAAAATTAATCCAGCCCTGTTCTTCCTCGGTTATTCCTAACGACGACATGACCAGGAGAGGAATGCGCTGGGTGGCAGTATCGGTTTGCAGAGCGCGCACGATCTTGAAACCTTGCAGGTCGCTCATCGTGAGGTTGATCATGATGAGGTCCGGAATCAGTGTGACGGCATCAGATACCGCCGCCGCCCCGGTGGCGGACGATTCGACGTGGCAGGCGGGCCGCTCCAGAAAAGATCTGACCAGCTCGACCGTCTCGTGGTCGTCATCTACGACCAAAACACAGCAAGCGTGGGACCGGTCGGGGCGCAGTCCGAGCAGAGTCAGCGAGTTCTGCAACTCGGTTCGCTGCAAGGGTTTCTCCAGAACGGCAGCGGCGCCGCGGCGTAGAGCCATGCTCACGTCAGCCATCCCCGCAATGATCACTACGGGGATGGATGTCAGTTCGGGCCACTCGTGAAGCCTGAGCAGGAACTTCCAGCCGTCCATTCCCGGGAGCTGCACGTCGAGGGTGATCAGGCTGAGCGGCACTCGACGCGCAAGTTCGAGTGCGTCTTCTCCGCTGGGTGCCACGAGCACGTGAAACCCCTCAGCCTCAAGGAGCAGCCGAACGAGTTTGGCCGACTTCTTGTCGGCCTCTACGACCAATGCCGTTGAGTATCCGCTCGGCACGGCCGACCCAGCGATGGCCTCGGCGAGTCCTTGAAAATCAACGGGCGAATCGGCGTCGGCGGCTTTGATCCAGTCCTGGGTCGATTCCTGCCCCGGGGGGTCGCCGTTTGCACCGTTGGCGGCAGAGGGACCCGGGTCAAGACCAGTCATGAAACTCTCCGATGGTGCTGTGGTGCCCGGGGCCCTGGTGCACGAAGCATATTTGCTCTCGTCTCCGTCCCGCATCAGACACGTAAATACAGTGCGTGGTACTTGCTCGGATCAGATCCCGCCTGACCGCGGTCAGCAAGGGGATAGATCCTCACTATCAGGTATAGCACGAACTGTCTGTCGGGTCGTGGCGATACTGCGAGCCTCGGCTGTCTGCCGCATCGTCCTTCCGCACGGCAGCGCACACCAGACCGCAGTGAACACCAGACCGAAGTGAACACAGACAGAAGTGAACACAGACAGCGGGCCGCACCCCAAAGGATGCGGCCCGCTGTCAACGCGACGTGCTGTGGTGCTTCGGCGCTAGTTGCCGCCGGAGAGCTTCTCGCGGAGGGCCGCGAGTGCTTCGTCGTCGGCGAGAGTACCGGCGCCAGCCGTCTCGCTTGAGAAGGCCGATCCGGCCGGAGCGACATCGCTGGGGGCAGCGATCTCGTCGTTCGCGGTCGAAACCTGCTTCTTGTGCGCTTCCCAACGTGCCTGGGCAGCAGCGTAGTCCTGCTCCCACTTTTCGCGCTGCTCGTCAAACCCTTCGCGCCACTCGTTGGTTTCGGAGTCGAAGCCCTCGGGGTACTTGTACTGGCCCTTGTCGTCGTACTCGGTGAGCATTCCGTAGAGAGCCGGATCGAACTCAGTACCGTCGGGGTCGACGCCATCGTTAGCCTGCTTGAGGCTGAGCGAGATGCGACGACGCTCGAGGTCGATGTCGATGACCTTAACGAAGACCTCGTCGCCGACCGAAACAACCTGCTCGGCGAGCTCAACGTGCTTGCCGGAGAGCTCCGAGATGTGAACGAGTCCTTCGATGCCCTCGGCAACGCGAACAAACGCACCGAACGGAACCAGCTTGGTGACCTTGCCCGGTGCAACCTGGCCGATGGCGTGGGTGCGGGCGAATACCTGCCAGGGGTCTTCCTGCGTTGCCTTGAGCGAGAGCGATACGCGCTCGCGATCCAGGTCAACCTCGAGGATCTCGACGGTGACTTCCTGGCCAACTTCAACAACTTCGCTGGCGTGCTCAATGTGCTTCCAGGACAGCTCGGAAACGTGAACCAGACCATCGACGCCGCCGAGGTCGACGAACGCACCGAAGTTGACGATCGAGGAGACGATGCCCTTACGGACCTGTCCCTTCGCGAGGTTGTTGAGGAACGTGGTGCGGCTCTCGGACTGCGTCTGCTCGAGCAGCGCGCGACGTGACAGCACAACGTTGTTGCGGTTCTTGTCGAGTTCGAGGATCTTGGCCTCGATCTCCTGGCCCAGGTACGGGGTCAGGTCGCGAACACGGCGAAGCTCGATGAGCGATGCGGGCAGGAAGCCACGCAGACCGATGTCGACGATGAGGCCACCCTTGACAACCTCGATGACCGAACCGGTGACAACGCCATCTGATTCCTTGATCAGTTCAACGTCGCCCCATGCACGCTCGTACTGAGCGCGCTTCTTGGAAAGGATGAGACGGCCTTCTTTGTCTTCCTTCTGAAGGACGAGGGCCTCGACCAGGTCGCCGACCTTGACGACCTCGGAGGGGTCAACGTCGTGCTTGATGGAAAGTTCGCGGGAGGGGATGACACCCTCGGTCTTGTACCCAACGTCGAGGAGGACCTCGTCGCGGTCGATCTTCACTACGGTGCCTTCAATGAGGTCTCCGTCGTTGAAGAATTTCAGAGTCTTTTCGACCGCGGCAAGAAAGTCTTCAGCAGATCCAATGTCGTTGATGGCGACCTGCTTGGGTGCCCGTTCGGTCGTTGCGATTGTCATGTAGTAGTTGCTCCAGGATGGACATA
>JBBRBV010000021.1:0-41744 GCA_038205545.1 Actinomycetales bacterium
GACTGAGCCCCGGTTCCCGTCCGGTACACACACAGCAGGGCCGACTCTCGAGAGTCGGCCCTGCTGTCACGCTAGAGAGTGATTACTCCCACTCGATGGTTCCCGGCGGCTTCGACGTAACGTCGAGCACCACGCGGTTCACCCCGTCGACCTCGTTGGTGATGCGATTGGAAATCTTGGCGAGCAGGTCGTAGGGCAGGCGAGTCCAGTCGGCGGTCATGGCATCCTCTGAAGACACCGGCCGCAGCACGATCGGGTGGCCGTAGGTGCGACCATCACCCTGCACGCCCACGGAGCGCACATCGGCGAGCAGCACCACCGGACACTGCCAGATCTCGCGGTCGAGGCCCGCTGCGGTCAGTTCGAAGCGCACGATCGCATCCGCTTGACGCAGCAGATCGAGGCGTTCCTGGGTGATCGAACCGACGATGCGAATGCCCAGGCCGGGGCCGGGAAAAGGCTGGCGCTGCACAATTTCGGCCGGAAGGCCAAGCTCGGCGCCGATCGCACGCACCTCGTCCTTGAACAGGGTGCGCAGCGGTTCGACCAGTTCGAACTTGAGGTCGTCCGGCAGGCCTCCCACGTTGTGGTGGCTCTTGATGTTGGCGGTGCCGCTGCCGCCGCCGGATTCAACAACATCGGGGTAGAGCGTGCCCTGCACGAGGAACGCGATCGGGTCTCCGTCGATCTCTCGGGCTTCGAGCACGAGCTCCGCCTGGGCCTGCTCGAAGGTGCGAATGAACTCGCGGCCGATGATCTTGCGCTTGGTCTCCGGGTCGCTGATGCCCTCAAGAGCAGACAGAAACTGCTCGCGCACATCAACGGTCACCAGGCGGATGCCGGTGGCCTTGACGTAGTCCTCTTCGACCTGGCGGCGTTCATCTTCGCGCAGCAGGCCGTGATCAACGAAGACACAGACCAGCTGGTCACCGATGGCCTTGTGCACGAGGGCGGCGGCCACCGCAGAGTCGACCCCGCCGGAAAGCCCGCAAATGACCTTGCCGGTGCCGACCTGGGCGCGAATCTTGGTTACCTGCTCCGCAATAACGTTGCCGCTGTTCCAGTCCGCGGCAATGCCGGCGGCACGGTGCAGAAAGTTCTCGAGCACGTGCTGGCCGTTTTCGGAGTGCTTGACCTCGGGGTGCCACTGCACGCCGTAGAGGCGCTTGGCGTCATTGGCGAACGCGGCGACCGGGGTGGAGGCCGACGAGGCGAGCACGGTGAAGCCGTCGGGGGCGGCGGCGACCGAGTCGCCGTGGCTCATCCACACGGTCTGGCTGTCGGGCTGGTCGGCCAGCAGCACGTTGTCGCCGTTGTTCACCGCGACCGGGGTCGCGCCGTATTCGCGGGCGCCGGTGTGGGCGACGGTGCCACCGAGGGAGGTTGCCATCACCTGAAATCCGTAGCAGATGCCAAGAACGGGCACGCCGAGCTCGAAAATCGCGGCGTCAAAAGCGGGTGCTCCCTCGGCGTACACGCTCGACGGACCGCCGCTCAGCACAATTCCGCGCGGGTTCTTGGCGAGCACCTCGGCCGCGGTGATCGTGTGCGGCACGATCTCTGAATAGACGGATGCCTCACGCACGCGCCGAGCGATCAGCTGCGCGTACTGCGCCCCAAAGTCGACCACGAGCACGGGGCGATCCAGCCCCGAGTCGGCGAGGGGGGCATCCGCTGACGCGGTGTCAACGAGCGCGTTCATGAAGCTACCTCGGCGGCCTTTTTCGCTTCGAGCCGTGCGAGGGAGCGTTTAACGCGGCGGGTCATGGGGCCTTCCAGAAAGAACGAGAGGGTGGGAATGATGCCGCCGAGCGCGATCAGCACGAAGAGCGGGAACGGCCAGCGCATCAGGCTCCACAGTCGGAAGTCGGCGAACAGATAGAGCACGTAGAACCAGCCGTGCACGATCAGAATGATGGTGCTCAGGTTGATCGCAGCGACGGTATCGCGCGGCACGAAGGCGAGAAAGCCCTCGGTGCCGTTCATTTCGAGTTCGTAGCCGAGCACGAACTTGGCGTAGACCTCTGCGCACAGCAGCAGCAGAAAGACACCGGTGATGATGGACGACACCTGGTAGAGCCGCAGCGCACCGGGAATTCGGGAAATGTCGGCGGGCTTGGGTTCAAGTGGCATGGGGTAATTCTATGCGCCCACGCTGGGAGCGCTTGCCGGGGCAGCGTCAAGTGCTGCCTCCTCCTGCTCGCGTTCCAGGGCGTCGCGCACCAGTCGATACCAGAGGAACACGGCGAACCCGGCGAAGACGACCCACTCGATGGCGTAGAAGATGTTCAGCCAGTTGAGCGACTGGTCAACCTGGGGCACCGGGGAATCGATCACGTCGAGGCCGGCCGGGGCCGCCGCGTCAACGATATAGGCGGAGTACACCGACTGATCGGTGAAGTCGGCCCAGAGATTGATCAGAGCGGATGGCGCCACCTTGGTCAGCTCCTTTGAGTCACCCGCGGGGTCGGGCAGCTCCGGGGCCTCCCCGGTGAGGAAGCGTCCGGTCAGGGTGATTGAGCCAGCCTCGGGAGCCGTCTGGAGCGCGGCGATGACGGCCTCAGCCGTGCTTTTCTCGGGGGCCCAGCCGCGCGCGACGGCGATACTGGCCGCGGCATCCGTTCGAAAATGGCTGACAACCCAGAACCCCATTTCGCCACCGTTGAGTCGTGTGGTGATGAGTTGCTCGTCACCGGCCACCCAGGTGCCCCGGGCGGTGACCATTTGGCCCGTCGCGATCTGCGTGACGCCGCCGTCCGGCTGGGCAACGTCGGTGAGGGGTTTCACCTGTTCGGTGCTGCGTTCCACGACCACGCCGGACTCGATGGCGCGTTCGAGCTGCCAGTGCCCGAGCAGTGCGAAAGCCGCGGCAATGCCGAGGGCGAGCAGCAGCGCGGCCACCCAGCGGGGGCGCAGCATCATTCTGATCACGAATAGTCACCTGTGTGGGTTTCTCGCCCGGGTTTGCCTGCCGGTTTCGCGGCATCATCATCGGGCTCTGGGGAGTACTGACCGAGCGCGAAATCAGCCATCGAATCCACACCGGAATCGGTCGAATGCGAGCGTTTCGCTTCATTCACCGTATCGGCCACCGAGTGGGAATTGGCCGAGTCGACCGCCCTCTTGGTTGCGCGGTGGGCGTTCTCGTCGGAATCCGCTGCCTGGGCGGCGGTTGCCGCCTCCACGAGGGCGATCTCCTCATCGAGCATCGGGTTTCGCGGGGCACGTGCGGCAGCGGGTCTCGGTCTGCGACGGCGCAGTGCCGACCCGATCTTCTCGGAATTCGCGGTGAAGAGCGGTCCGATAATGGCCATGACTAAAACGTAGAGTCCCGCGAAGGGCTGCAGGCGTGCATCGAGTCCGGCCGAGACTGACAGTGTCGCCAGAATCAGGGTGAACTCGCCGCGGTTGACGAAAATGGCTGCGGTGTTCAGGGCTTCACGTGGCCCCATTTTGTGCAGCCAGGCCAGCAGCGCACCGGTCGCGAGGCTGAGCAGAAAGGTCATCACGATGGCGATGAGCACGATGCCGATCACCGATCCGAACTCAGCGACGTCGAGGGCGAGGCCGAAGTTGAGAAAGAAGAACGCCGCGAAAATATCGCGTAGCGGCACGGCGACGCGTTCGATTCTGGCCCGGTAGCTGCTTGCTCCGAGCACGACGCCGATCAGAAATGCGCCGATCGCGTCGGTGACGCCAATGATTTCGCCGATTCCGGCGAACAACACCACGAGGCCGAAGAACAAAATCGTGAACAGCTCATCATCTTTGGTGCGCATGAGGCGTGAGACGACGCGACCACCCCAGCGGGCGAGCGAAAACATGACCACGAGAAACAGGAACGCGATGGAAAGCTGAAGCACGATCGGCCAGACCTCGGTCTTGCCGCTGAGCACGACCGACACGATGGAAAGGTAGATGGCAATGAAGATGTCACCGACGACGGTGACGCCGAGGATCATTGGCGTCTCCCTGTTGGCGAGGCGGCGCAGTTCAATGAGCAGTTTGGTGATGATGGCGCTTGACGAGGTACCGGTCATGCCCGCGATGACGAGAGCTTCGCGAGGGCCCCACCCCACGAGTATGCCGAAAACGAACCCCGCGCCCATGTTGATGAGAACCCAGGATCCGCCCGAGATCAGCAGGGTTCGGGCGTTGCCGAAGAATTCTTCCTGGTCGAACTCGAGGCCGAGGCTGAACAGCAGCAAGATCAGGCCGAACACGGCGATGAGCTCAATGTCGGCGGACTGAAAATCGAGGGGGAAGAAGTCGGTGTTCGGGCTCGCGAGAACGCCCACGATCATATAGATCGGAATGGTAGGAAGCCCGATCAGTTTGCCCAGGCGGCCAAGAACGTAGGCGACGACAAGCAGAATGCCGAGAACGAGGAGGTCTTCGCCCAGGTGCATCGTTACCCCCCGGGTGGAGTGTCGACGGCCTTTGCCTTCACTTCACCGGTGCGGAAGAAGGAGAAGGCTTTGACGACCTTTTCGGGTGAACCGGCGACGACCAGGGTGTCACCGGGAAAAACCTTGAAGTCGGCGGCGGGGGCCGGGTTGGCAGATTCGCCGCGTACGACGGCGACCACCGTGAGGCCGGCGATGCCGCGGTCCGCCGGGTTACCGAGGGCCTGACCGGCAATGTGGTCTTCGTAGTCGACGGTGAACCAGTCGATGCTCAGGCCGGGAATCTGGTCGAGGGCGGTCAGCGACTCGGTGATCTGGGTGCCGCCGAGAAGCTCGGCGAGGGTGTGCGCCTCGTCTTCGCTCAGCCGAAGCGACACCTTGCTGGCGTCGGGCCCGCCCTCGTCGTCAGCGAAGGTGATGAGGTCACTGTGGCCGGAACGGTGGGCAATGACGCCGACCTTGCCGCCGTCATCCGTGATGAAAGTGTGCAGCACACCCACGCCGGGGAGCTTGACCCGTCGAACGTCAACCATGGTGCGACTCCTGAGGCTTGGGGGTGGTGTAATCAGTCTACCGAGCAGCTTTTCTCCCTGCGTGCGCCGAACCCGTCGCCGCGCCCGCTCGCCGCGCCCGGTGCCGGTCGCCGCGCCAGCTATAGGTGGCGCGGCCACCGGCAGGTGGCGCGGCGAGCAACCACGGTGCTGGAGTTATGCACAGATCCACCGGCGTGGGGCCTAAACCCTCCCGATCGCTGCCATTCTCGGGTGATGGCACACACGGCGCCCTCCGAACCGGCATCGAACCACCTGCTCGCAGCCCTCCTGCGCCCAGACGGACTGATCCTGTCCTCCGATGCTGCGGCGGTTGGACTGCACGAGGTACTCCGCACCGAGTTCACCCACCACCGAATCACCCGGCTGCGGCGCGGCGTCTATTTGCCGACCGTGCGCTGGGAGCGTCTCGATCTTGACGCGCGCTACCTCTATCGCATCCGCGCCTACGCTGCGGTCAGCGCCGATCCGCCGGTGTTCTCCCACCACTCCGCGGCGGCGATCTGGGGCTTTCCGCGACCATCCAGCTGGCCAACGGATGTCCACGTCGCCGTCCCGCAGGCATCCGGCGGTCGGTCGAAACCCGGCATCGTGCGGCACAGTGCCACAGCCTCGGAGGCCGGGGCGATTGGTGCCGTCGCGCGAGGCGGACTCGTGGTCACGTCAGCGGCGCATACCGCGGTAGCGATGGCACGCATTCTGCCGTTTCCACAGGCCGTCGCGATGATGGACCGGGCTATCCACATGCCGCGTTATATGGCGCCGGGAATCAGCCCGGCCCGGGCCCTGGCCACACGCGAGGAACTGCAGACTGCCCTGGACATCCTCGCCGGCACTGGCCGCCGCTACGGCAGAACCGCGGCACTTCGCGCCGGGGACTTCGCGTCGACGCAGTCCGATTCTGGCGGGGAATCGATCAGCCGCGCGCACATGTTCCTGCTCGGGTTTATTGCTCCCGAGTTGCAGGTGCGCTTCGACGACGCCGCAGGGTTCATCGCATTCGTCGACTTCTTCTGGCCAAGCATTAACAAGGTCGGAGAGTTCGACGGGCTCGGAAAATATCTCAAGGAGGAGTACACCCGAGGACGCACGACCGCCGAGGTCGTCATGGACGAGAAGCGCCGTGAAGATCGAATACGCGCGTGCGGGCCATCCGTTTCGCGGTGGGAGTGGCCGATCGCGCACGACCTCGCAGCGTTCGGCGCGTATCTCTCACGCATCGGCGTTCCTCGGGCCCGGTAGCGACTGCGGCGGCCGCGTAAAACGCGTCACCGCGCCCAGTGCCGGTGACCGCGCCAGCTATAGGTGGCGCGATCACCGGCACATGGCGCGGTGAACGGATGCGGAGCGGGCGAAGGATGGGCGGGCGCGGGGCGCTAGTTGGTGACCACGATGTCGGGGGCCTCGAGGCGCACCCGGTCGGCGGATTCGTCATTGGGCTCCTCCTGCGACGCACGCTCGGCGGCGACGCGGGTGAGATAGAAGCCGACCTCGCGGTCGATGCGCTCCTGGTCCCAACCGAGCACTCCGGCCATGAGGGCGGCGACGACGGGGGCAGCCGAGACCCCACGATCCCAGGCCTCGATCGAGATGCGGGTGCGGCGGGCGAGCACATCTTCGAGGTGCAGGGCACCCTCATGCGAGGCCGCGTAGACCACTTCGGCACCGATGTAGTCGTCGGCGCCGGGCAGCGGTTCGGCCAGCGCCGGGTTATCGCGAATCAGGTCGAGGAGTTCGTCGGTGAGGGTTCCGTACCGGTTGAGCAGGTGTTCCACCCGCACGGTGTGCAGGTTGAAGGCCCTGGCTATCTTGCCGCGCTTGTTCCACGCGGCCTGGTATCCCTCAGCCCCGAGCAAGGGGATGTCCTGGGTCGCCGACGCGGGAATGCGGCCGTCGAGAGCAGAGGCGGCGGCATCCACTGCATCTTTGGCCATAACGCGGTACGTGGTCCATTTGCCGCCGGCGATCACTACGAGGCCGGGTACGGAGTGCCCGACGAGGTGTTCGCGGGACAGTTTGGAGGTCTGGTCACTCTCACCGGCCAGCAGCGGGCGCAGCCCGGCGTAGACGCCCTCCACGTCTTCACGGGTGAGCGGCACCCTCAGCACCGAGTTGATGTGTTCGAGAATGTAGTCAATATCGGCTGCTGTCGCTGCCGGGTGCGCCTTGTCGAGGTGCCAGTCCGTATCGGTCGTGCCGATGAGCCAGTGTCGGCCCCACGGAATCACGAACAGCACGCTCTTTTCGGTGCGCAGCAACAGTCCCATGGCGCTCTGAAAACGGTCGCGCGGTACAACGAGGTGTACGCCCTTCGATGCTCGCACCTTGAAGGTGCCGCGTTCGCCGACCATGCGCTGGGTGTCGTCGGTCCAGACTCCGGTCGCGTTCACGACCTGCTTGGCCCGTACCTCGAAGTGTTCGTCGGTCTGCAGATCGTGGGCGCGCACCCCGACGACACGCTCCCCCACCTTAATAAATCCCTCGACCCGCACCCGGCTGGCAGCGTGGGCGCCATAGAACGAAGCGGTCCGCACCAGCATGGACACGTACCGGGCGTCGTCGACCTGGCCATCGTAGTAGGTGATGCCGCCGATCAGGGCGTCGTTGGTGAGGCTCGGCATGAGCTTGTGCACCTGGCTCTTCGACAGGTGACGGTGGTGCGGCACTCCGGGCGGGCGCCCGCCGGTGTAGGAGAAAATGTCGTAGAGCAGCATGCCGGCGCCGATGTAGAACCGTTCGGTGAAGCGCTTCTTGAGCGGGTACAGAAACCGCACCGGCTTCACGAGGTGCGGGGCGATGCGCTGCAAGAGCAGGCCCCGCTCGGTGAGGGCCTCGCGCACGAGCCGAAAGTCGAGCTGCTCCAAGTAGCGGATGCCGCCGTGCACGAGCTTGGACGACCGGCTCGACGTTCCCGACGCCCAGTCTCTCGCCTCGAGGATACCGACGCTCAAGCCGCGCGTGACGGCGTCGAGGGCGGCGCCGGCACCGACGATGCCGCCACCGACAACGAGGATATCGAGTTCCCTCTCTTTGAGTTTGGACAGAGCGGCGACCCGCTCCTCAGGCCCTAATTTTGTGGACCGGGTGACCGAATTGCGGGAGGCCATTGCTACTCCTGTTCAGACTCAGTGTTCAGGACGAGATCAAGACGTGCTGCGACTAAACGCTCGCAACACCAGTGTTGCGGGTAATGCTGAGAAGTACGTCCGTTCCTTACCTTTGACGCTAGTTCACTCGGTATGGTGCGACAACCACTTCAACCCGCTGAAATTCTTTGAGATCCGAGTAACCGGTGGTCGCCATCGACCGACGCAGCGCGCCGATCAGGTTGGCGGTACCGTCGGCGACCGGTGCCGGGCCATAAAGAATCTCCTCGAGCGGGGCCACCGTACCAACCTCTACCCGGTTGCCACGCGGCAGTTGCGGGTGATGAGCCTCGGCGCCCCAGTGGAATCCGCCACCGGGGGCATCCGTTGCCCGGGCCAGCGCGGTACCGAGCATGACGGCGTCCGCGCCACAGGCCACGGCTTTGACCATATCTCCAGAGGTGCCAAGGCCACCGTCGGCGATGACATGCACGTAACGACCGCCGGACTCGTCCATGTAGTCGCGGCGAGCGCCCGCGACATCCGCTACGGCCGTGGCCATCGGGGCGTGGATGCCCAGGGTTGCGCGGGTGGTCGACGCGGCTCCCCCGCCGAACCCAACCAGAACGCCGGCAGCTCCGGTGCGCATGAGGTGCAGGGCTGCCGTGTACGTAGCCGCGCCGCCGACGATGACGGGAACATCGAGCTCGTAGATGAACTTCTTGAGGTTGAGCGGTTCCTGGTTCTGCGACACATGCTCGGCCGACACGGTCGTGCCGCGAATGACGAACAGATCAACACCGGCAGCGACGACGGTTTCGTAGAGCTCCTGGGTGCGCTGGGGTGAGAGTGCGCCCGCCACGGTGACGCCGCCGGCGCGAATCTCAGCGAGGCGGGCGGTGACGAGCGCCGGCTGAATCGGAGCAGAGTACATTTCCTGCATGCGCGCAGTCGCCTGCTCGGCGGGCAGGCTCCGAATTTCGGCGAGCAGCGGCTCGGGGTTCTCGTGCCGGGTCCACAGGCCTTCGAGGTCGAGCACGCCGACGCCACCGAGCTGGCCCATCATGATGGCCGTGGTGGGCGAGACAACGGAGTCCATCGGGGCGGCGAGCACCGGAATGGCGAACTGGTAGGCATCAATGGTCCAGCCGACCGACACATCCTCCGGGTCGCGCGTGCGCCGACTGGGCACCACCGCGATGTCGTCGAAGGCGTATACGCGGCGTGCGCGCTTGGAACGGCCGATCTCGATTTCCATGACTCCAGTTTAGGTGCAGGCGGCGCTCTCGACCGCTGGCGTCCGCTGGCGCTTGGGATCACATGGATGCCGCCCTCGTTCCTCGGTCCCTGCCGCGCACCGCGGTCACTGTTTTCGGGGGTCGATGACGACCCCGTCCTCCTGATGCTGGACCGCCCAGCTGAACCACATCTCGAAGTAGAAGGGGATGTCAGCCCCGTCTGCTGCGCTAATCGCCAGCTGGTTAGTGGTCTTCTCGAGCGTGATTGTCTGCCCGACTACATCAGCCACGTACTTTTCGTCATTCTTGACGGCGAGCCACGGCGCAGAGACCCGGGTGCCGTCGACGCTGAACGCGACGAAGATCTCCTTGGCTGGGTACCGCGTGTCGAGCTCGCGCGGCGAGAAGATGAATCCCTCGCTCTCGTCGTAGCCCGAGTAGGGGTTGCGGGAGTAGTCCCGCGAATGGCCGGTGTTTTCGCTGAGGATCACCGCCTCGGGAAACGCCGCCTGAATCTCTCCGACGGTCAGGAGCTGCAACTTTCGCACGTCGAGCTGGTGCGGAAAGTGCTCCCCGGCGAGCGCCCGGCCGGTGCTCTGTTGCCACAGCGTTTCGCTGGTGCGATCGAACATGACCATGTTGCTGTCGATAAGACCTCCGCTCACGCCCAAGGTGGCGACCTGGCCGCCCGGAAGAATGCGGTCGTAGACGATGGCGCTGCCACACAGCGGGCAGAACGTCACCGAGACGGGTGCGCCATCGAGTGTGTCGTTGACGATCTCGTGCCAGACCAGGATGTTGTACGGGTAGGCCTTCACCTCGGTCTCGCCCTCCAGGAGGATCGCCTGCACGTCGTCGTCGTGCGGGAAGCTCGCTATCGGCTCGAAGCGCGGAACATCGATGGCGGGTATGCCGTCCTTGGACGGCCCGCCGCCCAAGGCTTCCGCGATCGCCGGGTCGGCCTTGGACCAGTCCGTGTCCGGGAACGACTGGAGCAGAAAACTAGGAATTTCGATATCAGTTGAGCTCGTGCCGCCGCCCTCGGTCGGGTTTCTCGTCGAGTCGAGCAGCGGGCGCTCTAGCAGGACGGTTCCAAGGAACCCCCGATCGACGAGCCATGCCTCAATGTTTTTTATCTGGCCGGTGGAGATGAGCAGCCCGACGATGATGAGGAACGCCCCGAGCCAGCGCCGAAATTTTCCATCCGGGTTCGTGGCCCAACCGAGTCGTGTCGTGACCGACCGTCCACCGATCGCTACGAGGAGCATGACCGCACTCAGACCCAATGTATAAGCGATGATATTGGTGATACCCTCCGTCAAGTCGGCGGGGAGGACGACGGCGAGAATCAGTCCATAGGTGGGGCTGCAGCTGGTGAAGATCGGCCCCAGTGAGAGGCCCAGCAGGATGCTCCGTGTCGCTCCGGTTTTACCGGCCGAGCGTTCGGCCAGATTACCGCTGCGCTCCTGGAGTCGCAGTCGGGCCGAGAGCGCGTCCCAGATCTTCGGGAGCGCCAGTGACATACCGATGAATGCGACCAGTCCACCCGAAATAATAAGCCACACACTGCTCGGAACCCCCAGCAACGCCGTCGTTGCCTTGGTCAGGAGCGTGAACAGAACCACCGAGACGGCAAGACTGGCAATGATGAGGTACGGGGTGCGTCGGGTTCTTCCCTCCGCAGCCCCGGCGAGCACTACCGGGAGCAACGGCAGCACGCAGGGCGACAGAATGGTCAGTGCACCCGCGAGAAACGAAAGCGGAAAGAGCTCCATGATGCCAGTGGCGTCGCTCTGTTATTCAAGCTGGCTGAGCAGGGAGTCGAGCGTGGGTGTCAGGTTCCAGCTCGCAATCTCGTCTCCCTCAGCGCTGACCTGTACCAGGGTGTGCTGGAGCGTGACCTCGTAGCGCTGCTTGAGCGCCGTCTCGGTGTCAAAATCGACGAGCAAAATGCGAACGTTTTCGGGAATCGCATCGACGTTAGCGGTGATGTCATCGGAGAGGAGCTTGCACGTTGAGCACCACTTCGCGTGGAAGAACAGCACGACCTTGTCCGTGGCCGAGGCCATCGCGACGGCCTCAGGCGAGTAGTCCCGAAAGGGGGCGGTTGCGGCCAGCGGGGCGGGTTCTGTGCCTGCGCCTGTGCCTGCGCCTGTGCCTGCGCCTGTGCCTGCGCCTGTGCCTGTGCCTGTGCCTGCAGTATTCGATTGGGCAAGAGCCACGGCCCCGCCCGTCACCACCACCGCAGCGATCACCACGGCCACGAGCCACTTTTTCATGGGGTGCACCCTCCGTCGCAACATTTAGTGGTTTAAGATTACCGATTTACCAGCCTGGATTCTGTGTTCCAGCACACAGAACGCTTTGAACCGCCCCAACGGGAGCAGCCAGGCCTAGCGACGGTAGTTCGGGGCCTCCACCACGATCTGCACGTCGTGCGGGTGCGACTCCTTCAGACCGGCCGAGGTGATGCGCACGAACTTGCCTTTTTCCTTGAGCTCGGCGACGGTGCGGGCACCCACATAGAACATCGACTGGCGCAGACCGCCGATGAGCTGATACGCCACGGCGGACAGGGAACCGCGATAGGGAACCTGACCTTCGATGCCTTCGGGGATGAGCTTGTCGTCACTGGGGACATCCGCTTGGAAGTAGCGATCCTTCGAGTACGACGTCTTCGACCCGCGGGTCTGCAGAGCGCCAAGCGATCCCATGCCCCGGTACGACTTGAACTGCTTGCCGTTGACGAAAGCGAGCTCGCCGGGGCTTTCATCGCAGCCGGCGAGCAGCGAGCCGAGCATCACGGTGTCTGCGCCGGCCACGAGGGCCTTCGCGATGTCACCCGAGTACTGCAGGCCGCCGTCGGCGATGACCGGAACGCCGGTCTCCCGGGCGGCCAGCGAGGCCTGGTACACGGCCGTGATCTGGGGTACGCCCACGCCGGCGACGATGCGGGTGGTGCAGATGGAACCGGGGCCGACGCCCACCTTGATCGCGTCCGCTCCGGCGTCGATAAGTGCCTGGGCTCCGGAACGTGTGCCCACGTTTCCGCCGATCACATCGACGTCGGCGAAGGCCTTGTCGCTTTTCAGACGACGGATAATGTCGAGCACGCCGGAACTGTCGCCGTTGGCCGTGTCAACCACGAGCACGTCAACACCGGCCTCGAGCAGTGCGGTCGCTCGCTGCCACGCGTCACCGAAGAATCCGATGGCTGCACCGACGCACAGACGCCCATTGTCGTCCTTGGTCGCGAGGGGGTATTCCTCACTCTTGTCGAAGTCCTTCACCGTGATGAGCCCGGTGAGCTTGCCGGCCGCGTCGATGAGGGGAAGCTTCTCGATCTTGTGCTTGGCGAAGATTGCGAGCGCGTCTTCGGGCGGCATGCCGACCTTGCCCGTGATGAGTGTGGAGGTGGTCATGACGTCGCGTACGCGGGTGGTGCGCTTTTCGGCCTTGGGCACGAAACGCATGTCGCGGTTGGTGATGAGACCAACGAGCACACCCTCACCGTCGATGACGGGAAGTCCACTCACGCGGAACTGTCCGCAGAGGGCGTCAACCTCCGCCACGGTAGCGTCGGGAGAAGTTGTTACCGGATTGGTAATCATTCCGGATTCGCTGCGTTTGACCAGGTCGACCTGTTCGGCCTGGTCACCGATGGAGAGGTTCCGGTGCAGGATTCCGAGGCCACCCTCACGGGCCATGGCGATCGCCATGCGGGTCTCGGTGACGGTGTCCATGGCGCTGGAGAGCAGGGGCGTTGCGACGTTGATTCGCTTCGTCAGGCGCGACATTGTCACTGCCTCACTGGGAATCACGTCGGTGTGGCCCGGCAGGAGCAGAACGTCATCGTAGGTAAGCCCGATGAAACCGAACGGATCTGGCTGATCCATGAAACCTCTTAACTCGTGTGTGCACGCATTACTTGTATCGACAAAAAGACCCCGCCCGCGCGCTGCACTGGGCTGAAAGCGGTATATCAATGTTAAGCGTGTTTGGGTGCCGCGCATTCCGTCGAGCGTGTTAGGCAAATAAACTGGGCAGGCCGGTGCCGAAGTACGAAACATTTACGACATAATCGGCAGGTACCGTCAACATCGTTGTTGGCAATGAGACTCGGCGCCTGCCGGTTACAAGCTGTCGGCGCCCCCATGGAGGTCCAGTGAACCCCACTGACACGGCTCGCAGAATGACACCTCGGATACTCATCGTGCTCCTCGGCGTACTCTTCGCAGCCCTCACCCTGTCCACCCTTGCGGTGGGACCAGCTCATGCTGACGAGATCGGCACCGAGTACGACTTCTCCTTCGCCGGCAACGTGCAGTTCAACGGCGAGCCCCTGGACGGTGTTCTCATCTCGGTGAAGGGCGCCGGCTACGAAGCCGAGGTCAAGACCGACGCCGAAGGCAAATGGCGAATCGGCGTGCCGGAACGCGCCGAGTACACCATCGCCCTCGACGAGGACACGCTTCCCGACGGGATCGCCATCGTCAAGGATTCCGAGATCACGGCGGAGTTTGGACAGACCAAGTTCAAATCCGTGAACTTCTTTCTCGGCCAGGCGGAGAGGAACACGGTCAGCTTCTTTGACCAGTTCCTGAACCGGGCGGTGAACGGCCTCAACTTCGGGCTCCTGCTGGCGCTCGCGGCCATCGGCCTGTCGCTGATTTTCGGGACCACCGGGCTGAGCAACTTTGCCCACGCCGAACTCGTCACCTTCGGCGCCTTGATGACGCTGGTCTTTTCGGTCAACTTCGCACTCCCCGTCTGGATCGCGATCATCATCGCAATCGTGCTGAGCGCCGGTCTCGGCTGGGGACTCGATGCAGTCATCTGGAAACCGCTGCGCCGCAAAGGCGTGGCGCTGGTTCCCCTCATGATCGTGAGCATCGGGCTGTCACTGGCTCTGCGCTACCTGTACCAATACTTCTTCGGCGGTTCGACCAAGCAGCTGCCCGGTTCCGGCACGGCCGATCTCAAGTTCGGGCCCGTGTCACTGTCGGTGATCGACATGGCCAGCATGGGAATCAGCATCGTGGTACTGCTGCTCGTTGCCTTCTTCCTGTTGCGTACCCGCATCGGCAAGGCGACCCGGGCGGTCTCCGACAACCCCAGCCTCGCCTCGGCGAGTGGCATCGACGTGGACGGCGTGATCAAGATCGTGTGGGTGGCCGGCGCGGCCCTCGCCGGGCTCAGTGGCGTGCTGTGGGCATACTTCCGACCCGGTGTCAGCTGGGACATGGGCTTCCAGCTCCTGCTGCTCGTCTTCGCAGCCGTGACCCTGGGCGGTCTGGGCACCGCGTTCGGAGCCCTGATTGGTTCCATCATCGTCGGCTTGTTCGTTGAGCTGTCGACGCTTTGGCTTCCGTCCGACATGAAGTATGTCGGCGCGCTCGTGATTCTGATCCTGGTGCTGCTGTTTCGGCCTCAAGGCATCATGGGTCGCAAAGAGAGAATTGGTTAAGGGGCAACGATGATCGACTGGCAAGCAATCTTTGGCAACGCAGCCGTCGAGCTGCTCAGCCCGACGACCGCAGCGTATGCGCTCGCGGCTCTGGGCCTCGCGGTTCACTTCGGATACACCGGACTCCTAAACTTCGGTCAGGCCGGCTTCATGGCGCTCGGTGCGTACGGGTACGCCATCTCGATCCTGACCTTCGGGTTCCCCGTCTGGGGCGCCTTCCTGGTCGGTGTCGGGGCATCCGTCATCTTCGCCCTGATCCTCGGAATTCCGACCCTGCGGTTGCGGGCGGACTACCTCGCGATCGTGACGATCGCGGCCGCAGAAATCGTGCGGTTGCTGTTCACGACGAACACCTTCGCCTCGGTCACCGGTTCGGCCAACGGTCTCAGCGGCTACAAGAGCGAATTCGCGGCACTCAACCCGCTGCCGCCGGGGAACTACGGCTTCGGCCCGTTCGAGAACAACGCCTATGACACCTGGCTGCGCCTCGTGGCCTGGATGATCGTGATCCTGGCCTGC
This sequence comes from Actinomycetales bacterium, assembly GCA_038205545.1. GTDB lineage: Bacteria > Actinomycetota > Actinomycetes > Actinomycetales > Microbacteriaceae > Cryobacterium. The sequence continues at coordinate 15,268 of JBBRBV010000021.1, forward strand.
CTGCTCGTCTGGCAGCTCATGCGCAGCCCGTGGGGCCGCGTCATCAAGGGCATCCGCGAGGACGAGGATGCCGTGCGTGCGCTCGGCAAGAACGTCTACGCCTACAAAATGCAGTCGCTGGTCATCGGTGGCGTCTTCGGGACCGTCGCCGGCATGATCTTCGCGTTGCCGCGGGCCGTGGTGCCGTCGAATTATCAGACGACACTGACGTTCTTCATCTACGCGATCCTGCTGCTCGGCGGCGCCGCCACCATCCTCGGCCCGGTGATCGGGGCGATGATCTTCTGGGTGCTGCTCTCGTTCTTCTCCGGGTTCATGGCCCGGGCGGTGGAGGTGGGCTGGTTGCCTTTCATGACCAATGTTCAAGCCGGCCAGTTGCGCTTCATTCTGGTGGGGGTCGCGATTATGCTGATAGTCATCTTCAGACCGCAAGGCATCTTCGGTAATAAGAAGGAGTTGGCCTTTGTCCGCTAACAGTGTTCCGAGGAACAGCGTCCCGGTTGACGGAGTACCCACAAACGATGCCCCGGATGCTCCAGAGGTTGTCCCGTCGACCAAGCCGGTGAAGACCACCGACCTGCACATCGGTGAGGCGGTTCCAGGTTGCCAGAAGCGCGACCCGATCCTCGTCGCCGATCATGTGCGGCGCAGCTTCGGTGGCCTAACCGCCGTCGATGTGGCGCACATCGAGATTCCACGCGGCGCGATCACGGCCCTGATCGGTCCGAACGGCGCCGGCAAGACAACCCTGTTTAACCTGTTGACCGGTTTCGACAAGCCGGACAGCGGAAAGTGGACCTTTGAGGGCCGTTCCCTGGCCGGACTGCCCGCATTCAAGGTCGCCCGACTGGGCCAGATTCGCACCTTTCAGCTCACCAAGGCGCTTGGCCTGCTGACGGTCATGGACAACATGCTGCTCGGCGCGAAGGGCCAGGTCGGTGAGGACCTGTTCCGATCGATGTTCCCATTCCTGTGGCGTCATCAGGAGGTTGCCAATGAAGCCAAGGCCGCCGAGCTGCTGACCCGTTTCAAGCTGTTCGAGAAGAAGGACGACTACGCGGCGAGCCTGTCTGGTGGGCAACGCAAGCTCCTCGAGATGGCGCGTGCGTTGATGAGCGACCCGACCCTCGTGATGCTTGACGAGCCGATGGCCGGCGTGAACCCGGCCCTCACCCAGTCGCTGCTCGACCACGTACTCAACCTCAAGTCGCAGGGCATGACCGTGCTCTTCGTCGAACACGACATGCAAATGGTGCGCCACATCGCTGACTGGGTGATCGTGATGGCCGAGGGCAAGGTGGTCGCAGAGGGCGACCCCCATGAGGTCATGCGTAACCAGGTCGTGATCGACGCCTATCTGGGCCAGCACCACGACGAAGACATCGGCGAGGACCAGGAACACGTAGTAGCCATGAAGGAGTTGCTCGATGACGAACGTTAGTCCCAGCGCCACCCCCGTTGCAGCCCCTGAGCGTAGCAAGGTGGTTGAAGTTCGCAATGTCACGGCCGGCTATGTGACCGGGGTGAACATTCTCAATTCCTGCTCACTCACCGCCTACGATGGCGAGCTCATCGGCATCATCGGGCCGAACGGCGCGGGAAAATCCACGTTGCTCAAGGCGATCTTCGGGCTGGTGAAGGTGCGTGAGGGCGAGATCATGTTGCGCGGCAAAGACATCACCAACCTGAAGGCGAACAAGCTCGTCTCCCAAGGCGTGGGGTTCGTCCCGCAGTCCAATAACGTCTTCCCGACCCTCACCATTCGAGAAAACTTGGAGATGGGCATCTTCCAGAAGCCGAAGGGCCTCATGGAACGCCTCGAGTATGTGACAGAGATCTTTCCGGAATTGGGAAAACGAATGTCACAGCGCGCGGGATCGCTCTCGGGCGGAGAGCGACAGATGGTCGCCATGAGCCGAGCGCTCATGATGGGCCCTCACGTCATGCTCCTCGACGAGCCCTCCGCGGGCCTGTCGCCGGTGCGACAGGACGAGGCGTTCCTGCGTGTAAAGGAAATCAACAAGGCCGGAGTCACCACGATCATGGTTGAGCAGAACGCCCAACGCTGCCTGCAGATCTGCGACCGCGGGTACGTGCTCGACCAGGGCAAGGATGCCTACACCGGTACCGGACGTGAGCTTTTGAACGACCCCAAAGTGATCGGACTGTATCTGGGCACCCTCGGCCAGGACTAGCTCCGAAAGCGCCCCAGTAGCGTCTTAGCGGCGCCCGAGAGACTCTCGGGCGCCGCTTCTGTGTAGCCACGATAGCGATATTGGCCATGCCGCACGAGGAGCTGGTGTCGACACGCTCGACCAGCGGGTCGGGGTATACAGAAGGGCCCCGGCCGAAGCCGGGGCCCTTCTGTGCCGTGTGGCGCTACAGACTAGTTGATGCGGCTGTAGGTGTTGTCGGCAGCGTACTCGTAGACACCGATGGTGGCCTCGGTCGGGTCGCCATTCTCATCGAAGGTAACCGGTCCGGAGAAGCCGTCGTAGTCGATCTGCTCACCGTTGACGAGAGCCTCGGCACCGGCTGCGAAGTCAGTGACCTTGACTCCGTCGCCCGTTCCGCCCGAAATCTGACGGAGGTGGTCGGCGATCGAACGGCCGGAAACATCGTTGGCTGCATAGGCGGCCAGGGCCAGCAGGACCACGCTGTCATAGGACTCCGCAGCATAGCTGAAGTCGGTCAGTGACGGCTCGATCTCAAGGAGGCGATCAGTGAAGTCGCCCAAGCCGCCGACGTCGAGGCCGGGGAGGGTTCCCTTGGCACCGGTCACGGTGTCGGGGTCGAAGTCAGCGCTATAGTCGGCGAGGTTGCCGTCTACGAAGTACAGCTTGTCGCCCGCGAAGCCGGTGCCGACGAGTGCCGGAACGATAACCTTGGCCTGATCGAAGGTGATCAGCGCGATCGCGTCGGGAGCCTCAGCGGTGACGTCAGAGATCTGAGCGTCGAAGTTGGAGTCGCCCTCGTTGAACAGGGACTCGGCAACGACTTCACCGCCGGCCGCTTCGAACGCGGCCTTGGTCGCGGCCGCCAGGCCAGTACCGTAGGCATCGTTGAGAACGATCATACCGAGGGTGGCGTGACCGTCGGCGGCGATCTGGTTGCCCAGTACTTCACCCTGCAGGAGGTCCGAGGGTGCGGTACGCCAGTAGAGGTTGTCATCGGGATAGTCGGTGAAATCGGCCGAGGTGTTGGCCGGGGAGAATTGCACCACGCCAGCACCGGTGATCTTGTCGATGACGGTCTTGGAGACGCCCGAGGACGCCGCTCCGACGATGGCCGAAACATCCTGCGAGAGAAGGTCGGTCACCGAGACGGTTGCGGTGTCGGTCTGGGTGTCGCCCGAGTCGCGGAAGATTGCCTCGACGGTAAGACCCAAACCGGCGGCATTGATGTCGTCGACGGCCAGCTGCACACCGGCTTCTTCCGGCGGGCCGAGGAAGGCCAGCGCGCCACTCTGCGGGAGGATGGTGCCGATCTTGAGAGTCAGATCGCGATCACCGGCCTCAACCGGTTTGAAATCGGCGGCATCCGCAGACGGTGCCGCAGAATCGGCTGGCGTCGTAGCGGCGCCGTTGCTGCAGCCGGTGAGCAAAAGCGCACTCACGCCGACGAGCGCGACACTGGTAACGAGGGTACGAACTGAGCGGGAGGACGAGGCCTTCGCGAAAACGCTCATGTTGCTCCTTGCTGGTTGAGGTAAGTCTGGTCAGCCGATTGACTGCCGTGCTGTCAGAGTAGGCAATCGGGGGCCCTGAAACCTACCCCTACGTGTCACAACCGTGTAAAGCGACCAAATCGTTACGAACGACGCCCGGTAATTCCCTGATAATCAACGACCTGCTTATCGCTGAGTGCCAAAACGCACTCTCCCCAAGAAGTGCACACGGCGTTTCCCAATGTCACCCGGGGCCAGCCGACTTCCAATGAGGTTCCGCCGTCGTCGCCGGTGATCACCGCGGCCAGGGCCGCAGTGATCACCCCGTCATAGGCTTCCGCGCCTCCGGCCGTGTCGATCAGGCCGGGGTCGGCGGTCTTGAGCCGCGCGGCGAACTCCTGGTCGGCGGCGAGCGGCGTGCCCCCGTTGGCAAAGTCGCCGAGGGCGACGAGGGCGGCGTTGCCAACAAAGCCTTCAGCATCCGCTGGCAGCGCCGTCGTCGCGTCCCACAGCACCAGGTCGACGCCGCGCGCGACGAGATCGGCGTAGGCTGCGGCCAGGTCGCCGACCGAATTACGGTGAATGGCGTGCACGGGCTGGGTCGGCATGGTCTGGTCGGCAAGAATGTCGCGGAGGGCGAGTTCGGTGCCCGCTACCTGGGCTGCGCCGCTCGCCGCACCGCGACCGGTCATCGGAAACAGCGTGCCGATGAGCAGCGTTCCGTCTCCGCTCGGACTGACGCTCGCCAGCGGGGTCGGGGTCGGGGTCGAGCTCGGTGGGGCGGCCGGAGCACTCGCGCAACCGGTAAGGGCAAGGGCTGCCACCAGACCGACGAGGATGAGCGGGCGACGGGGCATCTGGATCCTTTGGTGCGAGCGGGCAAAGCGGCACTGCGCTGTTGACTCTGAGCGTATTGGCGGGTCAGGGCAGTGCGAGGGCACCGCGGCGCGGCGCGCGCCCCGAGACGACCATATCGACCATCAAGACGATCAGCGCAATCCAGACCATGCCGAATCCAACCCAGCGTTCGATCGGCATCGCCTCGTTCAGAATGAACACGCCCACGAGAAACTGAAGCACCGGTGCCACAAACTGAATGAGCCCGAGTACGGTCAGCGGCAGCCGCCGGGCGGCCGCGGCGAACAACAGCAACGGGACGGCGGTAATGACACCCGCCGCGAGCATTCCCGCGCTGTGCCAGGGCGAAATCGTACCGAAAGTGAGTCCGGTCATTCCCGACACAACGACCAGTTGTATAACAGCCACCGGGGCCAGCCAGACGGTCTCCAGGGTGAGGCCCGTGACGGCATCGACGCTCGGGCCGACGCGCTTCTTGATCAGACCGTAGAAGCCAAAGGAGAACGCTAGGATGAGCGAGATCCAGGGCAGGGACCCGTAGCCGACGGCAAGAACGACCACCGCGAGAAAACTGATGCCGATGGCCGCCCACTGCAGTGGCCGCAGGTGCTCGCGCAACACGAAAACCCCCAGCAACACCGTCACGATCGGGTTGATGAAGTAGCCGAGGGCGGCTTCGACGACGTGTCCGGTGGTCGCGGCGATCACGTAGGTCTGCCAGTTGATGAAGATGAACACTCCGGCCAGCCCCATGGTCCAGACCAGTCGCTGCTGCCGTAGGGCACGCCCCAGCACGGTCCACGTGCGGGTGACCGTGATGAGCAGGGTACAGAAGACGAGGGAGAACAGCACCCGCCACGCCACTATTTCAAAGGGCCCCGAGGGGGCGAGCAGCAGAAAGTACAGGGGCAGCACGCCCCAGAGGGAATAGGCCAAACCGCCGAAGATCAGGCCGGAGCGGTGGGTAGCGTGCCCGGCCCGAGAATCTGCCCCAGGCGTGCTGACCGGGGTTGCGGCATCCGTCATGAGTGTCCTTGGGTCGAAAAAGAAAAAACTCCCGAATGGACGAACCATTCGGGAGCTTTCAGTCTAGAACTACCGACTGCGTATGTACTCGTTCGTTAGCGAACGACCACCGCGAGCACGTCGCGAGCGGAGAGAACCAGCAGGTCATCGCCACCGAACTTGACTTCGGTTCCGCCGTACTTGGAGTAGATGACCTTGTCGCCGACATTGATGTCGAGGGGAATGCGGTTGCCGTTGTCGTCGATGCGGCCGGGGCCTACTGCAACAACTTCGCCCTCCTGGGGCTTTTCCTTCGCGGTGTCAGGAATGACCAGACCTGATGCGGTGGTCTGCTCGGCATCGACCTGCTTGATGACGATGCGATCTTCGAGCGGCTTGATGGAGACCGACACGGTTGACCTCTTTCTAAGATTTGGGTTAGCAGCCTCACAGCGAGAGTGCCAAGTGAAGTTTAGGGGGCTTCTGGCACTCACGCAACGTGAGTGCCAGAAGGGGGCCGTTTTGGTAGCGTTGCAGCATGGATCGAACCGAACTCGTTGAGTTGCTTTCCCCCGCGAGTTTGCGACTGCTGGATTCCCTACCGCCGTACGACAGTGATGGGGACGTGCTCAAGCTGGTCAGCGATTTGCGAAAGGCCGGGCACACCCCCGGGCTGGTATCGGCCGTTCTCAGCCAGTCTCGGCTGCGCGCGAAGGCCGTCGGCAAGTTCGGTGAATTCGCCGAGCGGATGCTGTTCACCGAGGCCGGCCTGGAACAGGCAACCCGATTGCGGGTCGCCGCCCTGCACGCTGGCCGGTTCGCCGGACTCAGTGTGAACCTCGGTCGCCCACCCCGGGTCGCCGACCTCGGCTGCGGCATCGGCGGCGACGCTATGGCCATGGCCGCGATGGATCTGCCGGTGGTTGCCATCGACGCCGACGAGGTCACGGCCACCGTCGCGAGCTTCAACCTCGCACCGTTCTCGAACGCTCAGGCGTTGCAGGCCGATGCCGAGACGGTCGATTTGAGCGAATATGACGCGGTCTGGCTCGACCCGGCTCGCCGAACCAGCGGCCACAGCAACACGACCAGACTGACTCGCTCCGAGGACTACTCCCCCTCCCTCGACTTCGCCTATCTGCTCGCGACCACGCTGCCGCTCGGCATGAAGCTCGGGCCCGGCCATGACCGCGACCAGATTCCGGTGGATGCCGAGGCCCAGTGGGTGTCGGTGGATGGCCAGTTGGTAGAGATGGCTCTGTGGTTTGGCGCACTCGCACGCGCGGGCATCCGTCGATCGGCCCTGCTCATGACCAAAACCGGCGTTCATGAATTGACCGCTCCCGCCGACAGCGAAGACGCTCCAGTGGGAGAACTCGGCAATTACGTGTACGAACCCGATGGCGCGATCATTCGAGCGCGTCTTATCGGCGATCTCGCACGCTCGCTGGATGCGGGCATGCTGAGTGAGGGTATTGCTTACCTGACCAACAACACGCTCACCCCAACGCCGTTCGCGAGCGCTTTCCGAGTTCTGGAGACACTCCCGTTCGATGAGAAGAAGCTCCGGCTGGCGCTGCTGGAGCGCCGCATCGGCACGCTCGAGATCAAGAAGCGCGGCGTCGACGTTGACCCGGCGACGCTGCGAACCCGGCTGAAGCTCAAGGGACCAGAGTCGGCGACGCTGATTCTGACGCGGGCGGGCGGGCATCGCCTGGCCTTGCTCGTGGAGCGCGTGCGCTAGCCCAAGAGCTCCAGCAGCGGCAGCACGGTCTGGCTGATGTAGACGAACCAGCCGACCGCGAGCAGCACCCCGACGAGGCCGCTCACCAGACCGCTCAGCCAGAGTGTGCGCGCCCGGTTCTCGCTGGTACGCGCGATCAGTGCGAGGGTGATCGCCACAAGCGCGAGGGGAAGACCGAACACGCCGATCACCCCCAGGACGAGTGAGGCGAGACCACAGATCACCGAGGCGAGTGAGAGGCGGCGGCGGCCCGTGATGCGCGCCAGCTCCACCTCGGTGTAGGTGTACGGCACAAACTCCGTGGGAGCGGTGACCGTGGATTCCCAGTTCAGCTGGCTCCCAGGCGGCGCGGGAGGGCGCGTGTAATCCAGCGACGCGGCCGAATCGCCGGGCTGGTGAGATGTGGTCATGGCTGTCCTCTACTGCTCACCGCTAGGTGGGCTGCGGTAGGAATCTCGGACGGCCGCATAGGGCCGCCCGGTTCGGGGCTAGTTGTAGTAATTCGCGCCGGTGCTGGCGGCACCGATGAAAATGGCAATGAGAATAGCGGCACCGATGATGCCGAGAACCAGGCCGAGGTAGCCCACGATCAGACCCCAGAGAGCGAGACCGCGTCCCTTTTCACCGGTTTTCTTCATCTGGCTCATGCCGATATGCCCGGTAATCACGCCGACGAGCGAGAGGCCGAGGAGCGAGGTGACGAGCGAGATGATCGAGAGGACATTGTATTTGTCCTGCGGGTTCTGCTGCCCGTACGGGTTTTGGCCATACGCCGGCGGCTGGCCGTAGGGCGGGGCCTGGCCATAGGGCGGGGCCTGGCCAGAGGGCGGGGCCTGGCCAGAGTTGGGTGCGGCCGGGGTGCCAGATGCCGGGTAGCTGGGGTAAGCGGGTGCGGCCGGTGTTTCATAGGCCGGAGGCCCGCTGGACTCAGCAGGTTTCGAGCTCGTCGGGTCGACGGGGGGCTGGGTGGGATCAGACATCTGCGGTCTCCTTCATCATGAACGTTCGGTGGTCGCAGGGCCAGAATATCCCGACAGCCGCGTCGGGGCGACCATCTGGCAGATCAGAGCTGAATCTGGCCGACCGGCAGGGTGGAATCGGCGCCGAATTCGAGCGTCGACGGTTCATGCCCGGCCATGATCAGCTGGGCGCCCAAAGCGGCGATCATAGCGCCGTTATCGGTGCAGAGCGAGAGGGGCGGGATGCGGAGCACGATGCCGGCGGCATCCGTTCTTTCGATAGCGCGCGAGCGGAGACGCTGGTTGGCAATTACACCGCCGCCGAGGAGCAGGCGCGGTACGTCGTAGTCGGCGCACGCGGCGAGGGCCTTGGTGAGCAGGATATCGACGACCGCCTCCCGAAAACTCGCCGCGACGTCGCCGATCGGCACCGGTTCATTGGCATCCTGACGCTGTTCGACGAAGCGCGCCACCGACGTCTTCAATCCCGAGAACGAGAAGTCGTAGCGGTGAGCTGCCATGTCTTTGGGCTGGCTGAGTCCACGCGGGAAGCGGATGGCCTTCGGGTTGCCGTCGGCGGCGACCCGGTCGATCTGCGGACCGCCCGGATACGGTAAGGAGAGCAGCCGAGCAACCTTGTCAAAAGCCTCCCCGGCAGCATCATCGATGGTCTCTCCAAGCAGTTCCACGTCACTGACCAGGTCGCGCACGAGCAGCAGCGACGTGTGGCCGCCGGAGACCAGTAGGGCGATCGTTGGGTACTCGAGCGGTTGGGTGCCACTGGTGCCGGTGTCGCTGTCGCTGTCGCTGTCGCTGTCGCTGTGCAGCAGGTCGGCGCCGACGTGGCCAACGAGGTGGTTGACGGCATAGATAGGCTTGTCGAGCGAAACGGCGAGCGCCTTGGCGGCACCGACCCCGACCATGAGGGCGCCGGAGAGCCCGGGCCCGCAGGTGACGGCGATGGCGTCGAGATCGGTCAAGCGGATGCCAGCCTCAGTGACGGCCGCGTTGATAGCCGGCACGAGCTCGTCGAGGTGCGCCCGCGCCGCGATCTCGGGCACGACGCCGCCGTAGCGGGCGTGCTCGTCCATCGAACTCGCGATGGTGTTGGAGAGCAGTGTCGTTCCGCGCACAATGCCGATTCCCGTTTCATCGCAGGAGGTCTCGATGCCGAGCACGAGGGGGTCGACACGATTCATGGGTGCACGGCCGATACTGGCTGGGTAAGCATAGATTCCAATTCGGGAATATTCAGACGCATAACGATGGCGTCGACATTGTCGGGCTGGTAGTAGCCCCGGCGCACCCCCACGTCGATGAATCCGAGTCGTTCGTACAGGCGTTGGGCACCGGGATTGTCAGCACGTACCTCCAGAAAAATCAGCCGGGCGCCGCGTTTGCGGGCTTCGCTGATGAGCGCTTGCATGAGTGCGCGGCCGAGCCCGTGGCCACGCGCTGACGCCGCAACGGCGATCGTCTGAATGTCACCTTCGGTCGCCCCCGGGGGCGCGAGCAGCCCGGCGTAGGCTTCAACGTTGCTCGGGTCTGACGGCGGAAAGGCCACGAGGTAGTAGCAGGCGGGGTCACCGAGGTCTCGCAGCATCATGGGCGCCGACCAGGCATCGTTCTCGAAGGTACTCGTTTCCAGCTGCATGATGGCCGTCAGATCGGCCTCGTGCGCGCGCCGCAGCTGCCAGGTCATCGACTGACCCGCTTGGGGCCGGCTGACAACGTGACATCGGGTGAGCGCAGGTAGAGCGGCTCGTTGGCCGCGAACGGACGCTGGTGGGCATACTTCAGCTCGGCAACGAGACCGAGTTCACCGGCCGACACGGTGGCGGAGTCGAGGCGGGGCCAGCCCGCGTGCACCCAATCGGGTTCATCGAGTTCGGCCGGTTTGGCTAGCCCCGGCGGGCCCACGCGCACGGGCAGGCCGACGGCATCCGCTTGGGAATACGCGCTCCAGTAGATCTCGCGGCGCCGGGCATCGGTGACAACGACGACCGGACCGCTGTGGCCCCGCCGGTAGTGGCCAAAGGCGATGGCGTCGTGGCTGATCACCGGAACGAGCGGCTTGCCGGCGCCGAGGGCGAAGACCCGAGCCGAAGCGATTCCTACGCGCAGGCCCGTGAACGGGCCGGGTCCCATCCCGCCGACCACGCCGGAGAGCGCCTCCGGCGCGATATTCGCTTCCCGGAGGCACGCCAGAATGAAGGGGCCGACGATTTCGGCGTGACGCATGGTGTCGGTTTCACCGCGCTCGGCGATCACCCCGAGGCGCAGGTCGACGACGGCGACGCTGGTGCCGGCGGAAGTATCGATGGCAAGTAGCACCCGTTTAGCCTAAGCGCACTGAGCGGGCTTGGGCGCTGCGGCGCGGGCTTAGCTCGCGCCGGGCTTAGCTCGCGCCGGGCTTGGGCCGCCGCTGGGCGCGCACGGCCTTGATGCTCAGCTGCACGGCGGCCAGAATGAGCAGTCCGGCAAAGAGGATGCCCGACAGGCGAGCCGGAATGATGAGCGCGAGCGCAACCCCCGGAGCGGAGACGAGAGTCGCAGCGATGCCGACCACGAGGCCGGCCCGAAGGTCGACGAGTCGACCACGAAGATTCGACACGGTGCCGACAATGCCGGTCGGCAACATGACGAGCAATGAGGTGCCCTTGGCGATCAGGTCGCTCGCACCAAACAGGGCGATGAGGCCGGGCACCGCAATCACACCGCCGCCAATGCCAAACAGGCCCGACGCGATACCCATGAACAGGCCCAGCACGATGTAGCCGATGGCGATGTACCCGGTGAGCTCGACCGATTCGCCGCGAATCGGCGCAACGAGCAACAGGCGGGTGGCGACCACGACGAGCAGTGCGATGAACATCCAGCGTAGCCAGATCACCGGAATGCGTCGCAGCAGCCGGGTGCCGATGATCGCGCCAACCACGGCACCGATGATGATGAAACCGCCGGCCACGAGGTCAGTGTGACCGTTGAGAAAGTAGGTGGTGGCACCCACCGCTGAGGCCGGCACGATGGCGACGAGCGAGGTCGCAGCGGCGCGGCGCTGGTCCATCTGGGCCAGGCCCACAAGCAGTGGCACCATGACGATGCCTCCACCGACGCCAAACATGCCGGAGAGAAACCCACCGATCACGCCGATCAGGGCGAGGATGAGCCAATAGCGCACGCCCGAATCAGGTTTCACGAGGGCATATCGGGGGGAAGCGAAGTACGGGCATGGGTTCAGCCTAGGTGATTGATTCCGCACGGTCGCAGGCGACGAGTGCTGGAGGGCGGGCCACGCCAGTGGGCCCGATGAGGCGGTTCGTCACGCACCTGTTACCGTCGGGTAATCGCCTGAATTAGGCACCATTGGTCCACAGATGGCTCATACCAGCCACGTGCCGCATGCCTCGCATTGTGCAATCGGTGATCCCGCACGAGCGCATTCGCCCGGAACACGAGGGCGGAGACAGCCCGTTGGCGGCTGAATATCCCAAATTACCGCGAGCCGCCGACGGGCCCGCCATGAGGGAGAACGAGTGTCTGACAATGTTGAGTTCTATCAACTGGGGGGCCTGACGGTCATACTGCTCTTCATCGCCTTCTATGGCGGCACCTTCCTGGTGTCGGCCTACATCGGCAAGAAGCGCGAGAATGCCGACGGGTACATGACCGCCGGAAACAAGCTCGGATTCGGAATCTCCGCCGCCAGCATGACCGCGACCTGGATTTGGGCCGCCTCCATGTACGCTTCCGCGACGAGCGGCTACACCTACGGGGTGTCGGGGCCGCTGCACTACGGCTTCTGGGGCGCGCTCATGATTCTGTTCATTTATCCCTTCGGTAAGCGCATCCGCGCCGTCGCGCCCAAGGCGCATACCCTCGCCGAGGTCATGCACGCGCGCCACGGCCGATCGAGCCAGCTCATGCTCGCGGGATCCAACATCGTCGGCAGCGTCATCAGCCTCACGTCGAACTTCATCGCCGGCGGGGCTCTCGTCTCGCTGCTGTCACCCTTCAGCTTCGAGCAGGGAGTGCTTGGCGTGGCCGCAGGAGTGCTCATCTACACTCTCTGGTCCGGCTTCCGAGCCTCCGTGTTGACCGACTTCATGCAGGTCGTGGCGATGCTCGGCGCGGTGGTGATCATTATCCCCACCGTGTTCTTCGCGGCCGGCGGAACCGCGATGTTCGAGCAGGGCGCGCAGAATCTCACGCCCCAACAACTCGACTTCTTCTCCTCCGATGCCTTCCTCAACCAGGGCGCCCCATACATTGCCGCGGTCCTGGCCTACGCGATCGGCAACCAGACCATCGCTCAGCGACTGTTCGCAGTGCGTGAGGACCTCATCAAGAAGACCTTCGTCACGGCAACGGTTGGCTACGGCGCAACGGTCATCGGCGTTGGCATGCTCGGCGTCATGGCGTTGTATCTCGGCATCAACCCGGCCGAGGGCGACCTCAACAACCTCATCCCGCAGATGGCCTCAACGTTCCTCGCACCGGTGCTTCTCGGCGTGTTCTTCATCATGATTCTGGGATCGTTGTCGTCGACTGCAGACTCCGACCTATCGGCCCTGTCCTCGATCATGATGGCGGATGTCTACGGCAAGAACCTCGCGTCGAAGAAGAAGAAGCCGAGCCCGAAGCGCATGCTCCTCGTCGGCCGGGTGACCATGATCCTGGCGACAGCGAGCGGACTGTACTTCGCCAGCGGTGGGATGAATATTCTTGATTTGCTGGTGTTCGTCGGCGCACTCTGGGGCGCCCTCGTGTTCCCGGTCATCGCGAGTTTCTACTGGTCCAAGGTCACGAACAAGGCATTCACTGTTTCCGTACTCGCTGCCCTCGCAGTGTTCATCCCCGTGCGCTTCGAATGGTTCTCGATGGGCGGTGCCACCGGCTACGTCTTCGATGTGCTCTCGATTGTCGGAATCGGAGTCGTGCTCGGCCTCATGGCGTTCGGATTCTTCGGGCTTAAGCCGGCAAAGATTGTCGGCCTCATCGCCGCCCTCGCGTCTGCACCGTTCGTGCTCGGATTCCTGCACGATTACACCGTCTTGACGGCGTCGCTCGCCGCCTACTCGGTGAGCACCATCGTGTGCTATCTGATGTCTGTGCGCAGCCAGCAGGACTTCGACTTCGACCTCATCAAGGAGCGCGTCGGCGACTACGACTCGACCCCCCAGCCGGTCGACGCGTCGGCAACCAAATAGCAGCGACACCACACAAGGAGACGATAATGACACCCATCCTGCTCGCCCTATACGTACTCGTCTGGCCACTCATCGTGGCCGGAGTGCTGCTCGTGATCTGTTCCGCGTTCTACCGTGACTGGCGCCAGGCCCGCAAGGAGGGCCGGCGAATCGTGTAGCCGCTGGGCTCACTGCGGGGCAGGGACCTGAGAATCAGCATCCCCTGCTCCGGTGGGCTCCGCCGACAATGTTTGCACCAGGCGGGTCCAGCGGGGGCCGTGACCGGCGAGGTGCAGGGTACGGGGTTCGTCGAGATCCTGATCCAGATCGAGAACGGATGCCGTATCCGCTTCGGGAAGCACCAGCACCCGGCCCGGCGGGCGATCGATCTCGATGTCGAGCCACGACTCGGTGATGCCATCGAGCAGGCCGCGGCCCCACTCCACCACGACGATGGAGTGGGCAAAATCGATATCGAGGTCGTCGAGTTCCATGGCGCTGGCGAGCCGGTAGGCGTCGACGTGCACGAATGGCGCGCCATCGACCAGGCTCGGGTGGGTGCGGGCAAGCACGAAGGTCGGACTGGTCACGGCTCCGCGCACCTGCAGGCCCTCGCCGATGCCGCGCGTCAGGGTGGTCTTGCCCGCACCGAGCGGTCCGGTGAGCACGATCAGGTCACCGGCCTGAAGCTCACGGGCGAGGTCAACGCCGAATTGATGCATCGCCGCGGCGTCGACGACCGTGCGAAGGAACTCAGCCATTGATGTGTCGCCGGCTTACGCGATTGCCGATGCGGGTGACGATCTCGTAGTTGATCGTTCCGGCGGCGTCGGCCCAGTCGGTTGCGCTCGGCGCTCCGGTGGCCGGGTCGCCGAACACAACGACTACGTCGCCGACGGCCACGCCCGGGTTGTGAATGCCGAGGGTGACCACGAACTGGTCCATCGCCACCCGCCCGACCACGGGGTAGTTCTCGCCGTGAATGTTCACGAGCGCCGCGCCCGACGCCTGCCGCGGAATGCCGTCGGCATAGCCGAGCGGCACGAGCACGAGCGTGGAATCGTGCGGCGCCCGCCACAGATAGTCATAGGAGACGCCAGCACCCGCGCTCACCCGGCGCACGATGGCCACCCGGCCGCGCAGCGTCATGGCCGGAACCAGCCCAAGGTCAGCTGAGGTCGCATCATCGAACGGGGACAGCCCGTAGAGGGTGATTCCGAGGCGCACCATCGTGAATCGGGCGGCCGGCAACCGCAGTGCCGCCGCTGAGGAGGCGAGGTGCACGAGATCGGGGGTTAGACCGGCGGCCCGGGAGGCGGCAACACCGCGTTCAAAACACTCCAGCGCCTGCTGGTCGTCGTATGCGGAGGCGTTGGCGAGGTGGCTCATCACACCGTCGACGCGCAGCAGTCCGACCCGCTCCAGTGCGGCGGCGAGCACGAATACCTCGGCCCAGTCGTCTTCGTGCACACCGTTGCGGCTCAGCCCGGTGTCAAGTTTCAGATGAACGGATGCGGTCTGGCCGAGTTCCGCCGCGGCATCCGCTACCTGTTGCAGCTGGCGCGCTGACGAAAGCCCGAGGGTGACGTCATCGTCAATGGCGGCACTGAAATCGGCGTCGGGGTCGTGAAGCCAGGCTAAAATCGGTGCATCAATGCCCGCATCGCGCAGGGCCAGCGCCTCGTCGATATCGGCGACTCCGAGCCAGTCGGCTCCGCCAGCGAGGGCGGCCCGTGCCACCGGTATTGCGCCGTGACCGTAGGCGTTGGCCTTGACCACGGCCATGGCGTGCGGAGTGCCGGTAAGCGCGCGCAGGTGGGCCATATTGCTCGAGATCGCCTCGAGGTCAATCACGGCCTCGCGAAACCCGGTCACAGCTCCCCCTCGGCGACGACGAAGGCGCAGGCCACGCCGGCGTCGTGAGTCATGGTGACATGCACGCGGCTGATGCCACGATCGGTCACAGCCTGCAGTGCCGCGCCACTCAGCCTGAATTCGGGGTTGCCGTGCGGGTCGTTCACGATTTCCATCTCATGCCAGGTTGCCCCTGCGCTGTCGCCGAGGGCCTTGATCAGGGCTTCCTTGGCGGCGAAGCGCGCCGCGAGGGAATGCAGCGGCAGGCCACGTTCGCTCGGAGCGAACAAGCGCGGCACGAGTCCTGGCGTGCGCTCGACCTGGCGGGTGAATCGCGCCAGGTCGACCACGTCGACACCAATACCCCTGATCACCGCGGTCTATTCGACCGTGACAGACTTCGCGAGATTACGCGGCTGGTCGACGTCGAGTCCCTTGGCGATGGAGAGCTCCATGGCGAACATCTGCAGCGGGATCACGGCAAGGAAGGGCTCGAACAGGGGTGCCGCGAGCGGAATGTGAATGACGGTATCGGCAAACGGCAGTACTGCGGCGTCCCCGGACTCGGCGATGGCGATGATGCGCGCACCGCGGGCACGGATCTCCTGAATGTTGGACACGACCTTCGGGTGCAGGTGAGCGGAACCGCGCGGGCTCGGCACCACGACGAACACCGGCTGGCCGGGCTCGATCAGCGCGATTGGACCGTGCTTGAGCTCGCCAGCAGCAAAGCCTTCAGCGTGGATGTAGGCGAGTTCCTTGAGCTTGAGCGCACCCTCAAGCGCGATCGGAAAACCAACGTGGCGGCCGAGGAACAGCACCGCACGGGTGTCGCTCATCCAGCGGGCCAGCTGGCGCACCTCGTCTTCGACGCCGAGAACTGTGGCGATCTTCTCCGGTATAGCCTGCAGCTCGGCGACCTGCTCGGCCTGCTCGGCGTCCGTGAGGGTGCCGCGCACACGCGCCAGGTGCAGGGCAAACAGGTACAGGGCGGTGATCTGAGCCACGAAGGCCTTGGTGGACGCCACGGCAACCTCGGGACCGGCGTGCGTGTAGATCACGGCATCGGACTCGCGCGGGATGGTGGCGCCCTGTGTGTTGCAGATCGAGAGCGCCTTGGCACCGACAGACATGGCGTACTTGACGGCCATGAGCGTGTCCATGGTTTCGCCGGACTGGCTGATTGAGATCACCAGGGTATGGTCGCTGAGGACCGGGTCGCGATAGCGGAACTCGTGGCTGAGCTCGACATCCACCGGCACCTTCGCCCATTTCTCAATGGCGTACTTGGCGGTCTGTCCGGCGTAGGCGGCGGTTCCACAGGCGATGATGACAATACGGCGGATGCCCGCGAGCACGTCATCGCCGAATTCGGTCAGTTCGGGGACTGTGACGTGACCGTCCACGATGCGGCCGCGCAGGGTATTGGCGACGGCATCGGGCTGTTCCGAGACCTCTTTGGCCATGAAGCTCGACCAGCCACCCTTCTCACTGGCGGAGGCATCCCAGGCAATGTCAAACTCTTCGGTCTCGACCGGGTGGCCATCGAAGTCGGTGACGGTGACGGCATCCGCTGTGATGGTGACGATCTGGTCCTGGCCAATGGCTACGGCGCGGCGGGTGTAGGCCACGAACGCGGCGACGTCGGAGCCGAGAAAGTTCTCGCCCTCGCCGAGGCCGATGACGAGCGGCGAGTTGCGGCGGGCACCGACGACAACGCCGGGCTGGTCCTGGTGCACGGCCAGCAGCGTGAACGCACCGTCGAGGCGGGCCACGACGGCGCGGAAGGCCTCGGCCAGGTCACCGACGCGCTGGTATTCGCGACCGAGCAGCACCGCGGCGACCTCGGTATCCGTTTCGCTCAGGAAGGAGTAGCCCTCTGCAAGGAGTTCGTCGCGCAGCGGGGCAAAGTTTTCGATGATGCCGTTGTGGATAAGGGCGAGCTTGTTGTTGTCGCCGAGGTGCGGATGCGCATTGCCGTCGGTGGGGCCGCCGTGGGTGGCCCAGCGGGTGTGACCGATTCCGGTCTTACCGTTGTTGATGGGGTGGGACTTCAACTCGATGGTCAGGGCCGAGAGCTTGCCGGCCTTCTTGGCGGTGTTGAGTACACCGACCTCGTCAATAACAGCGATACCCGCTGAGTCGTATCCGCGATACTCGAGCCTCCCCAGTCCTCCCATGAGAACGTCAACCGTCTTGTTGCTTCCGACATAACCTACGATTCCGCACATAGAAGACGATTTTAGTCGGACTAAGCTGGGGGGAATGTCCGATCCGGTGCTAACCCCTGTAGTGAACGGTCACGGCACCCCTTTTGTAGAGCTCGACCGAGCCGACTGGGCGGCCCTCGCGCCCACCACGATGCTGCCGCTCAAAGAGACTGAGATCGTGCAGCTGCGTGGCCTCGGCGAGCCGCTCGACATCAACGAAGTGTCGGATGTCTACCTTCCGCTCAGTCGCCTGCTCAACCTGTACGCGGCGAATGCCCGCACGCTGCACCGCGCTACGAGCAATTTTCTCGGCGAACGTGCCCGCCCGACCCCGTTTGTCATCGGGGTGGCCGGTTCGGTCGCGGTCGGCAAGTCGACGACGGCGCGGCTGTTGCGCGAGATGCTCGCTCGCTGGGAAGACACTCCCCGAGTCGAACTCGTGACAACCGACGGTTTTCTCTTTCCCAACGCCGAATTGAATCGGCGCGGCCTGATGGAACGCAAAGGATTTCCGGAAGCGTATGACCGGCGCGCGCTGCTCCGGTTCGTCAGCGCGGTCAAAAGCGGCGCCCCCGAGGTGCGTTCACCGTTCTATTCGCACTTGAGCTACGACATCGTGCCCGATGCGCAGATTGTCGTGCGGCAGCCAGACATCCTCATCGTCGAGGGTCTCAACGTACTCCAGCCCCCCGGCCCAGGCCACGGCCTCGCGGTGAGCGACCTGTTCGACTTCACGGTGTACGTGGACGCCCGCACCCAGGACATTGCCCGCTGGTATGAGGAGCGCTTTCTCAAGCTGCAGCGCGGCGCGTTCGCCAATCCCAACTCGTTCTTTCACCGCTATGCCGCCCTCACCGAAGATGAGGCCCGCGCCAAGGCGCGCAGCATCTGGACCAGCATCAACGAACCCAACCTGCTGCAAAACATCCGTCCCACACGGTCGCGCGCGACCCTAGTACTGCGCAAGGACCCCACGCACGCCGTCTCCAAAGTGCTCCTGCGCAAAGTCTGATCCGCAGGGGTGCTCGAGGACTGGAGGACTAGAGGGCCCGTGCTAGAGGGGTAGAGGGCGAGAGGGCGAGGCGCTCACGCACCACCTCAGCGAGGGAGTGCGCCAGGCGGTCAGCAGTGGGCTGGTCGGCGGCCTCCACCATGACGCGCACCATCGGCTCGGTACCGCTGGGGCGCAGAAGCACACGGCCAGTATCGCCGAGCTCGGATTCCGCCGCGAATACCGCTTGGGCGATGACCTCGTCGGCCCCGAGACCCTTATGGTTGACACCGCGCACGTTGACCAGAATCTGCGGGTACACCGTCATAACGGATGCCAATTCGGCGAGCGTCTTACCGGTGCGCGCCATTTCAGCCACGAGGTGCAGGCCCGTGAGGATGCCGTCGCCGGTCGTGGCGAACTTGGTCATGATGACGTGACCAGATTGTTCCCCTCCGAGCGAATACCCGTGGGCATTGAGCTCTTCGAGCACGTAACGGTCACCGACCTTGGTCTGCACCATGGTGATGTCGTTGGCCGCCATCGCCTTCCGCAGTCCGAGGTTGCTCATGACGGTCGCAACGAGCGTGCGGTCTTTCAGAACCCCGCGTTCGGCCATCGACACGGCCAGAATCGCCATGATCTGGTCGCCGTCAACGACGTTGCCGTCACGGTCCACGGCGAGGCAGCGGTCGGCATCGCCGTCGTGGGCGATTCCAATGTCGGCGCCGTGCTCCAGCACGGCACGGGCGAGGTTGTCGAGGTGGGTCGAACCCACGCCGTCGTTGATATTGAGGCCGTCGGGGTCGGCACCGATCACCGTGAGGCGAGCACCGGCATCCGTGAATACCTGCGGCGAGACGCCTGCGGCGGCACCGTGGGCGCAGTCAAGCACGACATGAATGCCATCAAGGCGGTGCGGCAGCGTGGTCAGCAGGTGCACGACGTAGCGGTCTTCGGCGTCAGCGAAACGACGGATGCGTCCCACGTCGCCGGCAATCGGCAGGAGGGTGTCGCGGCCGAGGTAGGACTCGATGCGGTCCTCGACGTCGTCGGGAAGTTTGGTTCCGCCAAAGGCGAAGATCTTGATGCCGTTATCGGGTGCCGCGTTGTGTGAGGCAGAGATCATGACACCGAAGTCAGCGTCGATGTCTTTGACCAAGAAGGCTGCAGCGGGCGTGGGAATAACCCCGGCGTCGAGAACATCGACACCGCTGGAGGCCAGACCGGCCGAGACGGCAGCCGTAAGGAATTCACCGGAAATTCGCGGGTCACGAGCGACCACGGCGACGGGTCGGCGACCCGCTTCAAGGCGTGCTTTGGCACGACGGCCACGGGTCAGCACGGCGGCGCTGGCCTGGGCAAGGCTCAGGGCCAGGTCAGCCGTGAGATCACGGTTGGCCAGGCCCCGAACACCGTCGGTGCCGAATAGACGAGTCATATCGTCGTCGGCTAACGGGTTAGCGCTTGCTGAACTGAGGCGCCTTACGGGCCTTCTTGAGTCCGGCCTTCTTACGCTCCTTGACTCGAGCGTCGCGGCTGAGGAAGCCGTTCTTCTTGAGGATGGCGCGGTTGTTCTCTTCATCGATCAGGTTGAGGCTGCGGGCAATGCCGAGGCGGAGCGCGCCAGCCTGGCCGGACGGGCCACCACCGGTGATGCGGGCGATGACGTCGTAGGAGCCGAGCAGGTCAAGAACCTTGAACGGGTCGTTGATGAGCTGCTGGTGCAGCTTGTTCGGGAAGTAGTCAGCGAATTCGCGGCCGTTGACAACGATCGTGCCGGAGCCGGGGACGATGCGCACGCGGGCGATAGCCTGCTTGCGACGGCCAACGGCGGCTCCTGGAACGTTGAGGACGGCGCGGGGCGCCTTGGTTTCGGTTTCGGCCGGAGTCTCGGTGGAGTAGCTCTCCGGAGTCTGGTCAATCTGGTCTGCGATCTTCGCCACGATGATGGGAATCCTTTTTATCTAAGAGTCGAGAAGTCTGGTTGCCGGCGCTACTGCGCGACCTGGCTGAGGGTGTACGGCTTGGGCTGCTGAGCGGAGTGCGGGTGCTCAGGGCCGGCGTACACCTTCAGCTTGGTGAGCTGGGTGCGACCGAGCGAGTTCTTCGGCAGCATGCCGCGAATCGCCTTTTCGACCGCACGGGTCGGGTGCTTCTCGAGCATCTCGGAGTAGTTGGTCGCGGTGAGGCCGCCCGGGTAACCCGAGTGGCGGTAGGCGATCTTCAGGTCGAGCTTCTTGCCGGTGAGGGCAACCTTCTCAGCGTTGATGATGATGACGAAGTCGCCACCGTCCATGTGCGGGGAGAAGGTGGCCTTGTGCTTGCCACGCAGCAAGATTGCCGCGTGGCTGGCCAGACGTCCGAGAACGATATCGGTGGCATCGATGACAACCCAGTCGTGCTGGAGTTCGCTTGCCTTGGGGGTGTAAGTGCGCGTCACTGTTGTACTGCTTTCTTCTTTTTCGAACGGAGGTGTTCGTGAATCCCGCTCCGGGCGTGTTCTCTTGAAAAATACTTCTCGTGAAAAGAACACTGTCGATGGAGGGCTCACGTTCGGGTGCCGTGCTGCAACGCACATACACCAAGGAGCAATGCTAGTACGCCCGGTCCGCAGGCGCAACTTAGCCCTCAGTCAGCGGCGACGCCTGCAGGCAGCGAGCGACGGTTTCGGGTATCGAGGGCGCGCTGCGCTAGGGCCGCGTCATCGGGGTAACCCACATCGATCAGCGTGAGACCGTGCGCCTGCATCACCTTGAACTCGCTGATGCGGTGATTGTCAAAGTGCAGATTCGCCAGGGTGCTGCCATCGAGGCGCCCCTCCCCCACGGCCACACAGGCTCCCACCATGGCGCGCACCATGCTGTGGCAAAAGGCATCCGCTTTAATGGAGGCGATAATCAGGCCGTCATCGTCGCGGTACCAGCGAAAATCCTGCACGGTACGAATGGTCGTCGCGCCCGGGCGTGGCTTGCAGTAGGCCGCGAAATCGTGCAAACCCACGAGTGTGGCCGCAGCGGCGTCCATGGCGGCCAGGTCGAGTTTGAATGGATGCCACGTGGTGCGCAGGCGCTGCTGCGGGTCATGCAGAGCGAGGGGATCGGCGATGCGGTACTCGTAGCGGCGCCACAGGGCCGAGAAACGCGCGTCGAAACCGCCGGGCACGACCGTGGCGCGGCGCAGCACAATGTCGGGCTTCGTCACCAGGATGCCGCCGAGGCGGCGAAGCACGGCGGTGCCTAGGTCGACCGGCGGGCGGTTTCCGGTACCGCGCTGAACGCGCACGAGAGAGTGGGCTTGTTCGGCGGTGAGGTCGAAGTGGGCAACCTGTGCGCGGGCATGCACCCCGGCATCCGTTCGGCCGGCAACGATCAGTGTGGGGTGCGGAGGAAAGCTCTGCAGAATGCCGGCGAGTCCGTTCTCGACGTCGGCCTGCACCGTGCGAAAACCCGGCTGGCGTGCCCAGCCGGTGAAATCAGTGCCGTCGTAGGCGAGGTCAAGTCGAATGCGCGTGGAACCCAGCGCCGCATGAGAGGCGCGGGGTACAAAAAGAGTCACGAGGGTAAGCCTAGGTGGCGCGCGCGGGTTATCGTTGAAGGCTACCCATGGCCCACCCCCCTTATGAGTGCCACAGAAACCTCGTGTTGTCCATGATTCGTTCCCCGCTGTCGTTCCCGTTCATCCGGCGACCGCGTTCAACGACCGCCGCAATAGGCCCGGAGAACGCCCCCGTGCTCGGGCCCCCCGTCGCCCCGCACAGCGGTCGGCTCGCCGGCCTTGATGGGCTGCGCGCCCTCGCCGTCATCGCCGTCGTGCTATACCACTTCTTCCCCGCGATGCTGCCCGGCGGCTTCATCGGTGTCGACGTCTTCTTCGTGATCAGCGGTTTTCTGATCACCGGCCTTCTCGTCTCCGAGCACACGCGCACCGGGCGCATCTCTCTCCGCAGGTTTTGGCAGCGGCGCGCCCGCCGGCTGGTGCCCCCGCTCATTCCGGTAATTCTGATCAGCTGCACCGTCGCGTTCCTCATAGGGGGTGATGTGCTCGTCGGTCTCGGCGCGCAACTGCTCGGGGCCGCAACCTTCGGCTACAACTGGGTGGCGATCCTCAACGACGCCAGCTACTTCAGCGTCAACGAACCAGAACTGCTGCGCAACCTGTGGTCGCTCGCGGTCGAAGAGCAGTTCTACCTGATTTGGCCGTTGCTCCTGCTGGTCATGCTCCTGCTTCGCCGTCCGTGGGTGCGCCTGGCCGTGGTCACCGCCTTGTTTGTCGCCTCGGCCGTCTGGATGGGCGCGCTTTACCAGCCGGGCGCTGATCCGACCCGGGTCTACTACGGTTCAGACACGCACAGTTTTGGCCTGTTCGCCGGCGCTGCTCTCGCGCTGCTGCTGCGCCGCCCGAGCGGTCATCGCAACGAGCTGCCGCAATTGCGCCCGTGGCTGGGGGGTGCAGCGGTGCTCGTGATTGTCGTCTTCGCGCTCTGGCTGCCCGAAAATGGCACCGCGACCTATCGCGGCGGCCTGGTCGCGGTAAGTCTGGCCACCGCCGTCGCCATCTGGGCCGGTGTGCGCGGCGGCCGTTTCGGGCAGCTCCTCGACAGTGCCCCTCTGCGCTATCTTGGGGAGCGCTCCTACGGCATCTACCTCTGGCACTGGCCGGTGCTCGTGCTGCTGCAGGTCCTCTGGCCGTCAGCATCGCTCGCTAGCAGCCTGCTGCCGATCGGTCTGCTCGGCGCGGTGATCACCCTCGGCCTGGCTGGCCTGTCGTACCGGTGGCTCGAACTGCCGATTCGGCGAGACGGCGTGCGCGGCAGCATCCGTCAGATCGGTGTGCTGTGGAACGGCCCCGCCCGGGGCCGGCGGTTGGTAGCGGCAACGGCCGCCCTGTCGCTGCTGTTGGCAGGCGGTACGACGGCCGCCGTCGTTGCCGCGCCCGCGCAGACTTCGGCACAGCAGCGCATCGAACGCGGCCAGCGGGCAATGGATGCTGCGGCGCGTGCCGCCGCGCAGGCCGCGGCCGCCGAGGCGGCTCGCCAGGGGCCGAAGAGTTCGAACCTCGTCAACGGTCCGATCACCGCAATCGGCGATTCGGTCATGCTGGCCTCGGCGCCGGAATTGCAGGCCACCTTCCCGGGCATAACGGTGGATGCCTCGGTCTCGCGGGGCATGTATTCCGCAGACGACATCATGCTGGCGCTGAAGGCGGCCGGCCAGTTGCAGCCGGTTGTCGTGATCGGACTCGGCACCAATGGACCGATAGCCGCCGACGAGCTCGGTGGCATTTTAAACATTCTTGGGCCCGACCGCCAGCTTGTGCTGGTCACCGCCTATGCCGAGCGCGATTGGACCGACGACGTCAATGCCACGCTTGCCGAGCTCGCTACGGGCAACCGTCGGGTCGAGCTCGCGAACTGGCACGACATCATCGCCGGTCAGCTAGACCTCCTGGCCGGCGATCGCGTGCATCCGGGCCCGACCGGCGGCCAGCTCTACGCCGACGAGGTACAGGCGGCGCTCAAGCGTCTTGCGGCCGTACCGCCGCTGCCCGACAACACCTGGCTGATGCAGGGTCCCGACGCCCCGCGCTCAACGCCATACCGCTGAAGACGTCAGAACTCGAGCACGTAGGCGAGCTCGCGGTTCGTGGGGAAGAAACCCATCCCCGTGTACAGATCGAGCGCGCCGGTCGGGCTCGCCGAATCCACGTCGAGGGTGGCCCGCTCGTGCCCGGCAGCGCGGCTAGCGGCCAGCTGAGCGGCCAATAGCGCCTGCGCGATATGGCGGCCCCGCCAGGCGCCTAGCACGCCGACCAGGCCGATGTAGCTGCTGCGGTAGCCGGCCGCTGCCCAGTCTGCTTCGTTGACGCTCGACAGGACAAAACCGACGACATGCTCGCTGCCGTCGGGTACTGTTCCGAGCGCGACGAACGAGAGCTCGTCGACGAACGAGGGGCCCGTGACGTACGCGTTCCAGCTTTCCTCGGGGATCGCCTGACTCGACCAGTGGTCCATGAAGGACAAATCCCGCGCCGCGTGCACTGCGGCCGACAGGTCGGGCGTATATCCGGCCACGCGGATGCCGTCGGCCAGCGGGACCTCACGAATCGGTTCAGAGAGTCGGCGGTCCAGCGACAGAAAGTATCGGGTGCAGAGCAGACCGGCCCGTTCGTAGAGGCGGCTGTTTTGCGGAGCCCGCTCATCACACGACGCCATGATCCAGCCGGGCAACTCCTTGTCAGAGGTCGCCAGCTGCTGTCGGGCTCGGGCAATCTGCCAATTCAACAGTTCGCGACCGATGCCCCTGCCGCGCATCTCGGGCAGCACTCCCCCACCCAGGTTGGATTTGACCAGGGTCTGCTGCCCCGGCTGGAGCACCACGAGCCCGTAGGCGACCATGCGGCCATCGGCATCCAGGCCGACCAGGGTGTCGCTGGCGACGTCGACGAAGGAGAAGTCGAACACAACGCTGATGTCCTCCCGCTCTGGAACGTAATTGGGGTGGTCGGCCACGCCGATGGCTTTCTCGAGCTCCCACAGGGCATCGATATCGGCGGCTGTCGCGGCCCGCCACCGTGCAATGTCGGCGTGCTCGGGAAGGGGCAGCTGAGCGGGCGCCATCACGCGCGCCGAGAGTGGACTCGTGTGATCGGTCATGCTTTGAGCCTATCCACCCGGCCCCGAACGGGGCTAGAGCACGTCACCCGCTGCACCGGTTTATGTCGTCGCCGCCCGGCATGTAGACGCTGACCGACGCTAGTACTGCAGCGTATAGGCCAGCTTGCGATGGGTGGGCACGAAGCCCATCCCGGTATACAGTCCGAGCGCCCCGGTGGGGCTGTCCGAGTCAACCGCGAGAGTCACTCGCTCGTGGCCGAGGGCTTGTCCCGCTGCCAGCTGGGCGGCGAGGAGTGATTGGGCAATATGGC
Organism: Actinomycetales bacterium; assembly: GCA_038205545.1. Classification (GTDB taxonomy): domain Bacteria; phylum Actinomycetota; class Actinomycetes; order Actinomycetales; family Microbacteriaceae; genus Cryobacterium. Next base: position 40,672 of record JBBRBV010000021.1, read on the forward strand.
GACCGCGCCACGAGCTGAGCACACCGACCAGGTCGATATAGCTGCCGGTGAAACCCTGCGTGGTCCAGACATTTTCGTTCGCCGTCGACAGCACGAAGCCGACCACCCGTTCGGTTCCGGTCTCGTCTGTACCGAACGCCACGAAGGAGAGGTCCGCGCGAAACCACCGCCCCCCGACAAAGGCAGCCCAGTTCTCATCGCTCATCGGCTGACTGGCCCAGTGATCCAGAAAGGCCTCGTCACGGGCCGCGTGAACGGCGGCGGAGTCTTCTGGCCGATACTGCGCAATGCGGATGCCGTCCGCCGGCTCGATCCATCGCACGGGCGCGTCCAGGGCTCGCTCCAGCGTGAGGAAGTACCGGGTGAGCGCCATTCCCGCCGCGGCGAACAGGCGAGCGGTGCGCGGAGACCGTTCGTCGGCGTACGCGAACACCCAGCCGGGCAGCGTCTTGTCCGAGCTGGCCAGCTGCTGCCGCGCACGACCGAGCTGCCAGTCCAGCAGCACTCGGCCCACGCCGCGCCCGCGCAGGTCGGGGTGAACGCCACCGATCGGGATCGAGCGCACGAGCGTCACCTGCCGTGGCGGAAACATGACCATACCGTTCGCGACGATGCGCCCGGCACCGTCCAACCCCACAATCGAGTCGACCTCGGCGTGAAAGTGCGAGTAGCCAAAGTCGGCGGCAATGGCACCGCGAGCGGTGAGGTAGTTGGGGTGGTCCACACTGCCCATGGCCTGCCGCAGCCCCCAGATGCCATCGACGTCATCGACTGTCGCCGGCCGCCACAGTGCTACGTCGGGGTGCACGGGCAAGTCGAGGTGAGCGGGCGCGGTGACACGTTCGTTGAGGGGCCGCAGCGCTGAAGTCATGCCCCAACCCTAGGCGCAGAGCGTTGGTCGCTCTGAAAAAACCGTTGGTCGCTCTGAAAAAACCGTCGGTCGAGCTGAAAGAACCGTCGGTCGAGCTGAAAGAACCGTCGGTCGAGCTGAAAGAACCGTCGGTCGAGCTGAAAGAACCGTCGGTCGAGCTGAAAGAACCGTTTGGGGGGCGGTGGGGCAAGCCAACAGAGGG
>JBBRBV010000022.1:0-40118 GCA_038205545.1 Actinomycetales bacterium
GTTGCCGAGCCCCTCGCCCTCGCTCGCGCCACGCACGATACCGGCGATGTCGACGAACGACACCGGCGCGGGCAACAGAGCCTTGCTGCCGTAGATGGTTGCCAGTGCGGCCAGGCGCGAATCGGGAAGGTTCACGATTCCCACGTTGGGCTCGATCGTTGCGAACGGGTAGTTCGCTGCGAGCACGTTGTTCTTGGTCAGGGCGTTGAAGAGGGTGGACTTGCCAACATTGGGCAGTCCGACGATTGCAATAGTAAGAGCCACGAGAGACTATTCTACCGGCCACGTCGACGCTGGCTCTGTCGGTGGCCCATGAGAACATAAAGCGTGCTGAATTTCACCGCGATCGATTTCGAAACCGCCAACTCCTCAGGCGCGTCGGCCTGCTCGGTCGGTATGGTGAAAGTGCGTGACGGAGTGGTCGTCGACTCGGCCTACTGGCTGATTCAACCACCGCCCGGCCACGACGCCTTCCTCGAGTGGAACACGCGTATTCATGGCATTAGCGCAGCGGATGTTGTGGGTGCGGCGACCTGGGCCGAGCAACTTCCCCGACTGGTCGCCTTCGTCGACGGCGACGACCTTGTCGCGCACAATGCCGGTTTCGACCTCGGCGTGATCAAGACGGCGTCTCTGGTGACCGGACAGTCGGTGCCCGATTTTCGCTACGTGTGCAGCCTGCAGGTCGCTCGCCGCACCTATCACCTGGAGTCGTATCGACTGCCGGTGGCAGCCATGGCTGCTGGTTTTGAGGACTTCTCGCACCACAATGCGCTCGCCGACGCCGAGGCGTGCGCAGCGATCATGATTCACGCGGCCCAGCGCCACGAGGCCGACACGCTCGAGCAGCTTGCCCACGTGACCCGGGTGAAAGTCGGCGTAATTGGCCCGGTCGCCACCAAGGAGCACGCCGCAACACACGGGCCAATGGCGCTCAACTAGGCAGATCCACGCCAGCAATTCGCCTGATCCGAGTGTCATTCCGGCGATGTCGGTGGGCGCTGGCAGACTGAAAGCATGGATCCACTGCTGAGTTTGCTCGTTGGTCTCGTCGTAGGCGCCGTTTTAGGCGCCCTGTTGACCGTGGTAGCGCTGCAACGCCGCCGCGCGGGCGAAAACGGCACCGGGGCGGTCGATCCCGCCGTGCTCGAGGCCCGTCATCAGGTAGCCCTCGCTGAGGCACGTGCAAGCGAGGCGACGGTGCGCGGTGCCCTGCAGAGTGAGCTGTCGGCCGCCCTCGCCACGGTTGATGGCCTCACCGCACAAATTGATCATGACCGGGCCTCAGCGCGTGAGACCGTCGAACGGCAGCGTTCCGAGCACCAGCTGCAGTCAGAGCGGGAGAAACGCGAGCATCTGGTGCTGGAGGCCCTCAGTCCGGTGCGAGAAACCCTCCGAACCATGCAGGAGAAGGTCACCGAACTGGAGACCCAGCGCAGCGAACAGTACGGGTCGCTCTCGGAGCAGCTCAAGCAGGCCCAGATTGCTGACCAGCAGCTGCGAGTGACCACCGAATCCCTCGCGAGCGCACTGCGTTCCAACAGCACACGTGGAGTCTGGGGCGAGACCCAGCTGCGGCGCGTGGTCGAAGCCGCTGGCCTGGCCCAATACGTGGACTTCGACACGCAAACCAACATCACAACGGATGCCGGGCTCGGCCGACCGGACATGGTCGTGCGTTTGCCCGGAAAGAAGTCCATCGCGATCGACGCCAAGGTTCCGCTTGAGCACTACATCGAGGCGAGCACCATTCCCTACACCGCCACCGGCGAGGAGGGAGCCCGTCGCAAGGTGCTGATCGACAAGCATGTGAAGGCCGTGCGCGCCCACATCGACGCCCTCGCCAAGAAGACCTACTGGGAAGGGTTCGATGCCAGCCCGGAGTTCGTGATCGCATTCATACCGAGCGAATCGCTGCTCTCGGCAGCACTCGAAGCGGATCCGTCGATTCTCGACTACTCATTCAGCAAGCGCGTGGCGCTGGCCTCGCCGGTGAACCTGTGGGCGGTGCTCAAAACGGTCGCCTTCACCTGGCAGCAGCAGGCCGTCACCGATGAGGCGCAAAAACTCTTCGACCTCGGCAATGCCCTGTACCAGCGGCTCGGTGCGCTCTCCGGCCACGCCGAGTCGCTGCGCAAGGCGCTGGAACGAACCGTGGACAGCTACAACAAGTTCGCCAATTCGCTGGAGTCCCGCGTTCTCGTGACCGCCCGACAATTTCCCGGGATCGACCAAACGAAAATCGGCCTGCTGACCGAACCAGCGATTATTCACGATTCACCTCGCAAACTGACCGCTCCCGAGCTGGAAGCACCGGCATCCACCCTGCCGTCAGCCGAGTTTGACGCATCTGAGTTGGATGATGCCGAAATGGGGCTGACCGACCTTGAGCACTCCACCTCCGAGGCGCGCGTCTAGTGCGCCGTACCCGTGAAGAAACTGCACCACTCGAGCCTGATTGAACAGGCCCGAGTCGTGCAGTTTCGGTGAAGATCTAACGGTTGATCGAAGCGCCTACAGCCACTTCTCGGCGAGATGCTCGGCGATAACACGGCGGGCTGTGCCCGAACGCGAGCGCAGCACGATGCTTTCAGTGCGGATCATCGGGCCCTTGCGCCGCACGCCGTCCACGAGTCCACCATCGGTCACACCGGTCGCCACGAAGAACGTGTTATCTCCGCTGACCATGTCGTCGATCTCGAGCAGCTTGTCGATGTCGAGCCCGGCCGCAACGCCACGAGCGCGCTCGGCGTCATCCTTCGGGGCGAGCCGTCCCTGCATGTACCCGCCCAGCGCCTTGAGCGCGCACGCCGTGGTGATACCTTCCGGGCTTCCACCAATGCCGACGCACATGTCAATGCGGGTCTCGTAGCGGGCGGCATTGATGCCGCCCGCTACGTCGCCGTCGAGCATGAGGCGGGTTCCGGCGCCGGCGCTGCGAATCGCGTCGATCAGGCCCGCGTGGCGGGGGCGGTCGAGAACGGCGATGGTCATTTCACCGACCGGCTTGTTCATGGCCTGAGCCAGGTCTCGGATGTTCTCGGCGATCGACTGGTCAAGGCTGACGACTCCGCGACCGGCCGCGCCGGTGACGATCTTGTCCATATAGAAAATTGACGAGGCATCGAGCATGGTGCCGCGGTCCGACACTGCGATGACAGACACTGCGTTCTGCCGACCGGCGGCGGTGAGGCTCGTACCGTCGATGGGGTCAACGGCGATATCGCAGGCGGGGCCGCGGCCATTGCCGACGTGCTCGCCGTTGAACAGCATAGGGGCTTCGTCTTTCTCGCCCTCACCAATGACGATGAGTCCATCGAAGTTGACGGTGCCGAGGAAGGCGCGCATCGCGTCTACGGCTGCCTTGTCGGCGGCATTCTTGTCGCCGCGACCGATAAACGGTACGGCGCGGATGGCTGCGGCCTCGGTGGCACGCACGAGCTCCATGGCGAGGTTACGGTCGGGGTGTTGAAACAGAGTGGCGGTTTCGGTGCTGTTCAAAAGGTCCTCCCGGACGTTAGTTCGACTTCAATAACGACGGATGCGCGGCGGGTCGCGCGGAGTGTCCGCCCGAGTCACCCTATCGCGACGGACCATGGGAAGGCGGGCGTAGCTAGACTCGGGACACAACCCCACACACTTTCGAGGAGAAGCAATGCCCATCGCAACCCCCGACCAATACGCCGCCATGCTCGACAAAGCCAAGACGGGCGGGTTCGCCTATCCGGCCTTCAACGTGTCGTCGTCACAGACCATCAATGCCGTTCTGCAGGGCCTCACCGAAGCCGGTTCCGACGGCATCATTCAGGTCACCACCGGAGGTGCCGACTACTTCGCCGGCCACACCGTGAAGAACCGTGCCTCCGGCGCGCTCGCCTTCGCCCGCTTCGTCCACTCGGTCGCCGACAACTACCCGATCACCGTCGCGCTGCACACCGACCACTGCCCCGAGGCCGCACTGGGTGACTTCGTCATTCCGCTCATCGAAGCTTCGGAGTCGGCGGTGGCCGATGGCGGCAACCCCATCTTCCAGTCGCACATGTGGGACGGTTCGGCCATTGCGCTCGACAAGAACCTCGAGATCGCCACAGACATTCTGAAGCGCACCCGGGCGATCAACGCCATTCTCGAAGTTGAAATCGGCGCCGTCGGTGGCGAAGAAGACGGCGTTCAGGCCGACGTCAACGAGAACCTCTACACGACTCTCGATGACGCGATCAAAATGATCGAAGCTCTCGGCCACGGTGAACAGGGCCGATACATGGCTGCCCTCACCTTCGGCAACGTGCACGGCGTCTACAAGCCCGGAAACGTGAAGCTGCGTCCCGAGCTGCTCAAGGAGATCCAGACCGGTCTCTCGGCCAAGTTCGGGCTCGCAGCACTGCCGCTCGACCTGGTCTTCCACGGTGGTTCCGGCTCAACCGATGCCGAAATCGTCGAGGCCGTCGCCAACGGTGTCATCAAGATGAACATTGACACCGATACCCAGTACGCCTTCACCCGTTCGATCGCCGACTACATGCTCAAGAACTACGACAGCGTGATCAAGGTCGACGGCGAGGTTGGCAACAAGAAAGTGTACGACCCGCGCGCGTGGGGCAAGGTGGCCGAGTCGGCCATGGCCGCCCGCGTCGTTGATTCCACTCGCCAGCTCGGCTCCGCCGGGCACTCAAACAGTTAGAGCAATGTCAGAGAACCCGGACTCCGTTCCACCCGCAGCGAAGGACCCCCGCCCCCGCCCCCAGTTCGGCGAACTCGCCCCTGAGGGCTGGAAATGGCAGCCGCCGGAAGAAAAGGACCGGGGTGACCCCGTTCCCGCCCCCATCGTTGGGGCGGGAACTGGCGCGCCCCCGCACGCCAGTACCCCGGCCGTCTCGCCCACTCCGGCACCGCGCACCGTTCCAGGCTGGGACCGTCCGTGGACCATCGGGCTGCTGATCTTCGGCCTGCTCGCCACGGTGTACGGCGTCTTCTCGTTGGGTGGGTTCCCCGTCGCCATGCAGATTTTTTATACCCAACAGGGTCTGGGTACCTTCACTCCAGCACCGTCTATCGCCACCATTACGACGGTAGGGGCCATCACGCTGGTGTTCGTCTGGCTGGCCGCAACAGCAGTATCGGTGCGGCTCCTCGTGCGGCGCCGACGTGCGTTTTTCGTGCCCATCGTCGGTGGTGCCGTATCGCTCGTGGTGCTGTTCGCTTTTACCATGGCAGCGCTGTTCATCGACCCGACCCTCATCGAGTTTCTCGGCCGCCAGTAGCCGCGCCAGCGGCTGGCCCGCCTCCTCGGCCGCCTACTCGGCAGTCGGGGCGGCGCGACCGCCGAACGCGCGGGCATCCGTATCGCCCGAAAGGTCTTTGCGCAGTTCCTTGGGCAGGGAGAAGATCAGGTCTTCCTCGGCGGTCTTGACGAGTTCGACGTCGGCATAGCCGGCATCGGCGAGGGCGGAGAGCAGTTCGTCGACGAGTTCCTCGGGAACGGATGCCCCGCTCGTCACTCCGACGGTCGCCGCGTTATCGAGCCATTCCTGCTTGACCTCGCTCGCGAAGTCGACGCGGTACGCCGCTTTCGCGCCGTATTCCAGGGCCACCTCGACCAGCCGCACGGAGTTGGAGGAGTTGGAGGAGCCAACGACAATCACCACATCCGAGTCGCGGGCAACCTTCTTAATGGCGACCTGACGGTTCTGGGTGGCGTAGCAGATGTCGTCGCTCGGCGGATCTTGCAAGTTCGGGAACCGAGTGCGCAACCGGCGCACGGTCTCCATGGTCTCGTCGACGCTCAACGTGGTCTGCGACAACCAAACAACCCGGTCGGGATCGCGCACAACAACCGTGTCGGCTTCGTCCGGGCTACCGACGAGCGTGGTGTGTTCGGGAGCCTCACCGGCGGTGCCCTCGACCTCCTCGTGGCCTTCGTGGCCGATTAGCAGAATCTGAAAGTCATCACGGGCGAAACGCACGGCTTCGCGGTGCACCTTGGTCACCAGCGGGCAGGTCGCGTCAATGGCTTGCAGACCACGCTCAGCGGCAGCACTGACGACGGCTGGCGAGACGCCATGGGCGCTGAAGACGATGTGCGCGCCGTGCGGCACCTCGTCGACCTCCTCTACGAAGATGGCTCCCAAATTCTCAAGCTCAGAGACCACGTGGATGTTGTGCACGATCTGCTTGCGCACGTAGACGGGGGCGCCGTAGTGCTCAAGCGCCTTCTCCACGGCGATAACCGCGCGGTCGACGCCGGCGCAGTAACCGCGCGGGGCGGCGAGCAGCACCCGCTTATGTCCGACCACCGGGGTATCCTTAAGCCTGTTGCGAGCACTCGGAATGCGCGGCATGCCCAAGCCAATAACGGGCGGTGCGCTCTTAGCTGGCGCAATGTTCGTTTGCATGCTGGTGTTCACGGCCTCAGTCTACGCACGCACGACCGAAGAACTCTGGGAGGACCCCCCTGTGCCCCACGCCAGCACACTGTCACGGACGACCGCACGGCCACGGATCATCAAATGACGGATGCCCCCGCCACCGTCGAAACACCGTGGCCGGTCGCGCTGCTCTCCAACAAGATTCACGGTTACATCGAACGCCTCGGCACGGTATGGGTCGAGGGCGAGATCACCCAGTGGGGTGCGAGCGGCGGCAACGTCTACGGCAAACTCAAAGACCTCACCGAAGACGCCACCGTGAGTTTCACGATCTGGTCGTCGGTGCGCGCCAAACTCACCGCTGATTTTAAGGCCGGCGATCGGGTCGTCGTGTTGGTGAAGCCCAACTTCTGGGTCAAGGGTGGCACCCTCACCATGCAGGCTTTCGAAATGCGCCACGTCGGGCTGGGCGACCTGCTCGAACGGCTCGAACGGCTGCGCAAACAGCTCGCGAGCGAAGGCCTGTTCGATGCCGCACGAAAGAAGCGTCTTCCATTTCTGCCGCACTGCATTGGCCTCGTGACGGGAAAAGACTCCGACGCCGAAAAAGACGTCATTCGCAACGCACAGCTGCGCTGGCCGGCCGTGAACTTTCGGGTCGCGCACGCAGCCGTGCAGGGCGATCGCGCTGTCGGCGAGGTCACGAGCGCAATCGCGCGGCTCGACGCCGACCCGGAGGTCGATGTGATTATTGTCGCCCGCGGCGGCGGCGACTTTCAGAACCTGCTCACGTTCAGCGATGAGGGCCTTGTGCGCGCCGCAGCCGCCTGCCTGACCCCGCTGGTGAGCGCCATAGGGCACGAGGCCGATCGTCCGCTGCTCGACGAAGTGGCCGACCTGCGGGCGTCTACCCCGACGGATGCCGCCAAGCGCGTCGTGCCCGATGTCAGTGACGAGCTGAACCGGGTGCAGCAGGCCCGGGCGCGTCTCAGCAGCCGGCTCACCGGCATCCTCTCGTCGGAAATCGACCGCATCTCTCAGCTGCGCAGCCGACCGGCGCTCGTCGACCCGCGCTGGATCATTGACTCCCGCAGCGAAGACCTCACCCGTTACGTTGCCCGCGGCGCCGAACTTACCGAGCGCATTCTCGAGCGCGCCGGGGCCACCGTGGTGGAACTGCGGTCTCAGCTGCGCGCCCTGTCACCCCAGGGCACCCTCGATCGCGGCTATGCCATCGCCCAGCTTCCCGGCGGTCAGGTGCTCCGCCGCGCCGACGACGCCCCGGCCGGCACCGAGCTATTACTCACCCTGGCCAGTGGAACGGTGCCCGCCACCGCGAACGCCACCGCGCTTGCCACCGCGTCCACCAACGCGTCCACCAACGCGTCGAAATAATTAGAATGGATGCCATGACCTCGTCTGCCCCCGCCATCAGTGATCTCAGCTACGAACAGGCCCGCGACGAGCTTGTTCGCGTCGTGAACGAGCTCGAGCAGGGATCGAGCACCCTGGAGCAATCGCTCGCACTCTGGGAACGCGGCGAAGCCCTCGCCCGCCGTTGCGAGGAATGGCTGATCGGCGCCAAGGCCCGGCTCGATGCCGCCCGTCTGGCCGCCACCGCCACCGCCGACGCCGGCACGGGCGACAGCAGCGCCGACGGCACACCCGCCAGATGAGCCGCACCACCAAGCCACCGCGCATCGTCGCGGAACTGGGCCGGCCGGAGACCCCGCAGGAGACCGCAGATAGGCTCGCCGAAAATTCGCGTAAGTACCGGTCGCATAAGACCGTCAACAATCTGGTGCTTTCGCTGCTCGTGACCGTGGGCGCCGTTCTCGTGCTCGTACTTCTGGTGCCGCGCAACGATAACCCGATCAACCGAGACGTTGACTATGCGAGCGTCGCCGCCCAACTACAGCCGGTCGTCGACCATGCCCTCGCCGCCCCGGAACTGCCGGATGGGTGGAGCGCCAACGACGCCGAGTGGCAAGCCGGTGGCAACGGTCAGGTTCCGTCCTGGTACATCGGCCTGATCACACCCGACAACCAATTCATCGGATTCACCCAGGCCTTCGACGCCAACCCCACCTGGCTCGCCCAGAAACTGCCCGACGCGCCCGTTGTCGATACGGCCAACATTGCCGGCGTGACCTGGGATGTCTACCGCAACAGTGCGGCCGCCGCCGATCGGGGAAATTTTGAGTACGCCCTCGTGACGACCTCCGGCACGAGCACCTACGTGCTCATCGGCACCGCGCCCACCGACGACTTCGAGACCCTCGCCACAGCGTTGGCCGCCAACGTGACTCAGAACGCAGCCGAATGAACAGTGCAACAACGGATAACCCGACTCCGGCCGAGGCCTGGAACGAAATGCGCGAGGGGAACGTGCGTTTTGTCACCGGCACCCCGCGGCACCGGCAAGACGTCGACCGTCGCGCCGAGCTCCTCGGTCAGCAGACCCCGCACGCCGCCCTGTTCGGCTGCAGTGATTCGCGCCTAGCCGCCGAGATCATCTTCGACCAGGGCCTCGGCGATCTGTTCGTCGTACGTAACGCCGGCCAGATCATTTCGGAATCCGTGCTGGGTTCACTCGAATATGCCGTTGCCGTGCTGCATGTTCCGCTGATTCTTGTGCTCGGTCACGACGAGTGTGGTGCCGTGCGCGCCGCCATCGATTCTCAGACCAAGGATGCCCCGGCTCTGCCAGCCCACATCGCAAACGTGATCGAAAGGATCGTGCCGGCGGTTCGTCTGGTGAGCGGGGTGACAGCATCCGCTTTCGTAGATTCGTCTCGGGTAGACGCGGGCACGGTGGGCCGAGAACACCTCAAGCACACGATTACCGACCTGCTGGAGCAGTCCGAGGTGATCACCGCCGCCCTCGCAGAAGGTACATTGGCTATCGTCGGTGCGAACTACGTTCTGCGCGAAGGACATGCCGATCCTCATATCAAGGTGGGCGTTATTTAGCCCTCCGGCGCACCCGTTGCGCACAGTACGACTCTCATACAGCACCGAAAGGGAATGCACATAGTGGTGGACACCTCCGCAAACGCCGGTTACCGGATCGAACACGACACGATGGGTGAGGTCCGTGTTCCAACGCACGCACTCTACGGTGCCCAGACGCAGCGAGCCGTGGAGAACTTCCCGATCTCGGGCTCCACCCTCGAGTCTGCGCAGATCGCGGCACTCGCCCGCATCAAGAAGTCAGCGGCACTCGCCAACGCCCAACTCGGCGTGCTCGACCGGGACATCGCCAACGCAATCGCTGCAGCCGCAGATGAGGTCATCACCGGCCAGTACGACACCGAGTTTCCCATCGACGTCTACCAGACCGGCAGCGGTACCTCCTCGAACATGAATATGAACGAGGTCATCGCGACCCTCGCGACCCGCGCCCTCGGCCGCCCGGTGCACCCCAACGACCACGTCAACGCCAGCCAGTCCTCTAACGATGTGTTCCCCACCTCAGTGCACATCGCCGTCACGAGCGCCCTGATCGACGAACTCATCCCCTCGCTCGACCACCTCGCCGTCTCGTTTGAGGCCAAGGCGGAACTCTGGAAAGAGGCCGTCAAGGCCGGACGCACCCACCTGATGGACGCCACCCCGGTCACCCTCGGCCAGGAGTTTGGCGGCTATGCCCGCCAGATGCGCCTCGGCATCGAGCGCATCCGCACGGCACTCCCCCGCGTCGCGGAGGTTCCGCTCGGCGGCACCGCGGTCGGCACCGGCATCAACACCCCGTATGGCTTTCCGCAGCTCGTCATCGAATTGCTCGTGTCCGAAACCGAACTGCCGATCACCGAAGCCCGCGACCACTTCGAAGCTCAGGCCAACCGTGACGGCCTTGTCGACGCCTCCGGCGCCTTGCGCACCATCGCTGTCTCCCTGACCAAGATCAACAACGACCTGCGCTGGATGGGATCAGGCCCCAACACCGGTTTCGGCGAACTGAACATTCCCGACCTGCAGCCCGGCTCGTCGATCATGCCCGGAAAGGTCAACCCGGTCATTCCGGAGGCCGTGCTCATGGTCTGCTCGCGCGTCATCGGCAACGATGCCACGATCGCCTGGTCCGGCGCTTCGGGTTCGTTCGAGCTCAACGTCGGCATCCCGGTCATGGGAACCGCCCTGCTTGAGTCGATCCGCTTGCTGTCCAACGCGACCCGTGTACTCGCCGACAAGACCGTCGACGGCCTAGTTGCCAACCTCGAGCACGCTCGTGCCCTGGCCGAAAAGTCACCCTCCATCGTCACCCCGCTCAACCGGGTCATCGGCTACGAGGCCGCCGCCAAGGTGGCGAAAAAGGCCGTCGCCGAGGGCCTCACCGTGCGTGAAGCGGTCATCGCTCTCGGCCACGTCGAACGCGGAGATCTCACCCTCGCCGAGCTCGACACCGCCCTTGACGTGCTCAGCATGACGCGTCCCCCCCAACAGAAGTAACCAGCACCACCCGTAAACGCAGCGAGTGTTGCCGTAACCCCACCGGGGCGACGGCAACACTCGCTGCTTGTTTCCACGGGCATCCCCGCCTCGGTACGATACGAGCCGGGGCGGCCTCGGTCACGAGCCGCGAAGACGGGTTGTCTGCGGGGTGTCGAGTTTCGGCGATTATCAGGGTAGCTCCGAACGCTTTTCTCGGAGCTACCCTGGGAATCGTCGATGTCTGAGCTGAGGAGCAGATGACCCGTCTCCGCGGCGATCCAGCTCGCAGACCCACCAGGCATCCGCTCTCCCAACCGGCTAGATAACCTCGTTACCCTCCAACATCTCCGTCACGAGCGCCGCAATCGCACTCCGCTCCGAACGGGTCAGGGTCATATGCGCAAACAGCGGATGCCCCTTCAGCGTTTCGATGACGCTGGCCACGCCGTCGAAACGGCCGACCCGCAGGTTGTCGCGCTGGGCGACGTCGTGGGTGAGCACCACCCGCGAGTTCTGACCGATGCGGCTCAGCACGGTCAGCAGCACGTTGCGTTCCAGCGACTGCGCCTCGTCGACAATCACGAAGGCATCGTGCAGGGACCGGCCGCGAATATGAGTGAGCGGGAGCACCTCGAGGATGCCGCGCTCGATCACTTCTTCGACCACGTTTTCCGACACGATCGCGCCGAGGGTGTCAAAGACCGCCTGGGCCCACGGCCCCATTTTTTCGCCCTGGTCGCCGGGCAGAAAACCGAGGTCTTGCCCGCCGACCGCGTAGAGGGGCCGGAACACCATGATCTTGCGGTACTGCTGGCGTTCTAGAACTGCTTCCAGGCCCGCACACAGGGCCAGCGCAGATTTTCCGGTTCCGGCCCGCCCACCGAGCGAGAGAATGCCGATCTCCGGATCGAGCAGCAGGTCAATGGCCAGTCGCTGCTCGGCGGACCGGCCGTGCAATCCGAAGACGTCACGGTCACCGCGCACGAGCTTGAGAGTGCCCCGCCTGGTCACCCGACCGAGGGCTGACCCGCGGTCGGAGTGAATGACCAGGCCGGTGTTGATCGGCATGTCCTGCACCGTTCGGGAGTCGAGCATCTCTTTGTCATAGAGCACGCTCATCTGCTCGGCGCTGAGGGTGATCTCATCCATGCCGGTCCAGCCGGAATCCACGGCGAGCTCGTGCCGGTATTCATCGGCAGCGAGGCCGAGGGACGCAGCCTTCACCCGCAGCGGCAGGTCTTTGGAGACGACGGTCACGGCCATTCCCTCGTTGGCCAGGTTGAGCGCCACGGCGAGGATGCGCGAGTCGTTGTCGCCTAGTTGCAGGCCAGACGGCAGCACGGACATATTGGAGTGGTTGAGTTCCACCCGCAGGCTGCCGCCCTCTCCGACCGGAATCGGGAAATCGAGGCGCTCATGCTTGAGTCGCAGCTCGTCGAGGTTGCGGAGCGCCTGCCGGGCGAAATACCCGATCTCCGGGTCGTGGCGCTTGGATTCCAGTTCGCTGATCACCACCACGGGCAACACAACAGCGTGCTCGGCGAAGCGAAAAATCGCTTTCGGATCGGACAGAAGCACCGAGGTGTCCAAGACAAAGGTGCGCTCATTTTGCGAAACGAATGTTTCCACCCGATCAGTCGCGTTGAGGTCGGTTCGATTAGCGGTCATAACCACTCCCACCCTGCGCCACAAGGACGCGGATCACTAGGCGAGCTGGCCATCAAGCGATTCTCGAGCCGTGCTTATATGGCCGTCTCGATCAGGTGCCGTACCTGATGCAAGTGACGCTACGACCAACGCGGACAAAAAGGAACCCGACACGCCCACCAAAATGTGACGTTCATCTGGCGTTGAGGCAGGGACCCCGTGCACGCCCCAACGAATCAGTAGGGAGCGGCCAGAGCGTAGGCGGTGAGGGCACCCCGCAGCATCGTTACCGTGTCGGGGTCGAGGGCCGCGTGTACGCAGAGTCGCACCGTAGAACCACGAGTGGTCGCGGTGATTCCATGGTTATGCAGGCAGGCCACGAGAAGCGTGAGCAGCTCTGCCGGCGGCTCCAGAACGACGATGCCTGCACGTTCCCGCACGTCCCGCGGCGAGACGACGTCGATGACGTACTCGTCAAGGAGTTCGATGATCTGGGAGACGTTGTCATTCATGGCGGACGCAATGACGTCAACTCCGACATCAGCGGTCTCTTCCAGGGCCGCCGCGAACCGAGCCTGGGCGATAGCGTCGCCATGGGTCACCCGAAAAGCCCGAGCGCCGTGGCTGGGCGGAGTGACCTCGTCCCACGGGTCGTCGGTGTCGGTGCCGACGAAGCCGGAAAACACCGGCACAAGCCGCTCAAGGGCGCGCTCGCTGAGGGCCAGAAAACCGGTGCCCCAGCCAGCGCGCGTCCATTTTTGCCCCCCGGAGGCAACGACATCCGCTGCCTCAAAAGCGGCGTCGACGACCCCGAAGCCCTGGATGGCGTCGACGATGAGCAGACGATCGCCGATGACCTGACGAATGCCGTCGAGGTCGGTGCGATAACCCGTGCGGGAATCGACGAGACACACCGCGACGGCCGCGACGGCCGGGGTGAGCTGGTCGCGGATCTGGCCGGGGGTAACGCGGCCGCGCTCGGTCGGTAACCAGAGCGGGGTGACCACGTGTAAGGCCTCAGCGGCCCGCACAGCCGCGAACGGAACGCTGGGAAAGTCCCCCGCAGACAAGAGCACGCTGCCGGTCAGACCGAACATGGCCTGCATCAGGCCCGAGCTGGTGTTGGGCTGCAGCACAATCTGATCGCGGCTGAAACCGGTGAGCTCGGATACCGCGGTGCGGGCCCGCAGGTCCTGTTCGACGAGGTGGTCGAGGCTGCCGAACCGGGCGCGAGAGAGCACCTCTGTCTGGCCGAGGGTCTCAGCTACGACGGCCGCCGAGAGTGGTCCGACCCGGCCGAAGTCGAGGTAGCCAGGCTCCTCACGAAAGCCATCTGTGAAGCTCAGGAGTGAATTCATGCCCGGATCCTTTCGTTGTCAACCACATCCTCCGCGAGGTGTCGAGCAGGGCTAACTCCCGAACCGACGCTGCCGGCGGGAGAAGTCACGCAGGGCACGCAGAAAGTCGATCTGACGCAGGTCGGGTCCGAGGGCTTCGACGAAATAGAACTCGCTGTGCGCGCTCTGCCACAGCATGAAGTCGCTCAGCCGCTGCTCGCCTGATGTGCGAATAACGAGGTCGGGATCGGGCTGACCACCGGTATACAGGTGCTGGCCGATCAGCTCGGGGGTGAGGGTCTCCGCGAGGTCCTCCAGCGTGCCGCCGTGCGCGTGATGGGTGGCAACGATGCTGCGCATCGCGTCGGTGATCTCGGTGCGCCCGCCGTACCCCACCGCGAGATTCACGTGTAGACCCTTATGGTCGCTGGTGCGAGTATCCGCTGCGTCAAGCGCTGCGACGAGAGGCAGGGGCAGACCGGCCTTCGACCCCACCTGCTGCACTCGCCAATTGCGATAGTGCGAGAGCTCTTCGGCGAGATCGGCGATGATCTCGATCAGGTCGGCGAGTTCATCACTCGGACGTTGCGTGAGATTGTCGGCCGAGAGCAGGTACAGGGTGACCACCGAAATTCCGAGGTCGTCACACCACTCCAGAAACTCGCGCATCTTGGCGGCGCCGGCGCGGTGACCGTGTGCGGCCGTCTGAAATCCCAGTTGCCGGGCCCAGCGCCGGTTGCCGTCAATGATCATGGCAACGTGGCGCGGAAGGTGCTCCGGCTTGAGTCCGCGCCGCAGGCGGCGCTGATACAGCCTGTAGAGGAGGCCGCGCGCTGTGGGGACTTGGGGTTTCTGCACACAATTACGCTAGTCCACTCAGGCGGGCGTTCGGGGCACACGGGCCGCCCTCTGTCGTATCCTTGCATCATGGCCACCGAGCACGACATCCCCAATCTGCCACTGATCGAGGCTGCTGACGCCCATCCGGAGGACGTCAAACCGACGTGGCGCGGTTGGATTCACGCCGCAACTTTTCCCGTGACAATCGTGGCCGGCATCGTGCTGCTCCTGGTCGCCGAGGGGTCGGCGGCCAAGATCAGCTCGGCCGTGTTCGTGCTGAGCTCCATGCTGCTGTTTGGTAATTCGGCGCTGTACCACCGCTTCAACTGGCAGCCGCGCACCCGTATTCTTCTCAAGCGCATCGACCACGCCAATATTTTTCTACTGATCGCCGGGTCGTACACGCCAATCACCGTGCTCGCGCTGCCGCCGGAGAAAGCCACGCTGCTGCTCTGGCTGGTGTGGGGAGGAGCTGGCCTCGGCATCATCTTTCGGGTGTTCTGGATTCACGCCCCGCGCTGGCTGTACGTGCCGCTCTACCTGCTGCTGGGCTACGGCGCGCTCCTGTTCATCGTGGATTTCTTTCACGCCAACGCTGCCATGATGACGTTGATTCTGGTTGGGGGGCTCTGCTACACGGTCGGCGCGGTCATTTACGCGTTGAAGAGGCCCAACCCGATTCCGGGCGTGTTCGGATTTCACGAGATCTTCCACACCCTGACGGTTGTGGCATTCCTGTGCCATTTCGTGGCGATTCTCCTGATCGCCACGCACCCGCTCTACCCGTAGCAGTGCGCGGGACTATTCGGGCCTATCGCCTGGCGTGTGGGGTGTATTGGGGTCATCGTTGCGCGCCGCGAGTTCGGCGTCGAGCCGCTCCTTGATTTCGGCGCGGTATGTGGTGCGACGGATACGACGAACGACGTCTAAACCGAGCAACAGGGTCGCCACCGCGAGCAAGAGGACCACGATGAACCCGATAACACCGGGGGTCACGGTATTCGGATCAAAATCCGGGGCGGGGGTCGGCGTGGCCGCGAGCACGACGCTGATCAACGAGATCATTCGTCGTCCGTAATTCCAGCGAAAAGATCGGATTCGGGCATTTTGGTGTCTACTTTCGATTCGACGAGTTGAAAGTCCTCATAGGGCCACGCTTCACGAACGAGGTCATTGGGCCAGAAGAAGAAGCTGCTCTCGGGTGAAACCTGGCTCGCGTGCGAGAGAAGAGCCGCATCGCGCGCCTCCAGAAACTCGCCGGCAGGAACATGCGTGGTCGCTAGCGCGGGGTACTTCTTCATCCACTCGCGGGCTTCGCCAAGCGGCTCCAACAACGGGGAATCCGGCTCCTTCACGCTGAGCGCCAGGTACATCGCATCGATGCGCTCCAGGTTGAAGATACGGTCGTAGTACACCTTGGCGATCTGCCACGGTGCGCCCAAATCCGGGTACCGGTCGGGATCGGCGGCCGCGCGAAACGCCTCGAGGGAGACCTCGTGACAGCGAATATGGTCGGGGTGCGGGTAGCCGCCGTTTTCGTCGTAGGTGATGAGAACCTGGGGGCGAAACTCGCGCATGATCGTGACGAGCGGTTCGGCCGAATATTGCAGGGGAATACCCGCGAAGGAGTTCGGCGGCACCGACTTGTCGTCGTTCATGCCGGAGTCTTCGAAACCGAGCCAGCGGTGCTGCACGCCGAGAGCCTCCTGCGCACCTCGCATCTCGAGGCGGCGCAGGCCCGCTAAATCGCGTTCAGCCATGGCGTGGCCGGTGAGGGCCTGATTCAGGATGCTGCCCCGCTCACCACCGGTGCAGCTGACAACGAGCACCTCAGCACCCAGGCTGCGGTAGTAGGCGTATGTTGCCGCGCCCTTGCTCGATTCGTCGTCGGGATGGGCATGAACAGCCAACAATCGCAGCGTCACCATACTCCTCAGGAATGCCGGATAACCTTAGGCCAGATAACCTAGATACCAGCCTAATCGCTCCATCGAAAGTGTGAAATCATCAGTGCCTGAAAACAGCGCGCCCACGGGAGTTCAGCCGAGCCGGCAGCCGTACGGTCTCGACGAATCTGACGTCTCGGCGACGCCGGCGCCCATCGAGAGCGCCGCGATTCAATCGCGTTATGGGCGCACACGTAACCGTAAACGACGTGACCGCCGAATCCTGTGGGGGCTGGGCGGGATTTTCGTTCTGGTGCTCGGAGCCTGGGTTCTGTGGACCGGGCTGGACGGGGCATCCACTCAAATCGAGGCACGAAATATTGGGCACACGATCATCGATGAGCACACAGTGAGCGTCACATTTGAGGTTTCGCTTCCGGTGAACCGCACCGCGAGCTGTGCCGTGCAGGCGCTCAATGAGAGCTATTCCGTCGTCGGCTGGAAGATCGTCGACCTGCCGCCCTCGACGCTCTACAACCGCTCATTTACAGAGATCTTACGCACCACCAACCTGAGCAACACGGGTTTGATTTACCAGTGCTGGCTGACCTAAACTGACGTATTCGCCTCGGCATTCGCCCGGGCGTCGGCTATATCCGCGCGGCCTCAGGGCCTTTCTGCGCTCGAGCGTAATGAAGGAGTTCACTCGTGGCAACCGACACCACGGTCACCTGGCTTACTCAGGAGGCCCACGACCGCCTCACAGAGGAACTGGCAACACTGAGCAACTTTGGCCGGGGCGATATCGCGAAGAAGATCGAATCCGCCCGGGAAGAGGGCGACCTCAAGGAGAACGCCGGCTACCACGCGGCGAAAGAAGAGCAGGGCAAGATGGAGGCGCGCATCCGCACCCTCACCGTGCTGCTGCGCACCGCTGAGGTCGGCCACGCTCCAGAGAGCACCGGCATCGTCGTTCCCGGCACGGTCATCACCGCCACGATCGCTGGCGACGAGAGCCGCTTTTTGATTGGCAGCCGCGAGATCGGCGCCAACAGTGACCTCGACGTGTTCAGCGAGCAGAGCCCGCTCGGTGCGGCGATCATCGGCCTCAAGGTCGGAGCGAAGACGAGCTACACGACGCCGAACGGCAAGGAAATCACCGTGCACATCTCCAGTGTGGAGACGTTCACCGGCGCTTAAGCCTCCCGGTGAACGGCGTTGATGGCCCGCGGTTAGTCGATCTGCGGGTCGTAACCGGCCGCGCGCAGCGTGTCAACCACGTGCTGACGATGCTCCGGGCCTCGAGTCTCAACGCTGACATCGAGTTCGACATCGGTGATCCGCAAGCCCGCACCGTGACGCGTGTGTAGCACCTCGATGACGTTCGCGGTGGCTTCGGCGAGCAGTTCGGAGATACGGGCCAACTGCCCGGGGCGGTCCGGCAGCATGATTCTTAGCGTGAGGTACCGCCCCGACGCAGCGAGGCCGTGGCTGATCACACGCTGCATCAATAGCGGGTCAATATTGCCGCCCGAGAGGATGGCCACGGTCGGCCCGGTTGGAGTGACCTTTCCGGCCAAAATGGCGGCGACCGCCACAGCCCCGGCCGGTTCAACGACGAGCTTGGCGCGTTCCAGCAGCACGAGCAGTGCGCGGGCGGTGTCATCTTCGGTGACGGTGATGATCTCGTCAACGGCATCGCGCACAATCTCAAAGTTGAGCAGGCCCGGCTTGGCAACGGCGATACCATCGGAGATGGTCGGAAGAATGCTGATCATCACGGCCTCACCGGCCTCAAGGGAGGGCGGGTAAGCGGCAGCGTTCTCGGCCTGCACCCCGATCACCCGGATGTGGCGTCCGTCACGGGCGGCGCGCTGCTTGAGCGCGCTGGCCACACCGGAGATCAGCCCACCGCCCCCGATGGGAACGATGACCGTTTCAAGATCGGGAACCTGGTCAAGAATTTCCAGGCCGAGTGTACCCTGCCCGGTGACAACATCCGCGTGATCAAAGGGCGGGATAAGGATCGCGCCGGTCTCGCGGGCAAATTCGGCGGCGGCGAGCAGAGGTTCGGTGACGGTCGTGCCGCGCAGAATGACCTCGGCGCCGTAGTCGCGCGTGGCCGACAGTTTGGGCAGCGCGACTCCGACCGGCATAAAGATGGTGGCTTTGATGCCCAGCTCGCGGGCGGCGAATGCCACCCCTTGGGCATGGTTACCGGCAGAGGCCGCGACGACGCCGCGGGCTTTCTCCGAATCCGTGAGTTTGGACAGGCGGTTGTAAGCGCCTCGGATCTTGTACGACCCGGTGCGTTGCAGGTTCTCACACTTGAGGTAGACCGGTGCCCCCAGCACTTCGGCGAGGTACCGTGAGCTCTCCATCGGGGTCACGTCAGCGACGTGGGCGACGACCGCGCGCGCAGCCTCAAATTCGGCAAGGGTGGGTGCGACGAGCGTGGTCTCTGACATGTCTCAGTTCTCCGAAATGTTGTGCGGGGCGCTAGGTGTGCTGACATCTGAGGGGGTACTGCGCGTGGAACCGTCTCGGGTGGTACGAATGCTCCGTGGGCGCACCCGGGTTGCCCGCTCTGGCGCGCCGGCTGGTCGGTACCCCGGTCGGCTCTGCGGCACCGTCTGCCACAGCACGGATCCGGTCGTCGGCACCGCCGTTGACGAGCCCGACCGCCACATACCACCGGCAATATAACTGGTCATCGCGTTCACGACTGCGGCCACCGGTACGGCGAACAGCGCCCCCGGAATTCCCGCGAGCAGCGCCCCCGCCGCCACGACGAGCACAACTGCGAGCGGATGCACCTTGACGGCCGTTCCCATGATCAGTGGCTGCAAGACATGTCCTTCAACCTGCTGCACGAGCAGCACGACGCCGAGCATACCGAGAGCGACGGCCCAATTGTTGAAGATCAAGGCGATGATGATGGCGACGGACCCGGTAGCGACAGCACCGACAATGGGAACGAACGAGCCCAGAAACACCAAAATACCGATCGGGATAGCCATCGGCACGCCCAGCAGTGCCGCACCGACACCGATACCGACCGCGTCGATCGAGGCCACCAGAATCTGCACCCTGGCAAAGTTTCCGAGGGTCGTCCAGCCGGCCACGCCGGCACCATCAACGGCAGCACGGGCTCGCTTGGGAAAAAAGCGCACGATCCAGGCCCAGATCGTTTTACCGTCAATCAGAATAAACAACAGGCTGAACAGCGCCAGCAATAGTCCGGCCACCAGGTGGCCGAGGGTCGTGCCGACCGAGAGCGCCCCGCTGATGAACGCCGCACTGTCATTCTGCAGCGCCTGCCAACCATCCCGAAGGTAGGTGCTGATCTCGGCCTCGGAGAGCTGCAGCGGCGAGGCTGCGAGGAACGATTTGATGTTCTCGTAGGACGTGGCGAGCCGATTACTCAACCCGACGGTACCCTCGGCGATCTGCGTCGAGGCGAGCGTGATCAGACCGGCCACGACGACGAGGGTACCGACCATTGCGAACGCGACGGCGAGGCCTTTCGGCCACCGATGGCGCACCAGAAAAGCTACGAGTGGCACGAGTAGGGCAGAGACGAGAACGGCGACGAGCAGCGGAATGACAATAAGGCGAAGCTGAATGATGAGAAAGATCAAAACGGCAATGGCTGCGGCAATCACAATCAACCGCCAGGACCAGGCTGCGGCCAAGCGAATGCCGGCCGGCAGGTTCTCGTCAACCCCATTGGGCTCGGGGGGCGGGGTCACCACCTCAATCGGGGTGACGACAAGCTCTGAACCCGCTTCGTCGGCGCGTGCACGCTCATCGGAACGCAGATGGCGCAGACGTTGCTGCGCACGCGTGCCCGGATTGCCCGTAGATTCACTCACCCGCTCAGTCTAGAACGGCGGCGTGGCCGAGACAGTCTCAACCGATTCAACCGACACCGGCGCGCCGCTGAATCGGAGGTGAACCCGCTCTCCCACGCTCGGGTGCACGCGCACGCTGTGTTGCAGAAACACGAGCGCACCATCGTTCAGGCGCACGCTGGTGCGCCGCAGTGAACCAAGAAAGCTCGACGAGACAACCACACCCGGTAGACCGCTCGAAGCAAATTCAACGTCTTCAGGGCGCACCGACACCAGCACCGCTCCGTCTGGGTGGCTCTGATCAATCAGTGCCAGTGGTGCTCCATAAACGTCGGCCTGGCCGGCGCGCACAATGCCGGAGAGCCGGTTACTGAGGCCGACGAAATCGGCAATGAACGGCGTGGCCGGCCGGGTGTAGAGATTCTCCGGGGTTCCGACCTGTTCAATAACACCGGCGCGCATGACGGCAACACGATCGGCCACGGCGAGGGCTTCGTCCTGATCGTGCGTCACGAACAGGGTCGTTATGCCCAACTCGGTTTGAATTCTGCGAATCTCCTCGCGCAATTGCACCCGCACTTTGGCATCGAGGGCAGACAGCGGTTCGTCGAGCAGCAACACCCGCGGCTCAGTGACCAGGGCGCGAGCGAGTGCGACGCGCTGTTGTTGGCCGCCCGAGAGCTGGTGCGCGAAGCGATCGAAGTGGTCTTCGAGACCGACCAGGGCAAGTGCGGCTGCCGCCTTCGTGCGCCGCTGGCCCGCCTTGACCTTGCGCATCCGCAGCCCGAACTCAACGTTCTCGCCGGCACTCAGATGAGGAAAGAGCGAATACGACTGAAAGACCATGCCCATGTCGCGTTTGCTGGTCGCCAGTGCCGACACGTCCGTGCCGTTGATGGTGATGATGCCGGCATCCGTTGTTTCGAGGCCGGCCAGCACACGCAGCGCAGTCGTTTTTCCGCTACCGCTGGGGCCGAGTAGTGCCACGAACTCACCAGCATGCAGGGTGAGATCAAAACCGTCGAGCGCACGGTGACCGCCGAATTCTTTCACGACGCCCGAAAATTCGACGACGGTTCCCGGCTGGGACTCCCGATCGTGGTGGGTCAACTCGGTGGCGATCATGCGGTGCCTTTCAGGGTGATGCGACGGCGGGGTGCGCGTGTGTGACTGCGCGGGGCGCCGAGGCGGCCAATCACGAGCAGCAGCACGAATGCAAAGGCGAGCGCGAGCAGCGACAGGATGACGGCGGTGTACGGGTCGACTTTGCTGACGACGACGAGCGCTGTTTGCAGGTTCACCCGGTTGAGCAGCGATGCGATGGTGAACTCGCCGAGCACCACGGCCACGGCGATGAACGCACCGGCCAGGATGCCTCGGCGCAGGTTGGGCACGAGCACCCGCAGCAGAACGCTGCCCCAGCCGGCGCCGAGGGTGCGCGCCGCCTCGGTCAGTGTCGTCACGTCGACGCCGTCGAGGTTGGACTGGATCGCCCGGTACGCGAACGGCAGGACCGTCACACCGTAGGCGAAAGCGAGAGTCCAGACCCCGCTGCCGAACAAGCGCGCGACGACCGAGTAGACCGGAGCGAGGCCGACGACGAGCACGATGGCGGGGATACTGATCGGCAGGATACAGACGAATTCCATCAGGCGGCGCAGGCGGGGAAAGCGGATATGCACGAGCAGCATCGTCGGCACCAGAAGGATAAGCACGATCGCGACGGTGCCGATCGCGAGCGCGACGGAGTTGCCGAGGGCCACCAGAACGGGCCGGTAAACACCGGTGAAGCCGCTTTGGAAGAGGGCGACCCAGCGGTCGATGTTGTATCCACCAACCAGGCCGGCGCGTAGCGTGAATTCGACCATGGCCACGATTGGGATGGCGAAAACCAACCCGATCAGACCCAGGATGACGGTACGAACGGTACGCGTCGGCGCGTGGGCGACGCCCTCGGTCAGTGTGAAACCGGCGCTCACTGCTGCCACCTCGCAGCCCGCGACTGCAGGGCCGAGTAGCCGACCATGACGACTGCCATGACGACGATCATGCCCAGGGCCAGTGCGCCGGCCAGGTTCTCGCGGCCGAGCAGGGTCTCGCTGGTCAGGGCTGCGCGAATCTGCAGCGGCACAATCTGCGAACCCTGGCTGACCAGGGCGGCCGCTGTGGCATACGACGAGAAAGCGTTCGCGAACAACAGCAGCAGACTGCCGATGAAACTGGGTGCGAGCACCGGAAAGGCGATGCGAAGCCAGTAGCTGCCGGCGGTGCCGCCGAGGGTGGCATTGGCCTCGGCCCATTGCGGTTTCAGGGCCTGCAGCGCGGGCATGAAGGTGATGATCATGAGCGGCACCTGAAAGTAGATGTAGGGCAGAATCAGGCCGACCGTGGAATACAGCCAGACCCCGTTTTCGAAGATGTCGAAGCCGAACGTGTCCTTCAGATACACCGTGATCATGCCCTGGATGCCGATGGTCGCGACGAACGCGAACGCCAGCATAACTCCGCCGAACTGAGCCAGAACACCGCTAAGCGAATCAATCGTGGTGCGCAACGGCCCCTCGGGGCGAACGCCGAGCAGGGCGTAACAGGCCAGGGCTCCAACGACCGCGCCCACGACGGCAGTGAGGGCGGACAGCCAGAACGAGTTGAAGAAGGTGGTCAGCACGACCGGGTTGCCGAGGGCGGCAACGGTGGAGAGGGTGAAGGCGCCGGTGTTGTCGAAAAAGCCGGTCCCGAGCGCGATGAGCGTCGGCACCGCGAGGAACAACAGGATGTACGCCGCAAAGGGCAGCAGCCCGAAGGCCGCTGCCCTTTCACGGACCCTACTGGACAGCAGCCGCCCACTTTTCACCGAGGAGCGTGGCGGCCGCCGCGCTCTGGTCGCCGGTCGGGACGACGGTATCGGACGGGGCCTTCGGCAGGGCATTGAACAGTTTCGTGTCGATCGTTCCCGCCGCAGCCATGGCCTCAGCACGGGCCGGACGGGCTCCGCCGGCCAACCACAGGTTCTGCACCTCGTCGCTGTAGAGGAATTCTTGCCACAGGCGCGCAGCTGCCGGGTGCGGTGCATCCTTGTTAATGGCCTGATTGTAGTAGCCGGCGTACCCGGTGCCGTCGAAGACGACGACCTTCCAGTTGCGCTGGCCCTCAAGCTGGGCACCGTAGCCGACGTTGAGGTAGTCCCAGTCGAAAACGACCGGGGTCTCACCCGAGGCGATGGTCGCCGGGGTCGGGTCGACCTTCAAGAAGTTGCCGGCTTGGTTGAGCTCGGCGAAGAAGTCGATACCGGGCTGAAAGTCGTCGGCTGTTCCCTTGTTCTGCACGGTCGCGAGGCCGACAGCGGCAAAGGCTGCACCCGCCTGGGTCGGGTCACCGTTGATGGCGACCTTGCCCTTGTAATCGGCGCCGAGGAGGTCGGCGAGTGACGTGGGCTCGGGCACGGCATCGGGATCGTAGCCGACAGCCATGTATCCGCCGTAGTCGCCGACGTACAGTCCCGAGGCCTCCTTGAGCGCGTCAGGAATGTCTGCCCAGGTTGCGACCTGGTACGGAGCGAACCGGTCGGTACTGGTGAGGGCGACGGCCAGACCAAGGTCGAAGACGTCCGGGGCTGTGTCCTGGCCCTTCAAGTTGTCGGCGGCCTGGATCTCTTCGGCACTTGAGCCGTCCGGCGATGCCTCGGTGATGGTGATGTCGGGGTAGGTCTCGGCGAACAGATCGAGGACGGCGCCATAGTTGGCCCAGTCCCGAGGAAGCGCGATGACGTTAAGGGCGCCCTCGGCGTTGGCTGCGGCTTCGAGGTCGCTGAGGTCGCCGAAGGCGCTCAGGCTGGTCGCCGTCGATGCGTCCACAGACGATGCCGGGGTTGAGGCAGCGTTGGAGCATCCGCTCAGAGTGATGGTGAGGGCTGCGGCCGCGGCAACAGTGAGGGTCAGGGTGCGTTTGATAGACAATTTTCCTCCGTAGTGACACCAGTTTTTGGACTTTCGCAGTCTCTTGCTGGTGCTGCCCATGTGGACGGGATGAGTGGCTCGGCAAAGCAGCCGGCCGGTCGCTGTTACGTTACGAGCGCGGTATGGCTGCGCTGAGGCGCGCAGGTAAACGGCTCATGAACCCGATCTGCCGGACAGGTCCGGATAGAGTCGATTGGATGGCAGGCAGCTCACACACGCACGGTCCAGCACCGCGCGCAGGTTCCTCGATCATCTCCCCGGCTTTGGCGCGTCGGGTCGCGCTCGCAGCTCAGGGATTCGGGGTGCGGTCCGCTCAAACCAAGCCTGCCCCCGGCATCCGTCAGCTCGATACCGTGGTGCGCCGGCTACAGCTGCTGCAGATCGACTCGGTCAACGTCTTTGAACGCAGCCACTACCTGCCCGCCTTCAGCCGGCTTGGTCCCTACGACAAGACCCAGCTCGATCGTCTCACGACCGGCCGGGAGGCTCGCTACACCGAATACTGGGCGCACGAGGCATCCTTTCTGCCCGTCGACATGTGGCCGCTCTTTCGTTGGCGCATGCAGCAGTTTCGCGACCGCTCCGCCAACACACCGGGCGACTGGTCGCACGCCAACACGCCGATGCTTCACTGGCTCCTGGCTGAACTCGCCGCCAACGGCCCGATGCGCGCCAGTGCAATTGAGCACGACGCGAACAAGCGCAGCGGTCCATGGTGGGGCTGGTCCGAGGTGAAGACCGGGCTGGAGACTCTGTTCCGCTGGGGCGATGTGGTCAGCGCGGGGCGCATCCGCTTTGAAAGGGTGTACGCCCTGCCCGAGCAGGTATTTTCTCCGCACGTGCTCGCTCGCACTATTTTCTCAGCGGATGCCCACCGCGAGCTGGTGCGCCGCGCGGCCCGAGCCCACGGTATCGGCACCGTGAAGGATTTCGCCGACTACTTTCGGCTGAAGTCAGCGCCGACCGTGGTGGCTATTCGCGAACTAACCGACGCCGGCGAACTAATTCCAGTGGAGGTGTCGGGCTGGGGCCCGAACGGTGCGGTGGGCGCAGCGTGGCTACATCGGAACGCCCGACGGCCCCGGGCGATCGACGTGCAGACCATAGTGTCGCCTTTCGACCCGGTGGTCTGGGAACGAGCGCGCGCCCTGCGCCTGTTCAACTTTCACTACCGGATCGAGATTTACACTCCAGAGCCCAAGCGGGTGTTCGGGTATTACTCACTGCCGATTCTGCTCGGCGATACGGTCATCGGTCGGGTCGACCTAAAGAACGACCGGCAGAACGGGATTCTTCGGGTGCAGTCGGCGTGGGCGGAGCCGACGGCGCCCGCGGATTCGGCGAGCCGCCTCGCTCGCGTCTTACGGGAGGCGGCTTCGTGGCAGGGTCTCGGGGAGATCAAAGTCATGCCGCGCGGCACGCTCGCGGCCGGCCTGGCTGCCGAGCTAAAGTAACCACCCCGTCGGTCGAGCCTGCACCTCGTTGGTCGAGCCTGCACCGCGTTGGTCGAGCTTGTCGAGACCAACACCCAGTGTGGTCTCGACAAGCTCGACCAACGAATTCGACCAACGACTCAGAACTTGCGGCCCATCGCGGTCAGGCGCTCGATACGGTCAGCGATCGGGGGGTGCGTGGCGAATAGCTTGCTCATGGCGCCCTTCTTCAGCGGGTCCGAGATCCACAGGTGCGCCATCGAGGTGTTCTGTTTCTTCATCGGCTGGCCGAATTCGCCGAGCTTGGCCAGTGCCGAGGCGAGGGCGTCGGGGTGGCGGGTCGTCAGCGCACTCGTGGCATCCGCGAGGTACTCGCGCTGCCGCGAGATGGCGAGTTGCACGACGGTGGCAATGAGCGGGGCCACAACCATCGCGATGATGCCGAACACCATTACGACGGGGTTGCCGTTGTTGTTGTTACTGCGGCCGAAAAATGCCATACGCAAAAAGATGTCGGAGATGAAACCGATGGCCACAACGAGGCCGAACACGACCATGGACACCCGGATGTCGTAGTTGCGCACGTGACCGATCTCGTGCGCCATGATGCCCTCAAGCTCGGAGTCATCCATGATGTCGAGCAGACCGGTGGTCGCTGCGACGATGGCGTGCTTCGGGTCGCGGCCGGTGGCGAAAGCGTTCGGCGCCGGATCGTTGATGATGTAGACCTCGGGCATCGGGGTACCGGTTGTGATCGACAGGTTCTCCACGATGCGCCACAGCCTGGGGTGGTCGGCCTTACTGTTGACCTTGATTCCGCCGCTCATGGTGATGGCCTGGCGGCCGGCGGCGTAGTACTGGATGATGACGTACAGGGCCGCGATCACGACCACGGCAATGAACAGTCCGTACCCTCCGCCACCGTAGGTATAGTTCGCCAGCCAGCCCAGCCCCGCGATGATCACGAAGAAGAGAATCATAATGAAGACGGTGTTACGTTTGTTCTTCGCAATCGCGCTATACATACAGGCGCTCCGTTAGAACTGAACGCGGGGCGGCTCCGCAATCGCTGCGGAATCGGCCACCTCGAAGAAATCGCGCTCGGTGAACCCGAGGTTCTTGGCGAACATGTGGTTGGGGAAGACCTTAATCTTGGTGTTCATTTCGCGCACTCCACCGTTGTAGAAACGGCGCGCAGCCTGAATCTTGTCTTCGGTGTCCACGAGCTCAGCCTGCAACTGCAGGTAGTTCTGGCTGGCCTGCAACTGCGGGTAAGCCTCGGCCACGGCAAAGATACTCTTCAGCGCCGTCTGCATGTGGTTTTCCGCAGCGGATGCGTCGGCTGGGCCCTGTGCAGACAGCGTCTCGGCCCGCGCACGAGTCACGTTCTCAAACACGCTCTTCTCGTGTGCGGCATAGCCCTTAACCGTTTCGATCAGGTTGGGCAGCAGGTCGGCACGACGCTTGAGCATCACCGTGATGTCGCTCCACGCCTCGTCGACGCGCACGTTGAGGGTCACCAGGGAGTTGTACGTCGACCACAGGTAAATACCTACGATCACGACGAGTGCAACAACGATCAAAACCGGGATGAGCCATTCCATGGCAGCGTCTCCTTGCAAATTGGCGCGATGTGTACGTTGGCACGGAGACATAAGCTGGCCAAAACGACCCCCCGTGCGTACCTGCCAATACTAACCAAAACCCCGGCGGCACCCACCCGCTTCCCATCACACTCCAAGCAAGCTCTGGGCGCACGGAAAGCCTGCGGAGGCGTCAGGATTGTCCGCATTTGCGGGATGGGGCCCGGTCATCTTCACGTGGTTAAGGGCATCCGTTGAGCTACGGCACACAGACACGCGGTGCGGATGCTCGCGGGCACACGATAGAGCGACCCTTCGCTGTCGATTGCTAGACGTCGGTGGTCGAGGGTTCGACGTCGACCAGCACCTCGTTGCGTCGCAGAAACCACGGCTTGAATGGAGGATCGAAGCGGGCGAATCGCGGTGCCCCCACGACGGTGAATCCGGCGGCGGCGAGCGCCTGCCGCAACTGCACGAGTTGCTCGTCGTAGCGAGTTTGACTCCAGCGTCCGCTGAAGCGGAGCACACCGGCCAGACTTTCGGGCACTGCGTGGAGTCGCACGTTGGGGTCCGTAGGTTGCGGCGCGGTGTCGGCCGTCAAATCCTCTGGCAGAACAAAAGCAACCCGAAATTTCTCATTGGATGAGGAGTCGTCGAGCTTGTGCTGCACCACCGGCGAGGTCATCGCGATCTTTTCTCCGACATCCGTTTGCACCACCGGAGCCGTCATCGCGACTTTCTGGCGTGACTGGTTCGCTCCACTGATGTAGGCGAACAGATACCGGAATGCGCGGTTGCCGGCGTCTTCGAAGGGGCCGTCGGTCGTCACCTCGGCGAGCACATGCGCGGGGTAGCGGCGCAGTTCAAAATCGTCATAGCTGTGCAGGACTTGGTAGGGCTGTTGGTCAGTCACGCACTGAAATTACTGCAGATGCCTGTGTGCCCGCTCCGCATTCTCGGGCGATCGGGAAGACCGTCGTGATGTTTCTCGTGACGAGCCTCACGACCCTGCGCGAACGCCGCACCGGCACGCTCGAACGGTTGCTGTCGATGCCGCTCGGCAAGGGCGATCTCATTCTTGGTTACGCCCTCGCGTTCGGTCTGCTCGCGGTGGCGCAGTGTGCGGTGGCAGTGGCATTTTCGGTAGGGGTGTGCGCGCTGGAGATCTCGGGGTCGATCTGGCTGCTGCTCGCCGTCGCGGTGGCGGATGCCGTGCTCGGTACCACCCTCGGCCTGCTCGCCAGCGCTTTTGCGCGCACGGAGTTTCAGGTCGTGCAGTTCATGCCCGCCCTGGTGTTTCCGCAGATTCTGCTCGGGGGAATCTTTCTGCCGCGCGAGCAGCTGCCGATGTTCTGCGCGCGATCAGCGACTGGTTGCCGCTCTCACACGCGATCGACGCGCTGCAGGCGGTCGCATTGGATTCGCAGGACACCGTGTATGTCGGCAGGGAGCTGGTGACTATCGGCTGGCGACTACCGGTTGGCGAGGGCGCGCTGCAGCCAGCGGTAGCTGGACTTGGGGGTGCGGGTGCGGCCATCATCGCTGAAGTCCACGTGCACGAGACCGGTTGGCTCGGTGTAGCCGGCGTTCCACTCAAACCCGTCCAGCAGCGACCAGAAGGCGACGCCCCGCAGGTTCACGGCGGCGGCGAGGCCTCCGGGGGCGGCGGCCTCCAGCGCGGCGATGAGGTGTTCGGCGAGGTAGTCGATGCGGGCGGGGTCGTGCACGGCGTGACGGGCATCCGCTTGGTCCCCGAAGGCACCACCCGCCAGCGACAGGTAGACCGGCGGAATTCCGGGGTAGCGCCCAGCCAGCTCGGCGAGCGCCACGGTGACGTACTCGGGGGCGTTGACCGTTCCGGCCGATGTACTCGGGTGCTCCCGAAACGGCTCGAGGTGGAACGGCCAGGACGTGACCGGCATCGGCTGGCCGTCGGGGCCCGCAAGCGTGGTCGGGCCGGCGGCGACCCGAGCGGGCTCGGTGTAGCTCACACCGTAGAAATCGAGCGGCTGGTGAATCGTACGGAGGTCTGCGGGGTCGGCTTCGAGCAGGGTACGCAGTTCGAGGGCGAACGGTTCGAGCGGGTCGGGATAGCGACCGAGCAACACCGGGTCGGCGAACAGTCGGTTCTGCAGAAGATCGTAGAGGGCCGCATAGGAGCGGTCCTGCTCCCGGTCGGTCGCGGCCTGCACCGGCGTGTGGGAGTTGACGATGCCGATGCTTCCGCGCACATCGGCCGCGCGCAGCGCCTGCACGGCGAGACCGTGCGCGAGCAGCTGATGGTGCGCCGTCGGCAATGCGTCAAATAACAGGGTGCGCCCCGGCGCGTGGGTGCCGAGCGCATAGCCCTGCATGGTGACCGTGGTCGGTTCGGTGAGGGTGGTCCAGGCGTCGATGCGGTCGCCGAAGACCTCCCCCACCGCGTGGGCGTAGTCGGCGAAGCGACCGGCGGTATCGCGATTCAGCCATCCGCCGCGCAGGGCCGCGGGCGTATCCCAGTGCGAGAGGGTGGCGGTCGAGCGGATGCCGTCGGCCAGCAAGGCATCAAGCAAGCGATCGTAGAAGGCCAGTCCACTACGGTTGAGCGCTCCACGCCCTTCCGGCTGCAGCCTGGTCCAGCCGAGTGAGAACCGGTAGGAATCGACACCGAGGTCGCGCAACAGTGCGGAATCGGCCGCGTAGTTTTTCAGGTGGTCGGCCGACACGGAAGCATTCGAACCGTCACGGATGCGACCGGGTAGCTGGCTGAAGGTGTCCCAGACGCTGTCACCGCGGCCACCGTGGCGGGCAGCACCCTCGATCTGAAAAGCGGAGGAGGCCACGGCCACCTCAAAGCCGGTCGGCAATCGATCGCCGAGCTCGCCAGCGCGGTGTTCCCAGTCGCGGGCCGCCACGGCTCGAGCCATCGTGGATGAGGGGGTGCGAGGGGTGCGATTCATAAGGGTCAGGCTCTTTTCGGCGGTGACGCGGGGCATCCGCTTCGTCTTGAGGGTGTCACGTTTGCGAGCCTTCGGAGGCACCTCCGGAGGTGCCGCGAAGAGTTCCTCTGGTTTGTTACATTTTTCGGGGCGTGGGAGGTTGACTTTACTTCCTTCTACCCCTCAACTTGGGTCAGGGGGGTCAATAGTGTCCGGTTCGACTGGTAGCACAGGTGTGGATTATTCAACGCGTCCACGAACTCTGCGCGGTGTCGTGATGGTCACCGCGCTCCTGTTGGGATGCACCCTCGCCCTCGCGACTCCGGCGCTCTCGACGGCCCGGGCCGACGAGACTTCATCGAGCTCGGCACCGCAGACTTCGACCGAGCCGACACCAACATCGACACCCGAATCAACACGGCAGTCAACACCACCAGCCGCCGAGAAGCTCAACGTAACCGCAACCGCTACCCCGGACCCCGTGCCGAGTCCACGGATCGAGGGCCCGCGCAACGGCCAGTTCATCAGCAGTAGCCGCACCACGGTGTCGGGGTCGAAAGCTGCCGGCCAGGAGATTCACTTGTTGTCGCCGCGCGGCGGGGACCCTTTGTGCATCGTTGCCGGGCCGGCAACAACCTGGGCCTGCGAGGACATCTTCCTTCAGGACGGTCCGAGAATCACCCTGCGCGTCGTGGTCAGAGGCGATCCCAGCCTCACCGACGAGATCACCGTCGCTGTACTCGGTGCACCGACGGTGCAGGGTGGGCTGACCGGCTCGGACTCCAACGGCTGGGTGCGCGGAACCGGTCATCCCCAGGCCACGGTGACGGCTTCCTTGCCGAATGGTGAAACCTGTTCCGGCACAACAGACAACTCGGGCGCCTGGGCCTGTTTGTTCGAGGGCAGCCAGGTAAAAGGCAGCCTCGATGTGACGGCCCGCCAGACGTCCGCGTTCAGCAGTCCGTCATCGTCGAACGCCAGCGAGCCGGTCGCCGTGATGTTTGACCTGACCGCCCCGGCCGCCCCAGTAGTCACGACCCCGCGCGATGGCGCTCAGGTTCCCGTTGCGGGAACCGAATACACCGGCACCGGGGAAACCGGCGCCACGGTCACTGTCTTCGCAGGCCCCTACTCCGTGTGCTCAGCCACCGTCTCTAACAACACCTGGCAGTGCGCGGCCGGCGGAGTGACTGACGGTGAATACACCGTTGTCGCGGTACAGAAGGACTCTGCCGGAAATGTCAGTCCGGGCAGCACTCGCGTCACAGTCAGCTACGTCACGAGCAGCGCGACGGCAACCCCGCCGGCCGACTCTGCCTCGGCAATGCCACCGGTGGCGCCCATCCCGAGCGGATCTGCCCCATCGACGCCCGACGGATCAGGCGTCGTACCAGGCGAGTCGACCGAAACAATGGACCCGTCGCCGACCCCCGGCCCCGCGGCTGATGCTCCAAACGCTGCGAAACCTGTCGCGCCAGCCGCATCCGTTTTTCCCGGTGAATGGAACGACCCGACCCCGTTCGCTCTCGCACTCAGTGCGGGCGGCACCACTGCCACCTTCCCCTGGTTGCGAGCCGTGAGCCTGGCCCTCGGCGCCCTTGTGCTCGTCGTTGTGCCACTGCGAATGCTTGCGGGAACGCTATCGCGCAGACGTGGCAACCGACCACCCTGGCACCTGCCGTCCCTGGCCGGACGCAACCGGGAACGTGAGGAATTTGACGTGGCACCCACCGTGCGCCTGAACCGGTGGCTGCGCGGCGGCGCCGCGCTGGTGACGGCCGCAGCATTCGTCATGCTCTCCGGCCCGGTAGTGGATCAGCCCGCATACGTGCGGCTACTCATCGCCGTGATTCTCGGGCTGGCGCTGATCAACGCGGTGGCCCTGCTCGTTCCACTGTGGTGGAGCTCACGCGTGCTGCGCCTCCGCGGATCGATTCGGTTTCTTCCTCACTACTTGTTGCTCATAGCGGCCGCAGCAATCGCCTCCCGCATGTTCGACGTGCACCCCGCCGTGTTGTTCGGCATGCTCGGTAGCGTATCGCTGACGGCCACAGCGGATGCCCCCGGCCAGTCCGACCAGCAGCCCACCGCCGCGCAGCGTGGCCAACTCGCCGCGGTGCGCGTGGGCAGCCTCATGGCATTGGCCGTTGTCGCCTGGTCCCTCCGGGCTCTTCTGCCGGTCGCGACCGACTTCACAACGTCACTCGTGGCGGAAACGGCCAACACGATCGTTCTCGCGGCGATCGGATCCGCAGCGCTGATCCTCACGCCCATCGGTCACACCAGCGGGCGCAGCGTTCTGGCGTGGTCACCGCTCGTGTGGACCGGTCTGACACTCGGTGCCTATGGCATCTTGTTCGCCGCGCTTGCCCCCGTGATTGACCAGCTGCACGGCAGCGGCATCGGCATCGTGCTCTGGATTGCCGCTGGCTGCTTCGCTGCGCTGTGCGCGAGCCTCTGGGCCTGGCAGCGCTTCGTCGCCCCGGGCCAGCGCTAACGCGCCGCAGCCTGTATCGTACAGACGTGCGCCTTGGAGTTCTTGACGTCGGTTCAAATACCGTCCACCTGTTGGTTGTCGACGCGCACGAAGGTGCCCCACCCGTGCCGATGGCCGCCGACAAGAGCGTGCTGCGCCTCATGCGCTACATCACACCAGAGGGCGCCATCAGCGACGAGGGTGTCGCTGCAGTTTTGAGTTCGGTGCAGCATGCAGCGGATGTCGCCCAGCAGCACAATATCGACGAACTGCTACCGTTCGCCACGTCGGCCCTGCGAGAGGCGAGCAACGGACCCGAGCTGCTGGACCGGGTCGAACGCGAGACCGGTGTCGCCCTGCAGGTGTTGTCGGGCGAAGACGAGGCACGGCTCACGTTTCTCGCCGTGCGGCGCTGGTACGGCTGGTCTGCCGGCAATATTCTGTTGTTTGACATCGGCGGCGGGTCCCTCGAGATCGCCGCTGGCGGCAGCGAGATTCCTGAGGTGGCCCTCTCACTTCCGCTCGGTGCCGGGCGCAGCACGATCGGCTTCCTGCACCACGACCCACCGTTGCCGGAGGAGGTATCAGCGCTGCGCAAGCACGCGGCATCCGTTCTGCGCGATGCCGTCGGCGCGTTTGAGCATTTGCCAGCACCGCATCACATTGTGGGGTCTTCGAAAGCGATCCGGTCACTGGCCCGCCTGGCCGGCTCGACCTCGGACGGTGTGGGTGCCGCCGACCGGTTGCGCCTCGGTCGCGCCGAGCTCGATGACTGGGTGCCGCGTCTGGCGCGAATTCCGGCCGAGGCACGACCGGCACTGCCCGGCATCACCGCCGATCGCACCTTCCAGATCGTGGCCGGCGGCATCGTGCTCGGCGCAACGATGGCCGCCTTCGGCGCGAAGGAGCTCGAGGTGTCGCCCTGGGCTCTGCGTGAGGGCGTGATTCTGCGCTACCTCGACCGCCTGCGCTGAGCACCAGCCGCTGCCGCCCCCACGGATGCACCGAGGGCCAGCTCAATCACCGGTCTGATCGCGGTCAGCTCACCAGACGCTGCGGGTGCGCTCCTGCTCAACGACTGCCGCGCGATCGCTCAGGCGGCGAAGG
Organism: Actinomycetales bacterium; assembly: GCA_038205545.1. Lineage (GTDB taxonomy): Bacteria > Actinomycetota > Actinomycetes > Actinomycetales > Microbacteriaceae > Cryobacterium. Next base: position 33,837 of record JBBRBV010000022.1, read on the forward strand.
CCCGCGAGCGGTTGGGCCATGCGATGGTTGCTCCGGATGTGGGGCTCCACGCGGTCGAGAAAGGCCCAGTATCCGGCCGTGAACGGGCAGGCGTCTTCGCCGAGCCGCTTTTTCGGGTTAAACGTGCAGGAGCCGCAGAAGTCGCTCATCTTGGAGATATAGGCGCCGCCGGAGGCATAGGGCTTCGTGGCGACCAGTCCCCCATCAGCGTGCTGGGACATACCGACGACGTTGGCGGGCATCACCCACGGCGTGCCATCGACGAACGCATTGGTGAACCAGTCGGTTAGTTCGTCGGGCCGATAGCCGCGCTGCAGGGCCCAGTTACCGAGCACCATCAGCCGCTGGATATGGTGGGCCCAGCCGGTGCGCCCCACCTCGGTGAGCACGTGGCTCAAGCAGCGCGCCCGCACAGCGCTGCCATCGAGCTCCAGGAACTCGCGGGGCAGCGGTTCGCGGGCGTCGAGGTAGTTACTGCGGCGCACGTAGTCCTCGCCGAGGTACCAGTACAGGTGCCAGACCCAGTCTCGCCAGCCCATGATCTGGCGAACGACGGCCTCAACACTTGGCAACGGCGCATCCCCGCGCTCAAAGGCAGCCACAACGGCATCGATGACCTCCTGAGGGTGCAGCAGCCCGAGGTTCATGGGCACGCTCAACCGAGAGTGACTCATCTCGCTGTCGCCGAGCAGGGAGGCGTCTTCGAAGGGCCCGAAGTCGCCTAGACGTGTCTGAACGAAATCGTCGAGCGCGGCGAGGGCCTCGGCGCGCGTTGCGGCGAATCGGCGCGGGCCGTCGGAGCCAAGAAAGTGCGCGCGACCGTCGGCTTGCATGGCATCCAGGTCCAGCCGCACCTGGGCATCGATCTCGTCCTCGACCGGGCAGTACGCATCCGGCAGGCCCAGACTCGCAGCATTCTTGGGCGGTGGCTGACGGTTATCGTGGTCAAAGTTGAAGCGCCCGCCCTCGGGCTCCGGCCCGCGCATCAGAGTGCCGGTCACGGTTCTGCGCTCACGGTAGTACTGGTCCATCAGCATCCGTTGTGACGTACGCCCCTGTGCCCAGGCCTGAAAATCGGCCTCAGGGGTAACGAATCCTCGGCTGGGCAACACGACAGCCCCGAGTTCGGCGACGAGCCAACGTGACCCCCACGATGTGGGGTTGATCACCTCGAGCTCACGACCGGTGAGAACGTCCCGGTAGTGCGGTGCCGACAGAAACTCGACCCGGTCACCGAGCTCAGCCGCGCGGTGCCGCAGCGCGCTGAGGATGAGGTGCGCCTTGGCCCGATGATACGGGCGACGTGTCAGCACCGCCTCCGCCTCGACCAGAATGATTGGCCCGCCATCGTCGAAGTGCGGCCCAAGCTGGTCGGCGAACAGAAAGCGCGGCAGCGACATGAGGCACAGTCTAGCCAAGCGGATGCTGGGGCCCCGTCACCGGAGCCGTTCTATAACGGAACCACTCCGGTGCTGCTCCGCCTGCCGAGTTGGTTGTGCGCTCAGCGGCCGAAAAATTCGTCTAGTCCGGGGATGGTGAAGTCAGATCCAAATTCGGTCATCTGGTCGCCAAGGCCTGAGACGGTGTCGCCAGCGTTGGCCGCAAACTCGCCCACTCCCCCGGTCAGGCCCTCCAGGTCGATGCCGCTCGCCAGGGCATCGAAATCCACTCCGACGTTCGCTGCCTGCTCCAGGAGGGGGGCTGCGACGGCGCTGACGATGGCTCCGCCCGCGACGGCGGCGAGAACACCGCCTACGGCGAGGCCGGCTCCCGCTGCGGCGCCGCCCAGCAGTGCTCCACGGCCGATGCCGCCGGTCGAGCCTGAATCGCGGCCCCCAGCGCGGGCGAGGAGGTTTCGGAGGGTTCCGGGACGACGGGCCTCCGTTCGGGCGGCCGCACGTGCGAGGTCATCGGCACCCGAGGTACGGGGCCCCTCGTGGGCGGGGAGTTCTGCGTGCATCCGTTGCTGAATCTGATCTCGCTGTGCCGGAGTGAGGCGCTCGAATGCCTCGCGGTGCACCTGTTCGATCTGGTGTGGGTCGGCGGTGTGTAGGAGGTAGTCGTAGCGCGCAATCGCCGTCCGATCGGCGCTGCTGATCGCCCCGGGAGACGCATCGGAATCGGATGGACCAGACCGGGCGGAATGTGCGTTGGGGGCGGCCGGGCGTGCGGGTGAGGGTTCTGCGGTCCTCCCGTCGCCGGTCAGCGCAGCTCCCGCGGTGCGAACGACGGCTCGCCAGTCGGTCTGGCCAGCGTTCCCTTTCTGGGACGACGAGCCTGACTGATCGAGGGCCTTCTGGGCGAGGCCAGTGAGCTTGGAGAATATGCTCATTTCGTGTATTCCTTGTCGGTTGAAGGATCGATCGGCGTGGGTGTGGCGGGACGCGACCAGGTTGCGCGGGTCTTGAGCAGGCTCGCGACGGTGGCCACGGTAATCGTGGCGAGGATGAAGAGCAGGGAGAACGAGATCGGGATCTCGGGGACCCAGAGGAGCGGCTGCCCGCCGTTGATGAACGGCAGCTCGTTCACATGGAGGGCGTGGAAGACGAGCTTCACACCAATAAATGCCAGGATGACCGCGAGGCCCTGCGCGAGGTAGACCAAGCGCTGGAGCAAGCCTCCGATGAGAAAGAACAGCTGCCGCAACCCCATCAGCGCGAAGACGTTCGCCGTGAACACGATATACGCCTCGCTCGTGAGCCCATAGATGGCGGGGATGGAGTCAACGGCGAAGATCAGGTCGACGAAGCCGATTGCAACGATGGTGAGCAGCATGGGGGTGACGAAGCGCTTGCCGTTCTTCTTCACGGTGAGCTTGTCTTCGTGATATTCGTCGGTCACCGCGAGGTGGCGGCGCAGGAAGCGCATAAACCCATTGTCAGCCGGGTCGGTTTCGTGGTTGGAGAATGCCTGCCGGTAGGCCAAGACGAGCAGCAGGGCGCCGAAGATGTAGAAGACCCACGAGAAGTTCTCGATCAGGGTCGCTCCGACGGCGATGAAGATACCCCGCAAGATGAGTGCGATGATGATGCCGATCATCAGCACCTTCTGCTGGTAAATCTTGGGCACGGCGAACGCGCTCATGACCAGCAGGAAAACGAAGAGGTTGTCGATCGAGAGCGCCTTCTCGGTGAGGTAGCCGGCGAAGTACTCGCCGCCAAACGTCCACCCCGAGACCTGGCCGATGCCCACGCCAAACAGCAGCGCGAGACTAATGTAGAACGCTGACCAGCGGGCCGACTCCCCGATGGTGGGTTCGTGTGGCTTGCGCACGTGCACGAAGAACTCGTAAACGAAGAAGGCGATCGTTACTGCGATCGTGATGATCCAGATCAGGGGTGTGACCTGCATAAGGTACTCCAAAGGGGTTGGCGCGGATATTTCGCCAAGGTCTCCTCCGCTCTGATCAAATCAGAACCGACGGCCCGGAATGCAACGATGCAAACGTATTGGCGGACCGACCGCAGACGGGAGTACTCCCCTTGTTAGGCATCACACTACAACACAACTGCGCGGTCGCGACTACCGCTACCGCAAAATCTCAGACTTCAGCCCGCTTTGTCGTGGCGGTGGACGAGGAGCCGCCTGACTGACGAAACGAGGTTCTGATCTTCTCTAAGATCGCTGGCGACGAAATATTCTTCCCTGAGAGTTCTTTTATGAACCGGATTACTTGCCCGCCAATCTGAAGAATTGGAACGTAACCGTTCAAATAGATGCGATCAAGACACTCAATATCCAGTGCCACCTGCCCCTCGCGGACCTCGTTGATATTGACCATAAAACTCACCGCCTCACGACACGGATGCGCCAGAAAAGTCACTCTCCTCCACTTCAGAACTGCGCGCCACCCCACATACGGCACCACCTCGCTCGGCGGTCAGAGGAGTAACCTCATTGGTTTCCGGCGTAGTTCGTAGGGTTCGGCCCGGTCTGCGCATAGTCTCGAACTCCACGGGGTTTTTTTCAAACTAAACCTACGAAGGGGAGACAATGACGTCATTACTTGTGGGAATCGATAGAAGCGAATCCAGCAGAAGGGCTGTGGCATTCGCCTGCAGACTCGCCGACGAATCGGGGGCAACGCTGCACATCGTGCACGTGATTCCGTGGTCACCGTACTCGTTTACGAGTCCGGACGAGAACGAGCACCGTTCGGCGAGTAAGGCCAAGGAGATTGCGGCCGCCGAGGAACAGATCATGCGACCGGCGCTGGCCGTCGCCGAGGATTTTTCGATCGTTCCCACGTCAAACGTTGTACACGGAAGTCCGGCTGACCAGCTCGTGCTGATCGGGACACGGAAGTCGGCCTCGCAGATCATCGTGGGCCGCACCGGTGATTCCCGCATCAAACAGGTGCTCTTCGGGAGCACGCCCGTGCGCCTCATTCAAATGTCCAAGACCCCGGTGACGGTGGTCCCGTGATTACCACCGGCATCGACGACGTTATCAGCGACGCGTTCACGCCCGTCGCCGATTTCATCAGCGGCGTCATCTTCTACTCGATCAAGATCGGTGACCCCGAGACCACCGCTTACATGCAGATCCCCCTGATCGTGGCGTGGCTCGTCATCGCCGCCCTGTTCTTCACCATCTACCTCAAATTCCAGAATGTGCGCGGCGTCAAGCACGCCATCGACCTGGTGCGCGGACGCTATTCCAAACCAGAAGATGCGGGCGAGGTCTCGCACTTCCAGGCCCTCACCACCGCGATCTCCGGCACCGTCGGTCTCGGAAACATCGCGGGCGTGGCGGTCGCCGTGTCAATCGGCGGCCCGGGCGCGACGTTTTGGATGATCCTCGTCGGCTTCCTGAGCATGAGCACCAAAATGGCGGAGTGCACCCTCGGCGTGAAGTATCGCATGTATCACGCCGACGGCTCGGTCTCCGGCGGTCCGATGTACTACCTGCGTGATGGTCTCGCCGCGCTCGGTAAACGCAAGCTCGGCCGGGTACTCGCCGTGCTCTTCTCCCTGTTCGCCATCGGTGGTGCCATCGGCGGCGGAAACATGTTCCAGGCCAACCAGGCCACCAGCCAGATCATCAACGTCACCGGCGGCGACGAGGGTCCCCTCGGCCAGTGGCGTTTCGTCATCGGCCTGGTCTTCGCCCTGGCCGTGGGCGCCGTCATCATCGGTGGCATCAAGTCCATAGCCAAGGTCACCGAAAAGATCGTGCCCCTGATGGCGGCCATGTATATCTTGGCGTGCCTCGCGGTCATCTTTACAAACTTTACCGCGATCCCGGATGCCATCGGCCAGATCTTCGTGGGAGCCTTCAACCCGGAGGGCATCGCCGGCGGTGTCGTTGGCGTGCTCATCCAGGGCTTCCAGCGTGCCGCGTTCTCGAACGAGGCGGGCGTCGGCTCCGCGTCTATCGCCCACTCCGCGGTCAAGACCGAGGAACCCGCTACGGAGGGCTTCGTGGCCCTGTTGGAACCGTTCATCGACACGGTGGTGATCTGCACGATGACCGCCCTCGCGATCATCATCACCGGAACCTGGCGTGATACTTCGAGCGCGCCGGGCGTGGAAACCACATCGGCGGCGTTCGCCACCGTGGCGCCCTGGTTCCCGATCCTGCTCGCCGTTGCCGTGGTGCTCTTCGCGTTCTCGACCATGATCTCGTGGTCGTACTACGGCATGAAGGCCACCGGTTACCTGTTCAATGACAGTGCGCGTGCCGAACTCGGGTTCAAGATCGGGTTCTGCGTCTTCACCGTCATCGGAGCGTCGCTCTCGCTCGGGCCGGTCATCGCGTTCTCCGATGCGATGATCTTCTCCATGGCCATCCCGAACGTGCTCGGCCTGTACCTCATGGCGCGGGTGATCAAGAAGGAAATCTTCGTGTACCGCTCCAAGGTCGTGTCCGGCGAATTCGCCATGGTCGAGAAGTAGGCCCCGCACGCAGACCGAAGATTCGACGACGGATGCCCCGGTTCGGCCGCACAGGCCGCCCGAGGCATTCGCCTGTCACGGCAGCCTGTGCGGTGGGTGATGTGCGGCCGGTCGTTAGACTCTCGGATCCGATCATCCGCATATTCGGCGCAGTCGCTGGACGGGCGAACATTCCGGTTCGATGTATCGATAGACACCGCTTTCACTCCGGGCGAATTCGTCACGCTGACAACCCCAAAGGGTGCATGCTTCATCGGTCATGTGGAGTCGCACAGGGCGAGCGGCTCCGGGATGACCCAGCGGCAGACGGCGAACAAGCATCATCCGGCGAACGGACGTAAACGAAAAACAGGCAGGAATTTATACACAAGACGAAATTCGCGCC
>JBBRBV010000023.1:0-39673 GCA_038205545.1 Actinomycetales bacterium
CCTCTATGGGCTGATCATCTACCGCATCGCGCGCCTGAAGTCCTTCGCGGATGACCCGACCTTCGCCGATACCGAACTGTCACTGGAAGACGCGAAGAGCCTCAAGCGTTCCCCCGTCGTGAAGTAATTCGCACGGCGCCGCCCATAACGGGGCCTGTACGACCGCATCCCGGTCGTACAGGCCCCGTTATGGCGCCGTGTCAACCAGGTAGACCGCGGCCTGCTCCGGGGAGAGCAGAGGCGCCGGTAGGCCAACCAGGGCCAGCACCGAACCGGGCAGGGTGATACCGCCTTCGCCGAGCCAGCCGGGCGGCGCATCTTGCACGGTACGGGGTGCGGCGCCGAGTGTGAGCGGTGTTACCCGGTAGCGCCGTACGGGGTCGAGACCGGGAAATCGGATCGGTGCGGGCACGGCTGCGAGGGGCGCGGCCAGGGCGACGTAGGCAAACACGGCCGAGGCACGGTCGGCCGACACAACACCGTGCAGCTCGAGTGCGGGATCGCTCGGGTCAGCCCGAACAACAGTTCCGGAGTGCAGCAACGGGCGGAGCTCCTTGTACCGGCTCACCCACTCCGCGATCGAAGCCAGCTCGGCCGCGCTCGCCCGGGTCAGGTCCCACTCGATCCCGGCGCTGCCGAAGAGCGCGGTGGTGAGCCGGAAGCCGAGGTCTGCGGTGCGCCCAGTGGTGTGCGCGGTTGCCGCGCCGAGGTGCCCTCCCAGGTATTCTGGAGGCACGAGAACGCCCGTGTAGCGCTGGATCGACTGTCGTTCGAGCGGGTCGTTGGTGTCACTGGTCCAGACTCGGTCGACTCGGCTGAGGATTCCGAGGTCGATCCTGGCGCCGCCCGATGCGCAGGATTCGATCTCTACCCCGGGATGCGCCGCTCGCACGGCGTCGATCAGGCGGTAGAGGGCGGTCGTCTGCCGGTGTGCGGAGCCGGCCAACAGGTCGCGATTGTGGTCCCACTTGAGGTAGCTGATCGGGTACTCGGTGAGCAGGGTGTTCAGCCGCGCGAGCACCCAGGCAAAGGCATCCGGGTTGTCGAGGTCGAGCACTCGCTGGAACCGCCAGGTGGGTGCGGTGGCCGAGCCGAGGAGCCAGCCGGGGTGGGCCCGTGCAAGGTCGGAGTCCGGGTTGACCATCTCGGGTTCCACCCACAAGCCAAAGTCCAGGCCGGCATCGTGCACCCGATCGATGAGTGGGTGCAACCCATTCGGCCACTTTGTGGCGTCGACGAACCAGTCACCCAGAGCTCGTTGGTCGTCGGTGCGGCCGGAGAACCAGCCGTCATCGAGCACGAACCTTTCCACCCCCACGTGCGCGGCAGCCTCAAGGAGGCGGCCCAGAGTGTCGAGGTCGTGATCAAAATACACGGCCTCCCAGGTGTTCAACACGACCGGTCGCGCACCCGAGACCGTCGACCAGGACCGGATCCACGGATGGAGCCGGGCACTCAGCCCATCCAGGCCAGCATTCGAGTACACGGCGACGGTCCACGGGCTGCTGTAGCTTTCTCCCCCAGCCAGCCTCAGCTCCCCGGGCTCGAGCAGTTCGCCGGCGCCGAGCGTCGCGTAGCCGAGCGCGCTGCGCTCTGCCCAGACCCGTTTGTCGCCGCTCCAAGCCAGGTGCACGGCCCACACCTCGCCGCGGCGGAACCCGAAGGCGGGCGTTCCAGCCACGGTGAGGTAGGAGTCATCGTGGCCGGGCCTGCCATGCCGGGACTCGCGGCTCCAGACGCCGTGGCCCAACTGGCTGCGCTGCGGTCGACGCTCGTGGCTCCACAACCCCGTGAAGTCGAGGAGTTCTCCCGCGCGGTCGGGCACGGGTAGGACCACGTCCAGGCGCGCCAGTTCGAGCGGGCCGTCGCCAATATTGGTAAGCGTGTGCCGGAGCCGCAGGACGCCCTCGACCGTGAGTGCGACCTCGGTCATGACGCTCACAGACGCGCTGGCATCCGTCATCTCGACAATCAGCGTGTTCTCCCCCCGCTCGTGCACGGCGACCAGTGCCAGAGCCGCGTCGAGGGTCCCTGTACCAGCGCGGAATCCGCCGAGGGCCGGCCGGCCGCTCCAGCCCTCACAGAGGGCGGGAAGCAGGCTCAGGCGCAGGGGTACGTCAACGGAGCTGGGCCCGACAGCGGGAACGCTCGCTGTTACCAGGGCGCTCAGGTCGGCCGGGGGCAGTTCGCCGAGATCAGCGCCCCAGTGCACGATCACGGGGACGCCAGCGCCACCGGAGTCGAGGACGAGGCTGGTGCCGGCGGCACGGAGGTGATGGATCATGGATCGGCTTTCTACTGCTATCGGTGAATAAACAACGTAGGCACTCGTGGTGCCAGCCGCAAACAATACCCAGGACTGGCGTGGATTGGCGAGTGCAGACTTACCCTCGACGAGAAGAAATAAGCCAGTCACGGAACGGAACGGAGACGAACGCACTGCCCGGCGCGGGTGCGCCGGGCAGTGCGTTCGAGTCGATCGGTACCGTCTATTCCTTGACGGGAATGGACTGGGCCTTGAGTGCGTCTATCGTAGATGCCTGGCCGATGCTCAGCGCCTCGGCGAGGGTGTCGTTGCCGGTGACTGCGGCCTTGAACCCGTCTGAGACGTCGTTGTAGGTCTGGGTCATGGTCGGACCCCAGACCCAGCCAGACGGGACCTGGCGAGAAGCATCTGCAAAGACGTCATAGATGGGCTGGTTTCCGTAGAACGGCACGCCGTCCTTGAGCACGGGCAGGTCCAGTCCAGCCTTGGCAGCCGGGTATAGGTTTGCACCCTCATTGAGCATAGTGAGCGACTCGCCAGAGGTGTTCAGCCATAGAGCGAACTCAGCGGCCTCGTACGGGTGCTCCGAACCGGTGAACACCGCGGTGGACGAGCCACCCCAGTTACCGCTGGCCTCGTCGTCGCCCTTCCACTGAGGCGATAGTGCCACGGCCCAGTTGCCCGCGGTGTCGGGGGCGCCGCTGGAGATGGAGTTCGCACCCCAGGCTGCGGAATTCCAGGTCCACGCCGCGCCAGTGTTATAAGCGTTGTCCCACTCGGTGGTCCAGGCGGGCACGGTGGAGACCAGGTCGCGGTCGATCAGGTCCTGCCAGTATTCAGCGACCTTGATGGAGGTTTCATCGGTGAGGTCCACACTCCAGTCGGTCCCATCATTGCCGAACCAGCTGCCGCCGGCCTGCCAGACGAGGCCGGCGAACTGGTTGATGTCACTCTGGGAGAAGTTCGTGATGTACGAACCGGTGGCGCGAACCTTCTCCGCCGCGATGGCGAACTCGGCCCAAGTGGTGGGGACCGCGATGTTGTTGGCCGCGAAGAGGTCTTCCCGGTAGAACAATGCCATGGGACCGGAGTCCTGCGGAATCGCGTAGACCGAGTCGTCTTCGCCGAAGCTGACCTGGCCCCAGGTCCAGTCCACGAAGTCGTTCTTGGAGTCCATCACACCGGCGCACGAGGCGAGGTTAACGAGTCCATCCTGTACGCGGAAGTTGGGTAGCGCGTCGTACTCAATCTGGCCAAGGTCGGGCGCGTTGCCAGCCTCGAGCTGGTTAAAGAAGTTGGCGTAGGTGCCGCCGTTTCCGTTCGGCCCGGTTTGAACGGCAACCTGGATATCCGGGTTGTCCTTGTTCCACACCGCGACAACGTCTTCGATGCCGGGGATCCAGGACGTGAAGGTCAGGTCGACCTTCCCCTCTGCCGGGGTGCAGTCTGCGGCGCTGTCACTCGGGGACGCGGCGGTTGAGCAGCCGGTGAGGGCTACAGTCGCCGCCGTGAGAAGAGCAACGGTGGCCGCTCGTTTCGTAATTCGCATTGGTTTCCTTTGTTGGGTTTTCGCTTAAAAAAGGAGTGGTGCTGTGTAGTGCTGTGTGGTGCTGTGTAGTGCTGTGTAGTGCTGTGTAGTGCTGTGTGGCGCGGATGGGACGGCCTGAAAAGGGGGAAGGGTTACTTGACGCTTCCGGCGCCCAGGCCGTTACGCCAGAAGCGCTGCAGCAGCAGGAACAGGATGATCAACGGGATAATCGACAGCAGTGCACCGATGAGGACGTAACCGCGCAGTTCCGGGATCTGGTTGACCTGAGAGTTCCAGGCGTAGAGTCCGAGGGTGACGGGGAATAGTGTCTCGTCGCGCAGCATGATGAGCGGTAGGAAGAAGTTGTTCCAGATGGCCACGAACTGGAAGAGGAACACCGTGACGAGGGCGGGGAACATCAGCCGCACCGAGACCGTGAAGAAGGTGCGCACCTCGCCGGCCCCGTCGAGGCGGGCGGCCTCGATGAGTTCGTCCGGGACGCTCGCGGCGGCGAAGATACGGGTGAGGTACACGCCGAACGGGCTGACCAGGCTGGGCAGGAACACCGCCCAGAACGTGTTGGTAAGGCTGACCTGGCTGAAAATCAGGAACAGCGGCAACGCCAGCGCGGTGGCGGGCACGAGCACCCCGCCGAGCACAATATTGAAGAGCAATTCCCTGCCCGGGAAGCGGTACTTCGCGAGCGCGTAGCCGGCCATGCCGGCGAACAGGGTGGCGAGCACGGCGCCGGCGCCGGCGTACAGGGCACTATTGAGCATCCACTTGAGGAAAACCCCGTCACGGTAAGCGACCAGGTTGCCAATGTTTGCAAACAGGTTGAAGTCGGCGAACCAGAGCGGGTTGGTGCCAGTGAACTGCGAGCTGCTCTTCGTGCCGGCGATGAATAACCACCAGATTGGGATGAGGAAATAGAGCGTGAAGACCAGCATGACGGTCATGGCACCGACGCGGGAGAGCGGGCTCTCCTGAGCCGCCTTCGGTGCAGGGTTGGCGGTATTCCTGGCGCGCTTGGACCGGCGGTCGACGGCCGGAGCCTCGGTAAGGGCGCTCATTTGCCTTCCTTCCGCTGGGTGAACTTGAGGAACGAGAACGACAGCACGAAGGTGGCCAAGGCCAGCACCACGCTGAACGCGGCGGCGAGGTTGACATTGGGAATCGAGGAGGTGGTGTAGACCATCAGGTTCGGGGTGTACGTACTGGTCACGGCCGAGCTGAAGGACCGGAATACCTGCGGCTCAGCAAGCAACTGCAGGGTGCCGATGATGGAGAAGATACTGGTGAGAATGATTGCGGGCATGATCAGAGGAATCTTTATCGACCATGCGATGCGCAGCTGCCCGGCACCGTCGAGGCGGGCGGCCTCGTAGAGCTCAGCGGGAATGGCCAGCAGTGCGGAGTAGATGATGAGCATGTTGTAGCCCACGTAGACCCAGGTGACGACATTGGCGATCGCCCAGAGCACCAGGTCAGCGGAGAGGAAGCTGACGTTGCTCGTGATCGCCGTGAACGGTGACAGGTTGGGTGAGTAGAGGAAGCCCCACATGATCGCGGCGATGACGCCGGGCACGGCATAGGGCACGAAGAACGCGAGCCTGAAGAAGCGCTTGCCGCGCAGCAACGGGGAGTCCAGCAGCAGAGCGAAGATCAGCGCGAGGCCGAGCATCACCGGGACCTGCACTACACCGAAGGTGAGCACCCGTACGATGGATTCCCAGAACGCGCCGTTTTGGAAGACCAGGATGTACTGGGTCAGGCCTCCGAACACCTCCGTGGCCTTGCCGAAGGTGCCTTCACGCTCAATGACGAGAAGTGACTGGTAGATCGCGTAGCCAATCGGCGCCAGATAGAACAGGGTGAACAGGATGGCGAACGGCACGATGAAGATTAAGATCGCCACCGAGTGCGTCACCTTGATCTTGCGGGGTCGGGGTGCCGGACTGCGGTGAGCTGCGCTCCGGGCGTCCGCGGCCGGAAGGGCTGGTGCGCTCATGATGCGGTGTCCTCTCTAATGACGCGAACGGCTCCAGCCGGCACGCGCACAACGCGACCGATTGGCTCGCCGGTGATGAGTTCGTGGCCGGCTGCCGGCAGGGTGAGTTCGGTGCCACCGTGGTTGATGATGAACAGGTAGCTCGCGGTGGTGCTCGTTCGGCGCACCACCTCGACCCTTCCATCGTTCTCCGGGCCGATCGCGGTGGCCTTGGCCTGTTGCGCGATCGTGCGCAACTGGTCGCGAAGGGCTTTCGCGTCGAGCGCGGTGGCCAGATACCAGGCGGTGCCGGCGCCGTAAACATTACGGGTGACCGCCGGGATGCCGGGGAGCGGACCGTCCAGGTAGCTGCAGATCACCTCGGCGCCGATCGGGCGGAGCCGTTCGGTCCACAGGCTCGCGGTGGCACCGGAGTCGAGGCCCACTTTTCGGCCGGGTTCCAGCGGGGCGAACTCCTCGACGGTGATGCCGAGCAGGTCCCGGAAGGCGCCGGGATACCCGCCGGTGCGCACTCGGTCGTCTTCGTCGACGATGCCGCTGAAGAAGGTCACGAGGGCGTGGCCGCCGGCGGTGACGAAGTCTGCGAGGTTCGCGGCCTGCCCATCGGTGACCAGGTAAAGGGCGGGGGCCACGACCAGGCGGTAGCCGGAGAGGTCCGCGTCGGGGGAGATGACGTCGACCGTGATGCCCAGCTCGTGCAGGGCGGTGTAGGCGGCGAGCACCTGATCGAGGTAGCGTACCTCATGCGACGGGCGGGACTCGCCGTCACCGGCCCACTGTGCCTGCCAGCTGAAGATGATCGCGGCATCCGCCACGACGGTGGTGCCGGCGATCTCTCCCAGCCGATCAATGGCTGCACCCAGGTCAACCACGTCGCGCCAGAGCGCCGTGTCCGTGCCAGCGTGGGGCAGCAGCGCGGAATGAAACTTTTCCGACCCCTGCAGCGAGGCGCGCCACTGGAAGAAGCAGACCGCGTCGGCACCGCGGGCCACGTGGGTGAGGGAGTTGCGTGCCATCTGGCCTGGCGTCTTGGCCAGATTGATCGGCTGCCAGTTAACCGCCCCGGTGGAGTGTTCCATGAGCAGCCAGGGCTCGCCGCCGGCCAGGCCGCGGGTGAGGTCCGCGGCGAAGGCCAGTTCAATGGTGGGAGCAGCCAGGCGGTTGTCGAGGTAGTGGTCGTTGGCGACCACGTCGACCTCGGGCCCCCACGACCAGTAGTCGAGATTTTTGATATGCGTCGTCACCATGAAATTGGTGGTGACCGGAATATTGCTGTGACGGCGGAGCACCGCGGTCTCACCGCGGTAGTAGTCGAGCAGTTCGTCAGAACTGAATCGGTGGAAGTCGAGGACCTGGCCGGGGTTCCGGCTGGACAGGGTGACCCTCGGCGTAAAGATCTCGTTCCACTGGCCGTAGTGCTGACTCCAGAACGAGGTGCCCCAGGCGTCGTTCAGCGCGTCTATGCTGCCGTAGCGAGCCTGCAGCCAGGTGCGGAAGGCTGCCGCCGTGTCGTCGCAATAGCAGAGGGCGTTGTGGCAACCGAGTTCGTTGGACACGTGCCAGAGCGCGATGGCCGGGTGCTTGCCGTATCGATCGGCGACCCTTTCGACCAGGGCGAGGGCGCGTTCGCGAAAGACTGCTGAGCTCGGGCACCAGGCCTGACGACCACCCGGGAATCGGGTGGTGCCATCCTCGGCCATCGGGAGGATCTCGGGGTGCAGCGTGGTCAGCCACGGTGGCGGTGATGAGGTGCCGGTGCCGAGGTTGACCCGGATGCCGCCAGCGTGCAGCAACTCGATGATCGCGTCGAGGCCGGTGAAGTCGTACTCCCCCAGCCGGGGCTCGAGCTGAGACCAGCCGAAGATGTTGATGGCGACGAGGTCGATACCCGCCTTCTGCATGAGGGCGACATCCTCCACCCAGACCTCGGGGCTCCACTGCTCGGGGTTATAGTCACAACCGAAGGCAATGCCCTCGTGGCTGAACCCGCTGGACGGGGTTGGGCCGTCGTGGGTTACTGCTCCCGAATTCATGTGCTCCCTGACCGTGCTTTCGTTGCGTTCGATGGTCTGTGAACGTGCACAGCACGAGAACCCGATACTCTCCGTTGAGATTCTGTGAACGTACACAGAGTATGGAGCGATTTGCTCCCGTGTCAAGCGGACTCCGCATTCTCGGGGGCTACAGTTATCAAATGGTGACCATTCCGACAAGGCGCAAGCGCGCGACCATCCATGATGTCGCCGTGGAGGCCGGCGTATCCCGTGGCACGGTGAGTCGGGTGGTCAACAACGAGCCCTACGTCTCGGAACAGGCTCGCACGGCTATTGAGGCGGCAATCGCCAAAGTCGGCTACGTACCGAACAACGCCGCCCGCAGTCTGGTCATGCAGCGGTCCCAGGCGGTCGGGTTCATCGTGCACGAACCGCACTCCCTGTTCCTGGACGATCCCAATATTGGTGGCATCCTGCTCGGCGCCAACACCACGCTCTCCCGCGCCGACTATCAGATGGTCAGCCTTGTCATTGATTCCCAACGCGACACTGACCGCGTCGCCCGCTATCTGAGTGGCGGATTCGTCGACGGAGTTATCATAGTGTCAGCTCGCTACGAGGATCCGATGACACGCGTCGTGGAGAGACTGGCGCTGCCGGCCGCCTTCGTCGGACATCCGCCCGACCTGCGCCAGCTCCCCTTCGTGGGCATCGACAACCGCCGTTCGGCCCGCGCGATCACTGAACGCCTGATCAGCACGGGACGCCAGCGCATCGGTATGATCGCCGCTGCACTCGACCGTGACTCGGGCTCGGATCGTCTGGCCGGTTTTACGGATGCCCTCGGCTCCCGCTTCGACCCGGCCCTCGTCGCACGCGTTCCGCTCTACACCTTCTCAGACGGCGCAGACGGAATGCGCGCTCTCCTAGCCGTCGAACCGGGCATTGACGGCGTCTTCGCGGCCTCGGACGCCGTCGCGGCTGGCGCGCTCGAGGCGCTCCGCAATGCCGGGCGCAGCGTTCCGGGCGATGTGGGGGTCGTCGGCTTCGACGACAGCACGTGGGCGCTTCGCACCCAGCCACAGCTCTCCACCGTGCACCAACCGGCCTTCGGCCTCGGGGCCGCAGCGGCCGAGTGCGTGCTCGGCCAGTTGCGCGGCGAGGAGCAGCCGGCCGATGGCATCCTGCTGGAGACCCCCATCGTCTGGCGCGACTCCGCCTGATTCGGGACAAGGCAGAAAAATCCCCCCGCTCCACAATGGCGCTGGGAGGCGAGGGGGATTCAAAGGTGCGGAGACGGAGGGATTTGAACCCTCGGTACCCTTGCGGGTACTCCACCTTAGCAGGGTGGTGCACTAAGCCGAACTATGCGACGTCTCCTTAGTGATCGCTTGCGCAAACACACTCGTCTATCCTAGCCGTACGGCAGGCATTCGTTCTAACCACGACGAGAGCGACCGATAAAACGGATGCGGAACCCGGCTACTGGTTGTTGAGCGTGCGACCTCTGGTGCAGGTGTAGTCACCGGCCGTTTGACCGGTCACCGACTCCGACAGAACGACACCGGGATCCTCGGTGGCCGCGGGCGCCGCGGGCGCCTCAGTCACTGCCGGAGCGTCGGGCGCGGCCGGCGCGGCCGGATCCGGGGCGGCCTCTACGGGAGCGTTCGGGTCAGCCTCGGTGCCTTTACCGGTGGTTCCGCTCAGCTGGATCGGCTCATCGGCAGCCACCGCCGCAAACAGGTCGTCAAAAGCTGGCTGAATCGCCTTCTGCCCGCCGGTGGTGCTGCCGGTGGGTACCTGGGCAAAGACGACCTGGTTGAGGTCAATGTCCTTGAGCGCAATGCCGATCGATGCGAGGGTGGTCACGCTATTGAGGCTGTCCGAGAGGCGCATATTGGCTGTAGCTGCCTTGGCCAGGGCATACACCTTGGTCGGGTTGGACAGAGTGTCGGCGCTCTTGATCGTGCGCACGAGTGACGACATGAACAACTGCTGGTTGTTGATGCGGGTCAGGTCGCCGCCGTCGCCGACGCCATGGCGAGTACGCAAAAACTGCAGGGCTTCGTAGCCCTCGAGCACGTGCTCGCCCGGGTCGAGGAAGGTGCCAGTATATTCGTCCTCGATGCGGCTCGCCACGCACACCGGCACGCCGCCGACAGCGGAGGACATGGCCATGACTCCGCTGAACTGCACCTCGGCGGCGAATGGAATGGAGAGCCCGGTGAGCTTCTCGACGGTCAGTACGGTGCAGGCCAGTCCGCCGTAGGTGAGCGTGGTGTTGATCTTCTGGCTGCTCATTGAGCTGAACGAGCCGCCCTCGGGGTCGGGGCAGGAGGGGATGGAGACGAACATGTCGCGGGGAAAGCTGATCACCGAGGCGTTGCTGTGGTCTTCAGAGATATGCAGCAGCATCGTCACATCGTTGAGGTCGCCAGTGGAGTCCTCTGGGCCAAAGGCCGCGTCCTGGCCGACCCGGCTGTCGCTACCGACGACGAGCATGTTCACGCCGCCGTCGATGGCGCCGATCGAGGGAGCAGGGCCATCGGTCTCATTGGCCAGGTGCACGCCGGGCTGGACATTCGCGGCAACGTCGTAGGTGGCGATGGCGGCGACGGAGACTCCACTGACCAAAACGACGGCCAGGCTGGCCGCAATGAACTTCGAAACGGTAGCAAAAGAGTTCGACTTCTTCAGCCGGCCATGGCGGGCAACGGTTTTGAGGTTCGCTGAACCGACCGTGCGGGGGCGAAGCTGCTCGCTCACTCAGGTCCTCTCGTTGGTTGACATGGTCTACGGCGGAGGGCGTGGGATTCGAACCCACGAGACATTTCTGCCCACCAGTTTTCAAGACTGGCTCCATCGGCCGCTCGGACAGCCCTCCCGGTTGCCCATTCCCCGCACCGGTACGACGGGAAAAAAATTGGGCGAACTCGCCCGATTCTAGCCGATGGCAGTTGTTCAGACTGACAGAGCGTGCTGACAAACAACTGGATGCCCGTTAGAGCGTGCGTAATGCCATGGCAAGGCCGTCCATGGCCACGCTGCCGGTGACCTCCGAACCGGCGGCGGTCACGTCATCGGGCGACTCGCCCATGACCACGCCACGACCGAATTCACCGGCCCAGGCCAGCATGTCGATATCGTTGCGGCCGTCACCGACAGCCATCACGCGCTCACGAGGAACACCCATTGCCACCCGCACTCGCTCCATTGCCGTTGACTTGTTGACTCCGTCGGGGGCGATATCGAGCCAGGCCGTCCACCCGATGGCGTAGCTCACCCGGTTCAGTCCCATGCGCTCCACGATGGCGAGAAATTCCTCCATGTCGTGGTCGGGCGAGATGACGACCACGCGGGTCGCCTGGTGTTTCAGGAGCTCATCGAAATCGACCCGCTCGCTGTCCATACCGATCGTGGCATCGGGAATCGGTTCGGTGTAACGATAAAAACCGTGCTCATCCTCGACGGCGAATCGAGCCGAGCCGAGGTGCGTGCGAATCGAGGTGAGCACGTCGCTGGGGTCGAAGGTTTCCACCCATTCGCGGCGGTAGCCCAGGGGCGCGGAGGCGTCGCGGTGCATGGTGATGGCGCCATTGGAGCACACCACGTAGCGCGGCGAGATGCCGAGTCGATCAAGCACCGGCAGGGCGGCGGCGGCGGATCGACCGGTGGCAAGCATGACCTCGTGGCCGGCCGCGGCGAGCCGCGTGACCTCGTCGATCACCGCCTGACTGATCGACCCGTCTTCGTGCATGGTGGTGCCATCGATGTCGAGGGCCACGAGCCACGGTTCGGCGGCCACACCGATGCGCACTTCGGCGGTCACCACGATGCTCACTTCGGCGATCACTTCGGCGATCGCTTCGGGGTTCACTTCGGCGCTCACTTTGCGCTCCGAACCGTCAGGGGCGTCAAAACGTCGAGGCCGCCGAGGTAGGGCCGCAGCGCTTCTGGAACCCGCACCGACCCATCCACTTGTTGATGCGTTTCGAGCATCGCAACCAGCCAACGGGTAGTCGCGAGCGTACCGTTGAGGGTAGCGACCGGCGTGGTCTTTCCCGATTCGGCGCGATAGCGGATGTCCAGCCGGCGTGCCTGGTAGGTGGTGCAGTTGCTCGTGCTGGTGAGCTCACGGTAGGCATTCTGGGTGGGAACCCAGGCCTCGATGTCGAACTTACGGGCGGCGCTGGAGCCGAGGTCACCGGCGGCTACGTCAATGACGCGGTAGCTGAGGCCGAGGGATTGCAGCATGCCCTCCTGCAGGGCGACGAGGCGCTCATGCTCGGCTTCGGCGTTGTCGGGCAGGACGTAGGTGAACATTTCGAGCTTGTTGAACTGGTGCACGCGAATGATTCCGCGAGTGTCTTTTCCGCCCGACCCGGCTTCGCGGCGATAGCAGGTGGACCAGCCGGCGTACCGCAGTGGGTCCTCGGAGAGGTCGAGAATCTCATCTTTGTGGTACCCGGCCAGCGCGACCTCGCTCGTGCCGGTGAGGTAGAGGTCGTCGGCGGGCAGGTAGTAGACCTCGTCGTTGTGTTCGCCCAGGAAACCGGTGCCGTCCATGATCTCGGGGCGCACCAGGGTGGGCGTAATGAGCGGCACGAAGCCGGCCTCGAGGGCTCGGTCGAGCGCCATATTCATAAGGGCTATCTCGAGGCGAGCGCCAATTCCCTTGAGAAAGTAGAATCGCGTTCCAGAAACCTTGGCACCGCGGGCCATGTCGATGGCCCCGAGTAGTTCGCCGAGCTCGAGGTGATCGCGGGGCTCGAAATCGAAGACCGGGGCCTCGCCATGCGTGCGCAGGGTGGCGAAGTTGGCCTCGTCGCCGAATGGAACACCGTCGATGATCGGGTTCGCGATGGTTTTGACGATCGCGGTGAAGCGGGCATCGGCGTCTCCGGCGATGACTCCGGCAGCCTTCACCTCGGCGGCCAGACTCTGGGCTTCGGCGACGAGCGCCTTCTTTTCAGCGCCGGGAGCCGCCGCCACGCGCTTACCGAACAGGTTCTGGGCGGCGCGAAGGTCTTCAAAGGCGGTAATAGTCGAACGTCGCTCGGCATCGGCGGCGAGCGCGGCATCCACCGCTTCCACGGAGTCGCCACGAGCCTCCTGCGAACGCTTGAAAAGGGCAGGGTTCTCTCGTAACAGCACGGGATCAATCACCCGATCAGTCTACAAGCGCACGTCGTCGCGCAATCGCGGGAGCAACCCAGTAGCCTAGGCCTCGTGAGCGCCTCCGAAAATCCAACTCAGCACGCTGCCGTGGTCTACAACCCGGTGAAAGTCGACCTCGCCAAGCTACGAGCGAGCGTGGCGACGGCCGAGCAGGCCGCCGGTTGGGCAAAGACGCAGTGGTTTGAAACAAGCGTCGACGATGTCGGCCAAGATGCCACTAAACGAGCCCTCGAGGCTGATGCAGCCATGGTGCTCTCGGCCGGCGGAGACGGCACAGTGCGGGCCGTGGCCGAGGCCCTGCGCGATTCCGGGGTGCGCATGGCCATCGTGCCGTCGGGCACCGGCAACCTGCTCGCGCGCAATCTGCTGCTGCCGCTTGGCAGTATCGATGCCGCGACCAGGATCGCGTTCAGCGGCGTTGATCGGCCAATCGACCTCGGGGTAGCCAACCTGACCACCGAATCCGGAGACGTGGAAGAACACGTCTTTCTGGTCATGGCCGGGCTCGGTATCGATGCCCAGATGATTGCCCATACCCGCGACGACCTGAAGAAACAGGTGGGCTGGCTGGCGTACGTGGATGGCGTGGCACGGGCGCTGCCGAAAGCCCGACCATTTCGCATCCGCTACAGCGTTTCGGGGCGCACCGACCGGCCGGCGCAGGTGAGCGCGATTCTCATCGCCAACTGCGGACTACTTCCGGGCAACCTGCAGTTTCTGCCCGATGCGCGCCTCGACGACGGCATTCTCGACATTGCCGTGCTGCAGCCCAAGGGCCTGTTCGGCTGGCTGACCATCTGGCGCCGGGTGACGTGGGAGAACGGGGTGCTGCGCCGCTCGGCGGTGGGCCGACGCATGATTGCGGCAACCGAATCATCGAATGAGCGGGTCATGACGACCCTGCGTGGTGCCGACATCCGCATCGTGCTCGAACATGCGCAGGATTTTGAGCTCGATGGCGACGAGTTCGGTCTGGTGCGCAAGGTGCGTCTGCACGCCGATGCCGGCTCGCTCATTGTGCGCGTGCCGGCCGAATCGGGCGCCTGAGCCTATTCGGCGGGCTCCCCCGCGATCAGGCCACGCAGCCAGTCTCTTGCTTCGATGAAGATGCCGTCGTCGAAGCGGGAGGTGAATTCGTTGGGCGCCTTGTCGGCGCGGGGGTAGGACCCGAGAAAGATCACCTTGGGGCTGAACCGGCGCAGGCCGAGGAGGGCGTCGGCCATCCGCTCGTCAAGAATGTGCCCGTCGGCATCGATGACGAAGCGGTAGCGCCCGAGAGAATCGCCAATGGGCCGGGACTGAATGAGACTGAGGTTGACTCCGCGCGTGGCGAACTGCTCGAGCATCTCAAGTAGCGCACCCGAACGGTCGCTCGGCAGCTCGATAATGAGGCTGGATTTGTCGGCGCCGGTCGGCGCGGTGAGCTCGGCGGTGCGGGCCACGAGCACGAACCGGGTTACCGCGTTGGGGTTGTCACCGATCTGGGACGCCAGAACGACCAGGTCGTGGTGCTTGTCGATGCCGGGAGGGGCGATCGCGGCATCCGCTTGATCGCTGTTCAGCAGAGCTGACGCCGCAGCGACGTTGCTCGACGCGGGAATGTGACCGTGGCTGGGCAGCGTACGTTCCAGCCAGTTGCGGCACTGGCCGTAAGCGACCGGATGCGCATTGACGACCCGCACGTCGGCCAGAACGGTTCCGGGGCGGGCGACCAGCACGAAATTGACCGGCACGAGGTACTCACCGATGATGCGCAGGTTGGGCACGCTGGCCAGCGCGTCCTGCGTGGCGGTGACGCCGCCATCCACCGAGTTCTCGATGGCGATCATCGCCGCCACGCTGCGGCCCGATGCGACATCGGCGAAAGCCTCTCCCACGTTGTTGACCGGACGCCAGATCTGGCCGCGTGCCTCGGGAACCTGGCCGAGCGCCGCTTCGGTAAACGTTCCCGCCGGGCCAAGGTAACTGTAGGTCGTGGTTTCGAGCGGTTTCGGCGAGTCGGACATGCATCTCAGCCTACTGGGGGTGTCAGACTGTGCTCATGAGTGAACGAGCTGGCACCCGAGCCCTGGAATCTGACCTGATCGACGTCGATGCGTTGGTCAAGGCCTATTACGACGTGAGACCGGATGTCACGGTGCCGGCCCAGCGGGTGGTCTTCGGCACCTCCGGGCATCGTGGCAGTTCGCAAAACGCCGCCTTCAACGAGGATCACATCAGTGCCACGACGCAGGCGATCGTGGAATACCGCACCATGCAGGGCATTACCGGCCCCCTCTTCATCGGCACCGACCCGCACGCCCTCAGCGGCCCGGCATACACGACCGCCCTCGAGGTGCTGGTCGCCAACGGTGTGCGCGTGCTCGTGGACGAGTTCGACGACTACGTGCCCACCCCCTCCCTGTCGCACGCAATTTTGGCCTACAACCGTGCCGAGCACGGCGACCTGGCCGACGGCATCGTCGTCACGCCGAGCCACAACCCCCCGATGGACGGTGGCTTCAAGTACAACCCACCGCACGGCGGTCCGGCCGACAGTGAGGCCACCTCGTGGATCGCGGGTCGTGCCAACGACCTCATTGCCGGTGGCATGGTCGGTGTGATCATGAGCGAGCCGAGCGCCGTGGAAACGTACGACTTTCGCGGCAACTACGTGAACGACCTTGAGAACATCATCGACATGCAGGCCATCCGCACCAGCGGCATCCGCATCGGGGCCGACCCACTGGGGGGAGCGAGCGTGGGCTACTGGGGTGCCATCCGCGACCGCTATGAGATCGATCTGGTCGTGGTCAACCCCACCGTCGACCCAACATGGCGATTCATGACCCTGGACTGGGACGAAAAGATCCGCATGGATCCCTCGAGCGCCTCAGTGATGGCATCCGTTGTGGCCCGTAAGGACGAGTTCGACATTCTCACTGGTAACGACGCCGACGCCGACCGGCACGGCATTGTCACGCCCGACGGTGGCCTGATGAACCCGAATCATTTTCTGGCCGTGGCCATCGACTACCTGTACAGCCACCGCGAGGGGTGGAAGCCCGACGCTGCCGTGGGCAAGACCCTCGTCTCGTCAACCATGATCGACCGGGTGACCGGCTTTCTCGGCCGCGACCTCTGGGAGGTTCCGGTGGGCTTCAAGTGGTTCGTGCCGGGCCTGATCGACGGATCGGTGGCGTTCGGCGGCGAGGAGAGCGCCGGCGCAAGTTTCGTACGCTTCGACGGCACGGTCTGGACCACCGATAAGGACGGCATTTTGCTCGCCCTGCTCGCCGCCGAGATTCTCGCGGTGACCGGCAAAACTCCGAGCCAGCGCTACACGGAATTAACCGAGCATTTCGGGGATCCCTCGTATGCCCGAGTGGATGCTGTGGCAACGCCCGCGCAGAAGGCCGCGCTCGGCAAGCTCGACGGCACAATGATCCCGGCCACCGAGCTGGCCGGAGAGAAGATCATCGGAAAGTTCAGTGTGGCGCCCGGCAATGGCGCTGCCATCGGTGGAGTCAAGGTAACGACCGAAAACGCCTGGTTTGCGGCCCGCCCGAGCGGCACCGAAGACGTCTACAAGATCTACGCCGAGTCTTTTCTCGGAGCGGAGCACCTGGCGCAAGTGCAGGCCGAGGCGAAAGCCATCGTCGACGCCGCGATCGCCTAACCGCTTCTTTACGGAACGCTCCAGTAATACGCCGTGCCGCCCGGGTGATCCACCGTAATGGCCGTGTCGACCGAGCGGTAATCAGAATCCAGGGTGTGGCCGGCGAAAAAGATCGAAATGGTATCGCCAACCCGCTCCACCTTGGTGACAATACCGGTGTGGTCGCGGTCGCCGCTGTTGTCCCAATCGAACTGGGCGATATCGCCGACCTTCACCTGGTCGCGCTGCTGATCGGTCAGGGCCGTGGCCTTGCCGGTCGATTGGATGTAGTTCATAAAAGCGGTGGAACTGCGCCAGGCTGCCGAGGAGTCGTAGGCATTGCCGTTCTTCGCGCTGGACCAGACGCCGTCCATGGCCCAGCCACGCTGGATCATGGCCTGGCTGGCGAAGTTGACACAGTCGTTCTCGCCGAGAATTCCCCACTCGGCGGAGTTGTAATTTTCCAGCTTCCAGTGCGCCAAGAGGTAGTCCAGCTGCTTGGCGACCGGGGCGCTGAGAGCCGGTTCGGCTGTGGGCGCGGCTGTGGGCGCGGCTGTGGGTTCAACGGTAACGGGGGCCGCCGGGTCGGTGGGGGTAGCGCGCGGCGCCTCATCCGTTGCTGCGGGAGTGGCGGCATCCGTTGCCTGCACGGTAGTCGCCGGGCCATCGGAGCCCTCAAGGGCCTGGACGACGAGCGCGGTCGCGCCCACAGCTAGCACGGCTCCCACGGCCGCCGTCAGGCCGAGTCGCTGCAACCTGGTCAACTGCACAATGTACTCACTTCACTTGGGGGTGGGCTAAGCGCTCAGGGCAGCGGTCAGATAGAGGGCGATCGCCGCGAGGGTCACGACCACTCCGATCACGATGACGCCGATCAGAAACCGTCGTCGCAGGCGCCGTTGGTCGGCCTCCGTGGGTTCGTTGTTCTGCAGCATGATCCGAGCTTAGCCGCGACGAGCAGCAGAGTCCTGAACGCGGTGCCGTGCGAATCCGGTCGATGCACTGGTTGAACGGGGCGCGCCACGGTACCGTGACCTCATGTCGCAGATCGAGCCCACACCGTTCACCTGGCCGCGCGGATTCCTCTGGGGATCGGCGACGGCCGCCGCACAAATCGAAGGAGCCGGCCACGAGGGCGGCAAGGAAGACTCAATCTGGGATGCGTTCGCACGGGTACCGGGCGCCATCGCCGGCGGCGACGACCTCGAAACAGCGGTGGATCACTATCATCGGATGCCCGCTGACGTGCAGCTCATGGCCTCGCTCGGCCTGGACTCCTACCGGTTCTCGACCAGCTGGTCCCGAGTGCGACCGAATGATCGCGCCGTGAATCCGGAGGGGCTCGACTTTTACTCCCGGCTGGTCGACGAACTGCTCGGCGTGGGCATCCTGCCCTGGCTCACGCTCTATCACTGGGACCTGCCGCAGGCCCTCGAAGAGAAAGGCGGCTGGGCCAACCGCGACACGGCCTACCGGTTCGTCGACTACGCAACCGATGTCTACTCCGCGCTCGGCGACCGGGTCACGCACTGGACCACCTTCAACGAACCGTTCTGCTCCTCACTGCTCGGTTACGGATCGGGCGTGCACGCACCGGGCCGACGCGATGGCCGGGCTGCCGTCGCTGCGGTGCATCACCAGCACCTCGCCCACGGGCTCGCGGTGAACGCATTGCGGTCGGCCGGGGCGGAGCACCTTGGCATCACACTCAACC
Organism: Actinomycetales bacterium; assembly: GCA_038205545.1. Classification (GTDB taxonomy): domain Bacteria; phylum Actinomycetota; class Actinomycetes; order Actinomycetales; family Microbacteriaceae; genus Cryobacterium. Next base: position 18,329 of record JBBRBV010000023.1, read on the forward strand.
TCACCAATGCCGTGCCGCGCGATGCCGCCGACCCGGTCGACGTTGAGGCGGCGCGCCGGCTTGATTCGCTCGCGAACCGCATCTTTCTCGATCCGCTCCTGCGCGGGGCCTACCCGGAGGACACCCTGCGTGACCTGGAGCCGTTTGGCCTGGCCGAGGTCATCCAGTCAGACGACCTCGAGGTCATCAGCGCTCCCCTGGATTTTCTCGGAGTGAATCACTATCACGACGATGGCGTGAGCGGGCATGCGGATGCCGCGGCGAGCGCCGATCAGGCCGACTCTCACGCCGGCGGCGCCACCCGCCCGGTGGGGTCGCCCTGGGTCGGATCGGAGTACATCACCTTTCCCAGCCGCGACCTGCCGCGCACAGCGATGGACTGGGAGGTCAACCCCGACGGGCTGCGCCTGCTCCTCGTGCGCCTCGGCCACGAATACGACCGGCTGCCGCCGCTCTATGTGACCGAGAACGGTGCGGCCTACGACGACACGGTCGGCACCGACGGCGTGGTGCACGACATCGAGCGCACCGACTACATCGCGCGCCACATTGACTCCATGGCCGAGGCGATCACCGGCGGCGCCGACGTGCGCGGCTACTTCGTCTGGTCACTGCTCGACAACTTCGAGTGGTCGTACGGCTACGAGAAACGCTTCGGCATCGTGCGGGTCGACTACGACACCCTGGAGCGCACGGTCAAAGACAGCGGGCGTGCCTTTGCGGCCCACATACAGGCAGCGCACGCGCCGCACGGCGAACGCTCGCGGCACTAATTGAAGCAGCGGGCACTCCTAGGAACAGGTGCCCGCGTCGCTAACGAGTGCCGCGAGACCGGCGCGGGTCTTAGCGCAGCTGCGGCGCGACCTCGGCGGCGAGAAACTCCAGGTGGTCCAGATCGTGCAGGTCCATGATCTGCAGGTAGACACTCTCGACGCCGGAATCCGCGAGGCTGCCGAGTCGGTCGACGATCTCGGAGGTGGTGCCGGCCAGCCCGTGTTCGCGCAGTTCGGCCGGCTCCCGACCAACCATGGCGGCGCGGCGGGCAAACTCTGCCTCGTTGCTCCCGCCGACGGCGATCAGCGCGGCCGAGTAGGTGAGCTCATTCGGATCGCGGTCGATGGCAGCGCACGCCGCCCGCACGCTGGCGTATTTTGCTGCGATCTCGTCGAAGTCGGGAAACGGCAGGTTGAACTCGGTGGCAAAGCGGGCCGCGAGCTTCGGGGTGCGCTTGGCGCCGCCGCCGCCCACGATCACCGGAACCCGAGCCTGTGTGGGTTTCGGTAGCGCGGGCGAATCGACGAGGGTGTAGTGCTCGCCGGCAAAGTCGTAGCGTTGGCCGACCGGGGTGTTCCAGAGTCCGGTGATCACGTCGAGCTGTTCCTCGAGCATGCCGAATCGCTTGGCCGGAAAGGGAATGCCGTAGGCGAGGTGCTCCTGCTCGAACCAGCCGGTTCCCAGGCCGAGTTCAACGCGGCCGCCCGACATCTGGTCAACCTGCGCCACCTGAATGGCGAGAATGCCCGGCGGGCGATAGGTCACTGAAGAAACAAGGGTGCCAAGGCGGATGCGGTCGGTTTCGCGAGCCAGACCGGCCAGGGTGGTCCAGGCATCCGTCGGGCCGGGCAGGCCATCGCCCTCCCCCATGACCTGGTAGTGGTCACTGCGAAAGAAGGCGTCGAAACCGAGTCGTTCGCTCGTCTGAGCGACGGCCAGAATGTCGTCGTAGGTTGCCCCCTGCTGGGGCTCGGTGAAAATACGAAATCTCATAAGTTCTCCTCGGTTAGTTCAAAAAATTCGACATCGGGCAACGGCTCGAAGCGACTGCGCATTACGGCGAGCGCTTCGGGATTCTGATCGATGAGCACGAAGCGGCGTCCCAGGGCGGCCGCGACCGCACCGGTCGTGCCGCTGCCCGCGAAGAAATCAAGCACCCAGTCGCCCTCGCGGCTCGACGCCTGAATGATGCGGCGCAGGATTCCGATCGGCTTCTGCGTGGGGTAGCCGGTTTTCTCCTTGCCGGTGGGCGATACGATCGTGTGCCACCAGACATCCGTCGGTAGTTTGCCCTTGGCCACCTTTTCGGGAGTAACCAGGCCGGGCGCCATATACGGCTCGCGGTCGACGGTACTGGAGTCGAAGTAGTACCGGGCCGGGTTTTTCACGTAGACCAGAATCGTGTCGTGCTTGGTGGGCCATTTGTTTTTGCTTTTCGCGCCGTAGTCGTAGGCCCAGATGAGCTCGTTGAGAAAAGACTCCCGGCCGAACAGGGCGTCGAGCAGCACCTTCGCGTAGTGCGCTTCGCGGTAGTCCAGGTGCAGGTAGAGGGTGCCGTCGTCGGAGAGCAGGCGCCAGGCCTCGATCAGACGCGGCTCCAGAAAGGCCCAATAGTCCTCAAACTGGTCGTCGTAACCGAGCAGGTCACCCTTGATGCGTTCGTAACGCTGACCCTTGAACCCCGTGATGGTGCCGGCCGCGTGCGAACCGTCGTGGGCCACCGAGCGCACCGAGGTGGTGCTCTGCCGTTTCTGCGACCGACCGGTGTTGAACGGCGGGTCGAGGTAGATCAGAGTGAAGACGCCGGCGGGCAGGCTCGGCAACACCTCGAGGTTGTTGGCGTGGATAACGCTGCTCGGGCTGGTCGGTGTCCACGCGTTTGGCATTTGTCTATTCTTTCAGCCTGCGTGGCGGCTTTCGGCCTAGTCTGTCGGGATGACTGCTGAATCGACGACCATCCACTCAGAGGATCTTGCGGAAGCCGGCCACCTTGAGGTGCGCCACGACCCCGAGCAGAGCCGCTATACCGTGCTGCTGGGCGACGAGACCGTGGGCCTTGCTGACTACGTCACGACGGCGACCGCCGTGCATTTCACCCATACCGAGGTGGATCAGGCGCAGCGTCAACACGGACTGGCGGGCATTCTGGTCGAGCACGCGCTCGGCGACGTGCGCGGGCGCACCGACCTCACCGTCGTGCCGGACTGCTCGTATGTGGCGCGCTGGATCGACCGACACGCCGCATACCAGGACCTACTCACGCGGGGCAGATAGCGGCTAAGCGGATGCTGCGGGCCTGGCCCGCGGCATCCACTTAGCCCTTAGGGCACCCGGTTCAGCCAGGCATCCGTGCTGAATTTACCCTCGACCAGCTCGGTGGCCTTGACGTATTCTTCGGCGGTAACGTCGCCCTCGGTAGCGCCATAGAGGCCGGCGAAGGTCTCTTTCATGCGGACAATAATATCAGCGCGGCTGAGGCCGGTCTGGCTGCGCAGCGGATCGACGCGCTTGGCGGCGCTCGTGATGCCCTTGTCGCTGAGCTTCTCCCGGCCGATGCGCAGCACCTGCACCATTTTTTCGCCGTCCATGTCGTAACTCATGGTGACGTGATGCAGCACGGCCCCGCTGCCAAGGCGTTTCTGCGCGGCCCCGCCAATCTTGCCCGCGGGGCTCGTGATGTCGTTCAGTGGCTGGTAGCTCGCGTCGATTCCGACGGACTTGAGCGCTGTGATAACCCACTCGTCGAGGAATGCGTAGGAGTCGGCGAAGCTCATGCCCTGCACGAGGTCGGTGGGCACATAGATGGAATAGGTGATGACCGAACCGGCCTCCATGAACATGGCGCCGCCGCCACTGATGCGCCGCACCACGGTAAAGCCGTGCTTAGCGGCATTCTCGGGGTCGACCTCGTTCTTGAGCGACTGAAAACTGCCGATGACGACGGCCGGCTCGTTCCACTCCCAGATGCGCAGGGTGGGCTGGCGACGTCCCTCCCCGACCTCGGTGGCGAGCACCTCGTCGAGGGCCATCTGCAACACGGGCGCGACAGGCTTCAGCGAGTGGATGATCTGCCAGTCGTAGTCGCGCCAGGTGCTCGCCTGAGCGAGCGAACGGCGAATCGCCACCGCAACGGCCTCCGGTGAGAAACCGAGCAGAATCGCACCGCTGGGCAACGCACCCCGCACAGCAGCGGCGATCGTGGCCGCCGAGCTGCCGGCGGCCAGGCCGGTCACCGCGGCATTGATGTCTTCGAGGGCATCGTCGGGTTCGAGAAAGAAGTCCCCAGCCAAACGAAAGTTCGTGATGACATCGTCGACGACATCGAGATCAACGACGACCAGCTTGCCGCCCGGAACCTTATATTCACCATGCATGAACTCAGCCTACGGCTTAGCCGGAAGGCACTCGTCGAGCCAGGCCACAAGGTCGCCGATCACCTCGTCGCGGTTGGTCTCATTGAAGACCTCGTGCCGTGCGCCCGGATACACGATCAGGCACACATCGCGCAGGCCGGAACGCCGGATATAGGTGTTGACGAGTTTGAGCGCACTGCGCTCGGCGCCCACGGTGTCGTCGCTGCCGACCAGCACGAGCAGCGGCAGGTCACCCCACAACCCGCGAGCGGGCCGGCCGAACAGGCGCGCCGCCTCGCGAATGCCGAACAGTTTGGCCAGCGGCGTCGCCGTGGTCAGTGGATCGGCCACGAAGGCGCGCGCGACGGCGGGGTCCCGGCTGAGCCACTCCACGCCGGTCGTGCCGAGCGAACGGTGCTTGCGGTTGAGGTCGCCGCCGTCGAGGTAGCCGGGCCAACGGTACGCGGTGCCGGAGAGCACGATGGCGTCGTACTCGGCGGCGTGCTCGTTCACGATCATCTGCACCATGAACGATCCCCAACTGTGCCCGAGCAGCACGAGGGGAAGGGCGGGGTTTTTTGAACGGATGAGGCCGCTCAGCTGATACACACCGGCTACAGCCGCGCGCAGGCCGCCCGCGCCGAGGCGGCCGAGTTTGGTGTGGTCGCCACCGTGTTGGGCCAGTCCGGTCTGGCCATGGCCGAGATGGTCGTCGGCGTAGACCGTGTACCCCGCGCGATTGAGGTCGGCGGCAAGCGCCGCATAACGCTGGGCATGCTCGCCGACGCCGTGGGCGATTTGAATCACGGCGCGGGGTTCGTCAACCGGCCAGACGTAGTAGGTGACAACCAGGCCAGAGGCATCCGTATATGTGGGCACGACTCCAGTCTGCCGCTCCCGCCGCACAGGCTCAAAGAAATAATGTACTTAGCAAAGCTAATTTGTTATGCTAAGGATCTATGGAATCGCGAACGCACCCCAAGACTTCAGTGCTGGAGGTCATCGGGGCGCAGCACTCGGCCAGCGCGCCGCAGCCCGCAGAGCCCCAAACCGTCGAACTCAATACCGTCGAACTCAATACCGCCGAACTCAGCCACGAGTTTCGGCTGGCCAACGGCCGCCTGGCCCGCCGCCTTCGCCAGGAGAAAGCCGAGAACGAGCTGGGCAGCGGTCAGTTCTCTGCACTGGGCGTTCTGCACATTCACGGTCCACTGACCCTCACCGAGCTCAGCGAGTTCGAGCGGGTCACCCCGCCGTCGATGACCCGCACCGTCAAGTGCCTCGTCGATGCTGGCCTGGTGATCCGCACGGATTCCACGGTCGATGGTCGCAAGGTCGTGCTCAGTACGACGGAGGCTGCGAGCGAGATGATGACCGAAACCCGTAAGCGTCGTGATGCCTGGTTGGTGCAACGCGTGGCGCGGCTCAGCGCCGAACAGCAGCGGGTTCTCGCCGACGCGACCCTGATCATGAAGGAGCTGGCCGACAGTTGAGTGCCATGTTCCGCTCGCTGAGCGTCGTGAATTACCGCATCTGGTTCGCCGGGGCTTTGGTGTCCAACATTGGTACCTGGATGCAGCGCACCGCGCAGGACTGGATCGTACTGACCCAGCTCACCGACTACAACGCGACCGCGGTTGGCATCACCATGGCGTTGCAGCTCGGCCCGATGCTGCTGCTCATGCCCTGGTCGGGCCTGATCGCCGACCGCTTCAACCGGCGAAAACTGCTCATTCTGACTCAGAGCCTGATGGGGCTGTTGGCCCTCGGTCTCGGCACCCTCTGCGTGACCGGGGTCGTCGAACTCTGGCACGTCTACCTGTTCGCCTTCGGCCTCGGCGTCGTCGCCGCGATCGATGCGCCGGCCCGTCAGACCTTCGTCTCCGAGCTCGTTGCCGAAGACAACCTCTCCAACGCCGTTGCGCTCAATTCGGCGTCATTTCACGGTGCGCGCCTGATCGGACCGGCTGCCGCCGGCCTCCTCACGGTTGCCGTGGGCGCCGGTTGGGTGTTCATGATCAACGCGATCACCTTCGCTGCGACCGTCTTCGCGATGACCCTGCTGCGCACGCACCAGCTGCGCCGCCAGCCGCGGGCCAGCCGCGAGCGCGGGCAACTGTTGGCCGGGTTCCGCTATGTGCGCCGCCGTTCCGACATCGTCGTCGTCATGATCGCGGTCTTTCTGATCGGCACCTTCGGGCTCAACTTCGCCATTTTCACCTCGACCATGGCTACGATCGAATTCGGCCGGGGTGCCGCAGAATTCGGCCTGCTCAGTTCGATCATGGCCATTGGGGCTGTCGCGGGTGCGTTGCTTGCGGCCCGCCGCAGCCGCGCCAGGCTGCGGCTTATCGTGCTCGGCGCCGCCCTCTTCGGGCTGGCCTGCGCATTGTCCGCGATCATGCCAACGTATGCCACTTTCGCCATATCCCTGGTGCTGGTGGGATTGTCTTCGCTGACCGTCATGACGACCGCGAACGCCTACGTGCAGACCACGACCCGGCCCGAGATGCGCGGCCGCGTGATGGCGCTCTACATGGCGATCTTCGTGGGCGGCACTCCCCTCGGTGCTCCGCTCGTCGGCTGGGTAGCGGATGCCTTCGGACCGCGTTGGGCGCTCGGCGTTGCCGCCATGTCCGGCCTGCTGGCCGCCGCCGTCGTATTGTTCTGGATGGTGCGCTACCGTCGGCTGCGCGTGCACCTGCATCCGTTCAGTGCGCCTCGGCTACTCGTGCGACACAGCGGCGACGGACGTAGTGCCCCGTTACTGCCCGGTGCGATGACCCCGCCCAAAACCGATGGCCGAAGTGCGCGGGAGACCGGTATAGCCATGCGTGAGGACCGCGACCGGACCCTCGAGCGCAACCGCGAGACAGCAACCCGCGAAATCGCCATCGTCGAGACGACCGCGCCGCGCTAGCCGCGTGGACTAGCGCACGCCGCTCATGAGGCGCAGGACGGGGCGGGCAACCAGGGCCAGCATTAGGCCGATCACGATGGCTATCCCGCCGAGCACACCGAAGTAAAGCGTCTCCGGCACGGTCGCGTACCACTCGACCAGACGCCCAGAGATAGCCGTTCCGAGGGCGATCGAGAGAAAGAACAGGGCGATCATCTGCGTCTTGAACAGTTCTGGAGCCAGTTTCGTGGCCACGGACAACCCCACCGGCGAGAGTAAGAGTTCGGCGACCGTGAACACGAGCAGAATGCCGACCATGGCCAGAAGGGGCGTGGAATTTTCCCCGCCGCTCGTAAACGGCAGGAACAGCAGGAACGCCACGCCCATAATGGCCGTGCCGACGGCGAATTTGATCGGTGTGGAGGGTTGTTTCTTGCCCCATTTGGTCCAGATCGCGGCGAAAACTCCCGCGAGTAGAATAATGAAAATCGGGTTGATCGACTGCACCCACGAGATGGGCATCTCCCAGCCGAACAGGCTCCGGTCGAGGCGTTCGTCCGAGTAGATCGTCACGACGGTGAACTGCTGCTGGTACAGCGACCAGAACGCGACACTCGCGATGAACATCGGGATGAACGCATAGACGCGCTTGCGCTCGACGCCGGTAATCTGCCGGTTGGAGAGAATCACGATAAAGTACCCGACAGTGGCCACGATGGTCAGGCCGATTACCACGGTGACGAGGTTGGTGGCGGTGATCACGCCAGTCAGCACGAGAACGATCACGACCGCGACCAGAGCACCGGCGATGGCCCCATACCTAACCCAGCGCGAGCGCGGTAGCGGGTCGGGAACGTGACGGGCAACATCCGGAAGCCGTTTGCGCCCGAAGGAATACTGGATGAGGCCGGCAGCCATGCCGATGGCGGCCAGTCCGAACCCGTAGTGGAAGCCGAGCGTGCTCTGCAACAGCCCGGTCAGAATCGGCCCGAAGAAGGCGCCCAGGTTGATGCCGAGATAGAACAACGAGAAACCGGCGTCGCGCCGTGGGTCCTCGGGGGCATAGAGAGTGCCGACGACAGATGTCGCACTAGCCTTGAGCCCGCCGCTACCGATAGCGATCAGAATGAGTCCGGCCATGACCCCCGGCACGCCCGGTATCAAGGCCAGGGCCACGTGCCCGAGCATGATGATGATCGCGCTGGAGAACAGGACCCGCTCTGAGCCGAGGATGCGGTCAGCGACCCAGGCACCAAGAATGGTCGACAGGTACACGCCGCCACCGTAGGCACCCACAATTCCCGCCGCGGTCGCCTGTTCGATGCCGAGGCCGCCTTCGGCTGCCGAGAAATACAAGTACAGCAGCAGGATTCCCTGCATGCCGTAAAACGAGAAGCGCTCCCACATTTCGACGCCGAAGATGTTGGCAAGCGACCTCGGTTGTCCGAAAAAGCTGCGATCTTCGCGGGAGGTGGTGGCTTCAGCGATTTTGCTCATTGCTGAACTTTACCGTGCGGCCGTCTCGAAAGCCTGTGCGCGCTCATGGCGAGCGCCGTCCGGCTGCGGCAGCACGAACTGGCGGTCTAGGGTCGAGGGAGACCGTTCACCGAACGCCAGGAACCTAATGACTCACTCCATGCCAGCCTCCCGCGGCCCGGTTCGCCGCTGCGCCTGGCGCCGCACAGTGCACACCATATGAAGGCAACACTCGCGATCGTTCTCGCCACCCTCATGTGGGCGGGCAACTACATCGTCGGTGGCATCGCCGTGCAGACCCTCTCGCCGGTGGAACTCACCTGGCTGCGCTGGATGCTCGCCTGCGTGCCACTGCTGATTCTCGCCCAGGTGGTGGAGAAACCGCGTTGGCGGCAGGTGCTGCGCCACTGGCCGCGCCTGCTGCTGCTCGCCGGACTCGGCGTGGGCGGGTACAACCTGCTGCTCTATACCGCCTTGCAATATACGACGCCACAGTCCGCGTCGCTCATCAACGCGGCAAACCCGGCCGTGATGGTCGTGCTCGCCGCGGTGCTGCTGCGCGAACGCATCGGCTGGCGGGGAATGGCGGGTCTCATTCTGGGTCTGTTCGGAGTGGTGCTGATCATCACGAATGGGGCGATCGCATCCATTTTCACTCGCACGCCGAACACGGGTGATGTGCTCATGGTGGGCGCGATCGTGGTGTGGAGCCTGTACACAATCGTCGGTCGCGGGCTGCCGGTGCCGCCGATCACGGCCACGGCTGTGCAGGGCACGATCGTGGCCGTGCTGCTCGCGCCGGGCGCCCTGCTCAGTGGGGCGAGCTGGCCAGCGGATGCCGGGGTCGGCTGGGCCGTGATCTTCATTGCGATATTTCCCTCGATCGGCTCCTACGTGCTCTGGAACGCGGCGCTGAAGAGCATTCCGCCGAGCCGAGCCGGCCTATTTCTCAACCTGATTACGGTGTTCACGGTGATCATCGCCGTGGTGCTCGGCGCGCAGCTCACCCTGCCGCAACTCGTGGGTGGATTGATCGTGTTCGCCGGAGTCGCACTGAGCACGATGCGCCCGGCCCGGCCACGTGTTCGCCACCCCGCCCTCGACGCCCCGGCGCGCGTGCGTTAACCGTTCGGGGCCCGGGCCCGGAGAGCGGGCCCAGGTTATAACCTGGGCCCACGTTCGGGGCCCGGGCCCCGTGCAGCTAGGGCCGGAGCCGGGACCGGGCAAGTAGGCTCGAGGAATGAGTTCTGAGACATTGCTGGTCAGCCTGCCCGACCCCACACTGCGCGAAGCGGTCGGTGTACTGCCCGCCGGGGTCGAGGTCATTGAGTGGTCTCTCGACTGCCCGGCTCCCCGCCCGTACTTCGACATGGTCGTCACGCCGTATATGGGTGCCACCGACCGGCTCGCGCACCTGGCCGGCGTCGACGCCCGGCTGGTGCAGAGCCAATCCATCGGCTTCGACGGTGTGGACCGGGTGTTACCCGCGGGTCACGTGTTCGCCAACGCGGCGAGCGTGCACGAGACCTCCACCGCCGAACTCACCCTCGCGCTCATCCTCGCCTCCCAGCGCGGTATCCCCGACTTCGTGCGCGCCGCTGACGCCGGGGAGTGGGCGCCCGCCCCCCACGCCAGCCTCGCCGACCGCACCGTGCTGCTGCTCGGCTATGGCGGTGTGGGCCACGCCATCGAAAGCCGGCTACTCGCGTTCGAAACCACCGTTATCCGCGTCGCGCGCACGGCTCGCCGCGATGACCGCGGGGTTATTTACGGCTTCGAATCCCTGCCGGAGCTGCTCCCGCAGGCCGATATCGTGGTCGTCGGTGTTCCACTGACCGCCGAGACAACCCATCTGGTCGACGACGCATTTCTCGGCCAGATGCAGGACGGAAGCCTGTTCGTGAACATCGCCCGCGGCCCGGTCGCCGACACGGATGCGCTGCTCGCACACGCGACGAGCGGCCGCATCCGCCTCGCACTCGACGTGACCGAGCCGGAGCCGCTGCCGGCCGGGCATCCGCTCTTTGCGCTGCCCAACGTGCTGATCTCGCCCCATGTCGGCGGTGACTCGAGCGCTATGCTGCCGCGCATGGCTCAGCTCGTGCGCGAGCAGATAGAACGGATGCTGCGCGGCGAGGCCCCGCTCAACGTCGTGTTAACGAGCTAGCTCGATTCGTGTACCCAAAGACGACGCGGATTGTGTCTGCCCGGCCTTTTTCCGTGGGCTGATTTCGGAGCGCCGCGGGGTTACGGGGCGCCGGGTAGCGACTGGCAGACTGTGCCGTCACCGTTGGAGTCCAGGCGAGCGACGTCACCGTAGTAGGGGTAGTACGTGTCGTGCCAGTTCTGGGCGTCGGCCCAGGTGGAGAAGTCGCCGCAGTTTCTGGTGTCGCCCGGATTGGCCGGTTGCGCCGGGTCGGTCGGGGGTTGCGTCGAGGTTCCGGTACCACCCTTGGCGGGTGCGGTCACGAGCGCGGAACCGCAGCTGCCGCTCAGGGTGCTGTTCAGCGCGGCACGTTCGGTCGCGTCGACGGTGAGGTTCCAGCGATACTTCACGACGACCCAGTCGGTGACGTAGCGGCAGTCCGCTCCGGCGGCCGGCGGCATCCAGTTCGCCGGGTCTCGGTCGCCCTTTGACTGGTTCACGTTGTCAGTCACGGCTTCGAGTCCCACAGCGAGGCCAAGATCGTTGGCGAAGGACGTGCGCCGATCGGCGGTCCAGGCGGCAGCCCCCGAACGCCATGCCTCACCGAGCGGAACGAAGTGATCGATGTCCACGTCGGAGGGTGCGGTCCAGGTGGCGCCGTCGTACCAGGATTCCCACTTGCCGCTCGTGACGGTGCAGCCCGAACCCATCTGCACGGGCACCGTGGACTCGGCGATAAGCACCTCCTGGCGAGTGTCGCAGCCGTCGCCGTCGGCGTCGATCCAGTGGTCGAACAGTGCGCGGTCGTAGGTGGCGGCGCTGTCGGCTGCTGTGGAGACCTCGGACAGAAGGCTGGAAACGGGCACCTGGGTGCCGGGTTCGGCGGCAATGGTCGGGGCCGCGAACGTGACTGCCGAGAGGGCGAAGAGGGGGATGAGTGCGAGGGTAATACCAGAACGCATTGTGTCCAATCGACTGTTCAGCGACCCCGGGGGTAGGGTCATCGGCCCACCTCTGCGGCTGGACTCACCACGGCAGTTGTGCATGTCACTGGGCGAGCCGTCCCTTTTGGGGGCCTAGTCGCACCTTAGGTGATGCCGGCAAACTGCTGGGGCCGGGCCCGGTGAGGGGCCATGCACGCCAAAACCGTGGAGGCGTCCGTTTTCCCCGCAGCGACCGCAGAGTCGCCTCGATGACCGCCCCAAGCGTTCACCGAGCGGACAGGCCGACAACCGGCATCCGTCACGTTCGGTTTCTACGGTGGCCACACGGACCGAAAAATGGCCCGAATCGGCCACCAAAGGAATTCGCAATGCGTCTTCGCAACATTTTGACGATTACGGTCGTCGCTGCTCTCTCGGCGGGAGCCGCGACCGTCTCGGCCGCCCCGGCAATGGCAGACCCCACCACGCCCACGGGAACGCCGCTCCAGACCGACAACAGCAACGGCTCCTTCGACCTGCAGTCTCACCGCGGCGGCCGCGGCCAGTGGGGTGAAGAGTCGATCACGGCGTTCGCGCACTCGCTCGAACTCGGCGTGAGCACCCTCGAACTCGACACGCACCTCACCCGCGACGACCGCGTCGTGGTGTGGCACGACGATGTCATGACCGCGAGCAAGTGCGCAGACACCGCCCCGGCGTTTGCCGGCGACCCGCAGTTTCCCTACGCGGACGACCGCGTCCGTGAGCTCACGTTCGCTCAGATCGAGACGATGGACTGCGGTTACCAGCAGCTTCCGGGTTTCCCCGATCAGGTCAACACCCCGGGAACGCGGATCGCGCTGCTCACGGATGTCGTCGGCCTCGTGAACGAGTACAAGGCCAAGAAGGTGCGTCTCAACGTCGAGACCAAGGTGGAAGTGGCCGGACCGACGGGGGCCCCCGAAATGGAAGCCCTTACTCGAGCGGTCGTCGGTGAGATCCAGCAGAGCGGGATGGCGGAGCGCATCACCGTGCAGAGCTTCGATTGGGCCTCCCTCAACCTCACCAAGGAGATCGCCCCCAAGCTTTCCCTCGTCGCTCTCTCCAGCGGCGACGCGTGGATGGGCGTCGGTCGGCCGGGAACGAGCGCCAACCTCGGCGGCATCGACATCGACGACTACAACGGCTCGCTCGCGCAGGCCGCCGCTGCCCAGGGCTACGACGTGGTTTCGCCCAGGTCCAGCTCCGTCACCGAGCAGATGATGACCGAGGCCCACCACCTCGGGCTTCCCGTCATCCCTTGGACCGTGAATACGACGGCCGACATCACCGCCATGCTGAACCTCGGCGTCGACGGAATCATCACGGATTACCCCACGCGCCTGCGTGACGAAATGGCCGGGCGCGGCCTGAAGCTGCCCAAGACCTACCAGCTGCGGTAGCCCTTCAACGCGTGAGAGAGCGGATGTCTGGCGTCAGGCATCCGCTCTCGGTGTTTAGCTCGCGTCTGCCCGCGTGCCCGAATGATCCCCAAGATGCTCACCGAAGAACGCCTCAATACGCCTCCAGGCGTCGGCCGCGGCCACCGGATCGGGCCCGGCGCCGAGAATACGCTTCAGCACGGGGCGCAGAACCCGCGGCCCGGACTCGGCATCGTTCAAAAAGGCGTGCCCAGCGCCCGGATATTCCTTGACGTCATGCTCGATCTTGAGCCGATCCAGAGAGGAGTCCAGAGTCGCCGCGGCACCGATCAGGGAGCGGTCGGCACCGCCGAAGCTGCCGATGATCGGGCAGGCACCAAGCAGGTGGTCGTCGAGATCTTTTGGCAGCCGACCATAGTTGACTGAGGCGGCGTCAAAGCCGCGCGTTGCGGTGGCGAGCGCAAAGCCGCCACCCATGCAGAAGCCGAGCACGCCGACGCGCCCGGTGCAGTCGCTGCGGTGGCCGAGGAAGGCACGGGCCGACTCGATGTCGACGAACGCACGACCGGCACCGCTGGAGAGGGCGCGAAAGGTCGCGACGAGGCATTTGCGTGTTCCCCCCTCGGTGAAGAGGTCGGGCATAAGCGCCAGATAGCCCGCCTCGGCCATTCTGATGGCTTGGCGGCGCATGACGTCGGTGAGCCCGAATGCCTCGTGCACGAGCACGACGCCGGGCCAGGGGCCAGAACCGAGCGGTATGGCGAGGACGGCTTTCAGGCCGGCGCTGCCGCCGGGTCCGTTGGGCAGTGTCAGGTCGATGAGCTGGGGCGCGGCGGTCATGGTCTCTCCCGGGTTGGCAGAAACTGTATCCCGCAATCATGACAAAGTCGTGTAGCCTGTGGTCAGACCACAGTGCAGCACGAGCTCTGAGCAATTGCGACCGAGAGGACCCCATGACGCCACCCAGCCCGCGTGCCTGGCAGGTGGTGCTCGACGCGGTCGAACTCGACCTGCTCGAAGGGCGCCTCAGTCCGGGCGATCATCTGCCCCCCGAGCGCACCCTCGCCGCCGACCTCGGCGTCGGCCGGTCGAGCGTGCGCGAGGCGCTGCGCGTACTGGAAGTATTGGGGCTCATTCGTACCGCCGTCGGTTCCGGCCCCTCGTCCGGCGCGATCATCGTCGCCCGCCCCGGCGGCGGAATGTCGGCGTTCATGCGCCTGCAGGTCGCCGCGCAGGGCTTTGAGGTGGCCGACGTCGTCAAGACACGCCTCGTTCTGGAAGGGTCGGTCGTCACCGAGCTGGCCGAGGCCTCCTGCCTTGCCCCCATCGACCTGGCGAGCTCGGTGCACATCCTCAACGCGATGGAATCTCAGCCCCTCACCCAAGCCGAATTCCTCGCCCTCGACACCCAATTTCACCTTTCGCTCGCCGAAGCGAGCGGCAACCAGGTCATCACGGCCACCATGGCCGGCCTCCGCAGCGCGATCGAGGGATACGCGCGAGCGGGCGCGGCGAATCTGTCGAGCTGGCCGGCGACATCCGCTCGCCTCATGCTCGAGCATCGCGGCATTCTCCGTGCCATTCTGGCCGGTAAAGCGGATGCCGCCCGCCTCGCCGTGCACGACCACATCTCGGGGTATTACGCCGAGACCCACCTCACTTCTACTCCCATTCCCACGACCCGATAGGACGACCATGGTTCAACGACGCATCCCCAGGATCACAGACCTAGCCCCGCTCATGAGGTTCAAGAGCCCGGAGCTCAACGCCAAGAAGCGCCGCCTCGCTGCGGCACTCACGATCAATGATCTGCGCGCTATCGCCAAAAAACGCACACCCAAGGCCGCCTTTGATTACACCGAGGGTGCTGCCGAGGCCGAAATCTCGCTGGGCCGGGCCCGCCAGGCCTTCGAAGACATTGAGTTTCACCCCTCGATCCTGCGCGACGTGTCGACCGTCTCAACCGGCTGGGACGTGCTCGGCACCCCGGTAGCCCAGCCCTTCGGCATTGCGCCCACCGGCTTCACCCGCATGATGCAGACCGAGGGCGAGATTGCGGGGGCGCACGCCGCGGCCCGGGCCGGCATCCCGTTCTCGCTCTCCACCATGGGCACCAGCTCGATCGAAGACGTGAAGGCCGCCAACCCGCACGGCCGCAACTGGTTCCAGCTCTACATGTGGAAGGATCGCGACCGTTCCATGGCCCTCGTCGACCGCGCCGCGAAGGCCGGGTATGACACCCTGCTCGTAACGGTCGACGTGCCGGTGGCTGGCGCACGTCTGCGCGACAAGCGCAACGGCTTCTCGATTCCGCCGGAGCTCACTCTCGGCACGGTCGTGAACGCAATTCCGCGCCCGGAATGGTGGATCAACTTTCTCACCACCGAACCGCTCTCCTTCGCGAGCCTCGACCGCTCCAGCGGCACCGTCGGCGAGCTGATTGACTCCATGTTTGACCCCAGCGTGACCTTCGACGACCTCGCCTGGATCAAGGCGCAGTGGCCGGGCAAGATCGTGGTCAAGGGTGTGCAGAACCTGGAGGACGCCAAGCGCCTCGTCGACCTCGGCGTCGATGGCATCACCCTCTCGAACCACGGCGGCCGCCAGCTTGACCGCGCGCCCATTCCGTTCCACCTGCTGCCGGAGGTCGCCCGCGAGGTCGGTGCCCACACCGAGGTACACCTCGACACGGGCATCATGTCCGGCGCCGACATCGTGGCCTCCATCGCCCTGGGCGCGCGCTTTACGATGATTGGCCGCGCCTACCTCTATGGCCTGATGGCTGGCGGCGAGGCCGGAGTCGACCGCACCATTCAGATTCTGTCGGAGCAGATAACCCGCACCATGCGCCTGCTCGGCGTGAACGCGCTCGAGGAGCTGAACCCCGAACACGTCACCCAGCTGGCCCGGCTACAGCGCGTCGCCGCGCCCCTGGCCGCTGCAGCCGAGGCGGTTCCGGCACGCAAGACCCCCGTGCGCAAGGCTCCCGTTAGCGCATAGCAGGCTGGCTCCTGCTACCCGCCCGCAACCCGGTGTGCTGAAATTCGACGCTTGGATTCATCGAGGTCAATCGTTTCTTCGGCCACGCCAAGCGCGAGGGATTGGTGCCGTGGGCATACCTGGCCTCGGAGATAATCGCGAACTTACCTACCGCGCGCCGAGCTCCTCGAGCACGAGTCGCAGCTGCTCAACCGCCCAGTCCACGTCCTCCGCCGAGACGACGATCGGGGGCGCAAGGCGAATGGTTGAGCCGTGTGTGTCCTTGGCGAGGAGGCCGCGGGCCAGGAGGGCCTCGCAGACAACCCGACCCGGCGCGAGCGATGGGTCAATGTCGATGCCCGCCCACAGCCCCACCCCGCGCACAGCGATCACGCCGTGGCCAATGAGTTCGTTCAGCCCCGAGTGCAGGCGCGCGCCCAATTCGGTGGCGCGTTGCTGGTACTCGCCGGTGGCCAGCATCTTTACGACGGCCAGTCCGACGGCCGCCGCGAGCGGGTTGCCGCCGAAGGTCGAGCCGTGCTCGCCCGGGTGCAGCACGCCGAGGACGTCGGTGTTGCCGACCACCGCCGAAACGGGAACGATGCCGCCGCCCAGTGCCTTGCCGAGCAGGTAGAGGTCGGGCACGACGCCCACGAGGTCGCAGGCGAAGGTCGAGCCGGTGCGGCCCAGGCCCGACTGAATTTCGTCGGCGATGAACAGAACATTGTGACGCGTGGTGATCTCGCGCACCGTCGGCAAATAGGCCGCCGGCGGTACCAGAATGCCGGCCTCACCCTGAATGGGTTCAAGCAGCACAGCAACGGTGTTCTCGTCGATCGCGGCTTCGAGCGCTGCGGCATCACCGTAGGGCACGGTGCGAAAACCGGGCGTGAACGGACCGAAGCCCGCGCGAGCAGACTCGTCATCGGAGAAACTGATCAGGGTGGTCGTGCGGCCGTGAAAGTTGCCGCCGGCCACGATGATGTTCGCCAGATCGGGCGCAACACCCTTCACCCGGTAACCCCAGGCCCGGGCCACCTTGATGCCGGATTCGACCGCCTCCGCGCCGGTGTTCATCGGCAAGACCATGTCTTTGCCGGCGAGTTCGGCGAGCGCGGTGACGAAGGGTCCGAGCTGGTCGTTGTAGAAGGCTCGGCTGGTCAGGGTAATGCGGCCCAGTTGCGCGCGTGCAGCATCGAGCAGTACCGGGTTGGAGTGCCCGAAGTTCACGGCCGAGTACGCAGCCAGGCAGTCCAGGTAGCGCCGGCCCGCGACATCCGTCACCCAGGCGCCGTCGCCCGACGCGACGACAACCTCGAGCGGGTGGTAGTTGTGAGCGGCGTGCGCACTCTCCTGTGCGATCAGGGCAGCGGCCGCGGGTGAAAGGGATGCTGAGGCTACGGCCTGCGCGTCGGTCAGGTTCGTCGTCATGTCGTGCTCCTTCAGGGTCGGGTTCGCGGTGTTCGTGCGGTCGGTATCGGTGTGATCGGTCATCGGCGCAGCTCGAGCGTGCAGCACTTGACGCCGCCCCCGCCGAGCAGCAGCTCCGACAGGTCGACGCCGATCGGGTTGTAACCGCGCGCCCGCAACTGGCGTTCAAAATCCTTGGCGCGGGCCGCGATGACGACGTTGTAGCCGTCGGAGTACGAGTTGAGGCCGAGGATGGCGGCGTCTTCTTCGGTGACGATGATGGCGTCGGGGTAGCGCTCCTGCAGAATCTTCAGACTCGGCTCGTCGAAGGCGCTCGGCAGGTAAGCGATTTCGCCACGCCCTGAGTCTGTCGAGGGGTCGAGCACGGCCACGGCGGTGTCGAGGTGGTAGAAATTCGGGTTGATCAGGCGCAGGGTGATGACCGGGCGACCAGCGATAGTGGAGAGCTCGGCGTGACTGTTCGAATCGCTGCGAAAGCCCGTGCCGGCCAGAATGACGTCGCCGACCAGCAGGAAGTCACCCTCGCCCTCGTTGGTCTCGGCGGGCTCGCGCACGTCGAAACCGTTCGCACCGAACCAGTCCATGTAAGCGGGGCCCTCGGGCTGGCGCTGCACGTGGGTGAATTTAGCGCCGTATGCCTGATTGTCGATCACGAAGCCGCCATTGGCCGCGTAGACCATGTCGGGCAGGCCATCGATCGGATCGATCAGTTG
Source organism: Actinomycetales bacterium (assembly GCA_038205545.1). GTDB lineage: Bacteria > Actinomycetota > Actinomycetes > Actinomycetales > Microbacteriaceae > Cryobacterium. Next base: position 36,444 of record JBBRBV010000023.1, read on the forward strand.
CACGTCGAAACCCAGGCCGATGTAGGTGTCGTAGAGGGTCTGCCACTGTGCCACGGCGAGCGAGGTGTCGGTGGGCAACGCCGGGTCCATCCACGGATTAATGCGATACACCACGGTGAAAAACTGGGGCTTGCACATGAGTACGGTGCGCTTGGTGGCGGTGCGTTCGGGAACGGACGGTACTTCGGCGAGAACGGGGGTGGCTGAGTCGATCGACATGAGGCTCCTTCAGGGATCCGCGGGCCTGAGGCCGGCAGAACTCGGGGTGGATGGCGGACCAGGTCGCTCATGAGAGCCCGGCACGACCAGTTTTGATCATTCCGGGACGCCACTCTTAGTCTCACACAGCATGATTCAACGTTTCCCGCTGATCTGCGCATGAAATCTTCGAGAATGATGACCTTGACGCAATTTTGCGTAGGATGCTGGCTTAGACTCGGCCCATGGATAACCTCGACCACAGCATTCTCGACCTGCTGCGCCAAAACGCGCGCGCCGGCTACGGTGACATCGGCTCGGTTGTGGGGCTGTCGGCATCCGCTGTGAAACGCCGCGTAGACCGTCTGGTGACCGATAAGGTCATTCGCAGTTTCACCATTCAGGTCGACCCGGCGGTGGACGGCATGAGCACGGAAGCCTATGTGGAGCTGTTCTGCCGGGGTACCGTGGCACCCGACGAATTGCTGCGCATTCTCTCGGGCGTTCCCGAGGTCGTCGATGCGGGAACCGTCACCGGCAGCGCCGACGCCATGGTGCACATTCGGGCCCGCGACATTCCCGGCCTTGAGGCGGCGCTCGAGAAGGTGCGCCTGGCCCCTAACGTCGACCACACCCGCAGTGCCATCGTGCTGTCCCGGTTGATTCACCGCTCGATCCAATAGCGCACGGCTCTACGCGGGCACCGGCTTCTGGGTCACCGGCGAGACCAGGTGCATGAGGGTCACCGCGGCGATCGAGCCGGCGCAAAGAATACCGGCCAGCACAACGATCTGAAACCTACCAGCCTCCAGCGGTGAGGCTCCCCCAAAAATCGCACCGACGAACGCTCCCGGCAATGTGACCAACCCCGTGGTCTTGGTCTGGTCGGTGGCCGGAATGATGGCGAAATACACGGCCTGCCGTGCGAGCTCGCGGGTGGACTGCCGCGACGTGGCCCCGAGCGCGAGCCAACCCTCGACCTCGTCCCAGTGGTCGCCGACCGCCTCGGAGAAGCGGCGGCCGGAAAGCGTCGCAATCGACATGGCATTGCCGATGATGATTCCGCCGATCGCGAGCACATAACGCGGCGAGAATTCGATCGCCCCCGTCGTGAACACGATGGTGAGGGTGACGACCACCCCGAGGGCCATCGCCGCGGCAACGCGCACCAGATGCCAGCGGCTGAAGCCGATGCGCCGAGTGACAGTGCCGACGGCCGCCGCAAACATGACGAGCAACCCGACGCCGACCCAGAGCGGGTCGTTGATGATTCCGCTGAGAATGAGGCTGATCGCGGCCAACTGCAGGGTTCCGCGTAGCAAGGCGAGTGCCGGCGCGAAAGGATGCTGCGTGCGATAGGTTCGCAGCACCGTCACGACCACGGCGAGGAGCAGTACGACGCCGACCAGGGTCGGGAGCAGCCCGGCCAACACGGGGGGAAGATCGGCCGGAAAGGTCATGGTTCGACACTACCCAGTCGTTCCCCGTCCCTCGCGAACGTGCGTGGACGAGTGCCTGAATAGTGCTGACGCGATCATTCTTCCGCTCTCGTGTAACATTCCGACGGAATGCTGTTGCAGCATCCGTTGTGGCGAGGCAAAATGCTCATAACCATGAACGGAGACTGTCGTGTCCGCTACTTTTTTTGCGGTCGATTCCCGATCGAGTACACCACCGTTTGAGCAGTTGCGCAGCCAGGTGATTACGGCCGTGCGTTCCGGCGAGCTTGCCCCCGACACCCGACTGCCGACGGTGCGGGCCCTGGCCGCCGAACTCGGACTGGCCACGAACACCGTCGCGCGCGCCTATCGGGAGCTGGAACGGGACAACGTGATTGAAACACGCGGCCGGTACGGTTCGTTCGTCGCTCCCCCCGCTGCAGTGCCCGAGGCAACCGCGCAGGCTGCGGCCGACGCCTATGCTGCGCGCATCGAACAACTCGGCGTGAGCGGGGCCGAGGCTCTCACCCTCGTCACCGACGCCCTGAATCGTCGGCTCACCATCTGAAGCGATCGGCCTTGCGCCGAGCAGATTGTATTGCTACTCTGGTACAAAACACACACAAAGGAGGTTGCTGTGGATCCGTTCTGGGCTGTTGGCTCGGCACTGCTTTTGGCGGGTCTCGGCATCCGTCTGATCTATATTGCGCGCGCCGAACCACGCCAACGGATGCTGCACACCTACTCCCAGCAGGTGGGGCTCGCTTTGGTGCCCGAGGTCGTGCCCGAAGTCTCGCGCCGAATCTATCGCCGCGAAAGGGCCGGAATCTTTGGGTCAGTGGCCGGAGCTCTCGTCGGAACGGCGATCCTGGTCGGGACGGACGGCAGCGACCGCCCGTGGGGCGCACTCCTGGCGGTTTTCGCGCTGGTCGTGGGGCCAATGATCGCCCTCATCCTCAACGATTCCCGGGCGGCTTTCGCCCCGGTTCCCGAAGCACCCCGACTGGCCCGCAGCCAGTCCCCGCGGCTGTCCGACTACGTCACACCGCTCGATCGCACGTTCTCACTGAGCCTTCTAGGGTTGGCCACCCTCGGCTACATTGCCGTGCTCGGCGTTATCGCGATGAACCCGGAACGGGTTTTCGATGACGTCTCGGTGCGGTCGATTCTCTGGCCGGCCGGGCTGCTGCTGGCCCTCGCGACGGCCGCGAGCCTGCTGACCTGGGCCGCCGCGAACGCGCTGCTCGAGCGCGGCCAGCCGGCCAGTACGTACATCGAACTGGCCTGGAGCGATGCCTTTCGCAGCACCACCCTGCGCAGCCTCGTAGCGATTCCGGGAATCATTGCCGCCGTGAGCAGCACCGTACTGTTTTTGTCGTTGAGCGACTCAATCCGCCGGCCGGAGCCCGGCTCGATCGGCGAGATACTGGCCCGTTCCTTCCCGATCATGGGCCTCGTGCTGGTGATTGCCCTCACTGGCTGGAGCATCACGAGCCTCCGCAATCGCAGCACGACGCACTACCTGCGCCGACTCTGGCCCAAGACGGCGATCGAGCTCGACCGGCACCGGCGCGCGCGCGACGCGGTCACCGG
>JBBRBV010000024.1:0-38802 GCA_038205545.1 Actinomycetales bacterium
GAGAGATTGCTTCTACATTGAGCCACGGGGTGTAGAGGGACTTAAACGAAGGCTGGGCCTGTCGGAGTAGATGCCAGTGGCAAATTCCGGGGCCGAGAAAGCGATTTCACTGGATACACCCGTAGAAGGCATATGACCACAGCAGTGGACCGGGGTTCAATTCCCCGCATCTCCACCATCGGTTCTGTCACACGTTGTTTTGTATACATGTCAGGCCGTCCCCAGGGGCGGCCTGACGTGGTTCACCCATCCCGTCAGCACCGGCGAAGGCCGATTGCGGTGCGGATCCGGTCGCGCTGGCCGCCGGAGTGCACGATGAAATCGCCGTCGACACCGAGCTCGTCGACACCGAGCTGATCAACGCTGAGCTGGCTGGCGTGGCAGCGCAGGGCCGCCACGACGGTGTCGTGCTGGGCTTGGAGGTCGAACCATTCCGCATCCGCTGTGGGAGCATCGAGAATCTCGGCGTAGGGGATGCTGAGCAACCGGCTGGCGGCGAGAGCGGCATCGTGCACGCGCACGTGGTCGGGATGCCCATAGCCGCCGGTGGCGTCGTAGCTGATGACGAGGTGCGGCTGTTCGTGCTCAAGAACGGCCATGATGTCGTTGGTGACGTCGGCGAGCGGCGCGCGGGCGAGGGCCTCCGTGTCGGAATCGGGCGCCGGACCGGCCAGGCCAGGGCGGATCCATTCCATGCCGGAGTCGAGGTAGCGGCGTGGGGCCAGGCCGGGCACCCGTGCGGGCGCTTCGCCCAGCCAGAACCGCGCGGTGACACCGAGGGCCACGGTGGCGCGCTCGAGCTCGCGTTCACGTTCGTCGGCGAGATCGGGGGTGCCGGCGAGCGCGGAGAGCGGCCCGGCGACAACTTCTCCGCGTTCACCGCGCGTGGCAGTGACGAGGCTGACCCGGATGCCGCGGCTCGCGAGGTATGCGATGAGACCGCCGGTGCTGATGGTCTCGTCGTCGGGGTGTGCGTGCACGAGCAGTACTGACGTGACGGCATCGAGAAGGCTCATGCCTCGATCAACCTCTGGCCACTGCTCGCGGACGGCGGGTCGGGGTCGACGAGGTCATCGTGGTGAATGGCGTTCTCGAGGGTGTGTAGCGGCTCGCCGCTGCCGCCCCACTGCAGCGAGATGATCTCGGCGGCGATGGACACGGCGGTCTCTTCGGGGGTGCGGGCGCCGAGGTCCAGGCCGATCGGGCTGCGCAAGCGGGCCAGTTGCGCTTCGGTCACACCGCTTGCGCGCAGGCGCTCCAGCCGGTCAAGGTGGGTGCGACGCGACCCCATCGCGCCGATATACGCCACGCCCGGACCGTTCAGGGCAGCATTGAGCAGGGGCACATCGAATTTCGGGTCGTGGGTGAGCACACAGATAACAGTGCGGCCATCGATGAGCCCGGCTGCGATCTGCTCGCGCAGATAGCGGTCTGGCCAGCTCACGATGACCTCGTCGACGCCGGGAAAACGGGCCGGGGTGGCGAAGACGCCACGCGCGTCGCAGACCGTAACCCGGTAGCCGAGAAAAGTCCCGAGCCGGGCCAGGGCGGTGGCAAAATCGATTGCTCCGAACACCAACATGCGCGGCCGTGGTGCGTAGCTTGCAAAGAACACCCGCATGCCTTCGCCGCGCCGTTCGCCGTCGGGTCCGTAGGTGAGCGTCGTGTTGCGACCAGCGGCGAGCAAGCCCTGGGTGTCGTCGCCGATCGCCTGGTTGGCGCGCTTCGACCCGAGGTCGCCCTCGCATCCGTGCGGCCGCACCACGAGGTGCCGGCCCAGCCAGCTGGTATCCGAATGCTCGATGACCGTGGCGACACCCACCGGGCGGCCGGCATCAATGTCGTTGTGCACCCCCTCTAGCAGGGCGAAGGTGTCGCGGGAGACGGGTTCGACGAAGATATCGAGAATGCCGCCGCAGGTGAGTCCGACGGCGAACGCATCGTCGTCGCTAATGCCGTAGCGCACGAGCATCGGCACGCCGTCTTCGGCAACCTGGGTGGCCAGCTCGTAGACGGCGCCCTCGACACAGCCGCCGGAGACTGATCCGGCCACGGTGCCGTCGGCGCTGACCAGCATAGAGGCGCCCGGCGGGCGCGGCGCAGACTGAAAAGTACCAACGACGGTGGCCAGGCCCGCGGTGGCACCACTGTGCCAGCCGCTGAGGAGGGTGTCCAAAACTTCACGCATGTCGGTGTCCCTTGTATCGTCGCCGGTTCAGGTTAGTGGCCAGACGCGCGCCGACCGATTCGGTATGCGATGAACGCTACCGTGGCCAGCAGACCGACAAGTTTCACCGGGTCGCTCAGCTGGTCGGTGATGACGCCTTTGACCAGACTCATCGCGTCGAGGCTCGGCGCTGCAGCCGGTGCTGAGCGGTACCCGCCTGCGGGAGCTGCGCGATGAACGCCGGAGGGCGCAACGCGCGGCGGCACCGGGCGCGGCGGCAGGCTCCCGTGCGGAGCATCCGGGGCGACATCGGTCAGCGTATCGGCCGCGGGGGCGTCCCCGGGCGGAATGTCGGTCACATCGGTGACCGCCCGCGGAGCGGCCTGGGCGAGAGTAGCCGGGTCGCCGACGTGGTCACCGACGGGCGCGGCGGCATCCGCTGCACCGTCTCGGTCAGACCCGGAATCATTCTCGATCAGGTTCTGCAGGTTCTCCGCGAACAAGCCCATCATCTGCTCGGTAACACTGCTGATGACGCCCTTGCCCATCGCGGCGGCCTTGCCTGACAAGGACAGGTCGGCGCTGACGGTGCCCTGGGTGACACCGTCGGTTTCCACCAGCACGAGCGTGACAGTGGCCTGGGCTGTACCCTGCCCGCGGGCCTCCTGCGCCTTGCCCGAGAACACGGCGCGGTGTGCCGCGGCGTCGCGCTCATCAACGTTCATCTGGCCGCGGTACTGCATGGTCACCGGGCCGAGCTTGACCTTCATGCCCACCTGGTAGTTGTCGTCGGAGAGTTTGTTGAGAATCTGAGCGCCCGGCACGCAGCCGGCAACGCGTTCGAAGTCCATCAGGGTGTTCCACACCGTGTCGACGGGGGCGATAACGGTGAAGGTGCTGTCGAGTTGCATCAGGGTGTCCTCTGCTGGGTCGGGAGCTGGGTTGAACGGGGTGGTCTGTGGGGGGTGAAGCCGTGGCGAGCGGATGCCGCCGGGTCGCCGCGAATGGCGGCGGCCACCTCCAGAAGGGCCGCGTAATTGTGCCCACTGACGAAGGCGTCGCAATAGGGCAGGGCGGCGGCCATGCCGCCGACGAGCGGCTGGTACGACGCGGCAGCCCGGCGCGGATTCACCCAGACGATGCGGTGCGCGAGTCGGCTCAGGCGCGCCATCTGGGTGTCGACGTCGGCCGGGTCGTCGTGTGCCCACCCGTCAGAGATCACGACGATCACGGCGCCGCGGGCGAGGCCGCGCCGCCCGAAGTCGTCAATGAAACAACGGATGCTCGCCGCGAGCCGGGTGCCGCCGGCCCAGTCGGTGGCGGTGGCCGCGGCCTGCGCGAGCGCCTGGTCGGGGTCGCGCCGCGCCAGCTGGCGGGTCAGTCGGGTGAGGTGGGTGGAGAAGACAAAGGCTTCGGCGCGGGCACCGGAGGCCGCGCCCTGCAGCAGCGACAGAAAAATCCTCGTGTATGGTTCCATCGAGCCGGATACGTCGCAGAGCAGAACGAGCCGGCGCGGCTTCGGGCGGCGGCGGGCGTAGCGCAGGGCGATCGGATCGCCGCCGGTGCGGTGCGCGGCCCGCACGGTGCGGGCCACATCGAGACGGTCGCGGCTGTGCGGCGACGGATGTGTGCGGCGGCTGAGCCGGGCCGGCGTCGACAGCACGATGCGGGCGACGAGCTGGCGCAACCGGGCGAGCTCATCGGCGGCAAGATCAGCGAAGGCCATCTCGTGCAGGTGTTCATCGCTGGAGGCCATGGCGAGGATGGCATCTCGCTCCGGACCGTCGTTGTCGACCGAGTCGTCGGCGGCGGGGAGGGGTGTGGGCTGGCTTGGCTCCGGCTGAGGCTCGGGCGCCGCGGCCGCACGGTTGGACTGCGGTGCCGGCACGGCTCGGGTTTCGGAGCCGATGGCCGGTGGAGCATTCGGGTCGCCGCGGCGTTCGGCCGGGTCGAGCTGACCATCGAATACAGCGCTGAAGACCGCGTCGAAGCGGGCAAGATGCTGCTGCTGGGAAACAAACACGACCCGGCAGGCCCAGTACAGCGCGGTCCGGTCGGTCGGGGGTACCAGTCGCAGCGCCTCAGCCAGCCGGGCTGCTCGGTCGGGCGACACGGGCAAACCGGCACGGTGCAGGGCCGTGCTGAAGCCAGCGGCGAGGGCGGCCGCTTCGATCGTGGGGTGGGGGGCGGTGGGGCTGTGCTCAGGCATCGGCACCCTCGACGACCCAGGCGCCCCCGCGAGCGGCCGCGAGAGTGAGGTCGTCCCGGTTCTTGAGCACGGAACCCCAGGTCTGCTCGACGGCTCGAGCACTGAGTTGCTCGATACCAAGCACCCCCAGGGCACTCACCCAGTCGATGGCCTCGGCGATTCCCGGCGGCTTTACCAGGTCCAGTAACCGCAACCGGTGGATCGCCGCCGCGGCTTCGGTCGCGATTGCCTGCGAGCTGCTCGGTACCCGGCGGCGAACGATCTGCGCGATCCGCTCCGGCCCCGGGTAATCAATCCAGTGATAGAGACAGCGCCGGGTGAGGGCGTCGTGCAGGTCGCGCGTGCGATTGCTCGTGAGAATCACGATCGGCGGATGAGTGGCCCGCACGGTCCCCAGCTCGGGAATGGTTACCGCTGCCTCGGCGAGCAGCTCAAAGGTGAAGGCTTCGAACTCGGCGTCGGCCCGGTCGATCTCATCGAGCAGCAGCACGGCGGGCCTCGGGCCAGCATGTTCGATGGCCTGCAGCAGGGGGCGGCGCAGGAGGTAATCGCGCCCGAACAGCTCGGATTCGGCCAGTTCCACCCCGCGAGCCTCGGCCAAGCGAATGCCGAGCAGCTGGCGCGGGTAGTTCCACTCATAGAGGGCCTCCCCGGCCGAAATGCCCTCGTAGCACTGCAGACGAAACAGTTCGGTGTCGAGCAGCCGGGCGAGCGCCTTGGCGATTTCGGTTTTGCCGACTCCAGGTTCGCCCTCCAGGAGCAGCGGTTGTCGCATGCGCACCGCCAGAAATACGGCGGTCGCGAGACCCTCATCGGCCAGATAGTCTTCGGCGTCGAGAGCGCGCTGCAGCGCGGCAACATCGGGCACGAGATCGGCCATGGCCTCGACTCTCATTGGGTGCACCCCCCTGGGGTGGCCGACGCCCTAGCGCGCGGCCGCATACTGCTCCGGATTCGCCAGAAATGCCGTGCGGCACCCCGCCGCGCAAAAATATACTGTTTGGCCGTGGTGGTCGGTCTGCAACGTAGCCGGCAGCGCGACCACCGACATGCCGCAGACCGGGTCGATCGCGGTGGAACTCGCCGCCTCAACCGCCGCCTCAGCCGCCGCCGCACGCGGCTGCCCGCGCCCAGCGCGTTCCTGCACCAGCTGCGCCAGAATCGACACCGCAATTTCGCCGGGGGTGCGCGCCCCGAGGTCGAGGCCGGCCGGGCTGAACACCCGGGCTCGCTGTTCCGGCGAGACGTCGAGCGACGCGAGCACCGCGGCGCCACGCTTGGGACTGGCCACGAGAGCCACATAGGGCACCCCGGCGGCCAGGGCGGCGAGCAACGCCGACTCCTCGTCCCGCCCGTGCGAGGCGACGATCAGAGCGGCATCGCCGGTCTCGGGGTCGGCGGAGTCGCCATCCGCTTGCACGAGGTCGAAACCCACCAGCGGCGCCAGGGCGGCGAGAGCGTTCGCATCGGGCGTTGACCCGACAACGATCAGGCGAGGCAGTGGAATACGTGGCTCAAGAAAAATCTCGATCGCGCCGCCGCTCACACAGGGGTTGGATACCTCGACAGCGCCGTCCTGCACGGTGCTCGACGGCACACCGGCGACGACTTTCAGCAGCAGCGGCTGCTGGCTCGCGAGCACCTGCAGGCTGTACAGGCGAACGGATGCCTCCACGCACGTTCCGCCGACGAAACCGTCGATTTCGCCGCTGGCGCGCACGAGAGCGGTGTCGCCGGCGTGCGCGCTCGTGGGGCGCGCCGCGCGCACCACGGTCGCGTGCACGAACGGCTCCCGGCGCGCCTCGAGCTCGCGTTGAAGTACCGATTGCACGACGGGCATGCTAGATCGGCGGTCTCGTACGGCCCTGCATGGCCTCCCACACCCGGGCCGGCGTACAGGGCATATCCATGTGCACAACGCCGAACGGGGCGAGGGCATCCACGACGGCGTTCACGACGGCCGGGGGCGAACCGACCGTAGCCGATTCGCCGACGCCTTTGGCGCCGATCGGGTGGTGCGGCGACGGGGTCACGGTGAAGCCGGTTTCCCAGTCGGGTACCTCCATGGCGGTGGGAATGAGATAGTCCATGAACGAGCCGCCGAGGCAGTTGCCCTCCTCGTCGAAGTCGATGAATTCCATCAGTGCCATGCCGACACCGTCGGTGAGACCACCGTGAATCTGGCCCTCGATGATCATCGGATTGATGCGGGTGCCGCAGTCGTCGACGGCGATGAAGCGGCGCACCTTGACGTGCCCGGTGCCGGGATCCACGTCGACGACGCAGATATAGGCGCCGAAGGGAAAGGTGAGGTTCGGTGGATCATAGGTGATCTCGGCGTCGAGGTTGCCGTCGATTCCCTCGGGCAACGCGACCGTGCCGTGGGCGCCCATCGCGATCTCGGCGATGGTCTTACCCACGCTCGGATCGCCCTTGACGAACCACCGGCCCTTCTCCCACTCGAGATCTTCCGGCCGGGTCTCGAGCATGGCCGCGGCAATGAACCGGGCCTTCTCCCGCACCTTGCGGGTGACGAGGGCAACGGCGGCGCCGCTGACCGGCGTGGACCGGCTGCCGTAGGTGCCAAGACCAAACGGCGTCTGGTCGGTGTCACCGTGCACGACGTCGATGTCTTCCGGCGGAATGCCGATCTCCTCGGCCACGATCTGGGCGAAGGTCGTTTCGTGACCCTGGCCCTGACTCTGCGCGGAGATGCGCACGACGGCCTTACCGGTGGGATGGATGCGCAGTTCGGCGCCGTCCGCCATGCCGAGGCCAAGAATGTCCATGTCCTTGCGGGGTCCGGCGCCGACTGTTTCGGTGAAGAACGAGATGCCGATGCCCATGAGCTCGCCGCGCTCGCGTTTCTCCTTCTGCTCACGGCGCAGTTCGTCGTAGCCGGCCATCTTCATCGAGAGCCGCATGGTGGGTTCGTAGTCGCCCGAGTCGTACTCCCAGCCGGTTTTGTTCGGGTAGGGAAACTGCTCCTTCTTGATGAAGTTTTTCAGCCGCAACTCGGCGGGGTCCATCTCGAGCTTGCGGGCCAGAATATCGACCATCCGCTCAACCAGGTAGACCGCCTCGGTGACCCGGAACGAACAGGCATACGCCACGCCGCCCGGCGCCTTGTTGGTGTACACGCCGGTGACGGTGCAGTGCGCCGCTTGGAGGTCGTAGCTGCCGGTGAAGATGTGAAAGAATCCGGCCGGATACTTGGTGGGCTGGGCGGTGGCGTTGAAGGCGCCGTGGTCGGCCAGCACGCTGGTGCGAAGGCCCAGAATCTTGCCGTCCTTGGTTGCCGCGATCTCGCCCTGCATGATGTAGTCGCGGGCGAAGGAGGTGCTCATGAGGTTCTCGGAGCGGTCCTCCACCCATTTCACCGGTTTGCCGGTGACGATCGAACCGACCACGGCCAGAATATAGCCCGGGTAGATGCCCACCTTGTTGCCGAAACCGCCGCCGATGTCGGGGGAGACCACCCGAATCTTGTGCTCGGGAATGCCCGACACCATCGCGAACAGGGTGCGGTGGGCGTGCGGCGCCTGCGTTGTTTCGTACAGGGTGAGGCGGCCGTCGATGGGGTCGAAGTCGGCGACGGCACCGCAGGTTTCCATCGGCGCCGGGTGCACCCGCGGGTAGACGAGCTCCTGCGAGACGACCACGTCGGCGCTGTCGAACACGGCATCCGTTTCAGCCTTGTTGCCAGCCTCCCAGTCAAAGATGTGGTTGTCGGTGCGGCCCTCGAGGTCGTCGCGAATGACGGGGGCGTCGGCATCCATCGCCTTGCGGGCGTCGACAACCGGTGGCAGCACGTCGTACTCGACCTCGATGAGTTCGAGGGCGTCGCGGGCGGCATAGCGATCGTCGGCGACGACGAACGCCACCTCCTGGCCCTGAAAGCGCACCTTGTCGGTGACGAGCACGGCCTGCACGTCCATGGAGAGGGTCGGCGCCCAAGCCAGGCCGAGCGCCTGCAGATCGGTGCCGGTGATGACGGCCTGCACCCCGGGGTGGGCGAGCGCCGCGGTCGTGTCGATCGAGACCAACCGGGCGTGGGCGACGGGGGCGCGCAGAATAGCGCCGTGCAGCATGCCGGGCAGCACGATGTCGTCGACATAGTGACCCTTGCCGCGCACAAAACGTGGGTCTTCTTTGCGCTGCATTCGACCATGGCCCATCGGCCGATCGTGGTCGCCGGCCGCCGGGTTCGACGGGTGGTCCTCAAGGATGGTCATGCGTGCACCTCTTCTTCGGTCGGTCCAGCGGAGGCGTCGGCGGCTGTCTCGGCAGCGGTTTCGGTTGCGGCACCGGCGGGATGCGCGGCGGCCCACTGGATCGATCGCACGATGGTGGCGTAGCCGGTGCAACGGCAGATCTGACCCGAGATGGCCTCGCGAATCTCGAGCGGTTCGGGGTGCGGGTTGTGGTCGAGCAGGGCGCGGGCGGTGAGCATCATGCCGGGGGTGCAGAAGCCGCACTGCAGGCCGTGCTCCTCCATGAAACCCTGCTGCACCGGGTCGAGGGTGGCGCCGTCGGCGAGGCCCTCCACCGTCGTGATTGCGTGCCCGTCGGCCATAGCGGCGAGCACGGTGCATGATTTCACTGGCTGGCCGTCCATCAAGACAACGCAGGTGCCGCAGTTGGTGGTGTCGCAGCCCCAGTGTGTTCCGGTGAGCCGCAGGTCGTCGCGAATGAAGTGCACGAGCAATACGCGGGGTTCGATCTCGCGGGTCACGTCGGTGCCGTTAATGGTCATACTGATCTGCATCGGGCTCAGCCTTCCTGAATCGTGTCGGTCGTGATGCCTGAAACGGATGCGCCGGCGCGGCGGCACGCGGCCCGCAGCACCCGCCGGGTGAGTTCGTCGGCGAGGTGTCGCTTGTAGTCGACCGGCCCGCGCTGGTCGGCGAGGGGATCACAGGCAAGAGCGGCCAGGCGACCGGCCTCGACGAAGAGCTGTTCGTCGGGAGTCTGGCCCATGAGCACCGCTTCCACTTCGGTCACGTTGCGGTCGAGTCCGACGGCCGTCAGACCAACGGCGACCTGACTGATCGTGCCGTCGGTCGCGAGCGACACACTCGCACCGGCCGCGGCTACGGCCCAGTCACCGACCCGGCGCTCCACCTTTTCGTAGGCACTGCCCGAGCGAGCCCGGATCGGCAGTTGCACCTCGATGAGAAGTTCGTTCTGGGCGACGGCCGTCTCGTAGGGGCCGCGGTGAAATTCGGCCATGGAGAGCATCCGCTCACCGGCGGGCCCGCGCACGACAACGACGGCCTCGAGAACGTGGCACACCGTGGAGAGGTCCTCGGCCGGGTCAGCCTGACAAAGGGAGCCACCGATGGTGCCGCGGTTGCGCACGATCGGGTCGGCGATGACCCGTTCGGCGTCGACGATGATGGGGAACAGGCGTGCGATGTCGTCGGATTCGAGCAGGGTGGTGTGCCGGGTCATTGCCCCGATGCGCAACACCGGGCCGTCTACGAGTAGATAGTCCAGCTCGAACAGTTCGTTGATATCGATGAGCCACTCGGGGCGGGCGAGGCGCAGCTTCATCATGGGAAGCAGACTGTGGCCACCGGCGACCACTCTCGATTCGGCCCCGTGACGATCGAGCAGGGCGAGGGCGTTGTCAACTGAACTGGCGCGAACATACTCGAATGGAGCCGGAATCTGCACGGACTTCTCCTCACTGAGAAGGACCAAAGCGTCAGGCATCGTTGCGCGACACTGTTGAGCCACAGTGTGCTCCCCACACCCGTGCCCTGTCAATCGTCGACCGTGCAGTGAGAGAGCAGAATGCCCGTCAACGCACTCGAAGGCACATGTTTAACGCTGGTGTGGGTACTTATTGGTGTGAGTCCTTATTGGTGTGGTCCTTACGGGCGGTGGCCCCAGGCAGTCCAGAAGCGCGCCTCAACGTAAACGGCGGTCTGTTGCTCGACCGCGTGCAGGCGGCCGTAGCTGAAGGTGTTTTCACCGCGCTGGTAGGCGTCGACCGCGCCTCGGCGCAGCAGCCGATCGCGCGCCAGGACGCTGTCATGCTGGCGGCCGAGGATGGTCTGCAGCTTCTTCGCGAAGCGGCTCACCCGCCTGGCGCGCTTCGGGCTGAGCGGATGCGCCGTTTCGGCGGCATAGCGCAACCGCTTGGCGCGCTTGCGCACGGTGTGCAGCGCCTCGTCGCGCTCGGACCCCGGAGCGGTCCTTCTGGCCCGGCGCACGGCCCGGCGCAGTCTCTTCCACTCTTTGGTAATGAGGGCCGGAACGACGACCCGGGCGTCCTGGCTGGCCACGGTCGTCAAAGGCGGCGCTGCCACGAGGGCGTCGAGGGCATCGAGCAGCCGAAAATAGCGGTGAGTGTTCAGGGCCGTGACGAGCGTGTGCTCGGCGGAGTCGGCATCCGCTTCGGAGCCGGTCCCGAGGGCGTCGCGAATGGGGCCCAGCAACAGAGCCGGATTTTCGCTCTCGAGCAGGCCGGTGAGGCGCTGATTCACCACCTCTTCGTCGCGCGAGGCGCCGAGCACGGCGGCAAGCCAGCCGAGTTCCGTGCGAAGGTGCTGCCCAACAGTTGGATCGAGGAGGGAACGATAGGTGGCCAGTACCGAGCGCAGCCGGCGGGTGGCGACGCGCATCGCGTGCACCGAGTCGATGGTGTTCTGTCGAACCCGTGGGTCCTGCCGGTGAATGACGCGGATCTGCTTGCCCAAGCTGGCCAGAAGAACGTTGCCGGCCGGGCCGCGCGGGGTGGGGCGTCGACGTTGTGTTGTCGGTGCGACCGGCATCCGGTCGCCGAGGGCGCGGGCCAGTTTCGAGGCGTGCCGTGATACCAGGATGTCGCGGCTTTCGAGCACGGCCTGCGCCGCGTCGAGTAGATCCTTCGGTGCGTCGACGAGCTCGATCTCCCATTCCCGCCAGGCCGCGGAGGCCGGTTCATGAACGAACCGTTCGGCCTGCACCCGGTCGTCGCAGAGCAGGGCGAGGGTCTCACCGCCCGCACCGACCAGGGCGTGCACCACCCGGGTCGTGCGAAGGCGTGCCACCGGAACGAGCTCGGCGTCACGCACGTAGACCCTTACGAGCTGCGCGAGCGACTCGGGTACGGCATCCGCTTCACCCGGGGTGTGCCCGCCCAGTGGTGCGTGGATCTCGCGGCGGCGATCGCCGCCACGAGGTAGTTTGAGGTGCCACCCGTCGTCGTCGCCACCGGTACGTCGGCGCAGGGTGATGTGCGCGCTGCTGAGAACGAGGTCGCTGGTATCGAAATAGACGGCTTCGAGCTGGTGCGTCACCGGCTCGGCAATGGCCTGCACGCCGGGTAGATCGGTCAACCCTGGCAGCAGAGCCAGCTCGTCGACGTCAAATTTACGTTCTATCTCGATACCACCATGAGCGTCCACGCTCCCAACCTAGCGCGGCGCGAGAGCTACGCGTTGGCGAGCCACAGATCGGGGCCGAAGACCTCGTAGTGGATGCGGTCGGCTGGCACCCCGGAGGCGAGCGCCTGCGAGCGGATGGACCGCATGAACGGCAGGGGGCCGCAGAGATAGACCGACGCGTCCTCGGGAATGGTGACGTTCTCAAGCGACATGAACCCGTCGTGGATTCCCTCGTCGTTCGAGGGGGTTTCCAGCCACAGTTCCAGCTCGGCCGCCTCGAGCTCGGCAACGTCCTCACGCATCTGGTCGCGCAGGGCCCACCGCTCAAGCGTGCTCTCGGCGTGCAGTACGAGCACCTCACGCGTGGAGTTCGACTCGGCCAGGGAACGCAGGATGGACGCGCTCGGAGTGCAGCCGATGCCGGCCGAGGCGAGTACCAGGGGTCCGTCACCCTCGCTGAGGGTGACATCGCCGCACGGGTTCGACAGAATGAGCTGGTCGCCGACCTGAACGTCGCGGTGCAGGGCGGGGGAGACCTCGCCGTCGGCGTCGAGCCTCGTCGTGAAGACGCGGGTGTTGCTCCCGGTGCCAGCCGACAGCGAGTACTGGCGCACCTGATGAATACCGTCGGGCATCTTGACGGTCACGCCAACATACTGGCCGGGGCGTGAGGCCGAGACGGGAGTGTCGTCGGCGGGCACGAGGGTGAACGTGAAGGCGTCGATACCGGCCTGCTCTTTGGCGATGACGGTCCACGGGGCGAGTGGCTTGTCGCTCGCGAGGCCCGCATACAGGTGGTTTTCGAGCTTGATCAGGGCGTGCGCCATGAGCCAGTACACGTCGGTCCAGGCCGCGGCGATTTCGGCGGTGATGACGTCGCTCAGCTCATCGGCGATGGCCTCGAACAGATACTTGTAGACGATGTCGTACTGCTCCGGAACGATGCCGAGCGAGACGTGCTTGTGGGCGATGCGCCCGAGCATGATTTCGGGGGCGCTCGTGGGGTTCTGCACCAGGTGCGTGGCGAACATGGCGATACTGCTGGCGAGAGCCTGCTGTTGCGTGCCGTTCTTCTGGTTGGACCGGCTGAACAGCCCGTCGAACAACTCAGGGTGGGCGGTGAGCATGCGGTGGTAGAAGTTCTTCGCGATTTCGGGCATCCGCTCACCGACCAGCGGCAGGGTGGCTTCAATGAGGGGGACGGACTGGGATGAAAGCATGAATACTCCTTCTGTTGCCGACACCCGTTTGTGGGGGCCGTAACAAAAGTAGCATTTGAAATACCAGTTAATCGGATGTTTTTTACAACTCGTAGAAAGAAGGGACTTTAGTCCTGCCTACCGCACCCCGCCCAGTTCGAACAGAATGGGTCCATTCGGATTCTCGTGCCACAGGCTGGAAATGACGAGCTCATCCAGCTCGCGGTAGAACGATTCCCGTGCCCGGCGCAGGGCACCGCGCAGGCCGCAGCCGTCGAGCAACGGGCATGGGCCGTTGGGTGTATCGCAAGCGGCCAGGTCGGTGCGCGTATCGAGCTGGCGTAGTAGCCACCCGACGGTAGCCTGCCGCCCGAGCGCGCTGATGCGCACGCCACCGTTTCGCCCCCGAAGTGCCTCCACCAGGCCGAGTTCGCGCAGCCGCAGCAACGCTTTGCTCACATGGTTATAGGGTGTGCCCACCTCGGCTGCGACCACCCTCGAGGTGAATGTCACGTTCTCCGGCGCCGCAGCCAGCAGCATGACGACCCGCAGGCAGACATCGGAAAAAGCGTTGATCCTCATCCCCTAACTGTAGATGGACCAGTCGCGGTACCAACATAGGAGAGAATGGGGCAAGTGAACACTGAGTCGGAAACGCTGTTTGAGGTAATCCGCTATGTGGACCTCGCTGGCGTATTGGCCAACGCCATTCTTGGCGGGGTCGCCGCCCGCACGGCACGCCTCGACATTGTGGGTTTCGTCGTGCTCGCCATAATGAGCGGGCTCGGCGGCGGAATGATTCGCGACACCCTGCTGCAGCAGGGCCCCCCGGCCGCGCTGATCGACCCGGCCTACCTGATCTGCGCCATCCTCGGCGGGGTCATCGCCTATTTCGTCACGTTCAACGGCCGTTGGACCAGACGCGCCCTGCTGCTCCTTGACGCGCTCGCCGTGGGCTGCTGGTCGGCGGTGGGTGCGCAGAAAGCGCTGGAGGCCGACCTCGGCTGGCTGCCCGCCATTCTGCTCGGCATGATCACGGCGGTCGGTGGCGGCATGGTGCGCGACATCATGTTGCTCAAGGTGCCGACAATTTTCGGGGGAAACACGCTCTACGCCACGAGCGCCCTGCTCGCGAGCACCGAGATGGTGATCTTGAGCAAGCTCGGCTTCGTGGCCATCGGCACCGCGGTGGCCATTCTCAGTGGCGCCGGGCTGTCGTTGCTGGCCAAGCGTTACGGCTGGATACTGCCGACCGGCTACGCACTGCGCATTCCCAAGCCCATTCTGTTGTTGAACCCGAGGGCCTGGCGCCAGCGTCGCCTCGATGCACGCAATGCCCGAAAGGGAATCAATCCCGACGATCCGGGGGCCACGGCCTAACCGCTCCAGCGGATGCTTCGCTACGCCGGTTTCAGCCCGGCTGGGTTCAGCACGGTCAGTGTCGCGTCGTGCAGCAGGCCGTTCGTGGCCAGGGCGCTGCCGTGCCAGGGGCCGGGCTTGCCGTCGACTGAGGTAAACCGTCCGCCCGCCTCCTGCACGATGGGGGCCAGCGCAGCCATGTCATAGGGCTGAAGGTCGAATTCGCCCGCCACGTCGAGGTGGCCCTCGGCGAGGAGCATGTACGACCACATGTCGCCGTAGGCGCGCGTGCGCCAGACCTGGCGGGAGAGATCGACAAGCTCGTCGAGGTGCCCGGCCTGGTCCCACTGCTGCAGGCTGCCGTAGCTGATGGAGGCATCGGCGAGTGTATCGACGCCGGAAACGGCGAGGCGCGTGGGGGAGGCGTCGGCGGTGCGCTCATCGCTCGACCACGCGCCAGCACCAGCGGATGCCCACCACCGCTTGCCGAGGGCCGGTGCGCTCACGACACCCACGACCGGAACGCCGTCCACGGCGAGGGCTATGAGGGTGGCCCAGATTGGGATGCCGCGCATGAAGCCGGCGGTGCCGTCGATCGGGTCGATGATCCACTGGCGCGTGGTCGAACCGGCGGTGCCGAATTCCTCGCCGAGAATGCCATCATCCGGGCGCTGCTCGGCGAGCTCGCCGCGGATGGCCCGCTCGACGGCCTGGTCGGCATCCGTGACCGGGGTGCGATCGGGCTTGGTGGTGACGACCAGGTCGAGGGCGGTGAACCGCGCTCGCGAGATCGCATCGGCCGCGTCGGCGAGCTCCAGAGCAAGTTTGAGGTCATCGTCAAGGGTATGGATTCGAGGCTCAGTCACCCTGTCAAGACTAGTAATCTCCAGCACCCGCGCACGCCATGCGCGGTTTCCCGGCTCGATTGGCGAGGAGCCCGCTCGGGGTGTTAGGGTTACACGTTGCCGCGGGTTGGTTCGCGGCCAAATACGCACCTCTAGCTCAATTGGCAGAGCAACTGACTCTTAATCAGTGGGTTCCCGGTTCAAGTCCGGGGGGGTGCACCACAACAATGCTACGTACCAGCACTGTAACTGAGCAGGACCTCTACTTGATCTCCGGAGGAATCGCATAATCGCTGCTTACTCGATTTCATTCTTTTCGTGCCGAACCGATCCGTCGGCTCAACTCAGACAATAGAAGCCCCTGGTTATGTTGACTAGGAGCTTCTTTGCACTGTGCTTCGCGCACCCACGCAGTGAGTGATCTGGGCACGAGATTGGCGAAGATGAGGAGCGTGACGATGCCGCCGAACACCAGCGCCCCGGCGAGGAGTGCGATCCAGATGGCCAGGCCCGACGGAGTGCCACGCTTCCTCAACCAGTCGACCACCGGGCTGATGGCCAAGGCCACGATGAGCGAGATCAGCAACGGGATGACCACGAGTTTCACCTGCACGAGCGCGTACCCAGCACGACGATGAGCACGACGATGAGCTGCACGCTGCCGATGGCCAGACGTCCGATTCGCAGTGGTGTCGCCGTTCGACGCCCGGCGATGCGCGTGAATACTCTGTATGACTTTCTGTGCCGATTCTCGACCTAGACAAGTGAAACAGAATTCGCTAATCTGACTTCGTACTTGTTGCGTTGTTTGCCCACAGACAGGGATGCGGAGGTTCGGGCGCGACGGAGCCGATTCGGTCTGAGTCATTCCCGTCGGTGAACGGCATCGCCGCCGTTCCCCTCGTGTGCCACGCGGCGTCACCGATGTCGTGGTCGTGACCGACCGCCCACCCGCGATCGCTCAGCGTTCCGCGCGCATCCAACATCCGAGCGGCACCCCCGCGGATGGCATTGTCACCCCAGCAAGGAGGACCGACCATGAGTGATGAGCTGACGATCGAAACCCCAGCGCAGCCCCCGGCCCCGTTCGGTAGCATCGTGGTTGGCCACGATGGATCACGCGATGCCCAGTACGCTCTGACCACTGCGCTGGGACTTGCCGAGCAGTTGAGAGCACCCGTCGTCATCGTGCGGGCCTGGTCTATCGCAACAGCTCCCAAACCCGCCAACTGGGAATTCGGTTACGTGTCGCCGTTTGCTGAATACAGCGCGGCGGTGTACGACGAACTTGTGCGGGATACGCAGGCCACGGCCGAGAAACATCCTGCGGTTTCCATCAGCTTCCGCGCCGTCCACGCGGGACCAGCAAAATCTCTGATCGACACCTCCCGCGATGCTCGGATGCTGGTTGTGGGGTCCCGCGGGCGTGGAGGTCTTGCCGGGATGCTGCTCGGCTCGGTGAGCGAGCAATGCGTCCGGCATGCGGCGTGCCCCATTCTTGTCGCCCGCCCCCCGGCGGAGAGGGTGCCGCCCGTGAAGCCTGCCCGCAGCGATTCACGGTCGTCGCTGGGCTGAGGGGCCCGTCCCGTCGTCTTCGTGTCAATTGCACGTTTTAGACTCGACGATGAATATCGCGATCATCTCTACCCGGAACTGTCCCTCAGACACTCCCTGGAACGCCACGGCACAATGCTGGGCTACTCCAGGCACTCGATAATCCGACTCACCTGACCGGGCGGACGATCAGTACCGGTACGGGGGCCTTATCGGCCAGCTCGCGGGCGACACTCCCCAGAAGTGGTGCGGCGGGCTTCCGCCGAGCGGAGAGGACGAGTAGATCGTAGTCGCCGTCAGCCAGGTGGGCCAGGATCTGTTCCGCGGCCCGACCAGTCGCCCGCACTGTGAAAGGAGATACCCCGAGGGCCTTAACCTGTGCCACGGCCGCGCTCTGGGTCTGCAAGGACTTACCCAGGGATTCTCCCGGGCACGGGCTCTTTCGAATGCTTCGCCGTGCGGTCATCCCAGGTGCCGGTTCATCCTGCTGGCTTGACCTAAAGGACTACATATCAGTCAGCGCTTCGAGCGGCCTCGGCGGAGCGATCGGCATCCGGCGCTTCGTCTACGACGGCGTCCTCGGCGAGCACCCTGCGCCGCACGAGTGCGCCTTCAACCACGACGAGTGCCAGGACGAGGGCCGCGCCCGCGATGAAGAGGGCTATGGCGAGCCCGGCGTCGCCGCTCGGCGCGAGAAGCTCATTCTGAGCCCCCTGCCATGGCCAGAGTGCGCGCAGTGAGCCAAGCAGGAGGCCGGTCATGATCACGAGCGTCACTCGGTGGTGATGGGCGAGAAGCCACTGCAGCCCCGACACGAACACGCCGAGCCCGAGCACCGCACCCACGAGGAAGGCGCCGAGGTAAGCGAGATCTCGATCATTGACGGCCGCGAGGGTCGGCGCGTACATGCCCAGGGTCAGCAGCAGGAACGAGCCGGAGACGCCCGGCAAAACGAGCGCGCAGACGGCGAACCCGGCGGAGACGGCGACGAGGATCAGGGGAGGTTCGATCTCTCCGGCGGGAGGGAGCCCGATCAGCGCAAAGGTGACAGCGGCGGCGAGCAGGGCGAGTGCGATCTCGCGGGGCCGCCAGCGGGATCCGACCATGCGGATCGGCACGATGAGTGAGGCGGCGATCAATCCGGCGAAGACCGCCCGTGTTCCGACCGGGAAATCGTCGAGCAGCGGCGCGAGGAGCCGCGCACCGATCAGGATCGCCCCCACCATCCCCAACCCGATCGGGATCACCACGGACCAGCGCACCGAGCGGAAGTGCGCCATGGCGCGAGCGGCGCCTCGCGCGCGAAGGGCGTCCGCGATGAGCAGGGCGACTCCGCGGGCGAGATGCCCGGCGCCATCGATGAGGTGGCCGTAGACGCCGACGATAAGCGCGATGGTTCCACCGCTTACTCCCGGGACGATCTCCGCGGCGCCGATGAGGGCGCCGCGTACGACGTCCACGATCGCGAGCAGCGCCGCCGGGGCGCGCCCGCGACGGCGGCCGGTCGTGACGGGTGTGGTCGCTGACATGGTCGAGCCTTTCGCCGAGGGGGTAGGGAGTGCCACGCTGATCGTCGTAGGCCGCTGGCCAGTGCCCGGGCGTCGCCCGGTGGGCAACCCTGATCCCAGTGTGCCATGCCTGACCCGATCGGGTCGAGGAGTCGCCCTCCCCGGCCTGGCTACGCCCGTGGATGTTCAGCCACTACTGGTGGGGATTTGCCGAACTGCTGAGTCAGCCGCTCGACTTCAGCTCTTTCGGCGTCAACGCTTTCGTGCAGGCCGCGTACATCGCGGCCTCCGGTGCGCTCGGGACGGTTCGCAACGAAGGACATCCTGTCCTTTCGGGCTTCACAGCGCTTTGAGCGCGGCAATGGCGTCGTCGGCAGCGTCATCGAAGGGCTCGAGAATGAGATTGATGATGTTCTCGTCGATCTCCCCGTCGAACTCGCGTGCTCCCGCGTCGGTGTGTGCCGTCACTGCGACGGGGGCCGTCGCGCCATGAAGGCGGAGTGATCTGGCGAGAACCTTGTTGACCTCGACGTTTGGGATGGTACTGACGATCCACTTTGCGGACCGTAGTGGCAGGGTTCCGGGGAACTCGCCGTTACTCGCGTCCCCGTAGGCCAGCGACACGCGATCGGCCAGCGTTGTGTCCTCCAGGCGGATCCTGGCGTAGGGGTCCCAGTCGACTACCAGCACCGAGTAGCCCTCCCGTGCGAACTCCTCGATCAGGCGGCT
Organism: Actinomycetales bacterium; assembly: GCA_038205545.1. Classification (GTDB taxonomy): domain Bacteria; phylum Actinomycetota; class Actinomycetes; order Actinomycetales; family Microbacteriaceae; genus Cryobacterium. Next base: position 18,947 of record JBBRBV010000024.1, read on the forward strand.
CCCGAACCGGCCGTGGCCGAAGACGATCACGTCGTAGTGCTTCGGTTCGGGGAGCGCATCGTCGATCGTGCTGCGCCGCTCGAAGATGCCGAGGACCGGCTCGAGCACGGCGAAGAGCTGTTTCGAGTACAGGATCATGTAGGTGGATGCGGCGATAGTGATCATCCCGACGAGTGTCACGAGTCCGACGGTGTCGTTGTCGACGTGGCCGAGATCGCGGCCGAGGGCAACGAGAATCAGAGAGAACTCGCTGATTTGCGCGACGGCGAGACCGGCCAGGAATGAGACGCGTTTCGGATACCCCATAACGCCCATGATCACGAGAACGATGAGTGGGTTGCCGATGAGCACGAACGCGGAGAAAAGGATGGCCGTGGGTATCTGGGTGCCGATCGAGGAGAAGTCGAGTTGCGTGCCGAGCCCGATGAAGAAGAACAGGAGAAGGAAGTCCCGCAGGCCCGACAGAGAAGAGGCGATCGACTCCCGGAAGGGAGTCGACGCGAGCGCGAAGCCAGCGAGGAACGCGCCGACCTCCACCGAGAAACCCAGAAAATCTGTGAGTGCAGCCACTGCGACGGCCCAGGCAACGCAACATACTATGAGTAGCTCCTGCGAGCTCGCAACGAGCTTGAGGAGGCCGGGTAGTACCCAGCGCATCGCGACGGCGAGACCACCGATGACCCCGGCTGCCGCGAGCAGTACGCCCGCGATCTGTTCCCAGAGGGAGCCGTCGCGTTCACCGCCGAAGCTGGAGAGGGCGATCATCACTAAGATCACGACAATGTCCTGCACGATCAGGAACCCGAGGGCGATCCTGCCGTGGAGTTCGTCGAGTTCTCCCTTGTCCGACAACAACTTGACGATGATGATCGTCGACGAGAAAGTCAGCGCCACAGCCACGTAGACGGCCACGACCACGGGCATTCCGAGGAGAAGCGCGATTCCGAAACCGACGAGCGAGGTGAATAGAACTTGGCCAAGTCCGGTGATCAGTGCCACCGGACCGATCGACTTGACCAGACGGATGTCGAGCTTAAGCCCGACGAGGAAGAGCAGGATCGCAATGCCGATCTCCGCCAGCAATTCGAGGGAGTCGCCGTCTCGAACCCAGCCCAGGAAAGACGGTCCGACGATGACTCCCACCACGATGAAAGCCACGATGAGCGGTTGCCGCGCTCGGTGCGCCATGAATGCCACGATTGCCGCGATGGCGAGGACAGCCGCCATGGTGGCGAATGAGTCCAGCTCGGCCGCCATCATTTGTGGAGGTATCGGACGAGGCGCGCCAGGGCGTTGGGAGGGAGAACGGAGAGGTGGCTGTCGCTTGCGTCGGACTCGGTGAAGGTCTGGCGCACCGTGCCGCCAGAGAGCGTCAACTCGATGAAGCAGGTGCCGGGGAGCGGATACTCGCGGGCGTGGTCCTCTTTGAGATCTGGGTCGAGTGCGGTCACGGTCTTCTCCTATGTCGTGATCACGATGCATTCTCAACCTAGGTCAGCCGGATGGCGAGCGCCAGCCCGGGGTAACAAATCGGGTGCGATGTTGTGCGGTGCTGTTCGGAAGTGGCGCTCCTCCCATTGCCAACCTCGGAACAGGCGGTCATTTGGGCCGTGATCTTAGTCCACGCTCGGCTGAACTGGGCCTATTGGATAGCATGGGCACACGCCGGGGTGGGTAGTCTCTCAAGAACTGGCACCAGGTCTGGCGGCATCCGCTTTCGCGTCGAACGGAAGACATTATGTACGAGAAAACCGTGGTCGGCTGGGACGGGAGCGCACCTGCTCAGGCGGCAGTCGACTGGGCAGTGCGTTGGGTTGAGGAGCGTAGCCGAGCTGTCAGAATCGTGCGGGTCGTGGACAGCGACGCGCTCGACGCCGACGACCTCGATATCAGGTGGTCCGTCGCGGTAGCGACGTTCGCGCTGGCCGAGGTTGCAGCCCAGCTGAGAGTTGGTCACCCGGAAATGGACGTGACCACCGCGGTAGCCCTCGGCGAGCCGGCGGAGGTGCTGAACGAGCACGCCGAAGGGGACTCGCTAATCGTCGTCGGCACTCAACACGGTCACATCGACGAATATTGGTTCAGCTCGAGGTTGGGCGCGCGGCTGGCCGCCGTCGCCGGTCGGGCCGTAGCGGTGATCCCCATCACGGATTCCCGCGAGCGTTCGGGCGTCATCGCGGGGATCAGTGGTTTCGACGAACGAGCGTCGGTTGGACTATTCGCCGCAGAGGTGGCCCAACTTCGGAGCGAGAAACTGCATCTCGTCTACGCGTGCCCGAAGCACACCGTCAGATCAGAAGCGGCGTTCGGCCACTGCGACGATGCCGCATTCGACCGCACGCTGTCCGCGGTATCCCGCGCATTTCCGACACTCGTCGTGCACTGCCACGTCGAGCACACATCTCCGGCGTCAGCCCTGCTCCTTCGAGCACGCGACGCGTCCCTCATCGTCGTGGGCACGCGCCGTCCAGGTGTCGCTCGGCGACTGGTTCTGGGCTCCGTCAGCCACACTCTCGTCAACAATGCCCCCTGCCCGACGGTCGTCGTGCCAACGATCGCGAACGGACCGCTGTGACTCAATCCGAGCCAGCAAGCAGGCGGGCCGTCGGCGTGACCTCCGTCGTCGCGTGGAACGGTTCTGCCTCCGCCAGAGCCGCGTTGCTCTGGGCGCTGCGGCGAGAGCGAGAGCGATCGGGACGCGGCGGGCTCCTGCTGCTCACCGTGATCGACGAAGCTTTTCGGAGCTGCGGCCAAGCGGCGATGGACGAACTCACGGTCGCCGCCAGGCAAGCGCTCGAGGCGGAAGTGACGTGGGTCGAGCGGATGGCGCCGGAAGTCTCCGTCACCGCGAGGCTGCTCGAAGGAGATCCTGAACGGGAACTCCTGAGGCATTGCCCCGACGGTTCGATGCTCATCGTCGGCCGGGGGGAGCCCCGCTCGCACTTCCACCGGCGCGCCCTCGCCCCACGGCTGGCCTCACAGGCGTCGGTACCCGTTGCGCTCGTTCGGGCGGATCGGGGTCAGGATCGGTCCGGCGTGATCGTCGGAGTCGACGGGTCGAACGCGTCGGCGGAGGCATCCGTCGTTGCCGCTGAGGAGGCACACCATCGACACGAACCGCTTCACCTGGTGCATGCCTGGCCAGGAACGAACCCCGGACCCCCGGCCCCCACAAGCCCCGACACTGACCTTGCCCATCATCGACGAATTCTGGATGAGGCCGTGAGGGCCATTCGTGAGGGTTTTCCCTCGCTCGACATCGCACCACACCTTGAGTCAGGCCAGGCCGCATCCGTGTTGTCGCGGCAGGCGCAGACGGCGGCGCTCCTTGTCGTGGGCTCACGCGCCCAGGGCCCCGTCAAGCGTTTTCTGCTCGGGTCGGTGAGCCGGGCTCTCGCCCAGACCACGGATTGCCCGCTCATCATCGTCACCGAGGGAGATCACGGACCGCAATAGGCGCCTACTCGTGCATGACCGGGTATTTTGCGGTCACCTGGTTATGGGTTCGGCCGAGAGAACGTTGCTAGAAGTTCGCCGATGCGGTGGTCGCTATCCAGCGGGTGGCGCAGGGGCATCGCGGTGTTCAAGAGATAGCTGTTGCGGCGGCCTTCGCGTACGCGCTCCAGGTATCCCGCGTCTTCTAATTCAGCGACGATGCGTTGCGCGGCGCGCTCTGTGATCCCCACCATCTCGGCGATGTCGCGCAGACGAACGTTGGGGTTCTCCGATACGCACAGCAAAACGTGAGCGTGATTGGTCAGAAATGTCCAGTGCGCCATTGCACGATCATACCGTTGAGGGCATGAGTTATCCCTAAACCGTTCTCCCGAATCATTTAACGTGCTACGTTTTTCCTGTATTGGCAAGCGGGTGATTGAGGAGCTGATGATGGTCGAGACGGTACTAGCAGTCTGCCTGTTGACGGCGGCACCGGTGGCGGCCGTTGGCGGAGCCGTCGTGGCTCGTTGGTCAAAGGATGCGGCGGCTCGGTTGGCAGCGACCGTCGTGGCACTCGGTTGGATCGCGACGATCTGTCTCGCGCTGCTCCGCCTGATAGCACCCGCCGGGGGAGGGGGCACCGGGATGGAGGCGCCTGGGGTGAGTATCGACGCGCTCGCGCTCCTGATGCTGTTGCTCGTTTTGGGCTTGAGCGCTCTCATCCAGTTCTTCGCCGCGCGGTACCTTCGCGGGGATGCCCGTCAGCTGTGGTTTGTCGTCACCGTCAACCTCGTGACGGCTTTCACCGCTCTGATGGTGTGCACCACCACCATCGTCGGGTTTGGGCTCGCCTGGGTAGCCGCCGGTGCCAGCCTGGTCGCCTTACTGGCCACCTATCCCCACCTGCCGCAGGCCAGAGACGGGGTGCGGCGAACGGCGAAGCGATTCTTCATCGGCGACCTTCCCTTGGTGGTGGCCGTGACCATGCTTGTGGTTTCCGCCGGCGGGGATGTGCACCTCGCTGAGGTGGACAAGGCGCTGGCCGAGCTGCCGAGCTCCGTGGCCACCGTGGTGGCGCTTCTGTTGGTGATACCGGCCCTGGCCCGATCCAGCCAGGTGCCGTTCCACGGTTGGCTCCCCGCGACACTGGCCGCCCCGACACCGGTGTCGGCCCTGATGCACGCCGGGGTTGTCAATGCGGGCGCGATCCTGATCCTGCGCTTTTCGCCCGCGATTGGCGAATCCGCCGCGGCGATGACGGTCATCTTCTGCGCGGGCGCCGTGACGCTGGTCTACGCATCCCTGGTGCGGTTGATCAAACCAGACGTGAAGGGTCGCCTGGTCTTTTCGACCATGGCCCAGATGAGCTTCATGATGCTCGCCTGCGGCCTGGGGGCGTTTGCTGCCGCGGTGTTTCACCTCGTCGCTCACGGGCTCTTCAAATCCACTCTGTTCCTCGGCGCCGGATCCGGAGTCTCGCGGGAGGCCGAGCAACGAAAATGGCCGACCCGCCAGCTCACACGCTGGCCGCAGGCATCCGCTTCTCTCGCGATAGCCGTGATGGTGCCCATCGGGGCCGTTGTCGCGGCCCGCGCGCTTCTGGGAATCGAGTTATCGCCCGCAAGCCAGGCGCTGCAGCTGTTCGTTGTATTCACCGCGGCGGTAGCGCTGGGAACCACGCTGTGGACGCATTTTTCGGTGGGCACTGCGCTCGTGGGGAGCCTGGCGATCACCGGGTTGGCGTTTGGCTACAGCGCCCTCATCAGCCTCTTCGACACCGTGTTGGCGTTCGGGGCGGTACCGGCTGCGGTGAATGCCTGGTGGCTACTGATCCCCGGGGCTGTGCTGTTCGCGCTGCCGCTCCTCAAGCACTTTCGCTCCGGCAGCCGGGTTCACCGTCGCCTCTATGCCCTCGCCCTCGCCGCCGGAACCCCGCCAGCGGGTGAACAGCCGCACCCTGTCGCCGGCGAAAAACCGCACCCTGTCACCGTTTCTGAAGGAGTCATCGCATGAGCCTGGAAATTCGGGCAGTGGTCGCCCGCGCCACCCGCACAATCATCCCGCTGTGGCCGCTGTCATCGTTCATCGCTGTCAATCCATTGGGCGGGCACGAATCGGAAGAATTCGACCGGGTCGCGGCCACTCCGCCACGGGACAAGTTTCTGGCCGACTACAAAGCCGACCGAATCACCGACACTGACCTGATCGCGGCGGTCCTCCACCGTGTCCCAGAAATCGCCGGCGCCGAAAACGTTGCCATCGGTAACCGAGTGTGGACTGCAGCCGGCCTGGTGGCGGCCGAACTCGTGCATGCCGATCATCATGAAGCGTCGCGCTCATCGACACCCACGCCCGAGCTGTTGGATAATCTCGTATCGAAATGGGTTGCGGCCTACCTTGACCCGCATCCACTGTGGGAGATGCCAGAGCGCGATAAGGGCCTGTGGGCAGCGTGGACGGCGATGGCCCGCTATGACTCCCACCTGCCTCGAGTGGCACAGCGACGGCTCCGCGACCTGCCGGGAACGCCCGATGACGGCCTCGCCCAGGCGCTGGCCCGGTTGGGCGTGCCCGGTAGCGAGACAGAGCGGATGCTTCAGCTCGAGTCGCAGACGCTGCCCGGATGGGTGGCCTACATCAAGTGGCGGGCCGACCGCGTCGGAGATATCGACGTGACCACCTATCTTGCGATTCGTACCACCCTGCGGTGGGCGCTCGACCTGCCCCTGCCGCGACCGGTCGCCAACCCCACAGCCGAGTCAGCCACGATCTGGCAGCGGGCCGCAACTCTCATCCCGATGCTGTCGAAGGATCCAGCCTCGGGGGACACGCTCGCTCGAGTGGCACGAACTCTCGGTCTGCACCCCGGACTGCTTCATGCCGGCACGTGGCAATGTGCCTACGAAGAGCACTACCGGCGGCAGCTCGTCACCGCACTGCGCACGACCGCCAGTACCGCCACCAGTCCGAGTGTGCAGGTGGTGATGTGCATCGACCCCCGCTCCGAAGGAATGCGTCGCCACCTCGAAGTCGACCCCGAAACCGAGACCTACGGTTTCGCCGGATTCTTCGGAGTGCCGATCCGCTTCACCGGTTATCAGGGTCGGGGGAGCATCGATGCGCTGCCCGCACTCCTCGCGGCGCGCCATGCGGTGACCGAGAAGCCCAACGATATCCAGCACGCCCGGCGTCGTACGCGTACGCTTCGGTTTCGTGATGCTTTCACCGCCGGAATGCACGCCAGCGAAACCGTTCCGGCTGCGCCGTTCGCGCTGGCCGAAACGCTCGGCTGGTTCTTCGGTGCGACCTCCCTATTGCGAACGATCTGGCCCGGCAGTACCGCCGCCCTGGCACGGCTCCCGCAACGCACAACACCCGCATTGAACACAAATGTGACCATCGCTGATGCCTTCTCCCTCGACGAGCGAGTCGCGCTCGCCGAGACAGGCCTGCGCATGATGGGTTTGGATCGCTTCGCTCCGCTCATCATTCTGTCCGGCCACGGGTCGACCAGCACCAACAATCTCTACCAGTCCGCGCTGGACTGCGGAGCCTGCGGTGGAAATCCGGGGGCGGCCAATGCCAGAGCCGCTGCCGCCATCTTTAATGATCCAGACGTGCGCCGCATCCTCACGAAACGGGGACTCCCGATCCCGGAGGCGACGTTCTTCGTAGCCGCAGAACACAACACCGTGTCGGACCGCATCAGTATTCTTGACCACCATCTCATCCCCTCCAGCCACACGGCCGCTGTCACGGGGTTCCGAAAGATCCAAGATAGGGCTGCCGATCGGCTGGTGACGGAACGGGCAGCGCACTTGCCCGGCGCGACACGTCACTCGCTCACACGTTTGCGGCAACGCGCCCATGACTGGGCGGAGGTCTATCCTGAACTCGGTCTCGCCGGCAATGCTGCCATGATTATCGGCCCCCGCGATATGACGAGGGGAGTGCATCTGCACCGACGGGTCTTTCTGCACTCTTATCGACCGGAATGCGACCCTGATGGTTCCGCGCTGGAAACGATCATGACCGCCCCCCTGATCGTGGCTCAATGGATCAACCACCAGTACTACTTCTCCACCATTGACCAGAACCGTTGGGGGGCCGGAAGCAAGACGATCCACAACGCGATCGGATCGATCGGTGTGCTCTCCGGTCACACCGGCGATCTCCAGCGCGGCCTGCCGCTGCAATCGGTCGCCGTCGGCAACCGAGACCTGCACGAACCGATGCGACTCAGCGTGCTCATTCAGGCACCCCTCGACCGAATCGGTGCCATCATCTCTCGCAACCAGGTTCTTCGGCACCTGTTCGACAATGGCTGGATCACCCTCACCGCGCGCAACGACCAGAACGGCCCCTGGTACCGGTACAGCACCTACGGGTGGATCCCAGATTCCCACCGCGACGACACGACACAAGGAGAGTAATGATGGAAGCACTCACGAAGATGACTCGGATAGAAATTGTGGTCTCAGGTCGAGACGCTCCGCCGGTAAGGGAACTCATCACCACCGCCGGAGCCACCGGCTACACCGCCGTCTCCGGTGTTTCGGGGATCGGGCACCACGGACCGCACTCAGGGGCGCTGCTGTTCAACGAGTACGACACCCTCACCATGCTCATCACCGTGCTGCCACCGGAGAAAGCCTCGGCGCTTATCCGCGCGGTGCGGCAGCTACTCGAAGACGGTTCCGGAGTCATGTTCGTCGCCGACACATACGTCAGCCGGCCCGAGTATTTCGGATGAGCACCCCGCCGCCCGGGCGGGACGATAGCGTTCGCCACTATGCATGGAACAAAGCAACGTCATTCTACGTCCGTTCTCAGAATGTCAGCACCGTCGAGTCGCTCCATGAAAGTGACTAGAGGCGCAGCTCGCGATCCAGCCGTTCCGACCGGGCCCGAAACGCGAGGTAGGCGGCATCCTGCCGACCGAGCAGCCGACCCAACTCGTGCACGGCGTGGTCGTCGGTTGATCCCATGTCGGTTTCACACCAGCGCTTGATCAGCTCGGCGCTGCCGCTCGCCCGGACAGCCGCGCCCATGGCCGCATCGAGTTCGATGCGCAATGATTCAATAGTGGATGCCGCTGAGCGGCTGAGCAGCGGGGCAACGTAGGCGTCGAGTGCCTCGGCGGGCTGACCGCTCCGCAGCTTCTGCAACACCCGGTTGATGTCGGAGGTGCCGTGCGCGGCATCCGTTAGGCGGTAGGGGTTGGATTCGAGAACGCCAGGGGTCAGGGCGCGGATGCGGTGCATTTCGATGCGGATCGCCGCCGCCGAGCCGGTTTCACCGTGCACTTCATAGGCCAACTGCTCGGCGCTCCACCCGCGTCGACGCGAGTTCAGCACAGCGAGCAGCTCGGCCCGGCGCGGCGATAGGGGCACCCGGCGGCTATTGGAATACACCACCGCCGGGTCGTGCCCGAGAAGTTGCAAAAAGATCTCCGGTGGCAATTCGTTCGACGTCGGTGGAAGATCCGCCGTTTGGACCGGGACCGATGCCCCTGCGGGACGGCCACGCAGTAATTCTTCGGCGAGTCGCACTCCGCACTGCACCATGCGCATGCTGTCGGCGGTGACGGTGTCCAGCGGTCCGGAGACGTTCAAAACCCCGAGGAGTTGGCCGGTGTGCGGGTCGCGGATGGGTGACGCCGTGCAGGCCCACTCGTGGTGGGTGCGCACCAGGTGTTGCGCTGAAAAGAGTTGAGCGGAACGGCCGCTCAACACGACCTCGCTGATGGCGTTCGTGCCGATTCCGCTCTCGGACCAGTCCGCGCCCTCCACGAATTCCAGACCTTCGGCCTGCCTCAATACCGCCGGGCTGCCGAGGCGCCAGAGCACCTCGCCGCTGGCGTTGGAGAGTACGAGCAGGTGTCGACCCGATGTTGTCTCGTCGGCGAGCAATTCGCGAAGGGCCGGTACCACAACCGCCAGGCTGTGCTCGCGGCGGAGCTGCACCATGTCAGCAATGTCGTGAAGATGCCGGGGCACATGTTTGTCTGGATCAATGCCGCCCGCCAACGCGCGTTGCCAGGAAGCCCACAGCCCCGGGTCGACATTTGGCCGGGCCGCACCAGAGAGCGCCTGGTCGTGGGCCCGGCGCAGCAGGGTGGCGTATTCGCTGGGGGAGGAGAAACGCAGGTCGGGTGGCGCTGACAGCGAACCTACCTGCTCAGCCCGTAACATCCGCTCTCCCTAGGTCGACCCGATGAGTCAGCCGCAGTGGGTGTAACGCCCTTGTAACCCCCGCGGGTTTCTACTTGAACGTGAGATCACGCCCGAATGATTATGTGCACACACTAGTGCGCGGCACTGGGAAGACCTCTATCAGCACACACAAAGGAGTGATATGCCTGAAACCGCTAATGACATCGTCGACGGCTGGCTGGCCGCGCTGGATCGCGCACTGCAGAGCCACAACATCGACGCCGCCCTCGACCTCTTCGAGGAGGAGAGCTACTGGCGCGACTTCGTGTCGTTCACCTGGAACCTCAAGACCCTGGAGGGCAAAGACGACATTCGTCGCATGCTGGAGGCTCAGCTGGAGCACGTGAAACCGAGCACGTGGGCACGCAGCGAAGATGCCACCGGTGACGGCGAGGCGACCGAGGCCTGGGTCACCTTCGAAACCGCACAGGCCCGAGGTTACGCGCACCTGCGGCTGCGAAACGGACGCTGCTGGACCCTGCTGACGACCATGCAGGAGCTCAAGGGCTTCGAGGAAAAGAAGGGCAAGAACCGCGAACAGGGAGTCAGTCACGAGATAAAGAAGGGCCGGCTGTCGTGGCTTGAGAAGAAGAATGCACGTGAGGCGTCGCTCGGTTACGACGAGCAGCCGTACTGCGTCATCGTCGGCGGCGGGCAGGGCGGCATCGGTCTGGCCGCTCGCATGCGCCGGCTGGGTGTACCCACCATCGTGATCGAAAAGAACGCCAAACCCGGTGACTCGTGGCGCAACCGCTACAAGTCCCTGCACCTGCACGACCCGGTCTGGTACGACCACATGCCATACCTGAAGTTTCCCGAGGACTGGCCGGTCTTTGCGTCGAAAGACAAGGTCGGGGACTGGCTGGAGCACTACACGCGCATCATGGAGCTCAACTACTGGTCGAGCACCGAATGCACCAAGGCCACCTTCGACGAGGGGGCCCAGGAATGGGTGGTTGAGGTTGTGCGCGAGGGTCAGAAGGTCACCCTGCGACCCAAGCAGCTGATCTTCGCCCTCGGGGTCTCCGGTTACCCGAACACGCCGACTTTTGACGGCGCCGAGACGTTCGCCGGCCAGCAACACCACTCGTCAAAGCACGAGGGCGGCGGTGACTGGGCCGGTAAGAAGGCCGTCGTGATCGGTTCCAACAACTCAGCCCACGACATCTGCGCTGACCTGTGGGAGCACGGTGCCGAGGTGACGATGGTACAGAGATCCTCGACGCACATTGCCCGGAGTGACGCGCTGATGGACCTGGCGCTCGGGGACCTGTACTCCGAAAAGGCGCTGGCCAGCGGCGTCACCACCGAAAAGGCCGATCTGCTCTTTGCATCACTGCCGTACCGCATTCTGCCCGCAGCCCAGATTCCGGTGTACGAGAAAATGGCTGAACGCGATGCCAAATTCTATGCGCAGCTCACCGATGTGGGCTTCGATCTGGACTTCGGCACCGACGGTTCGGGTCTCTTTCTCAAGTACCTGCGCCGCGGCTCGGGCTACTACATCGACGTGGGCGCGTCGCAGCTACTCATTGATGGCCGGGTCAAAGTGAAGTCGGGCCAGCCCGCCCGCATCGACCCATACGCCGTGGTCATGGCGGACGGTTCAGAGGTCGCAGCCGACTTGATCGTCTACGCCACCGGCTACGGCTCCATGAACGGATGGCTGGCCGACCTGGTATCACCCGAGGTCGCCGACCAGGTGGGCCGGTGCTGGGGCTATGGTTCAGACACGCCGAAGGACCCGGGCCCGTGGGAGGGGGAACTGCGCAACATGTGGAAGCCCACCAACGTGGACCAGCTGTGGATTCACGGCGGCAACCTGCACCAGAGCCGGCACTACTCCAACTATCTGGCCCTGCAGATCAAGGCCCGCATGGAGGGCCTGGATACCCCGGTGTTCGAGCTGCAGGAGTCGCACTTCACCAGGTAGCAGGACACCGTTGGTCGAGCTTGTCGAGACGAGTTCGTTGGTCGAGCCTGTCGACAGCATTTTCAATCAGATTCGTGGTCTCGACAGGCTCGACCTACGGTTCGGCTCGACCTACGGTTCGGCTCGACCTACGGTTCGGCTCGACCTACGGTTTGTTACGCTCTCCGTGCTGGTAATTTGGGGCACAGCGAGACGTGGGGAAGGAAAGCGTTGGGCACGAATCTGTTGCGGCGATGGGTACCGGGGATCGACACGGCGCTCACCTACCGGCGCGCCTGGCTGGTGCCGGATCTGCGCGCGGGAGTCGTGCTCACGACACTCCTTATTCCTGTGGGTATCGGCTACGCCCAGGTGGCCGGGCTTCCTCCCTCAGCCGGGCTGTACGCCACGATCATTCCGCTCCTTGCCTACGCCGTCTTCGGGCCATCGCGCATCCTCGTTCTCGGCCCCGACTCTGCCCTGGCTCCGATCATTGCCGTAGCTATTCTGCCGCTCGCGTTCGGCGACGGAGCGAGGGCCGTGGCGCTCGCCGGCCTACTCGCGATCATGGTGGGCGTGATACTTCTGCTCGGCGGTGTTCTGCGCCTTGGATTTGTGACGGACCTACTCTCCAAGCCCATTCGGGTCGGGTATCTGAACGCGCTTGCGCTGCTCGTGATCGTGTCGCAGTTGCCGGCACTTCTCGGATTCTCGGTATCGGCCGATTCCCCGTTCGGCGATGCCGTGGGCATCGTCGACGGGATCGCCCAGGGCAAAGTCGATCTGACCGCGATGCTGATCGGCCTTGGAGCGCTGGCCGTCATCGCGCTGTTGTCGTGGCGCAAGGCCCGAGTGCCGGGTGTACTGGCCGCCGTTGTGGGATCGACAGCCATGACGGCCATTCTGGGACTGCAGAACAACCTGCCCGTCGTGGGCGCACTGCCGCAGGGGATCCCCACGCCGGCACTCGGCGGCCTGGCCTGGGGAGACGTTGTCGCCCTCATCCTCCCGGCGTTGGGGATAGCCCTCATCGCATTCGCCGATACCGCCGTGATCTCACGCACATTCGCCGCGAGACGCGGTGAAAGTGTTAACGGCAGCCAGGAAATGTCTGGCATCGGTGTGGCCAACATCGCCGGCGGGCTGCTCGGCGGCTTCCCGATTTCGGCCTCGTCCTCACGCACTCCCGTCGCCGAACAGGCCGGGGCGCGCTCCCAACTGACGAACGTGGTCGGGGCGTTGCTCATCGTGGCGTTCATGCTGCTCGCGCCGGGCGTTACGGCGTATCTACCCTCGGCCGCCATCGCCGCGGTGGTGATTGTTGCCGCAGCAGGGCTGATCGACGTTCGAGGATTTTTTGCACTCGTGAGGATGAACAAGGTCGATGCGGCACTTTCGCTCGCGGCTTTCATCGGCGTTCTCGCGGTCGGGGTCATCGAGGGGATCGCGGTGGCAATCATCCTGTCACTCGGCGCCTTCGTTGGCCATGCCTGGCGACCATACCGAGCTGAGCTCGGTCGAGTGAGCGGCCTGCGTGGTTACCATGATCTTTCCCGGCATCCGGAGGCTGAACGCCTGCCCGGCATCGTGATCGTGCGCTTCGATGCCCCACTCTTCTTCGCCAACGGCGGCATCTTCGACGACTTCGTGCGTGCCACCGTCCTCGCGGCCGGGGGCGACATCCACACCGTTATTCTCGCGGCCGAGCCCATCACCGAGATCGACACGACGGCAATTGATGAGCTCCTTGAGCTGGACGATTTCCTCGCCTCCCACAGCATCACTCTCATCTTTGCGGAGATGAAAGGACCGGTGAAAGACAAGCTCCGCGAGTATGGCTTGAGCGACCGGTTTCCCGCTGAGCGGTTCACGGGCACTGTCGGGGCTGCCGTTGACCAGGTGACCGGAACACTGCGTGGAGACCTCGACGGCACCGTATGGGACGACGAGCCTTAAACGGGAACCGCACCTGGCTGAGCGACAAGGTGCCGGCCCCTTTTCTGTGCGGAGGCCGCGACGTGCAGGCGGCGGGCTACGTCAGCGCCGGAATGATCGAACCGGAGAAGACCTGCCAGGCCAGTGCGGTCTTGGCGACCAGGCTCAGCGTGATGTAAGCGCGCTCGCCGCGGAGGTAGTCGCGCCAGCCGCCGACCTGCTTGTACTGCAAGACCTGGTTGACGGCGAAGGTGTTGAAGAACAGGAACAAAGAAATGATGATGCCGTAGACGAAGGCCGGTGGTTCGACCTCGCTGTTCGACCCGGGGGAGAAGAAGTAGATGAGAATGACAATCCACGGAACGATGCCGGACATGCATCCGAAGATGAATGGGAGAGCCCGGCCGTTGCCGGGTGTTTCGTACTTCTCCTGCAGGGCACCGAACAAGATCATGGTGGCGTTGAGGGCGAAGATGGAGAACAGCGCGGCGATGTCGGTGATGCCGGTGATCTGCGCGATCAGCCAGATCATGATCGATGAGCTGAGCGAGTACTCGACCCAGCGAAAGTAGTTGTGGTTCTGCTTGAGGCCGGCCGCGTAGCGGGGAAAGAATGCCGGCGAGGAAATAAGAAAGTGAAAGAAGGCCGACAGAGCGAGGAAGGCCACGACGCCGACACCCACGTTGATGTCGAACAGGGTTACCCGTTCGGGTGCAACAGCCATGCCGGGGGCTCCGGCCAGGTAGTCGGCGGTGACCGCAAAGGTGACCTGCGTGCTCAGCAGCGTGAGCACGTAGGCGAAGCCGAGTGCCTGCACCAGGTGCAGCGAGCCGGCCACGATGTTGTAACTCCGCAGGCGGGCGATGTTCTGGTCGGGGGTTCGAACTTTGCGTGCCATCGGGACTCCTTCAGAGCAAATGGGGCGATGCACACAACGTAGCACCACGGCGCCATTCTGCCCTTTAGGGAACCATCACGATTTTGCCGACATGAGCGGATGCCTCCAGCCGGCTGTGCGCGGCGCCGGCGTCGGCGAACGAAAAGCGACTGTCGATGACGGGGTGGAGGAGGCCGGATTCGAGCCAGGGCCAGGCATCCGCTTGCAATGCGCGCATGATAGCGACCTTCTCGACGAAGGGGCGGGCGCGCAGGGTGGTGCCCCAATAGCGTCCGCGCTTTTGCATGAGGTGAAAGGGGTTGAAGACGGCGTCCTCGCCGCTCTGGTTGGCGATCACCATGATGCGTCCGTCGACCGCGAGCGAGGCCACGTTGCGGGCCGCGTAGGATCCGCCGATGATGTCGAGAATCACGTCGGCCCCGTGCCCATCGGTTGCCGCCTGGATCCCGGCGACAAAGTCTTGCGACCGGTAATTGATGAGAATCTCGGCGCCGAGGCTCCCGCACACCTCAAGCTTTTCAGCCGAGCCGGCCGTGACGGCCACGCGGGCGCCCGCCAGGTGAGCCAACTGAATGGCAGTGGTGCCGATGCCGCTTGCGCCGCCGTGCACGAGCAGCGTTTCGCCGGCGGCCAGGCCAGCGTTCATGAACACGTTCGACCACACGGTGGCCAGCGCCTCGGGCAGTGCGGCCGCATCAACGAGGTCAACGTTGTCGGGTACCGGCAACGCGAGCAGCTCGTGCACCACGGCCTCGGTGGCGTAGCCGCCACCGGCGAGCAGGGCGCACACGCGGTCGCCGACCTCAAAGAGTGTGGCTTCGGCGCCGAGTTCGGTCACGGTTCCCGACACTTCGAGTCCGGGCCACTGCGGCGCCCCCTTCGGGGAGGGGTAGTGGCCCTGGCGC
Source organism: Actinomycetales bacterium (assembly GCA_038205545.1). GTDB lineage: Bacteria > Actinomycetota > Actinomycetes > Actinomycetales > Microbacteriaceae > Cryobacterium. The sequence continues at coordinate 34,250 of JBBRBV010000024.1, forward strand.
TGGGCAACATCCGCTCGGTTCACGCCCGCGGCGGCAACGTGGATGCGAATGTCGCGAGGCCCGATAGGCAGATCGGCGACGGTCTCAAGGGAGAGGGTGTCGGGCCCTCCGGGGCTGGTGACAAGAATGGCGCGCATTGCCACATCTTAGGAGGGCCACCGGTGCGCGGGCTCGGTGGAACGGCTGCCGCAGGTGGGGAAGCGCGGCGCGCAGCACGCTCCGCCGGCCGCGGCGAGCCCTTGGGCACACCCCGTGTTGACCCCGGCAGTGGGGGAGCGAACGGCCCTGTGCCTGAGCAAACCGGCAGGGTCGCGCTGCTAGGTTCAACAAGAGACACTGCAAGGGGGGCGCATTATCAACGCACATGAAGTCGTTGTCGCCGCCCACGACAGCGTCCCCGATGTCACCCGCATCGATGCCCTGCTCCAGACCTGCGAGCGCATGAGCGCCGACGGACAGCACCGCGAAGGCGCCCGCCTGGCCGAGGAGATCCTCGACGCCCCGGGGGTGACCGCCAAGCAGCAGGCGCAGGCCCGGGTGATGCTCTCCCTGCACCGGCTGCGACTCGGCGACTACGCGGCATCCGTTCAACAAGGCCTCCAGGCGCTGGACTACCTCACCGGCAGCGGCGACTTTCTGCGGCAGTCGAAGGTGCACTGCACGCTGGCGCTGGCTTACACCGACACCGCCCTGCACGAGAATGCCCTGCACCACGTGCTGGGCGCTATCGAGGCGGCGCGCGCGTGCGGCGATCCCCTGGCGGAATTTTGGGCGCTGAGTCGCTCCTCCATGGTTCATGGGGCCATGGGGGACTTTGATCGAGCGATCGAGCTCGGCCGCCAGGCACTCGCCCTGGCCCAAACGCTTGACGATCTCGAGTCGGCCTTTGTCAGCTTGAACAACCTCGGTGACACTCTTCTGCACCTGGCCGAGGTTCTCCGCGCGCAGGGGCAGGATGCCTCGGCGGTGCTGGAGGAGGCGCTGCTGCTCATTCGCGAGTCCGTGACTGTGGCGCAGACGGTGGGTCACAATTTCTACGAAACGATCGCCAGAACCAACTTCATTACCGCGCTGATCGGGCTGGGCCGGTACGGCGCGGCCCAGGAACAGGGCGTGCTGGCCAAGGCCCTTGCGAAGGCTCACGGGTTTCGTAACCTCGAGGTCGACATCGACCTGCAGCTGGCTCAGATTGTGCGCGCCGACGGCCGCCTCGACGCGGCGACATCAATGATGGAGGCGCAGCTTGCCGACCCCGACGCCGAGGACGACCCGGTGCTGCTCGCCAAGCTGCATCAGTCCCTGTTCGAGATGCACTCCGAACGGGGCCGGTTCGAGCAGGCCCTGGCCCATCACGAGCAATTGCATGCCCTCACCCTGCGCGTGACCGTGCAGACCGCCGGCCTGCAGTCGCAGATGCTGATCAACACGATCGAGATCGAGCAGGCCCGCTACGAGGCCGATCGCTTTCGGCTCGAGGTGCAGATGGAACGCCTGCGCGCGGAAGACCTCGATCACCAGGCCCACACCGATCCGCTGACGCGCCTGCCAAACCGGCGCGCCCTCGACCGCCGACTCCCGCCGATAGTGACCCGCGCCCACGACAGCGGGCAGCCCCTTGGCGCCGCGATGATCGACTTCGATCACTTTAAGCGTATCAACGACAATTTCGGCCACGCCACGGGTGACCACGTGCTGACCGCCATGGCGGCCGTATTGCACACCGTCACCCGGGATACCGATCTGGTCGTGCGCGTTGGCGGCGAGGAGTTCCTGCTGATCTTTGAAAATACCACCGGGGAGGCTGCGACGGTGGTCTGCGAACGTTTGCTGGCCACAGTTCGCACCCACCCATGGGGCAAACTGGGTGCCGGCCTGGCCTGCACGGTCAGCGCGGGCCTGGCCCAACTGGAATCCGCCGAAAGCGTCTCGACCTGGCTCGCGCGGGCCGATGCGGCCCTCTACGCGGCCAAGCACGCCGGGCGGGACCGGGTTAGCTGGGGGAACAGACCTCATGAGCGCTGACCTGACCGGAACGAATGTTGCCGAAGCGGATGCCGCCCGGGCGGAAACGGCGGCGCCCACAGCTACGTCGATCGACGACCTTCTGGCGGAGTGTGACCGATCGAACACTGACGGTCAGCACCGCATCGGGGCCCAACAGGCCGAAACGATTTTGGCTCGCCCAGACGCGACCGACTTTCAGCAGGCGCAGGCCCGGCAGATGATGTCACTGCATCGGCTGCGTCTGGGCGAGCACAAGGCGGCCGTGCGGCATGGCCTTCTGGCGCTAAAATTCTGGACCGAGAGCGAAAACCTGCCCAGGCAGTCGCAGGTACATTGCACCCTGGCGCTGGCGTTCACCGAGATAGCACTGAACGACACGGCGCTGCGTCACGCGGACGCGGCGCTGGATGCGGCGCGAGCCTGCGCGAGTCCGACGGCGGAGTTCTGGGCGCTCAGTCGGGTGGGCATGGTGCAGGAAGCCCTGGGACACCCCGAGTTCGGTCTCGAGATCGGTCGGCGGGCGCTCACCCTGGCCCGTACCCTCGACAACGACGACGAGGCGCGGTTCGCCGGGTTGAATAACCTCGGTGACTGCTGCCTGACGGTCGCCCGCGCCCAGCGCGCCCAGGGAGTGAGCGCGTCGAACGCGCTGCAGGAAGCCTTGGCGCTCGTGGTGGAATCGGTGGCGATGGCCCGTGCGCAGGGGCATCCGTTCTGGGAACTGATCGCCCGCATCAACTTCGTGAGCATCATGATCGAACTGGGGCGCTACCCCGAGGCCAGGGAACAAATCGACCTGATCCGAACGCTGGCGCGCAGCCAGGGCGTGCGCTACATCGAAATCAACAATGACGCCCAGTTGGCCAACGTGGTCAGAGCGGAGGGCCACATCGACGAGGCCATCGCCATGATGGACACCCAATTGGCCAACTTTCGCGACGATGACGACCCCGCCCTTCTCGTTGCGCTGCACCGGTCGCTATATGAGATGCACAAGGAGTGCAGACGGTTCGAACCGGCGCTCGTCCACCACCGGGAACTGCACGCCGGGACGCTGCGGATGGCCGCGGAGACGGCCAGCCGGCAGGCCCAGATGCTGATCGACACCATGGAGATCGAACAGGCCCGCCACGAAACGGAACGGTCGCGGCTTGAAGCACGGGTGGAACGCATCCGTACGCAGGAGCTGGACTATGAGGCGCATACCGACGCCCTCACCCGGCTGCCCAACCGGCGTGCGCTCGACCGCGAGCTGCCGGCGCTCCTGGGCGATGAGCGCGTGCAGCCGCTGTGCGCGGTCATGATCGACCTGGACAACTTCAAACGCGTCAACGATGAACACGGACATGCCGTCGGTGACCTCGTGCTGACGTCCATGTCCACTCTGCTGCGCGCGGTCACCCGCGACAGCGACATGGCCGTGCGCCTCGGCGGGGAGGAGTTTCTGCTCATCTTCACCAATACCGGCTTGGCGCAGGCGGAGAAGATCTGCGAACGCCTTATCGCCTCGGTGCGCGCCCATCCCTGGACCAGGTTGGCTCCGGGCCTGAGCTGCACGGTGAGCGCTGGAGTATCCCAGCTGAAACCGTTCGAGCGGGTCCCCGAGTGGCTCGAGCGCTCCGATGTCGCCCTTTACGAGGCCAAGCACGCCGGGCGTGACCGGGTCGGCGTGGCGGCGCCCTAAACGGCGCTTCGGACCGGCATCGCCAGTCGGGCCAGGCCACCCGGCGGTCGGATGCATAACTCCTGCAAATTCCGGATGCCGTCGGCCCGACCCGCGGAATCTCGAGGAACTTAACAACCCGGCCCCGAAAATGCAGGAGTTATGCACGCAAGGCCGCCGGAGAGGCCAGCGGACACGCCGCCAAGAAGGTGTCAGAGAGGCCGGGGACGGCCGCCGGGCAAAACCAGGCGAGTGTCGATGGGGAGTTCTCCGGCGAGGAAACGCGGGCTGGACGCCAAGCCGTTGAGCCGCCCGCACTCGCGATGCCAGAGTGAGCCTCTCCGCGCGGCGAACGCGACCCGTGTCAGGCGGCGGGCTCAGAGCGCTCCCGGCAGAATCGGATCACGAGGATTCCAGCCGACGAGGGTCAAGCATTCTGCGGCTGAAGCTGAAATCTCGACAACTGTCGTGTTGTCGAGGCCGGTCGAGGCCTTGACCGGCGTCCGCGACCTGGCCGTGCGTGAAGCCGTTCCACTATGAGCGCAGCCCGATGACCCACGAAGTCGACGGAACGGACGCGCTGCTGGCAGACATCCGGGGCCTGGTGCGTCACGCAGGCCTCATTACGGCCCGCGGCCCGGCGGTCTTCTTCGACCGAACGGATCGCACCCAGCAGCTCGCGGCCAAGGCCATCGTGATCGATCTGCAGACCGCCGTCGAGCGGTTGCCTGAGGCCTACAGTCTCAATCGCCCGAACGTGGCGTGGGCGGAATTGCGCGGGATGCGAAACTATCTCGCCCACGACTACGCGAACACGGATTATCAGATCGTCTGGAATGCCGGCTCACGGACTTTCCACGACTGCTCCAGCAGCTGGGCATGGCGG
>JBBRBV010000025.1:0-37163 GCA_038205545.1 Actinomycetales bacterium
GGCCGACACGGCCCCGGCCAAGGCGACCCAGGACCAGGCGCCACCGGACGAAGCGCCACCGGCCACCGAATCTGTCACGTCGAGTGCGATCTCGCGCACGGTGATCCTCATCAACAAGGATGGACTGCACGCCCGCCCGGCAGCAGAATTTGTGAGCCTGGCGAGCACCTTTTCGGTACCTATCACCGTGAATGGAACCGACGCCAGTAGCCTGCTGAGCATTATGTCGCTCGGGCTGGCCCGGGGGAGTAGCGTGCTGATCTCATCGACGGACCCTGACGCCGGGCCGGCGATCAACGCCCTCGCGGATCTGCTCGAATCGGGCTTCGGCGAGAACTAGGCAAATTCGCACCGGTCGACTGCAGCGCTTATCAGATCTATACATTTTTGTCCAATCGAGCGTATCGTTGGGGCATGATTCAGCACGAGAACAACTCAATCAGTCCGGACGATGGGGGAGCGACCGACTCCAAGGCGTGCCCGATCTGCGGTCATGCCATGCGCGAACACACCATCGATCACTCCACCCGAAACACGGTAGTCAACTGTCCGGTTCCTCACCCCGGCGCGTGGGACCGGGATGCTTTTGAGCCGGTCAATGAGTTCGGTATGGTGATTCACCGGACTAAGGCCTGACGCACCGGCCAGCCTGGCCACGGCGCCGTCGTGGTGCGTGGCCTGCAAGTGCCACCAGCGGCCCGTAGACGATAACGGCTGCCCGATTACCACCTTGAGTAGCGCTCGACATCGACGACACCCTGTCGTGGCCACTAGACGTGCACCGTCCCCGAGCGGTGACACCTGTCCGTCGGATCCTGCAGGAACGGTTCAAGCATCAGTATGCGCGCGGCGCTAAACACCACGAGAAACCACCCGCCTATTGTCAGCGCTACGCGCGGTTGCACAGGTATTCAGTCGGCTCGGGCCTCATGCGCCTGAATGATTTGCACCAGTTTTGCGCGCAAAATTTCCTGTTCGCCGACGTCGGGAAACAGGTCCGCCTCAATAGTTCGAGTGGCTCGAAAGACGGCCGATCCTGCATCGGTTATGGACACGAGCTGGCGGCGACCGTCGCCCGGGTCACGTTGCCGAGTGACGTTTCCGGATCGTTCGAGCCGTTCGATCGTGCGCGACATGGTCTGATTCCCCACCTTCGCCAGCCCAGCGAGGTCGGTTTGGCTTCGAGAACTTTCCGTGAGGAAGTGCAGCACAATCACCCCCGCGTGAGTCAAACCATGTGCCGCGAGGGCTTCTTGCCACCTATTCTCGACCCGGCGCGAGGCTGTGGATAGCAATCGACCAATCGGCCATTCTTCGATGTCATCGGGCACACAACCATGCTAACTTATCTAAATGGTCAGCCAGCTTACTAATTCCTCGACAACCACCGCTCGCCGTCGGTGGGTCGGCCTCGTCTTCATCAGCGTCGCTGTCGCGCTCATTATCGTCGATTCAACCATCGTCAATGTCGCGATCCCCTCCATCGTCACGGACCTCGACATCACTTCGACGCAGGTGCAGTGGGTGCAGGAGAGCTACACGCTGGTCTTCGCCGCCCTACTGCTCGTCTTCGGCACGCTGGCAGACCGCTTTGGACGCCGTCGTCTCTTGCTCATTGGTGTCACGGTCTTCGCGGTGTCGTCTGTGTTCGCGGCACTCGCTCAGTCGGGCGAGCTGCTCATCGGAGCCAGGGTACTACAGGGCGTCGGTGGCGCGATGATTCTACCCACAACGCTCTCGGTCATCAATGCGACTTTCCGCGGGAAGGAACGCGGCATCGCGTTCGCGGTCTGGGGTTCGACGATTGGCGGCATGGCTGCGGTCGGGCCTCTGCTCGGAGGCTTCCTCACTACGTACTTCTCCTGGCGTTGGGCTTTCGGCATCAACGTTCCCCTCGGCGCGATCATCATCATCGGACTCCTCGTCTACGTCGCCGAATCAAGAGAGAGCGAGACGAGGGCCATTGACCTGGTCGGTGCCTTGTTCGCCATTGTCACCACGACATCCCTCGTCTTCGGTCTCATCGAGGGCCGCACGTACGGCTGGTGGTTGAGCGATAACCCGCCATCATGGTGGAGCCTCGATCTATCTCCGATCCCGTTCACCTTCATGCTCACCATCGTCGCCGGTGTCGGATTCGTCTGGTGGGGCCTGCGCCGCCAGAGGGCCGGCCGCAGTACCCTCATCGCGTTCTCGCTCTTCGGCATCGCATCGTTCCGCAATGGGAATATCGCCGCGATGATCGTTTCCCTCGGCGAGTTCGGCATCATCCTGTCGTTGCCGCTGTGGCTGCAAAACGTTCTCGGCTACGACGCCCTACAAACCGGCTTCGTACTGCTGGCACTGGCCGTCGGATCTTTCGTGGCGTCAGGGTTCGCGGGAGCCACGACCAGCCGCTTCTCTCCGGTCATGATTGTGCGCGCCGGCATTCTCGCCGAGATCGTCGGCGTCGCGGGCATTGGCCTCGTAATTTCATCGAACACGCCCTGGTACGTGATTGTGCCGTGCCTGTTCGTCTACGGTTTCGGCGTCGGACTCGCCACTGCCCAGCTGACCGGTGTGGTCCTCAAAGACATACCGGTGGAGCAGAGCGGACAGGGGTCGGGCACGCAGAGCACCGCGCGCCAAGTCGGCTCGGCCCTCGGAATCGCGATCCTGGGCACCATTTTGTTCTCCAGTGTCGGCGGAATTCTCGACGCGAAACTGGACGGTGTACCCGAAGCCCAACGCACAGCGATCGTCAACGCGGTTGTCGGCAGCGCGGGCACGGCTATTCCTTCGATCACCGACGCGGATACCGCTTTAGCGGCCAAAGAGGCATTCAGCGACGGCACGCGCTACGCGGCACTCGCCGCCGCCGGTTTTCTCGCACTGGGGTTTATCGCGACCCTGAGGCTCGACGGACGACGGGATCCGGAGGAAGAATCTGTATGACATAACCAGCCAGGCCCGCTGGACTCGTCTTGAGGGGTGGCTCGAGACGAGTCCTGCGGATGACGACATGGCGTCAGCACTCATCGATCTCCTGCGTGCGACACGTTCGATAGCGGGCGGAGCCCGGAGCGGCATATGGATGCACCCGCTCAGGGGAGCGGGTGGCGGTAGCCCTTGCGCTCTGTAGACAGCGAGGTCTTGTTCATTTCTGCAGACGTGTGCGTATCCCATCAGACTTTCGTTCATGTGGTGGAACGTGGACCCCACGCTGGGTACGGAGGGTCCTGGATTGGACGGGGACCAGATGGGGAGGCCGAACACACCGCCGAGTTCGCACCCGATGTGAAGTCGTTATTCCGTTTACTGGTGAAGGCCGTTATCCGTTTTCACACTAATCGGAGCATCGGCTTCGGCGCACCGGGCGAATCAGAGGCTCTCAGCGAATGCAGTCAGGTCGGCAATCGGCTGTGCTGACCCTGGACCGTGGAACAACTGATGCCCCCAGTCGTTGTCGTAAACGGTCAGCTGGGCACCACCAACGAGAGCCTTGGCGCGTTCTGCGTGCGCGACCGGAACCGAGTTGTCGTAGCCGCTGTGCTGGACGAGCGTAGGACTGACCACCGCACGAAGCGATTCTTCCGGGAGCGCTTGAGCGAGATCCGCTACGAATCCGCGGTGCGAGCGGAGTAAGCGCACCTTCTCGCCCAACACTTCCAAGTCCGCTCTGGCGAGCCGTTGGATCGGCACCGTAGTGAACTGCTTCAGCAGTCTGCGAGCCATCATCGTCGGTGCTAGCCGGAAGGCACCGCGTACCGTCGCCCACACCCACGCTTCCGTGCCTGGGGCAAATATCTTGGAGTTGCGAGCGATCTCTCGTGGAGTCAGCCAACTGCCCGTCACCGCGGATCCCAGGGCGAGCCCCAGCGTACGATCTGGATGGCGGGCGGCGAACTCGACAGCACTTCTTCCTCCGAGCGACGATCCGATGGCGAGCGCACGCTCGATCTCGAGGGAGTCGAGAAGGGACACGAAGAGGTCGGCCGTCGCGCTGGCCGTGCCGTTCGTTGCCAACGGAGTGCCCCCGTAGCCGGGGCGGGACGGCACGAGTAGTCGAAATCGCATCGGGTCGAGAATGGGCGTGTAGCTTTGCTCATTGCAATTGCTCTGACCGCCGTGAAAAACGAGCACGGGCATGCCTGCGCCGTAGCTGCGGAACTCGACCTCACCGCGTACGGTCTGAACAATGTGAATCTCAGGCATCGACTTTCTTCCCACCGGAATGACTATAGGGTACGCTAGTGTATCTAACGCGCCAACCGTACTTCACTGTCGTAAGGTACACAAGTGAATCTAAAAAGTGGCGCCACCCGGCGCCGTGGCGCGGAACTTGAATCGGCCATCCTCGACGCCGCGTGGCTCGAACTCACCGAGAACGGCTATTCCGCCTTAACGTTCGAGGCAGTGGCGGCACGAGCCGGCACGAGCCGGACTGTGCTGTACCGTCGGTGGCCAGACCGCGGCAAGCTGATGCTGGCCGTCGTTCGTAATGCCCAGGCGACATCGCCCATCGAGGTGCCGGAAACTGGCGATCTCCGTGCCGATGTGATCACGCTGTTGCAGCGGGTGAACGAGGCGCGCGCAGGCATAGCCGCGGTGCTGAGTGCACAGCTCGGCGAGTACTTTCGAGAGTCAGGGACGAGCCCATTCGATGTGCGCGAGCGGATCATTCGCCAGCAGCGCAGCCCGATGGAGCAAATCATCGACTGGGCGGCCGCGCGTGGCGAGCTTGACACGTCGAAGCTCACTGCACGCGTGATCCAACTCCCGACAGATCTGATGCGCCATGAACTGCTAATGCGGCTGAAGCTGGTGCCCGCCCATGTGATTAACGAGATCGTCGACCAGGTCTGGTTCCCGCTTCTGCGCCAATCGGGTGCGCTGGTGCAGCCGACCCCGGCGGATAGGTAGCGATCGGGGAAAAGTCGACAACCCCGTCGTTATGACGGTCAACTGGAGCAAACGCGAAGGGTCGAGAACGCATGAGCCGCTCGTCCGTCCGTGCGTTCGACTAGCCGTGGTGCAGCGGAGCGCACCATCGGTCGCACGCGAGCCAGCTGAGGCAAGGGGAGTGCTGGATTGTCCGAGACTGAACGATCGTTCAATAATCTATACATGAGTTCAATACCTGTTGCTCCGGCCGACATGACTGCGCGAGCGAGGATCCGGGAGGCCGCCATCGTGGGGTTCGGCCGCAATGGATTTTCAGCGACATCCATCCGTGAGGTGGCTGCCGCCGCGGGAATCAGTGCGGGGCTCGTGATCCACCACTTCGGCGGCAAAGACGGGCTTCGACGTGCCTGCGACGATCGGATTCTCGAGTTGCTTGAGAAGAAGTCGACCGGCGCTCCAGAAGCTGTGGGTGAGGTAGTTGCCCGACTCGGCGACTACAGCCCGTACCTCGCGCGGATGATTGGTGACGGAAGCGATGCGGGAAACGAGCTATTTGATCGGATTCTTGCGGAGTCGCGCGCGATGATTGTGGCTGGCGTGAAGAACGGCACCGTGCGGGACGTTGGTGATCCCCCAACGGTGGCTCTGGTCGTGACTATCCAGTCGCTCGCGCCCTTGCTACTCAATACTCAGGTATTGCGGGTGCTGGGGGAGGGGCGTACGACAGGCGAAGTCCTGCGGGCGATCGCAGCCCCGACCGCGAAGATCTATACGAGCGGGCTCTTCGCGACGGATGCCCTCGCTCTTGCCGTCGCGGAGGCGGGCAACGCATGAAGATTCTGCTCATCACTGCCGGATCGAGGGGGGATGTCGAACCGTTCGTTTCGTTCGCCCGCCGCGCGATTTCTGCGGGGCATGTCGTGCGTTTGGCGATTCCGGATCGGTCAGGTGCAGATGCTTCAGGCATCGACACAGTGAGCCTCGGCGCGGACTATTCATCTCTCATCGAAGTCCAAGGGGTCTCGGCGTTTGCGGCACTGCGATCGTTCACCAAGGTCGTGCGCCCCATCATGCAAGCGGTAATCGCCAATTCGGTGCGCATCACGCTGGATTTCGAACCCGACATCGTTGTGTATCACCCCAAGGTTCTTTCGGCGCCGATGGTCGCCGACCGCTTGGGCATTCCGCACGTTGTTGTCGAACTCGTACCTGCCGTAACACCCACCTCAGCATTTCCGGCACCAGGGACGGTTGCCGCCAACCTCGGGCCCCTGAACCGCCTGACATACAGTGCAGCGAGCGCGTCGGCTCGAATGTTCTCGACAGAACTTAGCCAGGCACGCGCACTTGTCGGAGCAACATCCCGAAGGGATTCGCCACCGGCCCTGTCGCTCATGCCGATCAGCCCACAGATTCTTGCCCGCCCTGCGGACTGGCCTGGGACTGTCAAACTCACGGGCGCGTGGTTTGGTGACGCCGCGCCGAAGAAATCGGATGCCGAGTGGGAGAGCTTTGCCGCAGCGGGGGAGTGCGTCTATGCGGGATTCGGTTCGATGGCAACAAGTGACCCAATCGCTCGCGGACGGGCAATTGTCGTGGCAGCACGCGCCCAAGAATTGAGGTTGGTAGTCGCGACCGGACTGGGCGGGATCGCGATCCCGCACGAACTCGAGGGTGAGGACGTCCTTATCAGGGAATCGGTTGACCACGGCACGGTTCTGGCGCGTGCGATCGCCGCAATTCATCATGGAGGCATCGGAACTGTGCACGCCGCTGCTCGGGCGGGAACGGTGTCGATTGTGGTGCCGTTCATCGCGGACCAGCCATTCTGGGGCGCACAATTGCATCGCAAGGGGTTGGCACCTGCACCCATCCCGTCGCGGGCGCTCTCGGCGAGTAAGCTGGCGCGCGCCCTTGCCGAGGCTCCGGACTACGGCGATGAGATTTCGAGAGTCGCCAGGGCGATGGCCGACGAGGATGGACTCACGATCGCGTTGGACGCGGTCGAACGAGCCCGGCTATGAGCTGTAGCTTCTTTGTTGACATAATGTACATTATCGGTCATACAATGTTTCACGTAGAGGCTGTACTCAAAGTGAGCACGAGCCGCTCGCTCCAGTGCACGCTATCGTGTGTGTTGACGGGAACGTCAACCTCCGGGGAATCGCTCAGCACGCTGGGCGTCGGTACCGATCGGTCAGGTGCCAACATAGGCGGCGAGGTGCTCGCCGGTCACAGTCGTTCGTGCGGCGACGAGGTCGGCCGGTGTACCCTCGAAAACGATTCGGCCACCGTCGCGGCCGGCGCCCGGACCGAGGTCGATGATCCAGTCGGCGTGCGCCATGACCGCCTGATGGTGCTCGATAACAATGACTGATTTTCCGGAGTCGACGAGCCGGTCGAGCAGACCGAGCAGATTCTCGACATCGGCCGGGTGTAGTCCAGCGGTTGGCTCGTCTAGAACGTACACCTCCCCCTTCTGGGCCATGTGGGTGGCGAGCTTGAGCCGCTGCCGTTCACCGCCGGACAGTGTCGGTAGCGGCTGGCCGAGTTTCACGTAGCCGAGCCCGACGTCAGCAAGGCGTCCCAGGATCGCGTACGCGGCGGGCGTCCACGCTTGGCCCGCACCAAAGAATTCCCTGGCCTCCATCACCGACATCGCCAGTACCTCGCTAATGTCCCGTCCGACCAGGTGGTACTCCAGAACGGATGCCTGAAACCGCTTACCCTCACATACCTCGCAGGGCATGGCCACACCCGCCATCATTCCCAGGTCGGTGTACGTAACGCCGGCACCGTTGCAGTTGGGGCAGGCCCCCTCAGAGTTGGAGCTAAACAGCGCTGGATTGACGTCATTGACCTTGGCGAATGCCTTGCGGATCGATTCGAGCATCCCCGTGTAAGTCGCCGGATTGCTGCGCCGGGAACCCTTGATCGCGCCCTGGTCAACGGTCACGACTCCGGGCTGGCCCGAGACGGAGTCGTGGATCAGCGAGCTCTTGCCGGAGCCGGCAACGCCGGTCAGCACCGTCAATACGCCGAGCGGAATGTCGACATCGACGTTGAGCAGGTTGTGTTCTCTGGCGCCGCGCACCGACAGCATGCCGGACGCCGCGCGCACGGCCTTCTTTACGGTGGCCCGGTCGTCGAGGTGCCGGCCGGTCAGTGTGCCGCTGGCTCGAAGTCCGGCCAGGGACCCCTCGTACACGATGCGTCCCCCCTCTGCTCCTGCGCCCGGGCCGAGGTCGATGACATAGTCGGCGATCTGGATCATCTCCGGCTTGTGCTCCACGACGAGCACCGTGTTCCCCTTGTCGCGCAGTTGCAGCAGCAGGGTATTCATCCGCTGAATATCGTGGGGGTGCAGGCCGATCGTCGGCTCGTCGAAGACGTACGTAACGTCGGTGAGCGACGACCCGAGGTGGCGGATCATCTTGGTGCGCTGGGACTCCCCGCCAGAGAGCGTGCCCGAGGCGCGGTCAAGGGAGAGGTAGCCGAGCCCAATCTCCACGAATGAGTTCAGCAGGTTGCGCAACGCCGCGAGCAGCGGTGCGGTCGAAGGTTCAGCCACCCCGCGCGCCCAGTCCGCGAGGTCACTGATCTGCATCGCGCAGGCATCCGCGATGCTGATCTCGTTGATCTTCGACGATCTCGCCCCCTCGCTGAGCCGGGTGCCATTGCAGTTCGGGCAGACCGTGAAGGTCACCGCCCGCTCAACGAAGGCGCGGATATGCGGCTGCAGCGAGTCGACGTCTTTGGAGAGCATCGATTTCTGGATCTTCGGGATCAGGCCCTCATACGTCAAATTGATGCCATCGACCTTGATCTTGGTCGGCTCCTTGTGGAGCAGGTCCCCCAGCTCTTTGGCGGTGAATTCAAAGATCGGCTTGTTGGGGTCGAAGAAGCCACAGCCGTTAAAAATGCGGCCAAACCATCCGTCCATGCTGTACCCGGGAATGGTCAGAGCGCCGTCGTTTAGAGACTTGGTGTCGTCGTACAACGCTCTCAGATCGATGTCGGTGACCGAGCCCCGACCCTCACAACGCGAACACATGCCCCCGGTAATGCTGAAGCTGCGACGCTCTTTGACCGTCTGTCCCCCGCGTTCAATAGACACGGCACCCGCGCCGCTGATCGAAGCGACGTTGAAGGAATACGCCTGCGGCGAGCCGATGTGCGGCTCGCCGAGGCGACTGAAGAGGATGCGCAGCAGCGCATTGGCGTCGGTGGCGGTGCCCACGGTCGAGCGTGCGTTGGCACCCATCCGCTCCTGATCGACAATGATCGCCGTCGTGAGGCCGTCGAGTACATCGACGTCCGGCCGCGCCAGGGTCGGCATGAAACCCTGCACGAAGGTGCTGTACGTCTCGTTGATCATGCGCTGGGACTCGGCGGCAATCGTGCCGAAAACCAGCGAACTCTTGCCGGAGCCAGAGACCCCGGTGAACACGGTCAGCCGGCGTTTCGGAATCACAACGCTGACATTCTTCAGATTGTTCTCACGAGCACCCTGCACTCGAATCAGATCGTGGCGGTCTGCAACCGGAGGTTCGGCATCGGGGCCGACCATTTTCGTCGTCGCGCTCATCGATTCTCCTTTGAATGCATGGGCAGATGGCTAGCCCACCGGTTCAGAATATTCTCAACCGTCTGCATGTGGGCCGGGCCGTCGGCACTCGCTCGGAGAAATCCGCTGAAACCGTCAGTTAAAGCGGGCTGCCTATTCGCCCGAAAAACCGGTCGTGTCGCCGACATAGCGGGTATTGCCGACCGGAACCGGATCGACTGCGGCCGAAACGACCTCCGCAGCGAACTCACCAACGTTGTACAGGCGGCCCGCAGCCTCTCGACGTGCACCCAGGGCGCCCGGGTTGGAACGTTCGAGAAGCGTCGCCGTGATGGTCCCCTCGATCATGTCGCCGGAGACGACGACAAATCCGATACCAGACTCCTCAAGCTGCGGAATGACGGCACGCAGAGCGTCTTCACCGGCGCGCTTACTGCGGGCGACCTGCTCATACTCCGGCATGGTGGGCGTCGTCTTGATAAAGTGCGCCTGGTGGCTGGTCACATAGACCACCCGGGAGTCGTCGCCAAGCAGCGGGATAGCTTCGTTCAGCAGATTCACCTGGGCATCATGGTTAAGGGTCATGGCATAGTCCTCGGCCATACCGCTTTCCATGCCACCCGACGCGTTCATGACGAGAATGTCGAGCCCACCGAATTCGGTCCCAATGGTTTCAAACATGGCGGCCACCGAGGCCGGGTCGGTCAAGTCGGCGCCGACCGTGATGGCCTCTCCCCCGGCGGCACGGATTGTGTCGGCGAGTTTGTTCGCTCTCGCCTCCTTGTTGCGGTAGTTGATGACGACGCGCGCTCCGGCTTCGGCGAAGTAGCCGACTGTCTCCGCGCCGATGCCGCGAGAAGAGCCCGTAACGAGAACACGCTTGCCCTCGAGTGATCCTGCTGCCAGTGGATTGGTCACGCGTGCTCCTCTAAATTCAGACGTCTGTGTTTCGTAGCGATGTGTTGACCTGAACGGCCCTCACGTACGGTTTCGACCTTATCAATAAGCCTCGGCTCTCCCCCGGCGTGTTGAGCTCGGCACCTGCTAGTTTCGAAGTCAAACGGAATGTGAAAGGTGTCACACATGGTCGACCTGACCGACTATCTCTGGATTTTGTGGCTCGTGTTCATTCTCGTAGCCATCATCATCGAGGTGCTGAGCCTGGAATTCACGTTCCTGATGATCTCCATCGGTAGTCTCGGGGGGTTGGGCGCCAATTTACTCGGTCTGGACTGGTGGCTGCAGATCGTGGTTGCCGCGGGCCTGTCGGTGCTGCTGCTGTTGACAATCCGTCCCTTCCTGCTGCGGGTCCTGCGCAATGGCGGCGATCCGACGCGGAGCAACATCGATGCCCTCATTGGGATGTCCGGCCGCGTTGTCTCGACGGTCACCGAGACCGGCGGGCTGGTGAAGCTCGCCAATGGTGAGACCTGGACTGCTCGCCTGCAGACCGCCAACCTCAGTGAGGCCCCCGGAGACCCGAATAGCGTTGAGCCCGGCCAGCCGGTTACCGTTCACCTCATCGAAGGTTCCACCGCCGTTGTCATTTTCGCTGAAAGGACCCACAACAATGCTTGACCCCGCAGCTTTCATCGGTCAGATCTTCGTGATCGCCCTGCTTGTCGTTTTGGCGGTCTTCGTCATCGTCGTCCTCGTGCGGGCCATTCGCATCATTCCGCAGGGTAACGCCGGGGTGGTTGAGCGCCTCGGCAAGTATCACAAAACGCTGCTTCCCGGCTTGAACCTTCTCGTGCCCTTCGTCGACCGCGTGCGTCCGCTCTTGGACATTCGGGAGCAGGTCGTGTCGTTCCCGCCCCAGCCGGTGATTACCGAGGATAACCTCGTCGTCTCTATCGACACCGTCGTTTACTTTCAGGTGACGGATGCCCGTGCGGCCACCTACGAGATCAACAATTATCTCGGCGCGGTCGAACAGCTCACCACGACGACGCTCCGCAACGTGGTCGGCGGCTTGAACCTGGAAGAAGCGCTGACCAGCCGCGACAACATCAACAGTCAGTTGCGCATCGTGCTCGACGAAGCCACCGGTAAGTGGGGTATTCGTGTGGGCCGGGTCGAACTCAAGGCGATCGAACCGCCCCACTCCATCCAGGATTCGATGGAAAAGCAGATGCGCGCCGAACGTGACCGCCGTGCGCTCATTCTCACCGCCGAGGGCACGAAACAGTCCGCCATCCTCACCGCTGAGGGAGCACGCCAGGCGGCGATCCTCGAAGCCGAGGGTGATGCAAAAGCTGCTGTTCTTCGTGCCAGGGGCGAGGCCGAAGCGATCACGACCGTCTTCCGGGCCATTCACGACGGAGATCCCGACCCGAAGCTGCTCGCCTACCAGTACCTGCTGACCCTGCCCAAGCTGGCGGAGGGCAGCTCCAACAAGCTCTGGATCGTGCCGAGTGAACTGAGCGAGGCGATGAAGGGAATCGGCAGCGCGTTTGGTGGCCAGCACCCCGGAACGGCTCCGGCCGCACCGCCAGCACCCGCTCAACCCGCGGCACCTCAGGCCTAGGTGGTGGCCGAGCGCGCCCAGTCTGCGTTTCTGGCCGCACCCTTTCCGCGCGTATTCGCCCACCGCGGTCTGGCACTGGAAGCGCCAGAAAACACCCTCCTCGCTTTCGTGAAAGCTCTCGCGAGCGGGGCGACCCATCTGGAAACCGACGTGCACGTGTCGCTCGACGGTGTGGCTGTCATCAGCCACGACCCGGTCCTGACGGCGCTCGGACGAGACGTGCGGATCGACCAGCTGACCATGAGCGAGCTGAAACGCCTCAATCTGGGCTACGGGCAGTCGTTCACGTCTTTGGCCGACGCCCTCGAAGCGTTTCCTGCAGCACTTTTTAATATCGATATCAAATCGAATGCCGCCGCCGTTCCTACCGCCCGCGCTATCACGGACCTCAGAGCCACCGATCGCGTACTAGTGACCTCCTTTCACGAAGCGCGTCGCCGCACCGTTGTCGGGCTGCTGCCCGGTGTCGCGTCGTCCGCCTCCTCATCGCTCGTGGCTCGGGCCCTGGCGTCGACGAACGTGGGTCTCACCAGCCTCGTTCGGCGGACCCTCCACGATTGCGTCGCGGTGCAGGTTCCCGAACGCGCCGGTCCCATCCACATAGTCACCCCCCGTTTTGTCGCGATGATGCACGATGTAGGAGTGGAAGTGCACGTGTGGACCGTCAACGACCCGATGGATATGAATCGGCTGCTCGATCTGGGTATTGACGGTCTCGTCACCGATCGCACCGATCTGGCCCTTGAGGTACTTACCCGCCGAACCTGAGAGTTACCTTAGAAAACCGGGGGTTCGGGAAGGTTAACACCCAGCTTGATGGTTTAGAACTGTGACAGCGTCGCGATCGTATGGTGATCGCGAGCGAGAGGAGACCACACTATGGCTGACCGCAGTTTGCGTGGCATGAGATTAGGCGCACAAAGCCTACAGAGCGAAGAAGGCGTCACCTTCTCCCCCCGGGTCACTCACACCTACCGGTGTGACACGTGTGGGCGAGAGACGGTCATGATTTTTTCGGCCGAAGCAGAGGCTCCGGACGAATGGGAATGCAGGTACTGCGCACGGACGGCGACACGACTGGTCGATTCCCTGCCTGTCATCGTTGACCACTCCGCCGAGAAGGTTCCTCGCACCCATTGGGACATGCTGCTCGAACGGCGCACCCGAGATGAACTCGAGGAGCTGCTCGAAGAGCGACTTTCCGTGTTGCGTCTGCGCCGTGGTGGGCAGCAAAAAATCGGCGCTTAAGCATCCGTTACACCGTAACGACCCCGCCCCTCGTGGCGGGGTCGTTGTTGGTTAACCAACCAGATCCGACTAGCGACGTCGTTGGCGCCGGGCCGCGCCGATGCAGAGCACCAAACCCGCCAGTGCCAGACCCGACACGAGCCATTCGAGGCCTCGGCCAGCCACCATCGCCGGCGTTATGGTCTCGCTCAGCGGAACCGTCTGCACCATGGCACCCGCCGTGAAAGTCGGCAAGCTGTCGAGGGTGTGACCGTCGGGCGTAATGATGGCGCTCGACCCCACCGTCGAAATATTGACCACCGTGCGTGACGTCTCTATGGCACGCAACCGAGCAATGGCCAGCTGTTGCACGCTTTCGTCGGTGCGCCCAAAGTCGGCGTTATTAGTCTGCGCAAGAATGATTTGCGCCTTGCCCTCGATCATCTCGTGCACGAGCTGGTCGTCAGCGATGTCGAAGCAGATCGCGATACCGGCCAGAACACCATTGATGTCGAAGATATTGTCACGAGTACCGATTCCGTAGTCCCGGCCGATCATGTCGATCAGGTCCGGCGCGAACGGTCGCCAGAAAGCACGATCGGGCATGTATTCCGCAAAGGGCACCGGATGCACCTTGTCATAAACGTCCACGGCTCCACGGCCGGCCTCCCAGAGTAGCGAGCTGTTGAAATAGGTGTCCGCGGGCTTGGTAATGGTTCCGGAAATGAGCGGGGCATCCATTTCGGTGCTGATGT
This sequence comes from Actinomycetales bacterium, assembly GCA_038205545.1. Lineage (GTDB taxonomy): Bacteria > Actinomycetota > Actinomycetes > Actinomycetales > Microbacteriaceae > Cryobacterium. The sequence goes on from JBBRBV010000025.1 coordinate 13,961, forward strand.
AGTCGAGCACCTGCGCGGCGGCCGCTGACCGGGTGGGGTCGATGTCGCTCGCGTTCTCTGGCCAGACGACAAAATCAACCTTCTCTCCGAGCAGGGGGAGGGTGGCCGAGGTGTGATCCTGCAGGATCTGTCCGGGCGAATACTCGGCGAACAATCCGGCATCCGCGTTGCCCTGAACAGCGGCCAATCGAACCTGTCCGGACTGGATGGTCGGCCAGGCCGGGATGGCAAGGAGCAGGGCGACGGCGCCGAGAACGATACCACTGCGCAGCGTTCGGGTCAGATCGGGTTCGCGTAACAGCTGAACGCCGAGGGCGCAGAGCCATACCACGATAAAGCTCAGTCCGGACAGGCCTACCCAGGCCACGAGCGGGCCGAACGGACTCTCCGACTGCGAAAGAGCGACCCGGCCCCAGGCAAAACCACCGTAGGGCCAGACCGCGCTGATCGCCTCTCTGGCGGTCCATAAACCGGCCGCGATGACGGGCACGATCCCGAGGCGACCCCCGACCGTCGGCCAGACACGCGGGCCGTGCCGCAGGACCACGGCGGTAAGGCCAAGCCCGACGGCGAAGAACAGGCTCTCCAACCCGCCAAGCGCAAACCACGGCACGAGACCGAGGTACAGGGTGATCCAGAAAATATGGGTCAGCCAGAATGATAGTCCCGCGACCAGTCCCACGAGCAGGCCAGTGCCGAGGGTACGACCAAGCAGGGCCAGAAACATAAGAGCGACTCCGACCGGTGCGAGAAACCACCAGTCTCGATCCGGAAAACCAGCGTCAAGAATTACCCCAGCGCCCGCTGCGACAACGACGGATGCCCACAGCGGCAGGCTGAAAGCGCGCTCACTCCCCCCCATGACCGGTTCAGGCCACCGAAGAGTACGCGACGATACCGCGACGGATCGCGTCCATGGCCGCACGGGCGGTCGGTCCAACGTGTCCGTCGCCGGCGATGCTGAGCTGGTCCAGCAGGTCGATGGTCTGTTTGGTCCAGCGAACGAAGTCACCGGCGGCCATCTCCGCTTCGTACAGTACGTCGCTCAATGACGCTCCGCGAGCCCACTTATACATGGCGAGGCTGAGCCCGACCGCGAGCGGGTTGCTGCCTGGAAGTTTGTGGTCCCGTTCGAGATCATCGATGCGGCTCCACAGGTCCTGGGTGTCGTCCAAGGCCGCACGGAACGGCCCCTTCGGCAGGTAGCGGGCATCGATCAGCCCCTCCTCCCGGCGGGGTTCAAAAACGAGGGCGCAGGCCATGGCCGCGAGACTCGCCGCATCGAGGTCGGCCCACAGGCCTCGGCGCAGGGACTCAGCAACCAACAGGTCCCGTTCGGCGTAGATGCGGCGCAGGATGCGGCCACTCTCGCTGAGTGCTACGGAACCGCTGGCATCGGACTCAAGGTAGCCGTAGCCGAGCAAAACGTCGGTAACGCGGTCGAAAACGCGGGCGATCGCCCCGGTGCGCTGCGAGATCTGCTGGTTGAGGGCATCCGTTTGGCGCTTGAGCTTGAACCAGCGCTCCGCCCAACGGGAGTGCGCCTCCCGGTCCGGACAGTGGTGGCAGCCGTGGGCGCGCATCTGCTTGCGCAGGCTGGTGACCTCGCGCTGGCGCTTGTCACGTTGCCCCCGCAGGGAGTTGTCCGCCTTGGTTCCCTCGCGTTCCGCCTCCGTCAGGCGCCGACGAATCAACGAGTAGTCCTCGAAATTGCCCAGGTGGCACGTCATGCCGGTCTTGAAACCGGCCAAAGACTCCTCCTGCTGGCGTACTGACCGGGCCAGGTCGACGACGGCGCGATCGGCCTGGAACTGCGCAAACGACGATTCCAAAACACCACGCGTGCGCGCCACCCCAAACTGGTCGATGAGGTTGACGGCCATGTTATAGGTCGGCTTAAAACTGGAATTTAGCGGATAGGTGCGCCGGGAGGCCAGCGAGGCCACCGCCTGGGGTTCCAGGCCCTGAGCCCACTGAATCACCGAGTGGCCAAGCGTGTCGATTCCGCGGCGACCCGCCCGCCCGGTGAGCTGGGTGTACTCCCCCGGAGTGATGGGAACGCGCGCTTCCCCATTGAACTTCTCGAGCTTGTCGAGAACGACGGTTCTGGCCGGCATGTTGATGCCGAGCGCGAGCGTCTCAGTCGCGAACACAGCTTTGACCAGCTTTTTCTGAAACAGTTCTTCGACGACCTCCTTGAACGCCGGGAGCAGACCGGCGTGGTGGGCAGCGACTCCCCGTTCGAGCCCATCGAGCCACTCGAAGTAACCGAGCACACCGAGATCTTCGTCGAGCAGGGTGCGACAGCGATCGTCGACGATCTGGCGAATCTCTTCGCGCTCGTGTTCCTGCGTCAGGCGCACGCCGGAGCGGAGCACCTGACGCACGGCCTGGTCACAACCGACTCGACTGAAGATGAAGAAGATGGCGGGCAGCAAGTGTTTGCCGTCGAGCATGCGCACGATGTCACCGCGATCCATCCGGCCGACGTCGAACTGTGGATGACGCTTGTCGTGCCCTCGGTAGCCCCCGGAAGAGCCGCCCTGGCGACCGGATCCCCGGCCGCGCCCACCCGCTGATCGACCGCCGGCGTGGGCCAGGCGAACGAGTTCGGGATTCACCCGGTGTGTGCCGATCAAACCGGTGGAATCAAACAGGTCGAGCATCTCGTTCTTGACGAGCACATGCTGCTCGAGCGGGACCGGCCGCTCTTCAGACACGATCACGTCGGTGTCGCCGCGCACCGCCTGCAGCCAGTCCCCGAATTCTTCCGCATTCGACACGGTCGCGCTGAGGGACACCATGCGCACCGACTGCGGCAAGTGGATGATGACCTCTTCCCACACGGCCCCGCGAAAACGGTCGGCAAGGTAGTGCACCTCGTCCATCACCACAAAAGCGAGGTCGGTCAGCAGATCCGAATCGGCGTAAAGCATATTCCGAAGCACTTCGGTGGTCATGACCACGATGCGCGCCCTCGGGTTGATGTTGCTGTCCCCGGTAAGCAACCCCACCTGTTCTGCACCGTATTCGGCGACGAATTCCTGGAACTTCTGATTGCTCAATGCCTTCATGGGTGCGGTGTAAAACACTTTCGCGCGAGACTGCTGCATCGCCAGATAGATGGCGAACTCGGCCATGATGGTTTTACCGGCGCCCGTCGGGGCTGCAACGAGCACACTGTTGCCGGCTTCCAAGCAGGCACAGGCTTCACGCTGGAACGGGTCGAGATCAAATTTGAGCCCGCTTTCGAATGCCAGCAGTTTTGGCTGTTTCGCCCGGGTACGCGCCGCGGAATACCGTTCGGCCGGCGATTGCGTGTGTGTCACGTGATCCTTAACAATTGCTACGTACGAGTCTCTGAGACAATCAGAGCGCGAGTTCCTTGTCGAAGGCGAGCATTTTCTTGGCCGCGCGGCGATCGTGCAGCCACGCGATACCGTAGGCGGCAAAATAGAGCACAATCATGGGTATAGCGAGCAGGAACATCGAAACGACGTCGGCAGCGGGAGTGGCAATGGCAGTGAACAGGATGATGACGAGAATTGCCATGCGCCATGACTTAATGATTGATTCCGCGCTAATCACACCTGCGAGGTTCAACATTACGATGAAGACTGGAAGTACGAACGCGATCCCGATTGCGAAAATCAGTTTCAGTACGAAGTCGAGGTAGGTCTGCGCAACGATGAGGGCGGCGTCCTCTTTCGGAGCGAAGCTCGTCATGAGCTGGACAACGTTGGGAAGGACGTACCAGCCAGCGGCGCATCCGGCCAAGAAGAGCGGGACGGCGCTGAAGAAGAAGCCGAAGGTGTACTGTTTTTCCTTGCGAGTGAGCCCGGGCACGAGAAAAGCAAAAATTTGATAGAGCCAAACGGGGCTCGACACGATCAGGCCGACGTAGAACGCAATTTTGAGCTTGAGATCGAAGGCACTGGTAATGTCGGGATAGTTCAGCTGGGCGTTGCGATCCTGGGATTCCATAATGGCGTAAACCGGTTCCCGGAGTTGGTCCCAGACGAACTCGGAGAGAAACCAGCCGATAATAGCTCCGACGACGATGCCAGCCGCTGCGAGAAATAGTCTTTTGCGCAGCTCGACCAGATGCTGCCCCAGCGACATCTTTCCGGCAGCGGTCGCACTTCGCTGGGCGCGGACCGCCATTGGACTAGGGCTTCGAGGTGGGGTCGGCTGGGCCGGACGTCGTGGGGCCGGACGTCGTGGGGCCGGACGTCGTCGATGCGTCGTCGCCTGTATGGCCCGCGGCCGGGGCGTTGGGATCCGGATCGACAGTGTCGCTCTTGATCTCGCTCTTGAAGATCTTCATTGACTGGCCGAGGCTGCGAGCCAGTCCGGGGAGCTTGGGCGCACCGAAAAGGAGCAGTACGACGACGAGGATGATCAGGAAGTGCCATCCGGTCAGGTTTTGCAGCATGAGGTGGTGTCCTCTGTGTTAGCGGGCGTTTCTTAACAGTTTACCCCGGACGATCCAGGCGTCGCGACGTAGCTGGCGCCGGTGGACCTTTTCTGCACGACGCTGTTCCACAGTATGGAGCAGCACGACAATGTCGGCAAACACGGCAGGGGTGAACGCATCCGGCGCCGGCGCCAACTCGAGATCGATTGCGGCGACCTGATCGTTCAGGGATTCGAGCGCGTGCAGGATACCGACCGCCTTGCGAAAGAGCCGGACCGCGAACCAGACGAGCACAGCGAGCAGGCCCAGCACGAGAAGGCACCAGATGAGAAACCACGACCACCACGGCATCAGCTAGCTCTGCTTCGACGATTGGTCATCTGAGGTGTACTGCGCGAGCCCGGCTGCAGCCCACTCGAAGACGACCTGGCGTGATTCGGCCGGTTCGAGAACGGTGACAATGCCGGCCAGGCCGGTGATTAGTCGTTTGAGTGCGTGGGAATGTGCGATGCGCACCGTCGTGCGAGTAAGCACGCCCGAGCCGACGGGCTCGGATCGTTCGGGGCGGTAGTCGGCCAGCAACGGGAGCGCTGCCGTTGCGAGTTCCAATCGCACGTCGACGTCGCCGGGGGACGCCTGAAAGAGGGTGGCGGGCAGCAACAAATCGGCCGGGTTCGTGCTGCGTGGTGCGACCGTGATGCTGGGATCGCTCATGCGATCCAGACGGAAGGTGCGCACGGCTTCTCGGAGATGACACCAGCCGCGCAAATACCAGTCGCTGTCTACGGATTCGATTCGCAGCGGGTCGACAATGCGGTGTTCCTGGTCGCCACGCGCATTGAGATAGTCGAATTCCACCTGCACCCCGGTGCTGAGGGCGCTTTGCACGATGTCGCGGGTCGCGCCGGCATCTCGTTGTGCGACGGCCACCTGAGTGGGGGGTGCTGAGGCACCGCGGGTCAATTTTGCCATCAGCGACGAAATGGCATCGGTTTCGGCGTTGTCGGGCAGGGCTGACAAATATTGCAGGCCGGCGATGAGTGCCGCGGCCTCGCGGGCCGAGAACCTTGGTGAATCGTCAATAGCGACCTGATGCGTGAGCACGATGCGGTCGTTGGTCTCGAATTCGTCCCAGAGGATGTCGAACAGGTCTCCGTGCAGGTATTGGCGGGTTTCCCCGGGAATGCCGGACAGGGCAATGAGGCTGACCAGACCGCGCACCCGCTCTGGTGATAGTCCGAAGTGCTCGGCCACCTCGGTGACGGAGACCCGCCCCCGTTCCAGGAGGTACGGAACGAGGGAGAGTAAGAGGGTGAGCTGATCGCCGGCGACTCGGGGTGCATCGGCAGCTTTGCCGGGCGAAGGGTGTGCCGGCGCCCGCCGGCGCGGCGTGCGCCCGGGTGGGGCGATCGGGCGCACATTGGCATGGGTATCCCGGGCTGCAACCAATCGATTGTGCACCGCGGTGCGTAACGCGAGCGGACTCTCGACGTACACTTCCGGGCCGAATCCGGCCAGCTCGTCGGCCAGGATATTCAGGTCGGTGAAGTGCAGGGTGCGCGTGAAATCCGTCGACATATCGACAGCGACGTCTGTGTTCTGCGCCGCCGCTCTGGCACCCAGCCGCACGGCGGCGTCCGACCCTGGCCTCACGACGACGCGGGCCGAATTGCTGGCCAATAGGGCGTCCAGCTCAGCGAGGGCACGTGCGCTATCGGTCCCGCCCTTGGTCGCACCGTCTGAAACGGCATCGCTGGTGGAGGACGGGGACGTGTTGGGTACGACCGCCACGGTGCCGACGATGCGTGGCAGCAGGAACGTGCGCGGCGCCTGAGCGATCTCATCCGTGGCGTAGAGGTGCCAGCGGCCTTCATGCTGCACGAGCGCGCGCGGAGTAACCACGCGACGAGCCGGTTTGGTCTCCCCCGGCTTGAGGTAGAGAAAAGCTACGACCTGAACACGGTCGAGCGCTTTGCTCAGCGGGTCAAAGCTGTGGTCTTTCGTGCGCAGCAGGGGTGCGTAACCGAGGACAGGGTCGCTCGATTCGACGCCGAGCGAGTTCAACTTCATCAGGGCCCGACGGGATTCTCCGGACAACGATCCTTCTCGCCAGACCGTGCCAGCGAGTTTGAGCAGGGACACCTCGTCGGGCGTAAAGGTCACGTCGGCGGGCAGGTCGTACAGCCCCTTCGGTATTCGATACCGAAGAAAGTGGTTGCTTCCCGGATCGTCGGCGGGCTCAATCGTTTCGAGCGGAATTCCCAATTCTCGAATGTCGTCCTTATCTCGCTCAAACTGGCGCTCCAGGCTCTCGTTGGCGCTAGCCGACGCGTACCGCTGGCGGTACCCCTGCACGTTGGCGAGGATGTCGGCCTTGGTCAATCCCGACTCCGTTGCCACGAGAGCAAGAACCAGGCTGAATAGCCGCTCCGGAGCTGCTACGGAGCGTGGTTTGGGCACCCCGAGACCGTCGGCCGGGTCAAGCGGGTCAGGCTGAGCTGGCATCGATATCACGCTGTGATCCTATCGCCCGAGTTGCACGGATGCTTCAGCACGGCATGCGCTGGAGCATTCGTGCGCTGCCGCTCCGGGAGTTTCAGTTGACGCCCAGAATGTCAACGACAAAGATGAGCGTCGACCCGGCAGGAATCCCCGCCGTCGCCGCGTCACCGTATCCCAGGCTGGGCGGAATGACCATCACGACCTGGGACCCCACCGTCTGGCCGATGAGTGCGGTTGCCATGCCGGCGCTGACGCCCGCCTCGGTGGCGGATCCGGTCGCCGCGACGAGTGGTACCGGAGCGCCGTTCACCCAACTGGAGTCAAAGACCGTTTTCTCTTTCCAGAGAACGCCCAGGTAGTGCACCGTGATGGTGGCACCCTCCGCTACCTTGTCGCCGGAACCCTTCTTCAGCACACCGACTTCGAGCTCGATCGGAGCGTCGCCGCTGGGCACGACGACGCCCGGAACACCCTGGTCGTCGAGCACCACGGCCGGGAGCCCGTTGGCGACCGTCTGCTTCACTCCGTCGGCGCGGGGCAGCATCGCCTTCACGACGTCGACGACAATGACGAGTGAGTCCGTCGGCGCGACCTGAAGTTGTTGGTTGCCCGCAGCACCGAAGGCATCTTCCGGGGAAATCACCACTGCAAGACGATCGCCGACTTGGGCACAGAGCAAACTATCGCTGAGCCCTTTGACGCCGCCGCCATTGAGCACGACGGGCACAGCGCTCGTTTCGTCGTAGGCACCCTGTTGAATGACGTTTCCGGTGGTGCCGTTGAATACGTTCAGTTCCACGTTGAGTTGCTGACCGGCTACCGCTCTCGGGCCGGAACCACTAATGATTTCAGTGCGCTGCGTCGTGTCCGTCTTCAGCGGTGTCGGAAAAGTCACGTCAGGCACAGCGCCGAAATTATCGGACACAGAGATCAGGCTCGAGGCCGCACCGGAGGTCGTTGAGGGTTCACAGGAGGCTTCGGCCGTCCCTGGAGTGGCACACGCGGTCAGTGCCGTCATCACGAGGCCAGCGGTGACGATCAGCGCGGATGCTTTGCGCACAAGTCCTTCTTTCGGTACGGGTTTGCTGCAGCGTGGATCAGCTGCGCGGGGCGTAAATAGGGTGCGGGCGTTGCTGGGGCCTGCTGGCTTCGGTTTCGGCGCAGTACCACCGAAACGGGCCGGGCACCATCCTAACTGGCGTCGAGGTCTCGAGCCTTGGAAAGCTCTGCGCTGGTTCCAGCAGCCCGCACGCGTTTGCGCATGACCTTCGAGCTCACGTTTCGTTCGCCGAGCGCGCCCGGCGTCCAGGCCTCGACGTCTGCGTCGCTGAAGTCAGTCTTGGAGGGACGTCGCTTCAGTTCGGGCAGGATTGTGTCGGGCGCGAGGCGACGAGCCGTGATCAGGAATCCGGTGTGGCCGATCATGCGGTGGTCTGGCCGGACGGCGAGTCCCTCCACATGCCAACCTCGAATCATCGTTTCGGTGGAGTCCGGATTCGTGTACAGACCGGTGCCGCGGATGGCCTCGGCTACGCGGGAGAGCTGGGTCACCGTGGCGATATAGCAGAGCAGCACTCCCCCCGGTTTGAGGGCATCGGAGACGGCGCCCAGGCATTCCCACGGCGCCAGCATGTCAAGAACGACGCGGTCAACGCTCTGGGCAGGCGAGACGTCGGGCAGCGTCTCGGCGAGGTCCCCGAGCGTTATGGTCCAGTTCTGCGGATCGCTGCCCAGGAAGGTAGCGACATTGTCGCGAGCGACGTCAGAAAATTCCTCGCGCCGTTCGAACGATGCCAGACGGCCGCTCGGTCCGATGGCGCGCAGCAGCCAGAGCGACAACGCTCCGGACCCGACCCCCGCCTCGACGACCGTGGCCCCGGGAAAGATATCGGCCTGAGCCAGAATTTGAGCCGCATCCTTGGGATAGATGATCGCGGCACCGCGCGGCATGCTCATGACGAAGTCCACCAGCAGCGGTCGGAGTGCGAGATGCTCGACCCCGACGTTGTTGGTGACGACCGAGCCGTCGGGCCGGCCAATGATGTCATCATGCGCGAGGATACCGCGGTGGGTGTGGAAGGTAAGCCCTTCCTGCAGCGTGATGGTGTTCATCCGCCCCTTGGGCCCGGTCAGTTGAACCCGATCGCCGACGCGAAAGAGTCCACTGTTCTGGATGACCTGGTTGTTGCTCATGTCAGTGGTGCGCTTTCGTTTCGGGCGTACCCAGTGGGGGCGAGAGGATGAACGTTGACGGCGGGTTCGGATTTCCTCGAAAGTTGATACAGCGCCGCGAGGTCGTGAAGTGAGCGTCCGTCGAGCGTGGGCCATCGGGTGTAGAAGTCGCTCTCTGGCAGATCGATCTGATGCGGAACGGCAATGGTGACGGTGCCGGCGTCAACAGCGGATGCGACGCCGGGCACGGAATCCTCGATCGCGATGCACTCTCGCGGGTCGACGCCGAGTCGCTCAGCGGCGAGCAGGTACGGATCCGGAGATGGTTTGCTGTTCGCGACCATATCGCCGGCAACGACAACGTCGAAAGCCTCAAAATCGATCAGGTCGATGATCTGGCGGGCCATACGCTCCACCGACATGGTGACGAGGGCCGTTGGCACACCGGCGGCTTTCACGTCGCGCAGGAGCTCGCGTGATCCGGGACGCCAGGGAATTCCGTGTTCGACCAGCTGTTCTTGAACGCGGTCGGTGAGGCGAGCCACGATGGCATCCGCACTGAGTTCCACGCCGCGGGATTGCAGGATGGCTGCGGAGTCCCACAGTCCGGCCCCGACCATCAACATTGCGTCGTCGTGAGTCCACGCACCGCCGAACTGGGCAACGAGCTCGATTTCCGCGCGCATCCAGTACGGTTCGGTGTCAACGATGGTGCCGTCCATGTCCCACAGAACAGCGGCGGGCAAGGAAGCGGGAGTGGCCAGCGGCAGAGGAAAAGCATTCACAGGGTTCAAGTGTAGGGCCACCGCCTATCCTTGACTGAGGCCCTCCACGCGGGAGGCCTGAGGAAGCGAGGACATACACGGTGGCTGACGGCAATGGGTTCCTGAGCGGACGGCTTCTCGTCGTCGCCTTCGAAGGCTGGAACGATGCCGGGGAGGCCGCGACGGGCGCCGTTCACGCGCTCAAGGACTTACTCGACGTTGAGATGATCACCGAGGTTGATCCCGAGTTGTATTTCGACTACCAGTTCAATCGGCCGACCATATCGACCAACGAGGATGGCGTGCGCACGCTCGATTGGCCCGGAGCAATCATGTACGGGCCCAAGGTCTCCGGTGCGGCCAGTGTTCCACTCGCCGACGATGCCCAGTTGCGTGTCAGCGGAACGAACGCGGGCAATATTTACCTGCTGATTGGCGCTGAGCCGTCGCGTAGTTGGAAGAGTTTTGCCGCCGAGATTCTCGATGCGGCCCTCGCCGCGGATGTGAGCGGAGTCGTGTTTTTGGGAGCGATGCTCGCCGACGTTCCCCACACGCGTCCAATTTCCATATTCGTTTCGAGCGACAATTCCGAGGTGCGCTCCGAACTGCAGATTGAACGCAGCACCTATGAGGGGCCGGTCGGCATCCTCAGTGTCTTGTCGGACGCTGCAGAGAGGGCGGGAATTCCGACTCTGTCCATTTGGGCATCTGTCCCCCACTACGTGCACAACGCCCCGTCGCCAAAGGCGATGCTCGCGTTGATCGACAAGCTCGAAGAGGTCATCGACGTGGTGATCCCCCGGGGCGCGCTCGTGACCGAGGCTGCCGAATGGGAAACCGGCATCGACGTTTTGGCCGGCGAGGACGAGGACATGGCTGCGTACATTGCCCAGCTCGAGCAAGCGCGCGACACGGTCGATTCGCCGGAGGCGAGCGGCGAGGCGATCGCCCAGGAATTCGAGAAGTACCTTCGCAAGCGCGGCACCGATGGGCGTGACGGGCGCGCCGATGGCCGACCCGACGGACGGCCGGACGGCCCCAGCGGACCGCGGTTCTGAGTTCGCAGCGGACGAACCGGGACGTGGCGCCGCGCGAAGACGTTTCGCGGGCTACAGGTTGACGCCGAGCAGAGCGCTGATGGCACGATTCACCAGCGCCGGGTCGTCCAGGGTGCGAGCGGCGGCATCGTCGATGAGTTGCAGGGCCCCCGGCGTGTCAAGGTCGTGGCGGAGAGCGAGGCGGAGGGACTGAACGACCGAGGCCGCCGCTCCAGCAGACGCCGCCCCAGCAGCCTGCGTGCTGGCCGGCTCTGTGCTGGCCGGCTCTGTGCTGGCCGGTTCTGGCGTGGTCAGGCTCTCGGGGGTAGTCAGGGACGCCGTGCCGAAGGCAGCAGACCAGGCGGCTAGACGCTCGACGGCCTGGTCCAGGAGCGCGTCCGTCCATTCCCAGTCGGTGCGATAGTGGCGGGACAGCAGTGCTAGTCGAATCGCGCGTGGGTCAACATTCTGGGCGCGCAGTCCGGAAACCAGCACGAGGTTACCGAGCGACTTGCTCATTTTTTCGCCGCGATACGCAACCATTCCAGTGTGACTGTAGACGCCGGCGAGCGGATGCCCCGAGAGGGCCTGCGCGTGCCCGGCACTCATGTCGTGGTGCGGGAAGATCAGGTCGGACCCGCCACCCTGCACGGTAAAGTCCGTGCCCAGTTCTTTGAGCGCGATGACCGAACACTCGATGTGCCACCCGGGACGTCCTGGGCCGACCGAGGATTCCCACGCCGGTTCCCCGGACCGTGCGGCTTTCCAGAGCAACGGATCCAGTCGGTCGCGCTTTCCCGCCCGGTCAGGGTCTCCCCCGCGCTCGGCGAATAGGCGCATCATGCTGACCCGATCAAGGTTGCTCTCGTCGCCGAGGGTCCAGCCGGTGCTGGCCTCGGCGGCGTGAATATCGAAATACAGATCAGCGGCCATCGATCCGTCGGCGCCGGCGATGGCGCCGTCCGTTGGCACGGAATAGGCCAGTCCAGCCGTGTGCAGCAGCGCGACGGCATCCGCAACCTCGTCGATCACCTCGGTCACGGCCACGAAATCATTGGGTGGAATAATTCCCAGCGCCTCCATGTCGGTGCGAAAAAGTTCAACCTGCGATTCGGCCAGATCGCGCCAGTCCACTCCGGTAGCGCTGGCCCGCTCCAGAAGCGGGTCATCGATGTCCGTCACATTCTGGGCATAATGCACGCGCAAGCCGGCGTCGATCCAGACGCGCTGCAGGGTGTCAAAAGCGAGGTAGGTGTTGGCATGGCCAATGTGGGTCGCATCGTAGGGAGTGATGCCGCACACGTAGAGGCGGGCTTCATCGAGTGGCTGGGCCAGCACGAGGCTATCGGTTCTGGTGTCGTGGAGCCATGGTGCACTCGACTCGCCGGGGACAAAGACAATTTCGGGTCGTTCCCATGCACGCATGCAATCAGCCTAGCTTTGATGCTGCCATGACTTCACGAGCCGGCTGTGTCGCATGCTTCTCGAGTCGGCTAGGCGGAGAGGACGTTTGTGCCGAGGAGCACGAACAGTACAACGCCGAGCACGATGCGATAGATCACGAACGGCAGAAAACTGTGCTTGGAGATGTAGTTCATAAAGAATGCAATCACGCCGAGGGCCACAGCGAACGCGATGACCGTAGCCACGAGCGTCTCGAGGGGTCCGAAGACTTCGGTGGTGCAGGTGGTCGAGCCGGCCAGGCAGGGCTCGGCGACAGATTTGTACATTTGATAGAAGCCGCTACCGAGCACGGCGGGGATCGCCAGCAGGAAGGCATAGCGGGCCGCTGCAGCGCGCTCGTAGCCGAGGAACAGACCGGCCGTGATGGTCCCGCCAGATCGTGAGACGCCGGGGATCAGGGCGAGCGCCTGCGCGAAGCCATAGATCACACCGTGCCCTACGGTGATGTCCTGAAGACGGCGGCGTTTCGCGCCGACGTGGTCGGCGATTCCGAGCAAGACACCGAAGACGATGAGCATCGTGGCGGTGAGCCAGAGGGAGCGCAACACGGTTTCGATCTGGTTTTGGAAGAGCAGTCCGAGAATGACGATGGGCAGCGAGCCGAGAATGATCAACCAGCCCATGCGGGCATCCGGATCCGTGCGGGGGACTCGGCCCGTGAGCGATTTCGCCCATTGACCAATGATGCGCACGATGTCACGCCAGAAGAAGATGACGACGGCGGCCTCGGTGCCAATCTGGGTAATGGCCGTGAAACGAGCTCCCGGGTCTTCACCGGTACCGAGAAACTGACCAACGATGGCGATATGGGCACTCGAAGACACCGGAAGGAATTCGGTCAACCCCTGAACCAGACCCAGGATGATCGCATTCAGAATGTCCACACGCTTCGCTTTCTCACAGGGAACCCCCACCCGGCGGGGCCGAATTCAGATTCACGGGATCAATATTCTGACAGCAGGTCGGTCAAGACCTGCCTGCCAAACACTAATGCGTCCAGCGGCACCCGTTCGTCCACTCCATGGAACATGGCCGGAAAGTCCAAGTCGGCCGGGAGCCGCAGCGGCGCAAAACCGTAACCCTTGATGCCGAGCGTGCTGAGCGCTTTGTTGTCGGTTCCCGCGGACAAAAGGTAGGGCAGCACTGGAGCACCGGGATCATGGCGTTCCAGAGTGCTCACAACCGCCTCGATCAGCGGCCCGGAGAATTCCGTCTCCAGACCGATATCGCGGTGCATCGTGACGATGTCTATGTCGGAACCGACAATCTCCTGAATTTGGGCAAGTACGAGGTCTTCCTCCCCCGGCAGCGCACGAATGTCGATGAGCGCTTCGGCAGTATCGGGAATGACGTTGTGCTTATAGCCAGCGGTCAGGCCCGTTGGGTTGGCCGTGGTGCGCAGACTGGCCTGGATGAAGCCGGAGGCGGTTCCGGTAGCGAGGGCGAGTTCGTCGGGGCCGACCCGCTGCGGATCAACATCGAGGATTCGGGCAATCTCACCGAGCAGTTGCTCGGTCGTATCGGTCAGCCGAATCGGCCACTCGTGGCCCCCCAGTCTGGCCACAGCTTCGGCGAGCCGGGTGACGGCGTTGTTCGGGTGAATGCGGGAGCCGTGCCCGGCCTCGCCGCGGGCGACGAGCTTGACCCAGATCAGTGCCTTCTCCCCGGTCTGCAGCAGGTAGGCACGTTGGCCGCCGAGCGTGATGGAGTACCCACCGACCTCACTGATCGCTTCGGTGGCTCCCTCAAACAAATGCGGATACTCCTTGACGAGAAAGTGCGAGCCGAGCACGCCACCGGCCTCTTCATCGGCAAAAAACGCGACCACAAGATCGCGCTCCGGCGCGCCCTGAGTGCTGATCACGTCCTGCAGGGAGGCCAAAATCATGGCGTCCATGTTTTTCATGTCAACGGCGCCACGCCCCCACAGCAAACCGTCCTTAACGACTCCGGCGAACGGGTCCACGCTCCAGTTGGCCGCATCGGCCGGCACAACGTCGAGGTGACCGTGCACGACCAGTGCATCGCGGGCGGCATCGCGCCCCTTCACCCGCGCCACAACACTGGTCCGACCAGGTTCGGAATCGAACAGTTCGGGCTTCAGACCGAGGGCCCGCAATTTCTCGGCCACGTACTCGGCGGCATCCGTTTCGCCATTGGAACGGCCCCCGCCATAGTTCGTGGTGTCAAAGCGGATGAGATCACGCGCGATCTGCGCGGTGAGGTCCAGTTGCTGAGGAACCCCGCTGGCTGCAGAACCCGCCGATTCAGCGGAACTCGCGACCGGGGATATGTTCGGGAAGGAAGCCATGCTCAAACGCTACCCGTCGTCACGGCTGATGGTGACACAACGGGGGTTCTAATCCGTGCTAAGTTATTACCTCGGCAGCCGGTTCATCCGGAGGCCGTTTCACCCAGTCCGGGTGGCGGAATTGGTAGACGCGCTGGCTTGAGGTGCCAGTGCCCGTTAAGGGCGTGTGGGTTCAATTCCCATCTCGGACACGGAGATTTCTTTCGGGAGATCGACGAGGACTGGTTGAGACAGTTCACAGGGCCGGATCCCATGGATCCGGCCCTGTCTCGTTAAATATCCCCTGACGAATCATCTTTTCAGGACAGAATGTCCTTGGTGACAAACCGGCTGTACGCCAACGCCCCGAAAACAGCCACGTAGCACACCTGAACGATCGCGTTCTGGCCAAATGACCCCAGGTCTATCGGTTGCCGAAGCAGGTCGGCGAAACCGAGCCAGTAGTGGCTGAACAGCCACGGGTGGAGCCAAGCCAGCTGCGGGAGCGCATCGAGAATCTGCGCGACCACCGAGACCACGATCGTCGCCGCCATGGCTCCCACGGGAACGTCGGTCAGTGTGGAAATGAACAGCCCGATCATCGCCAACCCGAGCAGGGACACGGTGACATAAGCGGCGATCAGCAGGGAGCGAAGCAGTGACTCGGTCACGCTGATGGTATCGCCCGATAACAGTGTGACCGGGCCGACCGGGAACAGGGCGGCACCGATGAGCGCTCCGAACACGGTGACGGTCAGAGTCGCCGCGAGGCAGAACAGGGCCGCTGCGGTGTATTTGACCAGTAGCAGTCGCACCCGCCCAGCTGGCGCTACCAGAAGGTAGCGCAGGGTGCCCAGCCCGGCTTCCCCGGCGATGGTATCCCCGGCGACCACCCCGATGGTCAGGGGCAGAAACAAGGGGATGGCGACGACCATCGCGGTGAAGCCGACGAACAGGCCGTTCTGGGTCACTCTATCCAGGAAGGGTGGCCCCTCTCCCGGGGCCAGGGTGGCCGAGGACAAGCGGACGGCAACGGCCAGGAGGATGGGGATGAGCGCGACGGCGAGCAACATGGCCCAGGTACGACGTCGGCGAAAGAGCACCGAGATTTCGGAACCCAGCAGGGCCCATCCATTCCCGCGACGCGCGGGCAGATCGCTCGGTCGCGTCGCTGGCAGAACGTCACTGGACGACATCAAAACCCTCCCCGGTCAGTGCAACGAATAGTTCTTCCAGGCTCGGTTCCTCGATGGCGAAGCCGCGAATGCGCACCCCACCGGCCACGAGGGCTGTCACGATGGCCTCTGGTTGCCATTGGGTACCCACCAGAGGCGCCCCCACAATGGGGTCTGCATCATCGGTGGGAACCCGTGTTGGCTCCAGACCGAGATGGGTGAGCACGCGGAGGGCGCCGGTGGGGTCGGGTGTGCGCACGCGCACCCGGGTCTCACCGACCTGCCGCAGCGCGGCGAGGGTGCCCTGGGCGACGATACTGCCGGCGCTCATCACTGCGGCGTGGGTGCACATCTGCTCAACCTCGGCCAGCAGGTGGCTGGAGACGAATACCGTCGTCCCCTCGAGGGTCAGGGAGTGGACGAGGCTACGCACTTCCCGGGTTCCTTGGGGATCGAGGCCGTTCGTGGGCTCATCGAGTATGAGCAGGTCCCGTGGGAGTAGCAGCGCGTTGGCAATGCCCAACCGCTGCTTCATGCCCAGAGAATACGCGTGCACCTTCTTATCGGCAGCATGGGAGAGCCCCACCCGCTCGAGCGCGAGGTGGACCCGGGCGCGGCGGGTATCGCTCGAAGCATGCCGATCCGCCGTATCGAGTCGACGAAGGTTTGCGGCTCCGGAGAGAAAGGGATAGAACGCCGGACCTTCGACGAGGGCACCCACGCGGGGCAACACATCATGAAGGCCGGCGGGCATGCTCTCACCGAGAACTGTGATCGTGCCGGCAGTCGGCTGGGTGAGTGCCAGCAGCATGCGGATACTCGTTGTTTTACCCGAACCGTTCGGCCCCAGGAAGCCGAAGACGGAGCCGCGGGGAACCTTCAGATCAATGTCGTTTACGGCGGTTTGGGTACCAAACCGTTTCGTCAGACCCCGGCTCTCGATCGCGAGGTCAAGGGCCGGGGTGTCGACGGTCACAGTGTGGAGTGTGTCACTGCGTTGTGGATCGCTATGGTGCGGATCATTGGGCGGCTGCCTGGAGCTGGGCGAGCGGAACGGCTCCGGCGAAGACGCGTCCGTCGGTGGCCACGAAGATGGTCAGGAGGGACGTGGTCAGCGCACGACCGCCGTCGACGGCCTCGGTCAACTGGGCAATAATGGGGTTGTCGCCCAGCTCGGTCGGTACGGCACTGGCCGGAATTTCGACGATGCTGTCCCATCCGGTTCCCTTGATGACTGGAGCGCCATCCACTGCCCTGCTCTGGTCTCCCAGACGATCAGCGGTAGCCTCGTTTGGCATCGGCGGAAGAGCCGGCTCGGTCACCGTGGCGTTAGCCGGCGGCACGAAGTTAAACAGGTCGGCGTTCGGCGCCGCGAAGTCAATGGCGGTGAAGCCGACCTCGAGCGCCGGTGCGCTCTGGCCCTCGGCCAAAACGGTGACCTGAAGTGGCAGACCGGTCTCGGAGTCGACCGCAATGGACACGGAGGCGACCAGAGTGTCAGCTGATTTCGGTGTGAGGGTCAACTGGTAGACGCTGCGGCCCGCCACCTGAGAGTCGGTACCAACCGAGACCGTCGTACTCGGGTCAAGTTCGCTCAGAAAACGCTCGGCGAGCTGGACCGGAGTCGAGAGGTCGGTAGGAAGCTGCGCCTTGAGGGCGGCGGACTTCGCTTCCGCGGTCATGCCCAGATCGGCCGGAATGCTCAGGTAGGTGGCCTCGTTGCTCTTCGAGTCATAGAGCCAGACGTCGTTGCCATTACGCACGACGTTTCGTTCGGCCATGCGGTCCTTTATCTGCACGCGCGTCTGGGTCTCACCATTGACAAATACTCGGGCATCGTGAGAGCCGCTGAGAAATTCCATTGCCGTGGTCAGCGCACCGGTGGCCGACGCAGCGGAGGCAGACTCGGCCTCCGGCACGGCTTCGGTCATGGATTTCTGCATGGATTCGGTCATACCCGCCGTGACATCGGGAAGACCCAGATCCGACGATTGGGTGACCGATCCGGAGAACGCCGACACGGTGCTGTCGTTGACGAGAAGGAGTACCTGCTCGGGGGTCTTATCGGGCAGGTCAACGGCGGCACCGGCCTGGAGCGGTACGGCGATGACCGCCGCTACGACAACTGCCGGTACGACGAAGGCGGGGAGCCATTTGAAAGAATTGCCAGACACGATCAACGACCTGCTTCATTCAGCTTCATACCCAGATGGTACGCCTCGTAGTCCCCTACCTTCTGCAAGATCAGCGTATTTTCAGGTGCTGGGCACGAGGAAGCTAGCTGGGCTCGCTCTGGTTCAGGGCTTCGTCGGTGATACCGATGAACTGGCTGCCGATGCCGTCGCATTCGGTGCGCCCATAGCCCGCGGCTGGTGCGGGCAGTTCGTCGTAACCATGGTTGGAGCAGCTGAGGTAGGTGAAGGTTGGCCACCATTTTTTTGGGCGCACAGCCTCGGTGTATCCGCAGATCGTGCAGGTGAGCTGTACCCAGACGGGCTTCTTGCCCGTACGATTGGCGCGCGACTGCACCAGCCAGGCGGGTGGTTCCGCCTCGAGCTTGGCGAGCTGGCCCTCGCTCATGCGCGAGGGAATGCCGTGGCGCGCCGCCATTTCCAGCGGGATATCCAGTCGAAGTGCTACTTCTCGTCGCGTAATCATCTCCGATAACGATAGGCGTTTGTGTGTGTGGGTGCAGCATTCGCTATACCGGTGGCGCCCGATTCTGCGGTGACCGTCATGAAACAATGGATCTATGCCGATGCCTATTTCTCCGCTGGGATTGCTCCTCGACGTCGACGGTCCGATTGCAAGTCCGGTCACCCGCACCATCAGCACGGCCGGCATTCTGACTGACCTGATCACCCTCGCAGCCGCACACGTACCGATCGCGTTCATCACCGGGCGCTCGGCGGACTTTATTCGCGAGCAGGTTGTCGCCCCGCTGGTGGCCAGGGGATTGCCCGAGGCCTTTCGGATGTACGGTGTCTGCGAAAAGGGCGCGGTCTGGTTTCCCATCTTGCAAGGCGGCATGGGTGATGTGGTGGTGGACCGGGCCGTTGCCCTGCCGGAGACGGTCATCGATGAGGTACGACAACTAGTCGCGAGGTCGTTCGCGGACGAGATGTTCTTCGACGAGACCAAACAGGCCATGATTTCGGTCGAACAGCGCACCGACGTGAGCCATGCCGACTTTCGTGCCCGCCAACCGGAATTCAACGACGCGGCCTTGGCCGTCATGGTGAAACACGGGCTCGGGGTGCGCTTCAACGACATGCGTGCTCCGGATTCCTCGGGCCAGGTTCCTTTTCGGCTTGATGCCACCATTATTTCCACGGATATCGAATCGGTCACTCTCGACAAGGATCATGCCTCCGAGCGGGCGCTCGCCTACTTCGCGCAGGGTGGTCCGCTGCCGCGGCTCTGGCGATCGGTGGGCGATTCTCGCAGCGACTATCGGATGGCCGATCACCTGCACGCGGCCGGGTACGACGTGTCCCACGTCGACGTGCGGCCGTCCGATGGAATTCTGGACCGACCGTACCCCGTGATCGTCATCAATGATGAGATTCACGACGAGGCGGGTGCAACATTTCTGCGGTACTGGGTGCAGAAGCTGGGCCCGCCAGCTTAACCGTGCTGCGAACCGCCTAAGTGTTCACAAAGCGGATGCCGTTTTGCAGCGTACTGCGCAGCTCGAAAACCTTCTCGAAGCTGCCGCGTTCCATACCGGCGAGTCCATCGCGCAGCACGCCCACCAGTCGCGACCTGGGAATGATGATGATCATCGGCCGCCGACCACGTTTGGGCAGCGATACGGGTTCGTCGAGAGCACCGTCGGGCAGCACAACGATCAGCGCCGTGAAGCGTACCTTGAGGCCCCGAGTGATCATTCGCACGGCGTCTTCGAACTGGTGAATTGGCCGATCCTCCTCGGGCAGCGCGTCGCCGACCAGTTCGCCGCGGCGCAGCTGCACCGAGCCGCCCCAGTCTTCGGAGAGCAGGCCGAACAGTCCGGCCGGACCGAGGATAATGTGGTCGAGTTTGTCGGTCTTGCCGCTGGTGTACACGTCGTGCCAAGCGGTGAAACCAATCCCGAGGTTGGCCACGAGCTGGGCGGTGGCCTCCTCGGCGAGAGCCTTCGCGAGGCAGTGTCGCACGAATCGCGGGGCGCGGCGAATGAGGTCGGGGGCGTACGGGTCGTCGATGACCGTGCCTCGGCCAGCCCATTCGCGGACTAGATCCAGGTATCTCAACCGGGCCTGGCCGCCGGGATGACCGTGCATGCGGGTTTTCATGCTGGATTTCGTGGCCGGCCCGCTAGCGGACGGCGCAGCATAGGCATCCGTTGTGGCAGCCTGCTCGGGGTTATCGAAGCGGCGACGATCGTACGCGGCCCGGTTCTCGGGGCTACCGATGCGTTCCCAGGCGAGCTGTACCGCGTGAAATTTGGTGGCACTGCCGCCGACATCAGGGTGGGTCTGGCGCAGGAGCAGCCGGTAAGCGCGACGCAACTCATCGTCGGTCGCGTCCGGGCTCACGCCGAGAACCTCGTAGGGGGTGGATGCGGCCGGGCTGTCTTGCATCCTGGGCGGGACCTTTCCATGTTCGGGGCAGTCGATGCGAAATAGATCGAAAATACACATTACCGCGTGATTCTGACACCCCGCCGAGGCCGGTTACGCGGCCCGACGCACCCCGGAACGACAGCGACTCCCCCGGTGAATCAACGTCGATCTGCCCGCAGTGCCGCAGTGCCGCAGCGCGTCTACCGCGCAGACCCGGCATTCACCATCGAAGCCGCGGACACCACTATTCCGACACGGGCGCTACGGCTATCGACGCTGGGCGTGCGCTGCAGGGACCACGTGAGGGGTCGGTCAGTTGCGCAGCATATGGAACGGGATTGCCACGGCGACCGAGACGCAGAGAATTCCACCGATGAAAATCGGTGCCATCAGCGAGGTGACAGTGAAGGCCAGGCCGAACAGCCAAAAACCGAAGACGAAGATCGCAAAGGCGACGACGAAGGCGACAATATTCATGGGTGTTCCTTTCACGGCAGCGCCCGCGTTTTCTCGCCACGTCACTGATTTGAACGTACTCGTGTGTTCGTACTGATTCGAGCGTACCGGTTTGGCCGGGTGCCGTTACACCGATTCGTCGTTGATCGATCCGATCAGCTCGGGGCCGTTCCCTGTCACTGGGGCGACCTGGTAAAAGTTGAGGGATTCCACGATCTCACGGGACGACGCCACGGCCGCATCAACCAGTGCTTGATCGCCCTCGGTGTCCGGATCCAGCCAGTGATCCCACCACTCCTCCGGCAGGGCTACCGGGGTCCGATCGTGAATCTGCGCGAGCGGGCCCCGGGCGTCCGTCGTCAGAATCGTTGCGGACAGCACCCATCGCGCTGGATTGTCGTGCGCTAAGTCAGGATTCTTCCACCAGGAATACAAGCCGGCGAAGGCGAGCGGCATGCCATCGTCTGAGTGGATGAAGTACGGAGTCTTGACGGTGCCCTCGGTGTGCCACTCGAAGTAGCCCGTTGCCGGAACGAGAGCACGCCGTAACCGAACGGACGTCTTGAACGTCGGTTTCTCCGCCGCGGTCTCCGCCCGGGCGTTGAAGGTCGGAAACTTCGATTTTTCTTCGGTTGCAAATGATGGAATCAAGGACCAGCGGGCGGATTCCAGTCGGCGGACGGCCGGATTCGTGCGATTGGATTCGAGCACGATGGGAATCTGCTCGGTCGGCCGAATATTCCACGACGGCTCGGGCAAATTCTCCCCTACATGCTCGACATCGAACATGGCGGCCAGATCGGGCGCTGTATCGGTAATGATGAATCGACCACACATGCTCTTAGAATACCGGTGTTAAAATCACGGGCTGTGGGCGACAGCCGCGAACCGCCTATCGCGCGCGGGCAGACCATCTCGTCGGACTTCCGCTAGCGTCGAGGCCATGGACGATCGATACGGTGCAGACGTGCTCTCCCCCGGCTGGCGCGACGCCGGCCGCATTATCATTCCGACGCAGGAGGCCACGCGTGATCTGGTCGTCGAAGAGGTTGCCACCGGATTTTGCGGTGCCGTCATTCGAGTGGAAAAAAAGATTGTCACGCTCGAAGATCGACACGGAAAATTACGATTGTTTCCGCTTGGCTCCGGTTTTCTGATTGACGGCCGCGCGGTCACCCTGGTTTCTCCGACCATGGGTGCCGCAGTGGGCAGGGTACGCACAGCGTCCGGCTCGACCGCGCTGCCTAACGCCCCCGCCCGAGTCGCTCGCGCCAGCCGCATCTTTGTCGAGGGGCGGCACGATGCCGAACTGGTCGAAAAGGTGTGGGGCGCCGACCTCCGCATCGAGGGAGTCGTCGTGGAGTATATCGAGGGAGTCGACAACCTCGACGAGATCCTGCGTGAGTTTCGGCCAGGAAAGGGGCGCCGGGTCGGGGTGTTGGTCGACCACCTCGTGCCGGGTTCCAAGGAGAGCCGCATTGCCGATGCCGTGGCACACGGGCCGTTCGCAGCGAGCGTGCTCGTCGTGGGGCATCCGTTCGTAGACGTGTGGCAATCCGTGAAGCCGGCGCGCATCGGCCTCACGACCTGGCCGGAGATTCCACGGAGTATTGAGTGGAAGCACGGCATCTGCGAAGCGCTGGGCTGGCCACACAGTGAGCAGGCCGATATCGCCAGGGCCTGGCAGCGAATCCTCGGTCAGGTGCGCACGTTTGCCGATCTGGAACCGCAACTTCTAGGGAGAGTGGAACACCTGATCGACTTCGTGACCGCCGAATGACACACCCCATGGGTTTTTGTAAATGCTGACGTGGACGTCCACGACAGTGGTACACCCGGAGTTCACCCATTTTTCTGGGAAACGGAGCGCTTTCATGTTAAAAAGGGCTGGGAATTTGGAAACCATCCAGACTTGTGGGCTAGGGTTAGGAAAGAAGTTGTAGTGCTTGCACGTCTTAAACGCATTGGTTGTGATTCATCTGGATCGCAGGTAATGCGCCACATTCCTTTCGGAAGCGGACGACGAATACCGCGACGAACGGTCCCGACAGTCGGGGCCGGTCTAACACTCCTGGAGGAGTTTTACAAATGGCAACAGGTACCGTGAAATGGTTCAACGCTGAAAAGGGCTTCGGCTTTATCGCACCCGACGACGGAAGCGCCGATGTTTTCGCGCACTACTCCGCGATCGCGTCGAATGGCTACAAGTCCCTCGATGAGAACCAGAAGGTCGAGTTCGAGGTAACGCAGGGCCCCAAGGGTCCTCAGGCCGAGAACATTCGTTCCCTCTAAATAGAGCTTGCGAAGAACGCCTCCCGCTTCGGCGGGAGGCGTTCTTGTTTTAACGATTGATACCGACGC
>JBBRBV010000026.1:0-37077 GCA_038205545.1 Actinomycetales bacterium
CAGTCGGCCTCGATGTATTCCCTGATCGCGGGAGTGCTCCCGGGCATCAGCGACCGCGGCGTGGGATTTGCCATTAAACAGCACCAGCGGGCCTGGGCTCTGGCCCGCGACCTCACCGAGATGACCTGGACCTTCGACCCCCTGGTCAGCCGCAACGCCCGCTTCAACCTCACCAAACTCGGTGCGTACGCCAGCCAGTATGCCGTCGATTTCTACGGTCCTATGCAGGGCGCGATGAATGCCAACGTCGAGAGTGACCGCCTGGTCGCCGTCTGGCCGCTCACCAGCGACGAGACCGTGGCCTGCAGCGAGGACCGCCCGCTTGCGGTTGAGCCCCCCGAATTTCGGGCGAACGATGTGCTCCGGCTCGGTCCCGACGAAGAGCCGGCGCTGGTCGCGGACGACGGGCTTTTGTGGTGCCGCGTGCCGACCGACATCGTGGCCCTGCGCGCGGAGAACCTGCAGGTGGCCGCCGAATGGCGTCGCTGCATCCGCTCAATTCTTACCGACGCATTCGCTTCGGGGCATATAGCCCGTGGGGTCAGCCGTGATGGCTGGTACCGACTCGCACCAGGAGGAACAGCATGAAAATCGAGAACATCGAGCTACGCCGAGTGCATCTGCCATTGGTGCGGCCGTTCCGCACCTCGTTCGGTACGTCCAGCGAGCGGGAGGCGACCGTGGTGCGCGTCACCACAGCGGATGCCGAGGGCTGGGCCGAATGCGCTGCCGACGCCCACCCCCTCTACAGTTCCGAATTCCTCGACGCGAGCGACCTGGTCATTCGCGACCACCTGGTGCCCCGACTGCAGGCGCTGGGGAGCAGGCTCACGGCCGAGCTCGTCGCGACCGCGCTCGAACCGGTCAAGGGACACATGATGAGCAAGGCCGTGCTCGAAACGGCCATTCTCGACGCGCAGCTGAAGACCACCGGAGTCTCCTTCGGCAGCCACCTCGGCGCGGTGCGCGACACCGTGCCGGCCGGCGTCTCGGTTGGCATCATGGACTCGATCCCCGAACTGCTGGACGCTGTCGCCGGCTACCTCGCCGAGGGATACCTCCGTATCAAACTGAAAATTGAACCCGGTTGGGACCTCGCCCCGGTGCAAGCCGTGCGCGAACGCTTCGGGCCCGATCTGCTGCTCCAGGTCGACGCCAACACCGCCTACACGCTCGCTGACGCGCGCCACCTTGCCCGGCTCGACCCCTTCGACCTGCTGCTGATGGAACAGCCGATGAAGGAAGACGACATGCTTGGCCACGCCAACCTGGCCAAGCTCATCACCACGCCGATCTGCCTCGACGAATCCATCGAATCCGCCCGCGACGCCGCGACAGCGATCACCCTTGGCGCCTGCAGCATCATCAACGTGAAGCCGGCCCGGGTCGGCGGCTACCTCGAGGCGCGCCGCATCCACGATGTCGCGGCCGCCCACGGCGTGCCCGTCTGGTGCGGCGGCATGCTTGAAACCGGCATCGGCCGGGCGGCCAATGTGGCCTTGGCGGCGCTGCCCAACTTCGTGCTGCCGGGCGACACCTCTGCCTCGAACCGGTACTTTGCGCAGGATCTCACCGCACCGTTCGAGCTCGAAAACGGTCACCTGCGCGTGCCGACGGGCCCCGGCATCGGCGTGGAGGTGCTGCCCGATGTGTTGGCCAGCATGACCGCACGCACCGATAGCATCCGTTTCTAGCCTTTCCGTAACCAGATTTCCGCAATCAGAAGAGCCCCACCCTGACCCTGCACGTGAAGCGCGACACCGTATCCCCTCGTCGACCGCGTTGGCAGTTGCTCGCCCGGGTCGGACCGGCCGACCTCGCGGGGTCCGATCCGGCGCAGCTCTCCGGCGGGCAGCAGCAGTGGGTCGCAATCGCCGGGCCCTGGCGATGGATCCCAAGCCCCTGGTATATGTGGTCACCCACGAGATCGGCCCGTCTCGACAGCGTCATGTAGCTCCGGCCGGTAGGTGCGGGGCCTACGCTGGAAGCTACGAAACCGTGGAGGAACAATGACCATATTGACCGCCGATTTGTACGACGAGCGTGGCGACGAGCTGCAATCCGTGGCTTTGCAGTTTCAGACGATCGGGGGGCGGGCGCGGTTCAGCGGAAAGATCCGCACGGTGACCTGCTTCGAAGACAACGCCCTGCTCAAGTCGATTCTCTCCACCCCGGGTGACGGCGCCGTCCTCGTCATCGACGGGGGAGGCTCGCTCAACTCGGCGCTCATGGGCGACATGATTGCTGACCTCGCCGTCGCGAACGGCTGGTCTGGCGCGATCATCAACGGTGCGGTGCGCGACCGGGTGGCCATCGGCGCACTGGACCTCGGGGTGAAGGCGCTCGGCAGCAACCCCCGCAAGAGTTCCAAGACCGGTTCGGGGGTATCGGACGCCGTCGTCGAGATCGCCGGCGTTGTTTTTACTCCCGGCCGCACCGTGTACTGCGACGAAGACGGAATCCTGGTCGAACGCTAGCTGTTTTCACGGCGCGCGAATCAGTGCAGGCAGCCGGGCGCAGTGTATTGGTCGGCGCTCACCAAATCCCCGTCGATTACCCGGAGCCGGATGGCGTCGGCACCGACGGCACCAATCCTCACCACTTTGCTGGCTGCTGCGGTAATGCTGCTGGTGTTGTCCCGGCTCAGCAGCGGGCTGTAGCCCCGGCCCTGCGGAGCGACTTCTGGTCGCCAGGTTGCAACTCGACCGCATTCGTCGGGGGAAAAGGCACCCGTTCTGGGGGTCTTGCCGCGGCGATCGCACTGGCAAGATATAGAACCCGCCGAGGAGCACCGATGACTCACCTACTCTTCACGCGGCGTCTTGCGACGCCCCCGGTATTGCCCCAATCACATCAAACCGGAGCGCCTCGATCGACCACAGGACTGTTCCGCCTGACTCACCGTGCGCCGCGTCGGGTCGCCGCCTCGGCGACGGAACTGGCGTTGGCCCGTGCGCGCAGCGAGACCGCTATTGACACGCTCCTGGCGACCCTGCCGGAACACTGGGCTGCTTTCGCCTCGCCGGCGCTCGGCGATGATGGCGTGCACGCCCTGCGCCTTCTGGTGGGCCCCGGCGGCATCTTTGCGCTGCACGGGCAGCTCTATGATCGCCAGGCGGCCTGGGCGCGCCGGCAGGCGGTGCTCGCCCTCGGGCAGCGCTCGACCGACCGTGCGGTCGCCGAATCCGGCGCACACCGCCTGACGGCGCTGCTACGCGGGCGACTCCCGCTGCGAACCCCGGTGCAGCCAGTTTTCGTCGTGCTGGGCGCTCGCCCACTGTGGGTGACTGACGCAACGGCGTCGCGCAGAGCGGTGTCGGTGCCCGTGCTCGGACAGGCTCGCCTCGCCGCCTGGCTGGCCGCGCGTCCGCCGGTGCTGCGCCCCATTGAACGCATGGAGTTGGCCGCGGTGATCGATAACCCATTGACCTGGGGTATGCGCCCGTCGATCGTGCCGCGGCCCGGCGGCGTGGGGAACTAGCTATCCGCGCACGCGCGTGGGGCGCACTGTGTTGTTACGGCTGTTCAGCGTTTTGTGGGCCCGTTTCCCTTGGCCGAGAGCAGGCGCGCGCGCACCGAGAAGGCACCACCCACGACGAGCGAGACGACGGAAGCCGGCAGGATCACGTCGACGAACTCGCTGCCCGACACGAGGTTAGCCAGCAGTAGCAGCACGGCCAGTCCGCTGAAAGCCAGTCCGCTGATCGCACAAACGTTGAAAGTCAGGTGCTTCACGTGCGGCTCCAATCGGTGGGGAGGCTTTCAGGCTAGCCGACGTTGCCCGGTAAAGTGGAGGAGGTACGGCTCAGCCAGCACCCCTCTATTGACCAAGGATGCTCCGCGTTGGGCGCGACCATCGCCGGCGCAACAGTATTGAGCATTATTTAGGATCTGCTAACCAATGCTGCGACGCGGCCGATCGTTAACACCGAACCGCCAGGAGTCTGGTCACGATAGTGCGGGCGCGAACCCGTAGTGAGGCAAGTGAAGGTGGCTATGACTAACCTTGGCGCTGGAATGCAGGCTCGTGTTCAAGAGCCTGCCGCCGTGATGATCCCCATCGCAACCACTGTCCCCACGGCTCCCGGTCGATTCATCGGCCAATCCGTCGTCGAAGAACTGCTCCGCCAGCACGGCGACCGACCCTCGCGGTCGCGGCTCGCGCGTATCCTGGGCGCTTCACCGCTCGACGCGAATGCACTGAGCTGGCTTCGTGCCGCCCAGGCCGAGATTATCGTCGGTAACATTCTTGGCCGGCTGCCCGACGGCTACACTGTTTATCATTCCCTGCCCCTGCCCAACACGGCGTTCTGGGTCGACCACCTCGTCGTGGGTCCGGGCGGAATCTTCTCGATCAACTCGACGACTCACTGGGACCGGGACCTGGCCGGGTCGCTGCGCTCGATACCGATCGGCGATCACGTCATGCCCTACCTGCGCGATGTCTGCTTCGAAGCTGCCCAAATCACCGCGCGCCTGGCCGCAGTGATGCCGCCAACGACGGTGGTTCAACCCGTCACTGTGCTGGTGAATCCACACAAGATTGTGCTGGCCCGCAAACCGGATGCCGTGACGGTCATCGACTCACCACGCCTGCGCCGGTGGCTCGTAGCCCGGCCTCATATCTTCAGCCCGCACCAGCAGGCCGCGCTCGCCGCGGTCATCGACGACCCCGCGACGTGGCGAACGGGACGACAGCCGACGGCGCACCTGCACGCCCGGTTCACCGCACTCGAACACGAGGTGGTGGCCGCCCGCACCCGGCGCACCACGTTCACGGTCTTTGCCGCCGCGGCGGCAGCGGCCGCGCTCTGCATCGCGACCTCGCCCCTCCTCGTCACCGCCGCCGAGTACCTCACCGCTCGCTGACGCTGCCCGCCCTCGCGCCGCCAACGCTCCGGCACGCGGGCCCGCCAACGTTCGCGCGGAAATCAGGTGAGGCGTTCGAGAACCGTGCCCTCGCGCATCCGCTCGACCCGCACGACGTGGTCGCGCAGGTCGCGCACGCCACGAGGGATGGCAAGTTCGGCGATATCCTGCCCCTTGGTCACTGCGTGCGACCGGGTCGGATGCCGGTAGTCCTCGATGGACTCGAAGGTGTCCCGCCCACGCGGTTCCTTGCTGTGTCGCTGTGCGAAGCCGGAGTTGATCGCGCTCAGCTCGATCTCCTGCTCGTAGGCAGCGACCAGGCTCTTGGTGCTCAGGGTGATCACCGTGTGGGCGTCATCCCGATAGAAACGGGCATTCAGCAGGTCGCGCAACGGCCTCGGCTGCAGGTGAAAGAACACGCGGTCGTTCAGGGTGGCGTACCATTCGGCGAGCGTCATATCGTCGAGGGCGTCTTCGAGCGACGGCTCATGAATGGCTTTCTGATGTCGGATGACCGCGGTTCCGTACTCCGCATGCTCCAGCATGCGTGACTCGCCTCGTCGCTTGCCCAGGATGGCTGCCTGTGGGGCACCCTGTTTGACGCCCCATCGGGTCACGAGGGCGGCCGGACTGAGCAGCCCGTGCCGCTCGATGGCGGGCCAGCTGCCGTCCGCGGCCACGTGGTAGAGCTCGGGGTACAGACGAATCAGATCGCGGGATAGCACGATTCGAGCGTACTCTTCGGTGGAGCGGCTCCGAGCCGGGTTAGTCGAGGCGCTACGGGGAATCAGGCAGATCGAGCGTCGCCAGCGATCTGGGTGTCGGCGACCTTCGCGAAGTGGATGCCACGGTTACGAGCAGCTGGGGTTCCGACTGCTGGGCCCACGTGCCGACGAGTGTGGCGGTGCCTGCTGTGACTGTCGGCTGCACGGAACCGTCGAGGACGCGCACGACGGTAAAACGCAGGTTGCCCGTGGTCACCATGGTGGTGCCGGCTTCGGGCGCGGTGTTCACGGGCGCAGAAATCTCCGGTACCGCTGCGCCGGGTGTGCCGCTGCCGTGAACGGTAGCGGTGGGTGCCACCGGAATGAGCTCGTCGTCGCCCTGCTCGAACTGGTCCGCCTGCTGCCCGCCGGTCAGCGCCGTTGCGGCGACCGCCGCCAGATAGACCGGATCGCCGGTGGCGTCATAGACCCAACGATCACCGAGCACGGAGTGCGACATCGTGCCAACGAGCCAGTCCTCGCCGCCGCTGAGCGGCGCGCCGCGGTACGTCAGCGGAACCTGCAGCAGCGGTCCGGATCCAAACCGCACCAAAAGGGTCTCGACGCCGACCGCTCCGTTGGGGTCGTCGAACCGAAAGGAGGCAACGCCCAGAACCTCGGCTGCGGCATCGCCGATGAACCAAGGCTGGGCCGGGGCCCAGGCGGTAATGATCTCAGACTTGGAGGGCCGCAGAACGGCGTCGTAGAGGAGTGCCATGTACTCGATCGTAGATCGCCACGCCACGCCACGCCACGCTTCAACACGACATGCCACGACAGGCTCGCGCGCCCATGATCTGCCCGCGGGCCCGGCAGGCCAGCCGCGCGAGTCACCTGGCGCGGAACTTCAATACCGCTTGCCGACCAAAAATGTGTAGAAGTTGCCGGTACGAAGCGGTACAAATTACTCATGACGAGTTCTCCGTTGATTCTCGGCCCGATGATTCGGTACGTCGACGACGTCTCTGCGAGCATCTGGTGTGAGACGCGGGAGGCCGGTCGCGTTGCAATTACCGCCGCCGGCCGATCGTGGGAGGCGCGCACCTTCGCCGTGCATGGACACCATTACGCGCTGGTATATGTTGATGGGCTTCAACCCGACGTGACGCTGCCGTACACCGTCGAGTTCGACGGAACGTTGGCGTGGCCGCCGCCGCAGTCCACGTTTCCGGCAGCCGTCATCGCTACGCTCGGAAGCGAGCATCCGCTTCGTATGTCCTTCGGATCCTGCCGTACCAGCGTTCCGCATGATGCGGGCGGCGACCGTGCGCACGGTGTCGACGCTCTTCGGGCCTGTGCCCTGCGCCTCGCCTCGCCTGACAATGACGTGCCGCGTCCGGATCTGCTGTTCTTTCTCGGCGATCAGGTCTACGCAGACCTGACGACGGAGCAGATGCAGGAGTTTATTCGCGCTCGGCGGGACATCAGTGAGCCGCCCGGCAAGGAACTTGCCGACTTCGAAGAATACGCCTACCTGTACCGCCTGGCCTGGTCAGACGAGGCCAACCGTTGGCTGTTTTCTACGGTGCCGACCGCGATGATTTTTGACGACCACGATATTCGCGACGATTGGAATACCTCGCTGAGCTGGAAAAGACGAATGAACGCGACGTCATGGTGGCGGGGGCGCATCATGGCGGGACTGGCCTCGTACTGGGTGTATCAGCACCTCGGCAACATGTCACCGGCCGAACGAGCTGACGACGAAATTTGGCGTGAAATCGCATCCCACGATGGCTCTGCCGAACTCGACATCAGCTCGAGGCTCGACGCGCTTGCCGAACGCTGTGATCAAGACCCCGCCAGCTACCGGTGGAGTTATTGCCGCGATATTAACGATGTACGGCTGATTGTGGTCGACTCCCGAGCAGCGCGGCAATTGGAACCCGCCCGGCGCGCACTGCTCGACGACGCTGAGACCGACTGGTTAGATCAGCGGATGCGCGGTGGGTTTCGGCACCTCCTGGTTGGTACCTCCCTGCCGTTTTTGCTGCCGCCGGGGCTCCATTACCTGGAATCGTGGGACGAGGCCGTGTCCGAGGGCGCCTGGGGTAAGCCAGCCGTGCGGGTCGCCGAATGGCTGCGCCAGTTGATCGATCTGGAGCATTGGGGCGCCTTCCAGCGCAGTTTCCACGATTTAGCGCGGATGGCCACGGAGGTGGCCGACGGACGACGGGGGGCGATTCCGCAGACCGTGACGTTTTTGTCGGGCGACGTGCATTACTCGACCGTCTCCGAGGTGGAACGAACGACGGGTAGCCGGATTGTGCAGGCCGTCTGCTCACCGATCCGCAATCCACTCCCCATAGCAATGCGGTCCTTCTCGGCCGTGCTCTCCTACGGAGTAGCGACGCGACTGGGCGCGCTACTGGCCCGCTCTGCCGGGGTTGCGTTGCCGCCGTTCCGCTGGGCCGGGATCAAAGGGCCCTGGTTTGACAATTGTCTGGCGAGCCTGGAAGACACCCCCGAAGGGCTGCGCCTGTGTTGGGAGAAGGGAGTTGTCCATGAGGACGACCATGGGCATCCGCTGGTGGAGACTGTGGCAACGGTCATGCTGGCGCCCCGGGCGCCCTGACTGTGTTGCGCGGGGAGCAGTCTTGTAGAGTGCTGGAGTCGGCGCGCGGGGCTTTCGCGCCGCTGTGACCCTGCAATTTGTCAGAATCTGAGCTGGCACGACAGCTCGGGCACGGTCACCGCGCCCGGCAGGCCAGCAGCGCGAGTAGTTCGGGGCAGCGTCAGCAGCGTTCGGCCGAGCGAAGCCCCCACGAAGGCCGCGCGAAGCCCTCGAATCGTACGGATCGCCGCGCAGACCCTGAGTTCGCTGGGAGCTGGCTTAGAGCATCCGCTGTGGCGCTATCGCTCGACCACGCCCTGTGTATCGTTGAGTATCGTTGTATATCGTTCGCACTTCACAAGGAGGAGACAATTATGGCTGGTTCATTCCCAACAGGCGGGTTCGGCGCAGGCAATAGCATGGAGGGCATGTGGCAGGCGATGGAACAGTTCCGCTCACGGTTCGAGAAGCAAACGGGTACCCGCGCCGGTCGCGGCGAGGTGCGCACGGCAGTGCTGGCCTTGCTCGCCGAGCAGCCGATGCACGGCTACCAGATCATTCACGAAATCGAGGAGCGCAGCGGCGGCAGCTGGAAGCCCAGCGCCGGCTCGGTCTACCCGACCCTGCAGCTGCTGGCCGACGAGGGGCTCATCAGCGCCGAGGAATCCAACGGTCGCAAGATCTACTCGTTGACCGATGAGGGGCGCGAAGCTGTTGCTGGCGCCGACACCTCAGCGCCGTGGGAGTCCACGGGCGCACCGGCCGGACATGGCTTCGCGGCCCTGCCCAAGGCGGGCGTCGAGCTCGCGCAGGCGGCGGCCCAGGTGAGCCGCACCGGCTCGCCGGAGCAGATCCAGCAGGCGGTGACAGTGCTCGATGAGGCGCGTCGCCGGCTCTACTCGATCCTCGCCCAGGACTGACGGGGTGCCACCGGCTCGTCGAGGTCGAAACGATTCGAATTCGGGCGCGGGTAATACCCGCGCCCGATACCGCCGCATCCTACGTTTTGCCGGCTGGAATCTCGCCGTAACGTGGTGGTTCGAGTTGTTCCTGCCTCGCATCGGGCTAATGAAGATCGCCGAGCGCACCCGGTCACGGCGGATGCGCCGCATCGCAAAGAGTTTTCACGTTCTAGCCGCAGATCTCGGCGGCCTGATGATAAAGGTCGGGCAGTTCATGTCGTCGCGTCTGGACATCCTCCCGCCCGAGATCACCGCCGAACTTGAGGGGCTGCAAGACGAAGTCGCTCCTGTGTCGTTCGCGGCGATCCGTGTGGCAGCTGAGACTGAGCTGGGAATGCCGCTTGAGCGGGCGTTCGCGATGGTCGACCCGACGCCGGTAGCTGCGGCATCCCTCGGCCAGGCGCACCGCGCCCAACTCTCCCCGCTGGACGCTGACGACACCGGGTTGCGCGACGTCATCCTCAAAATTCAGCGACCGGGCATCGATGAGCTCATCGACGTGGACCTGGCGGCGCTGCGCCGAGTGGGAGGCTGGCTCAGCCACATTCGGCTGGTGTCCAACCGTGTTGATATGCCCGCGCTGGTGGAAGAGTTCGCCCAGACGAGCCTTGAAGAGATCGACTATCTGCACGAGGCAGTGAGTTCCGAGCGCTTCGCGGCGGCTTTTGCCGGTGACGACCGCGTGAGCGTGCCCGCTGTCGTCTGGGAGCACACCACCCGCCGAGTGCTCACCCTCGAAGACGTGACGGCGATCAAGATCAACGACGTCGATTCCCTCGTGGCCGCGGGTATCGACCCGGCAGAAGTAGCCCCGGTCTTTGCGGCGGTTATGTTCGACCAGCTCTTTACCAAGGGCTTCTTTCATGCCGACCCGCACCCCGGCAACATTTTTGTCACCCCGGTCACCGACGGACCGGCTGCTCGCCCGTGGAAGCTGACCTTCATCGACTTCGGCATGATGGGTGAGGTTCCCACCAGCACGCGCAGCGGCCTGCGCAAACTGCTGATCGCGGCAGCCTCGCGTGACGGACGCGGCATGGTGAACGGGATGCGTGACGTGGGCGTGCTCCTTCCCTCGGCGGAGACGACCGAGCTCGAGCGGGCGATGACTCAGCTATTCGCCCGGTTCGGCGGCATGGGTTTTGCCGAGTTACGTGAGGTGGACCCCCGGGAGTTTCGGGACTTTGCGGTGCAGTTCGGCGACGTCGTGCGCTCGCTGCCATTCCAGCTGCCCGAGAACTTTTTACTCATTATCCGGGCAATGTCACTCACCTCCGGGGTGGCAAGTGCGCTCAATCCCGCGTTCAACCTGTGGGATTCTGTTGAGCCCTACGCGGCGCAGCTGCTGCGCGACGAGGGTGGCAACCTGGTGCAGGACTTCGCGAAGCAAGCGGTAGAAACTGCGGGTATCGCATTTCGTCTGCCGAAGCGGCTCGATGACCTCGTCACTCGAATCGAAGATGGCTCCATTGCGGTCGCCAATCCGGGCCTGGAGAAGCGAGTAGCCCGACTCGAGCGCACCACCCGTCAAACCGTGTCGGCGCTCCTGTTCGGTGCATTTCTCATCGCTGGTGTGC
This sequence comes from Actinomycetales bacterium, assembly GCA_038205545.1. Taxonomy (GTDB): domain Bacteria; phylum Actinomycetota; class Actinomycetes; order Actinomycetales; family Microbacteriaceae; genus Cryobacterium. The sequence goes on from JBBRBV010000026.1 coordinate 10,727, forward strand.
TCCTGCGAGCGGACGACGTGGTGTTCGGCACGGTGCTGATGGTCGCGTCGGTAATTCCGCTGCTGCATGTCCTGTTGACGAGACGCTCTGACGTCTGAGCTCAGCCGACCTCGGACATCCGCCATGCCGGGTGGGGGCCGCCGGTGGACTCCGTGGTCCTGGTGCGCCACCACGTTCTAGCGCCGTCAGCTCTCGCAGCCGACCCCGTCGCCGTCCCGGTCGAGGTGCTGTCCATAGCCGGCGTCGCCAGTACGCACCGGAGCCGCACCCGCCGCGCGCGCCGCGTCACAATTCTTGTAATACGCGCTGCCGGGCGCTGGTGCAGCTGGGGCCGGTTCGACAACGACCGGGACAGGGGCGACCACTGCGGGTTCGGGCGCCGCGACGTCGGGCGCCGCGACGACGACGGGTGCTGGTGCAAAAGCGGATGCCGTAGCGCGCTCACTGGGGCACGCAGTCAGAATCCGGGTCATCGCGTCGTGCTCGGCCGGTGTCACCCACAACCCGTAGGTCGCCTTGACCGAAATCTGGCGTGCGACATAAGCGCATCGGAACGTTTTTCTGGGCGGCAACCAGGTGGCAGTGTCACCGTCACCCTTGCTTGAATTCGTGCGTCCGTCCACAGCCAGCAGGTTCAGCGGATCGTTCGCCAAAGACACCCGCTGAGCCTGGCTGAGTTGCTGGGCGCCGGTTTGCCATGCATTTGACAGGGCTACCACGTGGTCGACCTGCACGAGCGATGATGTCGCCGTTCCACGCACAAAACCGATCGTTTTGCCGGTGTACTGACCGACCAGCGTGCCGGTCATCACTCGGCAGGTTCCCGATTTCACGATGCTGGCAGGGGAATCGGTGCCGTGGTTGATGTCGGTGTTGGGGTCGTAGATGCCGTGGCCGTTTTCATGGGTAGCGAACTCGTACTCGCCAGATCCTCGTCGACGGATGCCGGCGCCAGCGACGATCCCACGATCATCGCGACGACCGCTCCGGCCAGCGTTGCGGCAGCAATTCGCCGCCTGGGGATAGCGGCCCAGGACCGACGACCGGTGACGAGGGCGTAGACGGCGGTGAGTGCGGCGATCACGCCAGCCATCACCAACAGGCTGGATAGGCCTCCTGTGGAGACGGCTACCAGAAGCACAACCAGCGACACGCTGCCAACGATCCGGGTGAGCGTGGAGAGTTTCGGGCGGCGGAGACGGGGATGGGCGGACATGAGACTCCTCTGGCCGCATAGCCACGACACTAAGAACCTAGGTGTGGACGAGCGCGGTCACACCCCCACCTTCGGGGGCCCAGTGCAGCGTGCATCCTTCTCTTAGCACGGCCTCCTAAGTAACGTCATTATCGCGGGATCATGTTGTGGGTTCGTTACCGTAAATTTATTTTTTCCGGCCGCACGCTCGGTCCTGCACCGTACGTTCGCACCCGCAATCCGACGCTGACCAGCTAAAACGCTCGATTATGCCGGTACATTAACACGTGGCGGTCGCGAAGTATGCCACGGCACAGCGCAGCGAACCGAAATTCAGGGGTTTCGCAGTAAATCATGAGGTTTCGTTCAATCAGGCCGGTCATGCTGACCAATTCGCCCGCGCCACCCCGAAGTGCACGGGCCCGAAAACCAGCGATCGGGCGTCCCTAGCGTCTCTCCTCGCGCCAGATAAAGGAAATGCGCCCCAAAAATACTGAAATGCCTCATGCCCACCTCGCCCCCCGAGACCACCGAAAATCCCCCAAGCTCCGTAAGCCCCGCACCCGCCGGCAAGAAGTTTTCGTTGCCACCGGTGCCGTTCTTGTCATTGCCGGCCTGGTTGCCGGCAACGGATTGGTCGCCCAGTCGGCAGATGCCAGGCAAGACAGCATCGCCTCCACGTCCGCGATCGCCGAAAGCACCGGTCGCCAGAGCGACCAGCTCAATTTCTACGCGGCACGCGGTGAAGCGATTACGCGCGACGACGCATCCGCGACGCTGTCCGTTGCTCACGAGGTCATCGCCGCCAGTCAGAGCAAAGTGGATGCCACGGCACTGACGTCGGTAGCCACCTCGCTCGCCAGCTACAAGATTCTGCCCATCGACCTGCTCGAAAAGCTCACGACTGAGACAAAGACGCAGACTGCGGCGGTGGCTGCAGCTACCGCTGAAGTGGACCGCATCGCGGCAGAGGCTGCCGCCGCAGAAGCTGCTGCCCAGGCTGCTGCCCAGGCTGCTGCCCAGGCTGCGGCTCAGGCTGCGGCTCAGGCTGCTGCCGAGGCCGCGGCCCAGGCTCCTGCCCAGGCTGCCGCCGAACCGGCTCGCCCGCAACCCATGGCCGGCGGAAACACGGTCGACAGTGCGCGCGCCACAGCCCGCTCCATAGCCGCCTCGCAATACGGCTGGGGCGCAGATCAGTTCAGCTGCCTCGACCGGCTCTGGCAGAAAGAATCCGGCTGGAACTATGCTGCCGTGAACTCCAGCAGTGGAGCCACCGGAATTCCCCAGGCGCTACCCGGCAGCAAGATGGCATCGGCCGGCAACGACTGGGCTACCAATGCCACGACCCAGATCCGCTGGGGCTTGGGCTATATCAAGGCGTCTTCCTACGGAACTCCGTGCGCGGCTTGGTCGCATTCGCAATCCGTCGGTTGGTACTAACCACGGCCAACCGATTGATATCGGTGCTTTATGCCCCGGTCACGACCGAATCGACGAGCGGCGGGCTTTTTTCGTCATGGTCGTCGCAGGTTCTGCGGCGACCAGCGGGGGTGCAGAACCCGGCGGTACGATAAAGGAGCAAGGGATCTCCATGATTGAGTTCGGCGAGGCACACCGAGGTGCCCGTCGCAGGAGCCCGCACACGTAATTCGCTTGTGTTGATTGTGGACTGGTGGTTGTTCGTTCACTACCCGGCCATCGCCGTGCCAGATTCCTACCCGGAAATGTCGGCGGTGGCCGGTAGTTTATGAGCGTCAGCGTGCCGCATTCGCACAACGAAGGATTTTTTTATGGAGGCGTTTTTTCGATGTCGTCTGGTTTCACGTCAACGGGTCTGTCCCCGTTAGATCCCGCGCTCGAAGCGTTCATAGCTGATTACTATGAGCATTTAACAGACGAAGATGCGGCAAACTACCCCCCGGAGCTTCTCGAAGCCCGGGCGCGAGCGCACTGGCAGGTGGCCCAACATCGGGTGCCGAAGACGGCGACCATTGAGATTCAAAATGAATCCGGTTGCAGCGTCGTCTACATCGTCACCGACGATATGCCTTTTCTCGTTGACTCGGTCACGGCCGAACTGGTTCGCCAGAATTCGGCAATCCACCAGGTCGTGCACCCCCTCTTGATCGTCGCGCGCAGCAAAGCCAGCAATGACCTCGCCAGCATCAACCGCATTCCGGCCAGCGCCGGTGTCTCCAGCGGGGACACCTCGGCAATGCCCAATATCGGCCACCTCATTGCCTCCGGTGATGACGCCTCACACCTTGAATCCTGGATCGCCATTGAGATCGACCGTGCCAGCGATGAGGAAGCGGCCAGTCTCATTATCGGACTGACCGCTGTCCTCGGCGACGTGCGCGCGGCCGTCGCTGACTGGCCGCTCATGCGCTCCAAGGCCATGCAGATCGCCACCGCGCTCGACACGGTCGTGGGTGGCGAGCAGATTAAGGATCTTCGTCAGACCCAGCAGCTGCTGCACTGGCTCGACGAGGGTAACTTCACTTTTCTCGGGTACCGCGCATACAACCTTGAGGCGCTGGATGGGGAAGATGTGCTCACCCTCATCGAGGGCAGTGGCCTTGGGTTGCTGCGCTCGATTGACGACCGCCACCAGGTTCAGCATCTAACGGATGCCGGCCGTCAGAAGGCGCGCGAGCGTTCGGCCCTGGTGATCACTAAAGCCAATTCCCGTTCCACCGTGCACCGTCCCGTGTACTTCGACTACATCGGGATTAAGAGTTTTGATGCCGCCGGCCAGGTCAACGGTGAGCAGCGCTTCATTGGACTGTTCGCTGCAAGCGCCTACACAAGCTCGGTCACTGCCGTTCCGGTATTGCGGGAAAAGGTCAAGGCCGTCATGACCGAGGTCGGTTTTCCGCCCGAGTCGCACAGCGGTAAAGACCTGCTCGGCATCATGGAAACTTACCCCCGTGACGAGCTGTTCCAGATCGAGGTGCCCGCCCTGGTCACCGTGTCGCTCGCCATTCAGCGTCTGCAGGAACGTCGTCGTACCCGTCTGTTCCTGCGGCCCGATATCTACGGCCGCTTCATGTCGGCCCTCGTCTACCTTCCGCGTGACCGCTACAACACCACCGTTCGGCTGCGCATCGAAAAGGAACTGCAAGAGACGTTCAACTCGGAGTCGCTCGACTTCGAAGCGCGCATGACTGCATCGGCGCTGGTGCGACTGTTCTATCGCATCCGACTGCCAAAAGACGGCAACGCCACCAGCGTTGCTGCCGACTCCGTCGATGCAGCAATATTGGAACAGCGTCTGGCTCGGGCGGTGCGCTCGTGGCCGGAGGGGATCAGCGACGAACTGCGCGAAACACACTCGGTCGAAGAGGCCGAGCGGCTGTCCAGCATCTGGGCCGATGCCTTTCCCGACAGCTACCGCGTTGACTATGAAATCACCGACGCCCTCGAAGATATTGTGCGCTTCGAAGCCTGCGCCACGCAGGTAGGGGCAGCCGCTGGCGCGCATTCCCGCCTGGGTCTGCACGTGTACTTGCCGAAAACGAGCGGTGATCCCGCCGAAGATGCTCGCATCAAGCTCTACATGACCCAGCCGAAAAGCCTCAGTCAGATTCTGCCGTTTCTGCAGAACCTGGGGCTGGAGGTACTCGATGAGGTGCCGTTCGAAATTGAGACCAGTGACAGTAGACGGTTTTTCCTGTACGACCTCGGACTGCACTACCCGGTGGGCGTTGACCCGGTGGAAACTGGCAAGCTGCTAGCCGATTCCTTCGGCGCAGCCCTCAGCGGAGCCATCGAATCCGACAGCCTGGACCGTCTGGTGCTGCAAGACGGAATGCCCTGGCACCGCGTGGTCATACTGCGCAGCTACGCGAAGTACCTGCGTCAAATCGGTAACACCAACTCGTACGGCTTCGTCGCGAACGCACTGTTGGCTAACCCGGCCGTCACAAGCGGCCTCGTTGCCCTGTTCGAAGCCCGATTCGACCCGGACCTGGCCGGTGAGGAGCGCCCTCTTCTCGTCGCGGACGTGCGCGAAGCGCTCCGGGTCGCAATGGAGCAGGTTGCCACCCTCGACGCCGACCGCGTGCTGCGCACGCTCATCGCCCTGATCGAGGCTACGCTCCGCACCAACTTCTTTCAGTACAAGCCATATCTGAGCATCAAACTCGATCCCGTGCAGATCGAGCAGATGCCCGCACCGAAACCCAGGTACGAGATCTGGGTGTACTCGCCGCGCGTGGAGGGCGTGCATCTGCGCTTTGGCAAGGTCGCCCGAGGCGGGCTGCGCTGGTCGGACCGTCGAGAAGACTTCCGCACCGAGGTGCTCGGCCTGGTCAAGGCGCAAACGGTCAAAAATGCTGTCATCGTGCCCACCGGCGCCAAGGGTGGGTTCTTCGCCAAGAAGCTCCCCGACCCCAGCGTCGATCGTGCGGCCTGGATGGCCGAGGGCGTAGATAGTTACAAGACCTTTATTCGCGGTCTGCTCGACCTCACCGACAACCTGGTCACCGACGCTGACGGCGAGCACGTCGTGGCACCGCGCCGAGTTGTGTGTCACGACGATGATGACAGCTACCTCGTCGTCGCCGCCGACAAGGGCACGGCGTCCTTCTCGGACATCGCCAATGGTCTGGCCGCCGAGTACGGATTCTGGCTCGGTGACGCCTTCGCGTCCGGCGGCTCGGTCGGCTACGACCACAAGGAGATGGGCATCACCGCGAAGGGGGCCTGGGAATCGGTCAAACGCCACTTCAGCGAACTCGGGGTGGATACCCAGAGCGAAGACTTCACCGTCGTCGGTGTGGGCGACATGTCGGGTGACGTCTTCGGCAACGGCATGTTGCTGTCCAAGCACACCCGACTCGTAGCGGCCTTCGACCACCGACACATCTTTCTTGACCCCCACCCCGACGCCGCGCGCTCCTTCGCTGAACGCGCCCGGTTGTTCGAACTGCCGCGCTCTTCCTGGGCCGACTATTCCACCGACCTGATCAGCGCCGGCGGCGGAGTCTATCCCCGTCAGGCCAAGCTGGTTCCAATCTCCGCCGAGGTGCAGGGTGTGCTCGGGCTGCCCGAAGGGACCACCCAGCTGAGCCCGCCCGAGCTGTTGCGGGCCATTCTCATGGCGCCTACCGACTTGCTCTACAACGGCGGTATCGGCACCTACGTCAAGGCCAGCACCGAAACCGCCGCCCAGGTCGGTGACAAAGCCAACGACGGCATCCGGGTCGACGGGAAGGACCTGCGTGTTCGAGTCGTGGGCGAGGGCGGCAACCTCGGCTTCACCCAGCGTGGCCGCATCGAAGCCGCACTGAACGGTGTCATTCTCAACACCGACGCCATCGACAACTCAGCCGGCGTGGACTGCTCCGACCACGAAGTCAACATCAAGATCTTCGTTGACCGCATGGTCGCCGCCGGCAAGCTCGATCCCGCCGAACGGGCCGAGTTCCTTGCGGAGATGACCGAGGAGGTGGGGCGACTGGTTCTCGTCGACAACGTCGATCAGAACATTCTGCTGCTCAACGACCGGGTGCTCGTCAAGAACTGGAGCCCCAGCTACGAGCGCCTCATGAACTGGCTCGAAGAATCGGGGGATCTGCAGCGTGACCTGGAGGCGCTGCCAACGACGGCCACGTTGCGGGAGCGTCTCGACCGCGGCCAGGGGCTGACCAGTCCCGAGCTGAGCGTGCTCGCCGCCTACGCCAAAATCGAGTTGGCCAATGCCCTGCGCGAGAGCGATCTGGCCGACGACCCGTGGTTCGGCGGCACGCTGCGCCGGTACTTCCCGACCCACCTATCGGAACGTTTCGATGCAGAATTGGATACGCATCCGCTTCGCCGCGAGATCATCGCAACGGTTGTCGCGAACGACATGATCAACCTCGGCGGAATAACCTTCGCCTTTCGCACGATGGAAGAGACCTCGGCCAGTCAGTCAACGATTGCGCGAGCTTTTGTGGCCCTGCGCGAAGTGTTCGACATCGACACGATGGTTGATGAGCTCAACGCGTTGCCGTCCTCGTTCCCGACCGAGAAATGGACCGCCATCCACCTCGATATTCGCCGTCTGCTTGACCGGGCCGTGCGCTGGCAGGTGAACCACGGAGGGACCATGCAGGTCGGCGCGGTGGTAGCGAAGTACAAGCCACAGATTGCTCTGATGCGAGCGCATCTCGGCGATTACCTGCAGGGAACCGACCGGGGGCGCCTCCAAACGCAGGAAGACCAGGCCCGGGAGTGGGGCTTGCCCGATGAACTCGGTCGCCGTTGGTCGGAGCTGTTCGAGGCATACGCGCTGCTCGATGTGGCCAAGGTCGCGGCACGGGCGAATGTGCCGGTTTCCGAGGTTGCCGCGATCTACTACGCGGTCTACAACCGGTTCGGTGTCGACAACCTGCTCGAGCGCATCACCAAGCTGCCGCGAAAGGACCGCTGGCAGGCGCTCGCCCGCGCCGCCCTGCGTGACGACCTGTATTCAACGGTCGCGGATATGACCCGGTCCGTGCTGGATGAGACGGACACTGATGCACCCGACGAACGCCTCCTCGCCTGGGAAGCGCTCAACGCCGAACAGCTCGGACGTGCTCGCAGTGTCTTCGAAGAGGTCAACTCGCTCGCGCAAGATGACATGGCATCGCTCTCGGTCGCGGTGCGCCTGTTGCGTTCCATCGTGCGTCGCTAAAGGCACGACAGCGCGCAGTGAAGGGGCATCCTCCGGGGTGCCCCTTCCGGGTACGGCGCGGGTGACGGCCTCAGCAGACGCTAGCGAAAAGTTAGAACAGTACGAGTGTCGTGATGGCGATGGCCATCCAAAACGGCATCGCAGCGACCATGAGGCCTAGTCCAATCCATTGCAGACGGGCGTAGGCACGGTCGGCCTGGCCGCGCTTGCGAGTGCGCACGATATCGACCACCGAGACGACCATGCCCGCGAACATCAGCGGCGACACCGTGAGCAGTGCGATGAGGTTGAGGGCATCGTTGCGCACTTCGATGCACACGAAGACCCCGAGCACGCTGTAGAGCGCAAAGAGGACCATGCTGATCCACAGTGAAACGGGAACGCGCCGCGTCGACGGCGAGACGATTGCGTGCATGGCGACCCCCGGTGGTATCTCGGAATTCTGACAGTAGCATGAACCCTGCAAGCCCCACCGGGCATGTTCAGCGGCGCGGGTCAGCTGATGCGGCCGAGCTGGGTGAGCTTGGTGCGCACCTCGGCGTCGCTCGGCTCGACCATATGGGTGTCGTCGGGAAACACAATGACGGGAATGTTGGTGCGTCCGCTGATGGCGCGAGCGCGGTCGGCCGCGTCCTCGACGAGCAGTAGGTCGACGTAGTCATAGTCGACTTCCAAACGGTCCAGCAGCGACTTGGAACGACGGCAATCGCCGCACCACTCGGCTCCGTACATCGTAATTCGCGGCGCGGTGGTAGTTGTGTCAGTCATGCACATGATCTTAGGTTGCGAGCCTGTGTTCCCGGGGTGCGCAGCCGGTTTAGCCGTGCAGGTGGTCGACTTGCCATCCAGTGGACTGCTCCAGCAGATCTCGAATATTCTGCGCGGATGCGCGCGCCTCGGCCTGGCTGCGTGCGTTCACTACGTCGATGGTCAGCGGCAGGCTCTCGCCGAACTTCGGAATCTCCACTTCGACCCGACCCTGATCGGAAAGGGCGATGAATGCGTTCGCGCCCGATGCGTTCTCGACCTGGGTACTGAGGGCTGTGGCGATGGCCCAGAGAGCATCGGGTTTGGTGGACTGCACCTGGGCAACGATCGTGGCCGTGAAGCTCATGGGTCTCCGATTTTTCAGCGAGGGGGAATGTCCAGTAAAGCAGTACCCGTACCCTGAAGCCATGCCTTCTTATCGCGTCACCATGAGCATCGACTCCTTGCACCCGGGAACCGCGCCCGCCGGGGTCGTGCCGCGGGCGGCCGCCGCCGCGGCCGAATTGACGACCGTGGAGGCGTCCGATCTCACGATCGTGGCTGGCGCTGCCCGAGTAATCGTTCGTTTCACAGCGGAGGACGCAACGTCGGCCCTGCGGATCGGCGCGCACGTGGTGGCAGAGCTGCGAAGCGTTGCCGAATTGCAGGCGACCCTGGTGACGGAACGGGTGAAGGGAACCTGGGTACCGGTGCGCTGAGTCGCCCACGACCGGCATTACGCGGGATTCTGGCCCCGCTGCGCAGGGTTAGACGACCGGGTCCATTGAACTCAAGTGGCAGGCGTCGTTCCACATCTGCAGCACGGGGGTCTCACGCTCCCAGCCGAGGGTCGACACCGTTGCGGTACCGAGGCTGAGGCCCTTGCCGGCAACGGCAGGCAGGCCCATCCAGCGAGCGGTCATGACGCGCAGAAAATGTCCGTGGGCGAAAACGGCCACTCGACCCTCGGCCGCCAGACACTCCTCAATAGCGAGGTCGGCGCGGGCGCCCACCTCCTCGACGGATTCGCCGCCGGGAATCGGGTTGCCCCACACGGTCCAACCGGGGATTTCCGCGCGGATGTCCACGGTGCGACGACCCTCGTAGACCCCATAGTCCCACTCCAGTATGTTGTCACTGGCCATGCCCACGCGGGCGTAACCGGCCCGCTCCATGGTCTCCCAGGCGCGCACGAGCGGGCTCGAGTAGACGCGGTCGAAGTGTTCTCCGTCGAGCATCTCACCGAGGGCATCCGCTTGCTGGCGGCCGAAATCGGTCAGGGGAACGTCGGTGCGGCCGGTGTGCTGGCCGGAGATGCTCCATTCCGTCTGGCCGTGGCGAATTAGAACGATGTCGTTCTGGGTCATACGGCTCCCTCGCGTTGGCCGGGTCACGCTTCGGCCTGTCAAGTCTACGTTTCAGCCGCCGGGTGCGCCTCGACCGGGGGAGTAGACGACCCGCCTGTTACCCTTATAGTGTCAGCGCGCCTGCCCTGTGCCACAATGTTGTAGCAACTCAGAGAGTCCTTCGTGTCAACTGAAACTGAAAAACGCGCCACCGGACCGGCCGCGGCGTTCATGCGCCCGATCAACTCCCTCGTCGAACGGTTCATTCCGAGCGCCCTGGTGTTCGTGATCGCGCTGACCGTGATCGTGGCGATTCTCGCCCTGATCCTCACCGACTCCGGCCCGATCGATGTCGTTCGTAGTTGGGGTGACGGCCTCGCCGGGCTGCTCGCCTTCATGACGCAGATGGCGCTGGTATTGCTCCTCGGGCATATTCTGGCCAACACCACGCCGGTGCACCGGCTACTGGTGCGGCTGGGTGGAGTGCCACGAACGGCTCTGCAGGCCTATGTCTTCGTGTTTATCATCGCCGCGGTGGCGTGCCTCATTACCTGGGGCCTCGGCCTTGTGGTCGGTGGCTTGCTCGCCAAGGAGGTGGCTTTTCAACTCCGCGCCAAAAACGTTCCGGTGCACTTTCCGCTCTTGGTTGCCGCCGGATATTCCGGCTTTGTGATCTGGCACATGGGCTATTCCGGGTCGGGACCGCTCACCGCGGCGACCGATGGCTCCTTTCTGGCCGAGCAAATCGGTCGCACCATTCCTCTCGGCGACACGACATTCTCCGCATGGAATATCACGGCGGCCGCGGTTACCATTGTGATTGTCGCGCTCGCACTGTTCCTCGTTGCCCCACGCCGTAATGCCCCCGTCTTTGTGCTTGGGGTCGATGCGCGCGAGAAGTCGGTCGCCGAGGAGCCGGTCGTGACGCCAGCTGACCGGCTCGACGCCAGTCGCATCCTGACCCTGATCGTCGGGCTCGCGCTCGTGGCGTACCTGGTCATTCACTTCGTCGAAGGTGGCACCATCACGCTCGACATCGTCAACTGGTCGTTCCTCGCGCTCATTTTCCTGCTCGTACGCAACCCGTTCGAGCTCATTCGGCTCACCAAGGATGCGGCGTCGAACGTCGGCGACATTCTGCTGCAGTTTCCGCTCTATGCGGGCATCCTGGGCATGATGGTCGGTTCGGGCCTCATCGGTGTCTTCTCCGACTTCTTCGTGAATGTGTCAACTCCGGCGACGTTCGGTGTGATGGCGCTGCTCTCGGCCGGATTGGTGAACTTCTTCGTACCCTCCGGGGGCGGCCAGTTCGCGGTGCAGGGTCCGATCATGCTCGACGCTGCCGATCGCCTGGGCGTTGACCCGTCGGTCGCGATCATGGCCGTTTCCTATGGCGACCAGTGGACGAACATGATTCAGCCGTTCTGGGCCCTGCCACTGCTGGCCATCGCCGGGCTGAAGATGCGCGATATTCTCGGCTACACGACCGTTACCTTCCTGGCGGCCGGGCTGGTTTTCGCTGTGACACTGCTCATCGTCGGCGCCGGTTAGCCGTCGACCCGGGCCGGAGAAAGGCTGGATGCCACCTGCGCATCTGCCAACTGGGGTCGAATTTTTATCCTCGACCCGGCGAGAGTCGTAGGCTTAAGCCATAGCCATCAAGTCTGAGACGGGTGCCATGAGGGTCATTAGCTACAACCTCCGCAAGAATCGCGCCAGCGGCGAACTCGTCGCTCTGGCCGAACGTTACAGTCCCAACATTCTGTGCCTGCAGGAATGCAACACGATCGACCTGCCAGCCGACGTCGGCGACCTGCACCTTGCAGACTCGACCCACCGCAACCGGCTCGGCCTCGCGATCTACTACCGCAAAGACCGCTTCACCGCGATCAAGACCGAGACTTTCGCACTCAAGAAGTCCCTGCACGACCGTCTCGCGGCGCCGGCACACGAACGCCTCATCGCCACCCGTCTGGTCGACAATGTCGCCCACCGGGAGTTCGTGGTCGCCTCGTTTCACGCAGCGCCACTGACAGCGCTCAACTCCCTACGCCGCAACCAGATCCGAACCGCCCACGAGGAACTCAGCCTTCTCGGCCCCGGGCTGCCCACCCTGATGGTCGGCGACTACAACTACCCGATTTTTCAGGGCAAGCTCGGCAACAAGGTAAACCAGTCCGGTTACGACCTCACGCTGAGCGATACTCGCACCTACACCCGCTATAAGTTCTTTCGCGGGCACTTTGACCTCGCGACCTCGATGGGCCTGAGCATTACTGACGTTGAGACCCTCCCGCAGGGCACCTCCGACCACATGCCCATTCTGGTTCGGGCCACCTACCCCGACCAGCAAATGGTGCAAACGGAGGCCACGCGTCACCGCGCGGATTCTGCCTCGGCATCCGCCCCGGGCGTTGATTTCACCATCTAGCCGGCCTGCCACCGGCGCTCACGCTCGGCGCGTTTGCTCGGTCCTCTAGTTCACACGAGCAACTCGAATACACCGCGAACGATCGTCGCGAATGAGCCGAGGTAGGCCACGACCACGAGAAGGCGCCGGGCGACATGCGGCTCGATTACCCTGGCGAGCCGGTCGCCAACGATGAGTCCGACGATGCAGGCGCACCCGATCAGAATCCACACCAGCACGGGTAGCTGCGGTACATCGGCCGAACCCACGGCATATTTCGAGGCGAGGGATGCCACCCCGATCGTGAGAAAGTACGGTTGCATTGTTGCGGCAAAGGAACGCTGCGGCCACCCGGTGGCGATCGCGTAAATGCTCACAGCCGGGCCGCCTACTCCCGCCGTTGTATTCATGAAGCCGCTGGTCACGCCGGCAACCGCGCGAAAACTGAGCCGGTCGCGCACCACGACTCGGCCGAGATTTACCGAGACGGTCAGTCCAACGGCTACGAGCACACCGATCGAGATTTCGAGCCACGCTACCGGCACAAACTGCAAAACGTACGAGCCGGGAATAATGCCAGCCAGGGCGCACACCGCGAGAATGCCGTAGCGCCGCCAGTCCACCTGGTGAAACACGCGCATCAAAATCAGGCCGGAGGTGAGGGCCCCGCACACGTTGACCACGATGACTCCGTCAACCGGGCCAAGCAGCAGCACCAGAAAGGGGGCGGCGACCAGGGCAAACCCCATGCCGGTGATGCGCTGCATGCTGGAACCAATCAGCACGGCAGCAATCACCAGAACGGTCGTCCACACGGTACGGCCTCCCGCTCGGTTGTCGTATCCACGATACCGGCCCGGTCCGCAAGGTCTGGCGTGTCGCAACGGGTGGCGTGCCCTTGAAACGTCGGCGCCCAGCCGCTGCGACCAAAGGACTGCAGATGACCGAACCTGGTTTTGCCACCGAGAATAGTCTGCTGAGCGCACCGTCGATGCCGTCCCCTTCGACCTGGACGGTACCGTCATCGATTCCACGTCCGCCGTGGAACGGTCGTGTCCGGGCTTGATCAGCTAGAAATCGAGGTCCGGGTTGATGGCCCGATTGTCTGGCTCGTGTCGCCGAAATCTTCAGAACGGTCACTGCGGGACCTCAAATGAACGTAACGTTGATAGGCGGTATGCACGTTCGGCTTTTCCGGGTGGCGCGAGCCGCGTAACGAAAGGCTTTTCCTCTTGGACGACGAATGCATTCACGGACTCGAGGGCCAATTGTGCGCCCTGTGCTATCCCCAAGCGGCTGCTGAGCCCCTTACGCCGGTCAAGAAGACCCGGGCGCCGAAACTGTCGTCGCTGCGCGATCCGCTGCCGACGGCCGGGCTGCCGGCCGCCCGCACGGCTCGCCCGGTTCGTGTTCCCGGCGCACCCCGCCCCGTGCGTGCAGAGAAAGTCTCGACCGACAACGTTGACGAGCAGCGGGTGTACCACCTCACCCACATCAGTAACCTCGCCGCGATTCTGCAGGGGGGTAGCCTGCTCGCCAACGACGCCCTCACAACTCGACCCACCGTTGATATTTCGGCTGCGGCAACGCGCGATGCACGACGCGAAGCCCGCGTCGGCGACGAGGGACGCAGCGTCGCCGAGTACGTGCCGTTCTTTCTCTCTCCCAATGCGACCGTGTGGGAAGGAATTCGCGCCGAAAACGCTGACGCGCGCCTAGCTCGCGACGCTCATGGATCTGCGGCGTTCGACTTCGTCATGCTCGTGAGCACGGTGAAGAAGATCAACGATGGGCGTGCGGGCCTCGCTGCGACGGATGCTGCTGCTACGGACGACGAGGCCGCGCTGACTCCCAGCGTGGTCGTCGTCACCAACGGTGACGCGGCCAGAACCCTCACCCGGTTCGGCGCGACGTCGGCCACTGCGGAACGGATGCTGCAGACCCTGCGCGCCGAAACCGACGGCGAGATGATTCGTGAGGCCGAGTTGCTGGTACCCGACGCCGTTCCGATGGAATGGATCACACTCATCGGCGTCTGCAACGATAACGTGCGCGCGACTGTTCGAGGCATCCTGAAGACCAGCTCGTTCAAGCCCAAGGTTGCGGTCTACCCGCCGTGGTTCCACACCGCCGCTGACCCCCAGTAGCCACGTCTCGTGCACGGGGCCCGGGCCCGGAACGCGGGCCCACGTTATAACCTGGGCCCGCGTTCATAAGGTGGGCCCGGGGTCATGGTGGTGAAGCGGCCCGGTTAGACCACTCCGAGTGGAATCTGCTCGCCGACCGGCAGTTCTACCCGGATGCCGTCTCCCGGGTTCACGACTCCGCCGGTGACCACGACGCCCATGATGCCGCCGCGACGCTGAACCGCGCCGGCGGCATCCGTTCTAATGAGCTGTTTCATCAGGCCCTTTTGGTAGCCGTTAATGAGCGAGCAGGGGCTGCGCATGCCGGTGATGGAGACCACGGCCTCAGTGCCCAGGTGCAGCCGGGTACCGAGCGGCAGGGTCATAAGGTCGATCCCGGCGGTCGTGACGTTCTCGCCGAGTTCGCCCGGTACCACGATATATCCGGTCGGCACCAGGGCCTCGAACAGCTCGGCGGCTATGAAATGCACCTGGCAGAGGTTCGGAGCCAAGGGATTGCGCTTCTTCGCGTAGAGATGCTGCACCGTGGCACCGGCGTGAGAGTCGCCTTCCACTCCGATTCCGGCCAACAAGCGGATGCTGCGCACCGCGGGCTTGCTGAAGCGGTGCTCCTCGTCACGGCTGACAGAAACGACCGTGCCGGAAACGACCGTGCCGGAAACGACCTTGCCGGGCGCGTCTCCGCCGGAAGGCTCTTGGGATGTCATGCCACCGATTCTGCCACAGCGCACGCACGTTCGAAGGGACGGCAGTAGCCCTCTATCTGGATGCGTCAGCGTGTCTGTGAAAATCTGTTGACGCGGCCGCGCGACGGGCCTACATTGCTGTGTGGAAAGGTTATCGATGACCAGTATTGCCCCCGACCAGCCGAACGAGCCCGTCACTGTCACGCCGACAGAACACGAACCGGCCCCTCACATTGCCCGGCCCTATCGAGCTCTCGAACGCGAGCTGGAACGGGCTGTGCGCGATCGCGTGGAGGTCAACCTTCGAGTGACCGCAGCGGTCAACGCGATGCATGACGGCGGCTGCACCTGGGCCGATATCGCTCGCATCCTGGGTACCGCCCCGCAGACCGCGCACAAGAAATACAGCAAGCCGCGTGCGCCACGCCAGCCGTAGTTGCTGGGGGCGTCGTCAATACCCGCTGTGAATAGCGTCTGAGCAGAGTGCATTGGTGAATATCGCGCTAGGTTCGATTCGTCTTGATCCAACGAACCGAACCACAAAAGGACTAAACGATGACACAGGTAATTGAAACAATCGACGTAGATGTTCCGGTGAACGTGGCCTACAACCAGTGGACCCAGTTTGAATCATTTCCGCACTTTCTCGACTACGTTGAATCCATTCAGCAGAGCGATGATACTCACACGCATTGGAAAGTTCGCATCGGTGGAGCAGACCGGGAATTCGACGCCGTAATTACCGAACAGCATCCGGACGAGCGTGTCGCCTGGAACAGCGTTGGGGGCGACGAAAACCATGCCGGAGTCGTAACCTTTCACAAGCTGGGCGATTCCACCTCCCGGGTCACCGTGCAGTTGGATTGGGAGGCCGAGGGATTTCTCGAAAAGGTCGGCGCCGTATTCGGTGTCGACGACCACGTGATCAAGAAGGACCTGCAGAATTTTAAGTCCTTCATCGAAGACCCCGCTAACCAGAATGGTGGCTGGCGCGGCGACGTCACTGCTTAGCTGTCACCGCGTAGTCAGCCCGGCAGCAGCCTCCGCGGACCGCACCTCGTAGATGCGGTCTGTGGAGGCGCTCTTTGTGTGACCCACATTGTCGGGCAGTGATATGGTCGCGGCACTATCTACGGCTTCATCTCTATTGAAAGGACACCATGCACGCCTCCGAAACCCTCAGCAATAATCTACAATCCGTACTCGTTGACATGATCGAGCTGCACGTTCAGGGCAAGCAGGCGCACTGGAGCGTTGTGGGCAAGAACTTTCGCGACCTGCACCTTCAACTCGACGAGATCATTCTCGACGCTCGCGAATTCTCCGACGAAGTTGCCGAGCGGATGCGCGCCCTCGATGCCCTGCCCGACGGTCGCAGCGAGACGGTCACCAAAACCACCAACCTGCCTAAGTTTCCCGACGGCGAAGTCGACACGGCCGAGACGGTAACGCTCATCACCGAACGGCTCGATGCCGCGGTCGACAACATCCGAAAGGTGCACGATGAGGTCGACGAAGAAGATCCCACGAGCGCGGACCTTCTGCACGCGTTCATCGAAAAACTCGAGCAGTACGCCTGGATGGTCAGCGCGGAGAACCGCAAGCCTCGAAAGCGTTCCGCGTCGACGTCCGCCTCGCGGGCCTCCTGACGATAGACGACCGGGCGTCGTGAGCCGAGAAGCAGTCATGAGGCTTGAATCGAGCTTGCGACAAGCTGACGTATCCGCTCTTCGCGGTGATCTCGCCGCTGCCGCTGCTGCGGTCAACGGTGACGTGCGGCGGGCGCTAACGCTCGCGAGCAGTCTCGAATCTGTTCCCCGACCGGGGGAGGGACGTACGAAGCAACTCTTTGACACCCTATCGGCCCTCGCGGCGGCCGATCTCACGGCAGCTCGGGTGGCCGAAGCACATCTCGACGCACTCGCAATTCTCTCGCAGGCGCGCTATCGGGCTCGGCCCGAGCAGACCTGGGGTGTATTCGCGGCTGAAGGGCCCGGCATGACGCTCACGGCGACACTCGAGGGCGACCGTTGGCGGCTCGACGGTTCCAAGCCGTGGTGTTCCCTTGCGGGACTGCTTAGTCATGCGCTTGTGACAGCGCAGGTCGCGAGCCCGAACGGTGACCAGGGGCGCCGGCTGTTCTCTGTCGACCTGCGGCAAGCCGGGATCGTGGCGCACGACGACGTCTGGGTGGCGCGCGGACTGCGCGAGGTGGTAAGTGGGCCGGTCGATTTCTCGGCCGTCTCGGCCGACGCCGTCGGCGAGGAGGGATGGTACCTGCAGCGGCCAGGATTCGCTTGGGGCGGCATCGGAGTGGCCGCGGTGTGGTGGGGTGGTGCCGTCGGAATGGCTCGCACGCTGTACGACTCCGCGCAGGGCCGCAACCCCGATCAGATTGCCCTCGCCCACCTCGGGGCGGTTGACCTTGCCGTGACGGGGGCAGAGGCCACCCTCACGGCGGCAGCCGCGTCCATAGACTCTGGCGACGCCGACGGCGCGGACGGTTCTTTGCTCGCCGCACGGGTGCGGGGGATCGTCGCCCGCACGGTCGACGATGTGATGTTCCATATCGGGCATGCGCTTGGGCCGGCCCCCCTAGCTCTCGATTCCCGGCACGCCCAGCGCTTGGCCGATCTACAATTGTATGTACGCCAACACCATGCCGAGCGCGATGACGCTGCCCTGGGTCACATGCTCGTGGCGAGGGGGAAAACACCGTGGTGACCTTCAATCATTCCGACAGCGGCACATCCGAGAGAGTCTGGGAGGCAGCGCGCTGGCCCGATCGGTTCAACTCGCTCGGCGTGGACGCCCTTGAACGCCTGATTGTCGTGTCGGCGCATCCCGACGATGAGAGTCTCGGCGTTGGCGGGCTCATCACCCATGTGGCCGGACTGGGAGTACCGATCGAGGTCATTGTGCTGAGTAATGGTGAGGCGTCTCACCCCAAATCATCGACCCACGATCCCGACCGTCTCGCGCAGATCCGCCGCATCGAAGTAACGGATGCCGTCGCTCACCTCGCCCCCGACGCCCGGGTGCACCTGTTGGAACTTCCGGACGGCAAATTGGCGGAACATGCAGATCTGGCCCGCGGCGCGATCGCGGCGGCAATCGGAGGTGCCGGGCCCTCTACCTGGGTGGTGGCCCCGTGGCGGGCCGACGGGCATCCGGATCATGCTGCCGCCAGTGCGGCTGCGCGGGCGGCGGCGGCGGAGCGCAGCGCGCGGTTATTCGAGTACCCGATCTGGGCCTGGCACTGGTCGACCCCCGGTGATGCGGTCTGGTCGGTCGATTCTGTGTGGTTGTTCGATCTGACTCCGGCAGAACGCAAGAAAAAGGCACGAGCCCTCGCGTTGCACCGCAGCCAGATTGGTCCCCTGTCGGATTCGCCCGGCGATGAAACCATCGTTCCGGCCGACTTTCGTGCGCACTTCGCGCGCAACTACGAGACACTGATCGAGGTGAGTGTGCCGCCGAACGATGCCGGCGAGGCATCCACGAACTCTCCGGCGGATTCCCCCGCCGACCCACGCCGCACGCTTGAAGCGGGCTATTTCAGCGCGGTTTACTCCTCGGGACCGGACCCGTGGGGTTTCGAAACACGATGGTACGAAAAGCGCAAGCGCGCGGCCCTGATCGCGGCCCTGCCTCGGCAGCGGTTTGGTCCCGCTCTCGAATTGGGATGCTCGAATGGTGTGCTCACCGCAGAACTGGCCGACCGCTGCGATACCGTTCTGGGAGTCGATCTGGTCGAGCAACCTCTAGTCATTGCTCGACAACGCCTCAA
Source organism: Actinomycetales bacterium (assembly GCA_038205545.1). Lineage (GTDB taxonomy): Bacteria > Actinomycetota > Actinomycetes > Actinomycetales > Microbacteriaceae > Cryobacterium. The sequence continues at coordinate 29,712 of JBBRBV010000026.1, forward strand.
GGGACACCCCGGCGTGAGTTTTGAACGACGAACGCTCCCGGAAGGTTGGCCTGAGGGAGAGTTCGGACTGATCGTGCTGTCTGAGGTCGGGTATTACTTCTCGATCCCCGACCTGCAGCGCCTGCTCGAGCGGTGCCGGGCCAGCCTGGCCCCGGGGGGAGTGCTCGTGGCCTGTCATTGGCGGCATCCGGTTGCAGACTATCCGCTCACCGGCGACGCCGTGCACGCCCAGCTGACCCGCGTGGTCGGGCTGCAACGCACGGTGCACCACCTGGAACGGGATTTCGTGCTCGAAGTCTACGAACAACGTCCGGCTCTGTCGGTCGCCCAGCGTGACGGGCTGGTTCCATGACCGAACCCGTCGACGCTGGTTCTCTTGACACCGGTCCGATCGAGGCTGTGGCGATAGTCGTGCCCGTGCGCAATGAAGAGGTGTTGCTGCCCCGTTGTCTTCGCGCGCTCACCGCAGCGATGGATGCGCTGGCCGCTGTGCCTGAGCCGGACCGACCGCCAGTATCCGTGCTCCTCGTGCTTGATCGGTGCACCGATCAGTCTGTGAAAGTCGCCGCCCACTGGAAAAGCTTCAGCCGTTACGAGGTCGCGGTTGGAGCCGTTGGTGTCGCTCGCCGCGACGGTATTAGGCACGCGCTGGGTCTGCTGCCGTCGTCACGAACCGTTGTCACAGCATCCGCTGCGCGAATCTGGATCGCGACGACCGATGCGGACTCTGCCGTGCCGCCGAACTGGCTCGTCACCCAGTTGGCGCTGGCCCGCAACGGGGCCGAGCTCGTGCTCGGAACGGTGCAGCCCGACGACTATCTGACCAGCCAGGAGCTGTCGCGCTGGCAGGGCCTACATACGCTCGATGAGGGGCATCCGCACATTCACGGCGCCAATCTGGGGGTACGTGCCGACCGTTATCTTGAAGCCGGGGAGTTTGCGCCGGTGGACCGCGATGAAGACGTCCTTCTGGTCGCCGCGCTGCGCAGCCTCGGGGTGACCGAGTCCCGTACCGCGCTGATTCCTGTGTTGACTTCGGGCCGGCGGGTCGGGCGCGCCCCGGCCGGGTTCGCCCGCTACCTGCGCGATCACGCTGCTGTCGAACAGCTCGATGCGTGATCCGCGAACTCACCCACTGCATACCGCACAGAAGAAGAATGAGATCATGATCAGATGACGTATCTTCCGGAGGAATCCCGTTATGAGTCCATGCCGTACCGTCGCGCGGGCCGCAGCGGGCTCAAACTTCCCGCCATTTCGCTCGGCCTCTGGCAGAACTTCGGCGATGACAAGCCGCTCGCAACGCAGCGAGCCATTCTGCGTCGGGCCTTCGACCTCGGCATCACCCACTTCGACCTCGCCAACAACTATGGACCACCCTACGGGGCAGCCGAAACGAACTTCGGCCAGCTGTACCGCGAAGACTTCCAGAGTCACCGAGATGAGCTCGTGCTCTCCACCAAGGCCGGCTACGACATGTGGCCGGGTCCGTACGGCAATTTCGGCAGCCGCAAGTACCTGTTGTCGAGCCTCGACCAGTCTCTCTCTCGGATGGGCGTGGACTACGTAGACATCTTTTACTCGCATCGCGCCGACCCGGATACCCCGCTCGAGGAGACGATGGGTGCCCTGCACACCGCCGTCACGAGCGGGCGCGCCCTGTACGCCGGCATCTCCTCCTATTCGCCCGGGCGAACCCGCGAAGCCGAGGCGATCCTGGCCGACCTCGGCACACCGCTGTTGATTCATCAGCCCTCCTACTCCATGTTCAACCGGTGGGTCGAAGGTGACCTGCTCGCCACTCTCGACGACATCGGTGCGGGGTGCATTGCGTTCTCGCCGCTCGCCCAGGGGCTGCTCACCGATCGCTACCTCGGCGGTATTCCGTCGGATTCCCGCGTCGCGCGAGAGGGATCAGCGACGAAATCCATGGTGAGCGAGGCGACGCTGGTTCACATTCGAGCCTTGACGGAGTTTGCCTCCGCGCGCGGACAGTCGCTCGCGCAACTCGCCCTGGCCTGGGTATTGCGTAATCCTGAGGTGACCAGCGCGCTCATCGGGGCATCCTCGGTGGCTCAGCTCGAGTCCAACGTGGGAGCACTGCAGAACCTCGAGTTCAGCGCAGAGGAATTGGCCGCCATCGACGTGCACGCTGTGAATAACGGCATCAACCTGTGGGCGGCTTCGAGCGACGTTTAGGGTTCCAGCAGGCCGCGAATATCGTCGGCGGTGAGCGAGGTGCCGAACATGGCGTCGTCGTCGAGAACCGCGGTGAAGAGTTGCGACTTCTGCCTCTGAAGCGCCACAACCTTCTCCTCGATGGTGCCGGTGGCGACCAGCCGGTAGACCATCACATTGCGGGTCTGGCCGATGCGGTGGGTGCGGTCTACGGCCTGCGTCTCCGTCGCCGGATTCCACCACGGGTCCAGCAGAAAAACGTAGTCGGCTTCGGTCAGGTTGAGCCCGAAGCCGCCGGCCTTGAGGCTGATCAGAAAGACCGGAGCAGCACCGCTCTTGAAACGGTCGATCACCTCGCTCCGCCGCAACGTCGACCCGTCGAGATAGCAATAGGGAACGCCCTGTGCGTCGAGCCTGGCCGCAGCGAGTTTCAGAAACGACGTGAACTGGCTGAAAATGAGCGCCCGATGCCCCTCAGAAACGACATCATCGAGTTGCTCAAACAGGGCATCCAGCTTGCTGGAGCGCACGCCGGAATACTTCTGGTCGACGAGCGAGGCATCCAGGCTCAGCAGCCGCAGCAGGGTGAGCGAGCGAAAAATGATGAACCGGTTCTTGTCAAGCTCCTCGATCAGCCCAAACAGTTTCTGCCGTTCGCGCTGCAGAAACGTGTCGTAGAGCTTCTGGTGCGTCGGGTTGAGAGCGATCCGCAGTTCCTGCTCCTGCTTGGGCGGCAGGTCGCGAGCCACGACCTCCTTGGTGCGGCGTAAAATCAGCGGGCGGATGCGTCGGCGCAGTTTCGCGAGCCGCTCCGGGCTCTCGCCGCGCGTCACCGGCCGCACGTAGTCCTCGGTAAATTTGCGCGCCGACGCGAACAATCCAGGGGCCACGATGCTGAACAGCGACCAGAGGTCCATGAGGTTGTTCTCCAGCGGAGTGCCGGTGATCGCCAGTTTGAACGGCGTGTTCAGCTCTTTCGCGCAGGCATAGGCCCGGCTGGTGCGGTTTTTCACGAACTGCGCCTCATCGAGAATCAGACCGGCCCAGCGCACCGCCTGATAGGCGTCGAAATCGAGACGGAATAGCGCGTACGAGGTGACGAGCACGTCTATATCGGTGGCGGCATCCACTATGCGGGTTCGATTTTTTGACTCGGTGGCCGTGAGCGTTGCCACCCGAAGCCCGGGCGTGAAGCGCGTCGCCTCATTCAGCCAGTTCGCCACCACGGATGTCGGCGCCACGACCAGAAACGGTCCCGGTTTCGACTCGGTCGCGTGCACCAGCAGAGCGAGGGTCTGCAGGGTCTTGCCGAGCCCCATATCGTCGGCGAGAACCCCGCCGAGCTGGTGCGTCCACAGAAACGCGAGCCACGCAAAGCCCTCCTGCTGGTAGGGACGGAGTGTGGCGTGCACGGCTGCTGGCAGCGGGGTCGCGGCGATTTCGACCAGACCGGTGAGTCCCGTGGCGGTCGCTCGCCACGACACGGCTTGCACGGTCTCGTCGGCCAGATCCTCAAAATCGCTCCACAGGCTGGCCTGATACCGGCTGATGCGCAGCCCGGTCTCCCATTCCTGCAGGGCGCGGGCTTCGTTGATGAGGTTGTGCAGTTGCTCAAACTCGGGCTGTTGGAGCGAGAGATAGCTGTTGTCGACGAGTTTCAGGCGGGTCTGGCCCTTCGCGAGGGCTTTGAACAGCGGGCCGAATGGCACGGTGATCTCCCCAACCGTCACAATGACCCCGAGGTCGAACCAGTCTCGCTGGTCGGTCTCCACGGTCGTGATCACCAGGCGAGGCCGTTCGGCGCGCTCGAAGTTATCAGGCAGAACCTCGGGAAAAAGCACCGAGCGATCCGTGCTGGTGATGGCGACTCGGCGCTGCAACTGCGGGTAGACCGTGCCCAAAAACTCCGCCGTTTCGGCCGGGGGAACGCTCGCCGGTGCGGTCTGACCGAGGAGGTGACGCTGCTCGCCGGTCAGCGGACCAGCCGTTGGCGCGAGGGTGAACACGGTCGGTGTGCCGAACCAGACGCTGTAGACCCCGTGGCCGGCGATGACTCCGGCGGCATCGAGCGCGTGAGCGACACCGTCAATGTGCAGCCGGGATTGCAGTGTCAACGGGCCGGCAGCATCCGCTTGGGCAGCGTCGAGGCTGACCACAGCGATCGAACCGACTCGCACGAGCACGTCTTTCGTGTTGCCGACGAAACCGATGCCGAGCTGCTCCGCCTCACGCAGCAGTGGCCACAGTAAGGGGCTCGTGAAGTTGTCGAGATAGATCCAGTCAGTTTCCTGACTCGTGTAGACCTCGCGCACAGCCTTGTAGAGGGCGGCGAACTGCGAGATCCAACGGTGGTGTTCGGGATCGAGATTGAACCGGTTGAGCTGAAAGGTGAGGTGGCTCCAGGTGATATTGCTGCGTACCCAGTTGCCGTTGGCATTGTGAATAACCGGCCGCACACCGAGCCGAAACTCGCCGTGCCCGGCCACGAGCGCTTTCACCGGCTTGGCAGTGGCACCCCGCCAGCGATCATTGGTGCGAGGAGTCTGTTCGCGCAGCTCAAACTGCAGTCCCATCGGAACTTTCGGGCCGGTCGCCTGGGTACGCGGCTGCCCAAAATTACCAATGCGCGGCAGAGTGGATGCCCCACGCGGCTGCTCCGGCGGCAGCACCAGCAGCTTCCAGGCGGGTGCCCCGTCTGGCTCGTTCGTCGGGGCACCCGAAGAATCCGCCACGGACCTAACTATCGCTCGTGGGCGGGTTCAGGCCGGCAGCGTCGAGCACCCAGGCGTAGTTGAACGCGCGTTCGTGCCAAGCACTGTACCGACCAGAAACACCGCCGTGACCGGCCGACATTTCGGTCTTGAGCAGGGCATCTGCTCCCACCTCGCGCAGCTTGGCCACCCACTTAGCTGGCTCCACGTAGATCACCCGGGTATCGTTCAGGCTGGTCACCGCCAAAATTGCGGGGTAGGCGCCGGCGCGCACGTTCTCGACGGGGGAGTACGACTTCATATAGGCATACACCTCGGCGTCGTGCAGGGGATCGCCCCATTCGTCCCACTCGATCACGGTCAGCGGCAGCGACGGGTCAAGGATTGAGGTGAGCGCATCAACGAACGGAACCTCGGCGAGGATTCCGGAGAACAACTCGGGCGCGAGGTTGGCAACGGCGCCCATCAGCAGGCCGCCAGCGCTACCGCCCTCCGCGACCAGCTGATCGGGAGTGGTGAAGCCCTCGTCGATCAGGTGCCGGGCGCAGGTCACGAAGTCAGTGAAGGTGTTGCGCTTGGTCGTGGTTTTACCGTTTTCGTACCAGATACGGCCGAGTTCGCCGCCACCGCGTACGTGCGCGATCGCGAAGATCATGCCACGGTCGAGCAGGCTAAGCCGGGCAATGCCGAACCCGGGATCGATGCTCTGCTCGTACGAGCCGTAGCCGTACAGCAGTGTCGGTGCGGGTGTGCCGGGCGAAACGAGGTCGCGGCGGTAGACCAGCGAGATCGGCACGCGGGTGCCATCGTCGGCGATCGCCCACTCGCGCCGCTGTTCGTAGAGAGCCTCGTCGTAGCCGCCGAGCACGGGCTGCTGCTTGAGTAGGCGTCGTTCACCGGTGGCGACGACGAGGTCGTAGACCGTGGAGGGAGTGACGAAGCTCGTGTAGCCGAACCGCAGAGTCGGTTGCGTCCACTCCGGGTTGCCGGCCGAGCCGACGGTGAACAACGGCTCGTCGAAGTCGAGCTCGGTCATCCCGCTCGCGTCATGCCGGTCAATGGCGAGGCGGGTGAGGCCCTCCCGCCGGTATTCCACGACGAGAAAGTCAGCAAAGGCGTCGACGCTCTCGAGGCGCACCTCGGGGTCGTGGGGCAGCAGCATCCGCTTGTCACCCTGCGGGTCTCGAGCCGCGACGCTGACCAGCTCAAAGTTAATGGCAGCACCCCCGTTGTGCACGATCAACAGGCGGTCCTCACCATCGATAACCGCATGTTCCACGTCGTATTCCGTGTTGTCCTGCCGCGGCCAGACCACGGTGAATTCGCCGGTCGGGTCGCTCGCATCAAGCACCCAACTCTCCGTCGTAACGCTCGAGCCAGCCTCGATCATAAGAAATTTGCGGCTGCGCGTGATGCCCACGCCCACCCAGAACCGCTCGTCGGGTTCGTGAAAGATGCTGATGTCAGTGTCTCGCATGCTGCCGATTTCGTGCCGCCACACGGTGTCGGGGCGCCAGGAATCATCGACCGTGGTGTAAAAAAGGTAGCGGCCGCTCGGGTCGAACAGAGCGCCGGCGCTGGTGTTCGGGATGGTGTCCGGCAGGTTTTCGCCGGTCGCGATGGTGCGAACGCGGATCGTGTAGCGTTCGTCGCCCTCAATATCGACAGCGTAGAGCAGGTGGGTACCGTCGTCGCTGAGATCGAAGCTGCCGAGCGAGAAGAACTCGTGGTTCTCGGCTTCGACGTTGTCGTCGAGCAGAATCTGTTCACCGGGCAGGCCGGGGGCGGTTGCGGAGGTGTCGCCCACCAGCGGGGCGGCCCAGTCGTCGGGGCCACTGATGGGCGCCCGACAGTGGATGCCGTATTCCCGACCCGCGACGGTGCGGGTGTAGTACCAGTAGTCGCCGCGACGCACCGGAACACTGAGGTCGGTCTCCTGCGTGCGCGTCTTGATTTCACCGAAAATCTGCTGCCGGAGAGGTCCCTGGTTGGCGGTGCGAGCCTCCGTATAGCTGTTTTCGGCTTCGAGATGGGCGATGACCTCGGGGCTGTCCTTATCGCGCAACCACTCATAGTCGTCGACGTAGACGTCGTTGTGGTGAACGCGGCGAAGCGGCTTCTTAGCAGCGACGGGAGCGGCGATCTGGGTGGCGGGGGGAGGAGTGATCGGGCCAGTGGTCATCCCCCCAGCGTAGTTTGCCGCGTCGGTGTTGGGCAGGTGGCCCATAGGTGGCTTCGCGGTGCTGAACTATCCATTTGGTCACCTTCATTTTCGCAGAAATATTTGAAGAGGAATCAGTAAACTTATGAGTTTTTCTCGCCTTTAGGGTTGTTTAGGGCTATAATTGTGGGTGAAGGAGGCACCGTAGCCATGACCCTCACCGCCCCGCCCGAGTCCAGCTCGGAGCCGTTGTTTTCTCGGGTGGAGGTCATTGCTCAGGCCGGTGCGAGTCTCTCGGCGGCTTTGGATGGTGTGC
>JBBRBV010000027.1:0-36433 GCA_038205545.1 Actinomycetales bacterium
CGACGGCGACGGCGACGGCGGCTGCATTATCCCCGGCTGCGCTATCCCCCCCCCACAAAGGACCGAAACCCACCACGTCAGCGCCGGGCACCACGGCGGACCCACCAACGTTGACAACGGAGTACTCCTCTGCTGGTACCACCACCACACCATCGACACCAGCGGCTGGACAATCCGCATTATCAACGGCCGACCCCGCATACGCGGACCCCTACTCTGGGACCCCACCCCTACTCTGGGACCCCACCCAAACCTGGGACCCCGCCCAAACCTGGCGCACCTCAAGCCCAACTCTGTGAGCAAATCCTGCGCGCTTCGCGGGCGCCGTAGCTGCTGCCTCAGCAGGCACGCCGATGTCGATTCAGGCGGCACCCTGCTCGGCGGCAAGGCGCAGCACCCGACGGTACAATCGCATACTCACCTTGGCTGTACCGGCCAACGCCAGTCGCTTCCAATCGCGGCGACGTGCGGCGAGTAGTACGAGGCGCCAGGTCAATCGAGAGCGCAGCTCGGCGATGATCTCCTCGCGTTCCTCGGCGTCGTAGGGGCCGCTCAGGGCATCCTTCAACCCGGAGAGCAGCACATAGCGCAACCGAAAGTAACCATAGGAGTTCGAGCCGATGATGCGGGTGTCGAGGGTGATCGCCGCCGTCGTGACGGCCTGCTCCACCAGCAGCAGCGATTCCGCGCGGCGGGGGCTCGAGCGAATGATCGACCCGCCGCGCACCACATAGGAGTAGAGCACGTCGCTGATCATCGCGACCCGATCGGCCGCAGCGAGCAGCTGGGCGACCATGGCGAGGTCGGAGTGCACACGCGCCGGTGTGAACTCGATCTCGCGGGTGAGGGTACGTCGGAACAGCTTGTTCCAGAGATGACCGGTGAGCTCGCCGTCCAGCAGCAGGCGAAAGGCTTCCGCACCGGTGATCGGTGCGGTCAGTCCGGGCGCGGCCAGTGGGCGCCGCCGCCCGGGATAGACATACTCCGCACCGCAGACGACCACGTCGGCGCTCGTCGACCGGGCCGCAGCGACGAGCTTCTCGAGCGCCCGGTCTGACCAGTCGTCGTCACAATCGATGAACCACAGAAACTCCCCGTGGCTTTCGGCCACCGCGCGGGCTCTGGCGCGAGCAACGCCGCCGTTCCGCTCCTGACGATAGAAGTGAACGTTCGGGTGCGCGGCTGCCGCCTCCGCGCCAATCTGGCCCGTCGCATCCGTTGAACCGTCGTCAACCACGATGATCTCGATCGCGGCAGAATCTGCGCCGATTGTCTGGTGCAGCAGCCGTTCAATGGCGCCGTTGAGAAAATCAGCTGCGTTGTAAGCCGGTACGATGACGCTCACGACCGGTGCACCGGCCCCGGTCACGCGGTCAGCTTTCGAATGGAGCGGGTCAGATCCTGCAGAGCGGCGCGGGCTTCAATCACATGGCGCAAAATTGGCTCCCGACGGCTGATCACATCACTCGCCCGGCGTTCGAGTGCCGCCGGGTCGGGCATAATCCAGCCTATCGTGGCGCCCTTGATGCCGACCGCATCGAGCGTGCGGGCCGCCTTCGATGGGCCAGCATCGGCGATCACGAGCGGCAGCGCGCCCTCGGTCAGCCCGATGACGGCAGCATGCAACCGGTCGCTCACCACCAGTAGCGAGCGTTGATACACCTCGCGCAGCTTCTGTTCCTGTGTGAGATGGTCGGGGCCATCCCAGACCAGGGCCGTACCACCGAGTGTCGCCGCGAGTTCCTTCGCGAGCGGGCCGTCACGTTCGATCTGTGCCACGGCGACCACGTCGAGCCCGAGGCTGTCGGCCAGGCCCCGCAGAGCCCCCAGCCACGCATCGTCGGGGCGTCGTCCGTTGTAGCGCACCGAGACGGCGAGCAGCGGGCGGTTGGCCGTCGACGCGAGCAGGTCTGCATCCGCTGCGCCGGTCGCGAAAGCCCAGTCGGGAGCGACGTGACCAAGCCCCATCGTGCTGCGACTGTAGGCGTCCCGCCAGGCGACGAGGTCGCAGAGGCGCAGTGTCGCTGCCACGGGAATGCGCCAGGCGGTTTTCTGACGCACACCGAACCCGGTGTGCACGGCGTGCCCGCCACGCAGTCGATTGAGCGCGAGGTGTGGCGCCAGGCGAAGGTAGCGCAGCGCGTAGGCACGTTGTAACTCGATTTCGCCTGCGTTGAAGGCATAAACGGATGCCTCCCGCAGCGTCGACCGAGATATCTCGTGTCGCCACTCGGTGCTCGTGCGGTACACCCGATCTTCGCCGTGCAGGCCGAGCCCGCTCAGGTAGTGATCGGATCGGCCCCCCACAAACACCTGGAGCTCCCCGGCCTCGCGCAGGGCGTTGAGAAAGGCCCGCCGCAGCGCGGTGTCACCGACGTTGTCGATCTGGCCCATGGCCGAGGCAAAGATTTTCATGTGCGCTCCACGACCCGAAGCAGTACCCGTTCCAGATCACCGCCGCTCGCCTCCTCAGAAAAGCGGGCCAGCCAGGGTTCAATGTTCTGCAGCGACAGATCGGCCGCTCGCAGAATGGCGTCGGCAAGGTCAGCCGGATGCTCGGACAGCGCGAGTTCGCCCGTGATGCCGGGCACAATCGCATCCGCTACCCCGAGCGCCCCCGAGACCGCGACCGCCGGATATCCGGCCGCAGCCGCCTCGACGAGCACATTGCCGAAGCCTTCCCGGCTCGACGGCAGCAGCGCCACAGCGTTGTCGCCGAAGTGGTCGAACCAGTTCTCAACCCAGCCCCGATGGTGAAAAACCACGTTCTGCTGCCGGGCTGCAGCCTGCACCTGCTCGAGCAGCGGTCCGCCGCCGAACGAGACAACTTCCACGGGCACGCCGCGACGAGCGAGCTCGGCCGCAGCCGCTATCGCCAGGAGCGGACGTTTCTGGGCGACCAGGCGGCAGGCCAGCACGATCTGAATACCATTGGTCGATCCGGGCTGACGGTGTGATCGCGTCACGATCGTGGTGCCGCCGGGCTCAGTCACGTCCACAGGGTCGCCACCCACGCGTGCGTGCGCCCCCGTCGTACCGTGCCCGCGCGGGGTACCGCGCAGCTTCGCCGTCGCCGGGTTGGCGACCACGGTGATGCGGTCGCCGCGTACCCCGAACGCGGCGACCATTTCGGCGGCGACCGGATGCGAAATGGCGATCACGTGGTCTGCCCACCGATACAGACGCTTGGCAAACCAGATTTTTACCCGGTGGGCAAGGTTCGACCCACGCAGTCCGAGGGAGACCAGGTTGCGCTCGCTCACGAGCACACGGGGTCGCAGGCGGGCGGGCACCAGTTGGGCGGCGGTCAGCAGAACGAGGTTCGGGTGCGCCTGCAGGGCTATCGCCACGTCGGGCTGCCAGTCCCGCAGGCTGCGGCGCAGCGCAACGGCCTTCCGCACGTGGCCGTGCTGTGTAGCCAGCGACGATGCTTCAACCCCGTCGGGCAGATATCCCGGCTTCACCTCCGCGGCGGTCAGCACCACCCGCACCTCATAGCCCTGGTCGGCAAGCCAGCCCATCCAGGTGCGAGCCACAAATTCCGCGCCGCCGCCGTGCAGCGAGGGAATTACAAACAGGATGCGACGGAGAGCGGGGTACCCGCGAGCACGGTCGGGCGGAGTCTGTGCGGAGAATGTCATGCGGGGCCCTATCTGGACGAAGTCGGGTACGGCGAAGTGGCGTTCTATCAAGTGGCGTTCTATGAAGTCGGATTCTGTGAAGTCGGGTTCTGGTCGGTCAGATGAGAAGCGGTCGGGCTCTGAATTGGGGAACGGGAACGCTCGGTGCTCGACAGTGCTGTGCTCGACAGCGCTGAGAAGTTCAGCGCGGCCAGGCGCTGTACCTCGGGCAGTCGTGCGGCCAAGTGCGCGCGATAACGGTCCCGGTCGGCCAGTACCGCCCCCGCCACCGGAATAATGCGCGCCGATAGTCCGATGCCCGGCTCAACGCACAGCTCCTCGGTGTCAAAGAGTCGCATCAGGCCGGCGACCTTGCCCTGGGTTGAGAGTGCAACGGCTGGCACGTTATGAAACATGGCCTGAATGGCAAGGTGCATGCGTCCGGTCAGCACGATCTCGGCACCAGCGCACAGTCCGCGCACCTCGGCCGGGGTGAGCAGCCGCTTCACGAGTACGACCCGGGGGTCCGTGCCGCTGACTTCGGTCAACCGATCGAACACCGCCCGGCAGGCGGCCGCGTCGTCACCGCTGTGGCGCACCACATGCGGCAGCAGCACGACGGTGAGGTCCGACTCCAGTAGCGCGGTGACGATACGCACATACTCCATGGTCTGGTCAAAGCTGCGGCCGACCAGCGCGCTCGCGTTCACGACGGCATAGCGCGCTGGCGTGGCCCCGAGATATTCCTTCGCCGCCACCGCGGAGCTGGTGCGGGCCGCGAACACAGCATCGGCGACATCGACCACGTTCTCGAAGCGGTTGGCGCGGGCTCGGGCGCTTGAAATCGGGTCGCGCACCTGCAGTCGGGTGCCGAGTCGGCCTGCTCGCGCGAGCGACCGTCGTACCCCGATGTTGGCGTGTCCGTTCCAGCTGAAGCCGAGGATGCGCGCGTCGATGCCGACGCTACGGGCCAGGCTGGCAACATCCGCTCGTCGCGCGGATGCACGCACGCTGTAGGCGCCGTCCATTATGTCGGCGCCGATGACGGTAAGCGATAGGGCGCAATCGAGTGTGCGGGCCAGCATCACCATGGCCTGCCGGTGGACCCGTGCCGTGCCATAGATCAGGTGCGGAATCGGCACGAGCTGCGCCCGCCAGGCGTGTTGAGGTGGAATACGCACGTCGGCAGGCCCGCGCACAAGAATCTGCACCGGTCCCGACACGTTTTCCAGGAAGGCTTCCACCATGGCTTGATCGCCGATGTTGCCCTCGCCGGGCGGGGCGAGGAGCACGTGAGCGCGTTGACTGCGCACATCGAACGGACGGAGCTGGTCGGTTGCCCGCTTCAACGCGGCGCGATCGCGCAGATAGGGCAGACCGGACGCCGCGGCGAGTCCGTGCACGAGGCGGTCCAGGCGGCGAGCGATGCGGAGCCTGAGGCGTCTCGCCTTGCGGGTTCGAGAGGACGTATGGGCAGATGCCACTGGGTCAGAGCCGGTGGAGGGTGTGCCCGTCTTCGACGCCTTCGCGGAACGCAGAAAGCTGCGGGCCTGGCTGATCGATCGCACATCGCGGCGGAAGATTGGCCAGATTAGCATGACGACGCCGATTGCCGCCAGCAGGGCGACTCCGCCCAGCCCGACGCGCGCGAACGGCAGGTCGATGGGGATCCACTGCACGGCGGCCCAGCTGACGCCGGTCGCGAAAGCATAGCCGAGAATGGCGCGCACGCCGGCCAGGAACATGGCCCGCGCCGGGGCGTCTGTCACCCGGCTGATCCACCACAGACCGATCGGCCAGATCAGGGCGACGCCGAGCGCATACCCGGCGGCTACGCCGTATACGCCAAAGAGTGAGCCGAGCAGCACAAACGCCACGAGCAGCGGCCGGGTGGTGAGGGCGAAGTACAGGTTCTGCCTGGTGACGCCCTTGGACAGGAACACCCAGTAGGTGGCGTATGCGGCCGCTTCGAAGAAGCCGGCGATGGCGAGAATCTGAAAGATCGGCGCGGAGCCGAGCCACCGACTCCCGAGGGCGATGCTGATGATCGGAAGCGCCTGGGCGCAGGAGAACGCGAGCACGATGGTAACCGCGTGCAGCATAATGGTCTGCCCCAGCAGAATGAACCGATCGTACTTGGGCGGGTCATCCTGCAACCGCGCCAACACGGGCAGGGCCACCCGGGTGGAGGGACCGTTGATCTGGTTGAGCGGCAGCAACAGCAGTTGAAACGCCCGGTTGTACAGGCCGAGTGGACCGGCACCGAGCGTTGCGCCGATCACAATCGTGTCGGTATTGCGGCTGGCGTAACCGAGAAGCTGGGTACCGGCCAGGTTTGATCCAAACAGAATCAGGTGGCGCATAGGCGCTCTGCGGTGATACCAGCCCGGAAACCAGCCGGTGATCGGAACCAGGATGAAGAGTGTAAGAATTCCCTGGCTGATCTGCTGACCGGCGAGGGCCCAGTAGCCGAAACCGTTCAGGGCCATCACGATGCCGATCGCGAGCCCGCCGACCTGCGCACCGATCTCCGACCCGGTCAGGGCAGCGAAGTGAAAGTTTCGGTTGAGGTCCGCGCGAAACTGGGTGGCGAGGCCGTTGAGGAGAAACGTTCCGGCGAGCACCTGGGTGAGCAGTACCAGGCGACTGTCGCCGTAGAGGGTGGCGATGAGCGGACTGATCAGCACGCCGAGCAGCATGAGTGTGAGCCCGATCAGGCTGTTGATCCAGAACAGGTTGTCTTTTTGGTGACGGCTCAGGTCGCGGACCTGAATGGCGGCCGACGACAGCCCAAAGTTGCGCAGTACCTCGCCGACGCCGATGATCGCGGCGACCGAAGCGACCAGCCCGTAGTCGCTCGGTTCGAGCAGCCGACCGAGCACGACGATACCGCCGAGCTGCACGCCGATACGGATCAGTTGGCCGACCAGCGTGGTCGATGCCCCGCGCCCCGCGGTGCGCCCGAGCCCGGCCGTCGAGCGGGGGGCAATAGGGGTCGCGGCGTCTGGCGGATTGCCGGGGGAATCGGGTGGAATCGTCACGGTCAACGCATACTCCGCCCGGCGCGCACTGTGCGCCCGGTCAGTTGCAGGGCGCGTAGGTAGGTGTGGTAGCTCTGCACGCCGAGCGTTGTCCAATCCCGATCGTCGAGCCGGGGGCGCGGGCGAGCGCCAGCGGTGCGCATCCGTTCGAGGGCATCTCGCACAATCTCGGGCGTGAGTTCGCCCTCGTACAGGTAGATCCAGTCGGGCCCGACCTCGTCAGCCAGGGCCTGGTTCGACGGCGTCGACGGCACGAGCACCGGTCGATCGAGCGACAACGCCACGAGCAACACGCCCGAATTGTGCATTTCGCGGTACGGCAGCACGATCAGCTCGGCGCCACCGACCTCGATGACCAGTTCTTCGTCGGAGACGAAGCGCAGCACCGCGCTGATGCGCGCGTCCTGCGCCGCTTCGGCGGTGATGATCTCGCCGAGCCCGCTCGACGGTCGACCCACAATTCGCAGCGTCAGGTCAGGGTCTGCCAGTGCACGAAACGACTGGAGCAGCGTTTCGACGCCCTTGTACGGTCTGATTAACCCGAAATAGAGGATACGGCCGGTCACTGATTCGGGCAGCGGCATGCCGCTGAAGCGGTCACGATAGTGGCCGTGCAGAATGGTGACCGCCCGGGATTCGGGTACGACCGGTGTGGTGGGATTGAGGCGAATGACCAGCACCGTGCCCTTATCGAGTGCGTTGAGCGCCCGGGTTTCGGACGTCTGTCCGGCCTCATGCGGGGTCAGGTTATGTGCCGTGCGCACGATGGGAATGTGCTGCAGTCGGGCGCGCACCAGTAAGGCGTAGAGCGCACCGCGGCGTAGCCTAGCCTTCAACGGCCGGGGGGCGCGAATGAGCAGCTCCGGCCAGTGCACATGAAAAACGTCATATCGGCCGAGCAGCGCGGTGCGCCAGGAAAAGAAACGCATGGTCACCGCGTTGGGGGCGCCCTCGACCACTTGATTGACGTACCGGGTGGTCCCGTCGGGCGGGCTCAGCGATTGCAACACGGTGATAGTCATCGAGCCCTTTTCCTCACGAGCCGGTGAAAGCAGACCGGCACTAACTGAGAATCTGTTGGTTTAGCGTAGCGTGCGAGTGGTGCCGGCATCAGAGCCGCGCGTACCCCCGTTTGGGGCGTACGGATGCCGGCCGTGCACCGGAGGCGCGGCGTGGTTCGAGCGGGGTAACGGCGTTCCCTGGCGTCGGATTCAGCGCCATAATGAGCAGGCAGCCAAGCAGTAGGTGCATGGGGCGCAGGGCGTCGATCGCGTTGAATCCGGCGATGCACACAGTGTAGGCCACGAGGGCCGCCGCCGACCCCACTGCTCTGCGCGACAGCGCGTGCGCAACGGCAGAGCCGATCATGAGCAGAAACAGCAACACACCGGGCAGCCCGATGCTGATGAGTAGCTGAAGCACCGAGTTCTCAATGGTGACCTCGTTGAATAGACGTCCCGTGATACCCGAGGTGCCCGGACCCGACCCGATCCAGCCGGTGAGGTTTGCGGCCTGCAGCGATACCCAGACGCCCAGGTCGCGGGCCTGCGACGATAATTCGGCCTCGATCGAGTTGTTGCGGGCGGTGAAAGCGTCGAATTGAAACAGGGCCACGACGGCGACGACCATCAAAACCGCGAGCAGGGCAAATTTTCCCCAGCGCTTCTCGCCGCGCAGAACGAGTGACACCGCGTATGCAAAGCCGACGGCGATCGCCGCGGCCAGGATCGCGCCACGGGAGACCGTAGCGACGAGGCCGAGCCCGCTGAATACGGCAGCAGCGAGGGCGGGCTTCGAGCTCTCCTGCAGCCAGATACCAATGGCGAGGGCGAGGGCGACGGCAAAAAACAGGGCAGCGAAGAGCGGATGCCCGAAGCTTGCGTCGGCCCGATACACCGACCAGTGCTGGTGGTCGGAGAGGCCGAGCGCCGTGAACAGGGTGCCCCAGATCGGATTAAAGCGCAGCAGGCCCTCAATAATTGCATAGGCTCCGAGCCACCCGCCGAGCACGAGCCAGACCCGGCGAATCCAATAGGACTCGCGGGTGCTGGTGCCGATGCACAGGGGCAGCAGCACGGCTGCGCTGAAGCTGATCATCCAGCCCAGGCTCGCCTGCAGGTCCGTCGTGCGCACGAGGGTGAACAGTGTCCAGACCAGAAAGAGCAGTGCAAAGTAGCGGGTGGCCGATCGAAAGGGGGCGGAGGGGGTGTGGAGGTGCGCATCCGTTTTGACCGGCAGGAGACGCCGCACTGCCCAGATGACGATGATCATGGTGGTCAGTGGCAGGGCACCGATCGGCCCGTCCTGCGGCAGAACGCGCGCCGGAATCAGTGCGAAGGTGACGAGTGCGACCGCCGGGAGGATCTGTACCGGCAGCAGAAACAGGGTGACGAGGGCGGCGAAAGCGAGGAGTGCGAGCGGAATCACGATGATGCCGAGACTGCTGACAAATCGCGGCAGCACGATGCTGGCCACAATGACAAAAACGGCAGCGAGCACAACGAGCACGACCGGCGCACTTCGCAGTCGACGCAGGGTGGAATCAAACATCGGCCGCCTCGGGTGGTAGTGGCGCAGTGGATGGAGCGGGGTGGGCGCAGCGCTGTTGATGCGAACAGCCGCAACGATAACACGTGAATTTTCCTCAGCGCCAGCGAAACGGTAGGAAACCCGGTACTGGAGGCGGATCACACCACCGGCAGCGGGTCGATTCAATCGCCGAGGGTGGGTCAACACGCAGGCGAGACCCGTGCCTGGAGAAAAGCAGCGCTCTGGTAGACGAACTGGTACGCCCACGTGGGCGGATCCATCGGCTGTTGGGCACCGATTACCGCGAGTGGTCCCGAGTAACACTGGCTGATCTGCACCCGTGCCCGGCTTACGTGATAGCTCGAGGTGACCACGATCACCCGGTTCCAGCCTCGATCAGTCGCGAACATGGCAATCGCTTTCGCTTCGCCGCGGGTTGTTGTGGGGTGCGGGTCGAAACACTCCACGTTGATCGTTGTGCCCGGTACCGGCACGGGGCGTGCGCACAGATTCGCCGGGCGGGTATCGCCGCCGAATGCGTCCGAGATGACGATGAGGTCGCTGAACCCGGCTTCGGCGAGCTCCACGGCCTTCTGTACCACGGCGGCGCTGCCAAGCCCGCCGAGCACAACGATGGCATCGGCTGCGGTGGCAGAGTCTTCGCGTGGAAACATCACTGTGCGGGTTGTGACACCGAGCAGTGCACTGATGAGCAGTACCAGGCCGGTGAGAATCACCAGGGCGCGGCGACGGGTACGGGCGCGCGATCTCACTCGCTGCGCGGCTGCATCCGCTCGGTCACACCCGGTGCTTTTGGCACTGTCACTGACGCCACCTCCCTCGCTGGTGCGCGCCCGGAGAACCAGGTCGGCACGGTGAATGCGTAGCGCAGAACCGGCAGATCGCGAACGAGGAGCCAGGCCAGCAGCGAGGCCGCGACCGCCCCACCGGCGACGAGCACGGGCAGCACCACACCAAGCCGGTCGAGCCAGGCCTGGCCGCGCGCGAGCAGCAGCAGGCTGGTCAGGGCTGAAACAAACAAAACGTGCACGACGTAAATGGGCAGGGTATTGCGACCAACATAGGTCAGCCAGCGCATGGGCCGGGAGCCCACCAGAAACCGGGCCATGAGCAGTCCGGCACTGAGGGCGAGCAGGCTCACGAGCACGAGCGTGCCCGTGATGAACGGCACCCGCGCGTCGACGGTGAGAATGACACCGGCCAGCCCGAGGAAGGCTGCACCGAAACCGAGTCCCAGTCCGAGGGCACCAAGACGGCTGGGCCGGTTGACGAAGGCGAGGATGCACTCACGCAGGTAGCAGCCGAGCAGAAAGAACAGAAAGTAGCGGCCGATACCGTTCCAGGCGATGTTGCCGGTGTCGGCGCGGGCAAAGAACATCACCGACGTAACGGCGGCACCGCCGATTTGTATCCGCCAGTTGATGCGGTTTCGCATGAGCTTCGCGGCAACGAAGAACAGGGACAGAGCGTAGAGAAACCAGAGGCCGTTGCTGG
This sequence comes from Actinomycetales bacterium, assembly GCA_038205545.1. GTDB lineage: Bacteria > Actinomycetota > Actinomycetes > Actinomycetales > Microbacteriaceae > Cryobacterium. The sequence goes on from JBBRBV010000027.1 coordinate 10,706, forward strand.
GGCGCAGGGGAGCCAGGAGCAGGTCGATCGGGTTGGTCTCGTCAAAGCCGGCGGGATTGGGGAGCAGAGAGAAATAGCCGAATCGCACCAACGTCCAGAGCAAGAGCGCCCAGACCAGGAGACTCAGCCGGGTGCGCCAGAGCGTTGGCCAGTTTCGTTGAATGATCGAGGCTGCAAACAGGCCGGAGGCAAGAAAGAACAGCGGCATGCGAAAGACGATGAGGACCAGGTTAATCTTGTTCCAAAACTCGGGTGCCAGACCGCTCAGTACGGTCCACTGCACCGCGTGAGCGAGGGCAACGAGCAGTATGGCAATGCCCTTCGCGCCGTCAACCCAGTCGACCCTGGTGTGTTCCGCTATGCGGACCACTGTGCAAAAGTCTTGATCATGTCGGTGTGAGCGAAGCCCGGTGTTTCGTGGGCGAGCGTGTGGTACATCACCTGGGCATCCGCGGCGACCGGCTTGATTTTGTTGATGAGGGCGAGGCCGTTCTTGCTCGGAATGACAACATTATCCGGATGTGCGTCGTCAGACACCAGGACTTTCACCCGGCTGTTGGTCCATGGCTTCGCGCTGATGCGAGCCGGGTTGGTGCCCTTGATCAGGGTGGCGTTGTTGCCGTAGGCATCGCCGACGTGCGCTTGGTTCTTGGTGTCGTAGGCGTAGAGCCATTCGTTGTCGTAGAGACCGTTCACCATATAGAGGCCGCGAATGTAGGGGATGAGCTTTTTTCCGTAGGTGTAGCAGCTGAGCGATCCGCCGAAAGAGGTGGCGCGCAGAAAATTGCGACGAACCGTATAGAGCGAGTTCAGGTAGGTCCAGGCGTTCTTCTGCGCGGTCACGGCGATCGAGTTGGTGTACTGGGTGCCGCCGGCGTTGATGCAAATGGCGATGGTGTTCTGGTCTACGACGAGCTCACCGGGATACTTGAAACCGCCATTGAGCGCATTGTGAGAGCTGGAGGCAGCGTGATAAAACCACACCGCGCCCACCATTGCGGAGGAGTTCATCGAGATCGTCTGCGGAATGAACAGGCGTGCGCGATCACCCCCGATATCCACCTCAATGTTGTCGTAGAGGTTTTTCCCTTTTTGCGTGAGCACATTCGACAGGCGCGACACCTCCCCGGGTAGCGTCGGAGCGGTGGCAGCGAAAGCGGCGGGAGCGCCGAGCGCGCCGAAGCCGATCGTAGCTGCGCCAGCGGTGGATATAGTGAGAAACTCTCGACGGTCCATTCTGCAGAAGATAGCAGAGTGGATTGTTCTGGTCCAGCTCTCCTCCTAGAGCCTGTGCGCGACCGAAGCTGGCCGGAGTGTGAGCCGCACCAGGCCGACAGCGAGGAGAGAGCCGAGCGCTGCCCCAAGGCTGTTGGCCACGACGTCGTTCATGGTCGCGAAGCGGTCGGGAAGAAAGAGGAGCTGCCCCAGTTCGATGGCGCAACTGACCAGGGTGCCGACCAGCGGGCCCCACCACCATCGGTGGGCACCGGCAAGCACCACGATGAGCAGGCCGGCCGGAACAAACAGGGCGATGTTCGCACCGAATTCGATCGTGTTATAGCCGAGCCAGCCGGGGATCCCGTGCTCGTGCAGCCACAGCACGACCGAGGAGATGGATCCGTGCACGTTACGGTCGACGGGGGCGGGCCAGAAGGCGATCAGCGTTAGGGCCGTCAGGTAGGCGAGCCCCACCCATAGGGCGCTGCGGCGCAACATGCCGTGCCGCTTGCGTCGAATCGCGGTCATCACGGCTTTCGGGTTTTCAGACAACTATGCCTTACCCGGCGGCGGGAGCGGGTCCGCTGCCACCCACGCGCTTGGGCAGCGCAAAAACGAGGATCAGGGCAAGGATACTGAAGCCCGCGCTCACGGCCATCGCCATGGTGGCGCTGTGCGTGAAGGCCGTGGCGAGGGCATCCTCTCCTGGGCCGGTCACGGTGAGCGTGCCGAAGAAGACGCTGCCGATCACGGCGATACCGACCGCGCTGCCGACGCGCTGCATCACGCCGACCACGCCACTCGCGCCGCCGGCTTCCGAGCGGTCGACGGTGGCCACGATGAAGGACACATTCGGTGCAATGAAGAATCCGCTACCAACACCCGCGATGAACAGCGGCGGAAGCAGGTGCCAGTTGGTCAGGTCACCCGGAGGGGTCAGCAGCATGACCAGCCAGATCCAGATCAGGCCGATCGTGACGAATGCGACGCCGACGACGAGCACGGTGCGCCCGAGGCGTTTGGCCAGTCGATCGCTCTGCGAGGCCGCGAGGATCGTGCCGATCGCGAACGGAATCGAGACCAGACCTGACTCGAGCGCGGTGTGCCCGAGCCCCGCTTGCCAGAGAATCGAAATCGTAAAGAAAATGCTGGTGAATGCCGCGAAGTAGACGAGGGCGAGAATGACACCGCCGGTGAATGCGGGGTGGGAGAACAGATGAGGAGGCACCAGCGGGCTGCCCTCACGCCTGGCGACAGAGACTTCCCAGGCGCCGAAAGCCACGATGAGTAGCACCCCCGCAGTGAGGGTGAGGAAGGTCCAGAGCGGCCAGCCTTGATCCTGACCCTCGATCAATGGCACGAGGAGTGCCACGAGACCGGCTGAGATGAGCACGAGCCCGAGCCAGTCGATACCGGCCCTCGATACCCGAGTCTTTGTGGGGAGCGCGGCACCGCCGGGCAGCAGAAAGACGGTGGCGATGAGGGCGACAACGCCGATGGGCAGGTTGACCCCGAACACCAGGCGCCAACCGTTTTCAACGCCGAAGGCCTCAATAATGAGCCCACCGACGATGGGGCCGAGCGCCGTGGACACACCGATGACCGAGCCCATGATCGCGTAGGCCTTGCCACGGGCGGAGGGCGGGAACATCAGCTGAATGACGGCGGTCACCGCCGGTACGAACATGCCGCCGGCCAGACCCTGTACGACGCGAGAGATAATCAGCTGCAGGTCATCCTGAGCAAGCCCGCAGGCCAGGCTCGAGAGCGTGAAAAGGGCCAGGCCGGTGAAGAACACCCATTTGTGGCCGTAACGGTCACCGACCCGGCCCGCCGGTATGAGCGCGAGGCCGAAAGCGAGGGCGTAGCCGGAGATGATCCACGAGAGCGTAGCCTCGCTGGCGTCCAGACTGGTGCGGATGGTGGGGAGAGCGACGTTCACGATGGTGGTGTCGAGCAGCGCCATGAACATACCGGCCAGCAGCACGATGAGGGCTTGCCAGGCCCGACGCGACACGACGGGTGTTGTACTGGCGGAGGTGGAGGTTGCGGTCATGCGAAAAAGTCCATTCGCGCCGGTCTCCCGGCGATCCTCGGCAGGAGTGATGCCGGTGCCGACAGGAGATCCTACAACAGAACCCCCACTCGCACCGAGTGGGGGTTCTGTTGTCTCTACTGCTGTCGGGGTAACAGGATTTGAACCTGCGACCTCGTCGTCCCGAACGACGCGCGCTACCAAGCTGCGCCATACCCCGATGGCCCGTGGGCCTCAATCAGTATAGGCGCTCCAAGGCCACGACGACGAATTTGCGGAGCAGCTAGGCAGCCGTCAGGGTGAGCAGCGTCGCCTCAGGCGGGCAGGCGAAACGAACGGGGGCATAAATTGAGGTGCCAAGGCCGGCCGAGACGTTCAAGAACGCGGTGCGCGGGCCATGGTTCCAGAGGCTCAACCCCTTCACCTGGCGGCGGGGAATATCACAATTGGTCACGAGCGCGCCAAAACCGGGCACGCAGACCTGACCGCCGTGGGTGTGCCCGGCCAAAATCAGCTGGGCACCGTGGTTAACAAACGAGTTCAGCACGCGTTGGTACGGCGCGTGCGCGACTCCGACGGTAAGCGTGGACCGCGGGGCCGCGGCCTCCTCCGGGTCGGGCCAGACGTCGTCTCCGAGCGGATCGTTGGCCCGTAGATCATCGATCGCGCGAGTGATGAGATCGAGCCGATCACGTCCGATGTGGGGGTCATCGACACCGAAGAACTCAACGTGGGTACCGTTCAGATCGAGCGACTCGGCTGAATTGTTAATGTCGGTCCAGCCGAAATCGTCAAACACCCGGCGCAACGCATCGGTGTCGAGCTCTTCCCGCGGTACGGCGCGCCGGCTGGATGGCCCGCCGAAGTAGGTGAACGGGTTCTTCAACTGCGGTCCGACGTAGTCGTTGGAACCGTTCACGAACACGCCGGGAATTTCCCGGAAGGGAGCCAGGGCATACTCGATGCCGGTAACTCCGTTTTCGTGCCCGAGGTTGTCGCCGGTGTTGATTACGAGATCCGGTTTCAGAGCGGCGAGGCTGCGCACCCACTCCTGCTTGCTTTTCTGCCACGGAGCCATGTGGAGATCGGAGAGGTGCAGCACCCGAATTGGGGCCGAGCCCGGTGCGAGCACCGGCACATTCACCTCACGCAGCGTGAACCGATTGCGCTCCACGAGAGCGCCCCAGGCGAAGGTGGCGAGGCCGAGAGCGCCGGCGGCCGCGAGGGACGTGCCGGCGAGCCGACTTCCCTCACCGAGGCGACGACGCGCGGTCATTCGTTCTTCTTCTTGTCGGGGCTGTTGCCCGGGTTGGACTCGGCGGGCGCCGGGGCAGTGTATTTGCCGATGACGATGGTCACGGCGTCGCCGGGACGACTGGCCGTTCCCACTCCGGGCTGAACGGCAACGACCTTGCCATCCTGCGCTTTGTCTTTGGTTTCCTGTTCCAGCTTGGCCACGGTGAAGGTGTACGGGGACCCGGTGAGTGTGCTGCGGGCATCCGTTTCACTCTTGCCGATGACGTCGGGAACGGTTACCCCCGAACCATCGCTGGAGTAGACCGTGACGGTAGCACCGCGAGTGGATGCCGCACCGCCAGCCGGATCCGTGCTGGCCGCTGTACCGGCAGGTAACACGGAGCTGGTCGTGCCGCCGTCGACGAAGAAGAAACCGGCTGACCGAAGGGTCGACTTGGCATCAGCCATGGACTTGCCGCGCACGTCGGGCACGGAAACCGAGGGAGCGTTGATCACGTTCGCGGCGGCTTCCGGGAATTCGTCTCCGCCGTATTTAGCGTTGGCGACGCTCATGACATCGGGCCAGATGCTGTGGCGACTCTCGGAGGTTCGGAAGCCGTTCAGTCTTCCAGCCCAGGTGCGCTGGTTCTTTGGCGGTCCGCTGACGTTGACGATACCCGCGACGGTCGCGACCTTGCTGCTGGCACCGCTCATCCAGGTGTCCTTGGCGGAGTCCGTCGTTCCGGTCTTGCCGATCATTGGCACTTTCGGGGACGTCGCGTTGTAGGAGGCTCGCGCTGTTCCCCCCGAGGCCATTGTTGTTTTCATGGCGTACTGCATTCCAGCGGCAACACCAGGCTCGACCGCCTGCGTGCAATCAGATTTCGGTACTGGAAGCTCGGTGCCATCAGAGCTGACCATGCTGCGAATAGCGATGGGAGTGCAGGTCATGCCGTTGTTGGAGATGCCGGCGAACGCGACGGCCATGGTGAGCGGGGCAACGTAGTTGGTGCCGATCACCGTTGACGCGTTCTGTCCGAGGTCGCCGCCATCCGCCGCGTGCACGCCGAAGGCCTCAGCAGTTTTTCTAATGCCGCACAGGTCGAGCTTCTTGGCCATGCCGATGAAGCCGGTGTTGATCGACCGCCTGGTCGAATTTAGCGCTGTCTCATTCGATCCGCCCTCGCCGCCGTCGTTGCCGGGGGCAAATTTCGTGCCATAACTCTGCGGTCCGAGGCAGCTGTCTTGGAACGTTCCCCAGTCGGCCTTGACTCGGGAGTCAACCCGTTCGGTGAGGGCGTGGCCCTCCTTCAACCACTCGGCCAGAGTGAACACCTTGTAGGTAGAACCGGGCTGAAAGCCGCTGGAACCGCCATAGGCCCGGTCGGTGTTGTAGTTAATGCTCGTGTAGGTACTGCCGGCGGGCTGCTCCATCTGGCTGTAGTCCTTGTTCTGCGCCATGGCAAGCACTTCACCGGTGCCAACCTTGACGCTCGAAACGACGCCGCCGACGTCCCAGCCGGGAACCGTCTTGGGGACGTAGGTGCTGAGGGAGGTCTCTGCAGCACCCTGCATGTCGAGGTCGAGAGTGGTGTACACGTCGAATCCGCCGCGCTTGAAATTCGCCAGACGAGTCTCAGCATCTGCGCCGAAGGTGGGATCGGACTTCAGAATCTTGGTGACGTAGTCACAGAAGTATGCGCTGCCTCCGGCCGTCTGGCAGCCGGTGCTCGGCACGGTGATGACGGGCTCGATCGGCGTGGCGATGGCCGCGTCGAAGTCAGCCTGCGAAATCTTGTCGTACTTGAGCATCTCGGTGAGGATGTAGTCACGGCGACCCTGGTTGGCGGCGTAGCCGTTGGCCGCACCGTTGGTCTCGCTGTCGGGGCGGTCCAGCTGAAACTTGACCGGGTTGTTCACGATCGCCACGAGGCTCGCCGCCTGAGGCAGGGTCAGATCGAGCGCGGTCGTGTTGAAGTAGTAATTTGCGGCGGCTTCGATGCCGTACACCGTTCCGCCATAGCCGGCGATGTTGAGGTAACCGCGAAGAATGTCATCCTTTTCATACTTCTTCTCCACGCCGATGGCGAGACGCATTTCGCGCAGCTTGCGATCAGCGGTGGTTTTGGTGGCGTCCGTGTAGCATTCCTTCGCCGCGTCGGCGTCGGTCATCACCTCACACTTTTGAATGAGTACGTTCTTGACGTATTGCTGGGTAATCGACGAGCCGCCACGGGTTGCGCCGCCAGCCAGAGTTTGCACGGCACCGTTGAAGCTGGACTGAATATCGACGCCCCCGTGTTTCATGAAACGCGGGTCTTCCCCGGCGATGGCGGCGTCTTTGGCGAACTGGCTGATCGCGTCGGAGGCGACGTCGACCCGGTTCTGCTCGTAGAACGAGGCGAGGAGCACGCGGGAGCCCACCGGATCGTCGGCGTTGCTTGAGGCATAGATATTGCTCTTCTGCGCCAGCTGATCGATAGCGAGGTACTCGGGAAGCTGATCAAACACGTTGATGGTGTTCGTAGCGGCGATGCCCGACAGGGCAACGGCTGGGGCGACGGCGGCGGTCACGAGAATACCGGCAACGGCACTCATTCCAATGAGACCCAGGAAACCCCCCAGAGCCCCGCTCACGGTTCGTTTTTTGGCAGACATACACTTGAGCTTAAGCGACAAATCTGAATGCCCGCCTCAATAGGAGTCACATGCCCGCCTGGGAATACCTCACAACGCCGTTGATGATCCACAACACGGCCGCCATTTTGAACAACTGGGGCACTGACGGGTGGGAACTCGTCCAGGTCGTACCCGGCCCCGAAGGTGGCCTCGTTGCCTACCTGAAACGCCCGCTCGAACCCAAGGAAGAGGCATAATCGTGTCGCACATTGAAGCACGTCTGGCCGAACTCGGCCTTGAACTGCCGACGGTGGTTCCGCCGGTAGCCGCCTACCTGCCCGCCGTGATCAGCAACGGATTCGTCTACACCGCTGGCCAGCTGCCGATGGTGTCGGGCGCGCTTCCCGCCGCCGGAAAGGTGGGCGACGGCCATGGCCTCGTTCCCGCCGCCGATGCGCAGCAGTACGCCCGCACCTGCGCGCTCAACGGCCTCGCCGCCATCAAGAGCGTGATTGGGTCGCTTGATCGCGTCACGCAGGTGGTCAAGGTCACCGGCTTCGTCGCTTCCGACCCCGCGTTCACCGGCCAGCCGACCGTGGTCAACGGGGCCTCCGACGTACTCGTCGAAATCTTCGGCGACATTGGTCGACACGCTCGGTCTGCCGTCGGCGTTGCTGTACTGCCGCTCGATGCGCCGGTGGAGATTGAGTTCGTCGTCGCGTTCGCGTGACCGGCTTTCCCGGCCTTCCGGCTTTCCCGGATTTCCTGATTTAGCCCCCCAAAGAACGACTGAGGCCGCTCCCGATGGGAGCGGCCTCAGCTGGTTTTGCGAACGCGGCGACTACTTTTTGATCTGCGCAGCGATGGTATTCATCACAACGGTGTCGGCCAGGGTGGAGGTGTCGCCGACCTCACGGCCCTCAGCCACGTCACGCAGCAGTCGCCGCATGATCTTGCCGGAGCGGGTCTTCGGCAGTTCGTCGACGATGAAGATATCGCGCGGGCGGGCGATCGCACCGATCTGCTGCGCGACGTGCACCCGCAGAATGCCGGCGATGTCCTCGTGCGAGGCGATCTCGGCCTGGCTGAACTTGATCACGACGAACGCTACGACGGCCTGACCGGTGGTCTCGTCGGCGGCACCGACCACGGCTGCTTCAGCCGTGAGCGAGTGCGCCACGAGGGAGGACTCGATCTCGGCGGTGGACAGGCGGTGACCCGACACGTTCATGACATCGTCGACGCGCCCCAGCAGCCAGATGTCGCCATCGTGGTCGAGCCGAGCGCCGTCGCCGGCGAAATACAACGGGCCATCCTTGGCGCCGGTCGTGCCCTCGAACTTGTCCCAGTAGGTTTCCCTGAAGCGTTCCGGGTCGCCCCAGATGCCCCGGAGCATCGCTGGCCAGGGCTGGGTGACTACGAGGAGTCCGCCGTTGCCATGGCCAACATGCTGACCGTCATCGTCGAGCACGTCGATGGTGATTCCTGGCACCGGCACCTGTGCGGCGCCCGGCTTCGTCTCGGTGAGACCCGCGAGCGCCGAGACCATGATGGACCCGGTCTCGGTCTGCCACCAGGTATCGACGATCGGTGCGAGGTTGCTGCCAATGACCTCGCGGTACCACATCCAGGCCTCGGGGTTGATGGGCTCACCCACCGAGCCGAGCACGCGCAGGCTCGACAGGTCGAATTTCTGCGGAATTTGGCGACCGAGCTTCATGAACGTGCGGATGGCCGTCGGCGCTGTATACAGAATCGAGACCTTGTACTTCTCAATGATTTCCCACCAACGACCGGTATGCGGGGAGTCGGGAGTGCCCTCGTAGAGCACCTGGGTCGCGCCGTTGGCGAGCGGCCCGTAGACCACGTAGCTGTGTCCGGTGATCCAGCCGACGTCGGCGGTGCACCAGTACACATCCGTTTCGGGCTTGAGGTCGAACACGGTCTGGTGGGTGAACGCGTTCTGCGTCAGGTAGCCGCCGCTGGTGTGCAGAATGCCCTTGGGCGCGCCGGTCGTGCCCGATGTATACAGAACAAAGAGCGGGTTCTCGGCCGGAAAAGCCTCGGCTTCGTGCTCGGGGGAGGCTGTTTCCATGGCGTCGGACCACCAGATGTCGCGGTCGTTCCACTGCACGTCCTGGCCGGTGCGCTTGACCACGAGTACGTTCTTCACCGAGGAGTCATTGGTCTGCAGTGCGGCGTCGACGGCTGGCTTGAGGGCGCTGACTTTGCCCTTGCGGTAGCCGCCGTCAGCCGTGATAACGAGCACGGCGTTGGCGTCGTCGATGCGCGAACGCAGGCTTTCGGCGCTGTATCCGCCGAAGATAACGGAGTGCACGGCGCCGATGCGGGCGACGGCGAGCATGGAGATGACGGCCTCGGGAATCATCGGGAGGTAGACGGCCACGCGGTCGCCAGCGGCGACGCCGAGACCGAGCAGCACGTTGGCAGCCTTCTTGACCTCGGTTGTCAGTTCCGCATAGGTGTAGCTGCGCGAATCACCGGGCTCGCCCTCAAAGTAGAGCGCGACGCGATCGCCGTTACCGGCGAGAACGTGACGGTCGAGGCAGTTGTAGGCGACGTTGAGTTCGCCATCCTCGAACCATTTCGCAAAAGGCGGGTTGGTCCAGTCCAGAGTCTTGGTGAACGGCTTGTGCCAGTGCAGCAGATTACGGGCCTGATCAGCCCAAAAAGTGGCCGGGTCCTTCTGTGCATCCGTGTACAGATCCGTCGTCGCTGTTGTCAGTGCGGCGAACTCGGGAGTGGGCGCGAATCGACGCGATTCGTGCAGAAGAGTGTCAATTTTAACCGTCATATGTGTAATTCGCTCCTTTGCGGTACGTGCATGCAGGACATTGCCAGCCCAACTGAACCCTACCGGCTTCCGACCAATCTCTGTATACACAAACGAAATACTGAGAAATGAACCCCGAATTACGGAGCCAATCCGCGAGGGTTTTTCACCCCCAGGCGAGTGTCCTCTGAAATGAGGACAGCGGACTTGCAATTTACCGGCGGCTGCGTAGACTGATGCACGTCAGAACGAAAGTTTCGACCAGTATCGCGCAAGGTTCCCCCCAATCTGCGCGGTGCTAGGCGGCACCTGTTCCCCCCAATAGGTGCCGCCCCTTCTTTTTAATCAGCACCCGCTCGAATATCCTGCTCCAGTCGCGGGCTCGTTGGACCTGTGCGCTGCGACCTGTGTGCTGCGACCGGGCTGTTTGTCTTTTGGCGAACCCTCCCCAGAGCACCGGCCAGCGGGCTGTCCACAGATCCTGCAGACCATGCTTCGGGCGTGCACGGCGCGCCGTAGCGTCGAGGTATGGGTCAGCCCTTCGTCGCCGTTCCGTCTTACGCTGTTCTTTCCCCTGCCGTTGTGTCGTCGCCGCCGCCGGGGAGTACAGCGCGGCATTGCACGGCTCCAGCGGATGCCGCCGCTGACGCACCCCAGACCGTCCGGGCGGCGCCCGTTCCATCTCGAGGCGACAGCGAACGCCTGAACGTGCGCGCGCTCGGCCCGCTCGCTGGGTATGCTGCACATCCTGAAACCACGGACCTGTTCGTTAACGGGGAGGCCGGGCTGTGGATCGACGCCGGACACGGCCTCATTAACGTGTCGGCCTGGCAGCTCGGCGAGACCGAGGTGCGCGAGCTGGCCGTACGGCTGATCGCGCTTGGCGGGCGGCACATCGATGAGGCGAGCCCCTGCGTCGACGTGCGCTTGGCCGACGGTATCCGCGTGCACGCGGTGCTCCCACCGGTGTCCAGCACGGGAACGTTGCTCTCCATTCGACTACCTCACGCCCTGGATCGGAGCCTCGGAGCGCTCGCCGACGCCGGCCTATTCGGGGTGGGAGAGGCATCCGCTGCCCGCTTGAATCGACTGCGCGCTGCCGTGCGCGGCCGCCAGAATCTGCTCATCACCGGTGCGGCCGGAAGCGGCAAGACGACGCTGCTGGCCGCGCTGCTCGGCGAAGCGCCAGCCGAGGAACGCATCGTCGTGATCGAAGATGTGGCGGAGCTGCGCATTCGACATCCGCACGTGGTGGCACTTGAGGCCCGGCAGGCCAATCTGGAGGGTGCCGGGCGTATCGGCCTGGAGGCGCTGGTGCGGGAGGCCTTGCGAATGCGCCCGGACCGGCTCGTGCTCGGCGAGTGCCGTGGGTCGGAGATCCGGGAGCTGCTCGCCGCCCTCAACACCGGGCACGATGGGGGAGCGGGCACGCTGCACGCCAATTCGCTCGAAGACGTCCCGGCTCGATTGGAGGCGCTCGGAGCTCTCGCCGGCATGAGCGCCGCGGCCGTGGCCCGGCAGACAGTGAGCGCGATTGGACTCGTGTTGCATCTAGAACGCACCGACGGTGTGCGCCGGCTCGACGCGGTCGGCAGGTTCACCCTCAACGGCCGCGACCGGCTCTCGATCGAGGCGGACTAATGTGGCTCGGCGGCGAGACTCCGTCGGGCACGAGGCATCGTGGCGGCCGAGCCACCAGGCACCGCACCGCCGGGGTGCCGCCGATCGAGGCGGTCGCTGCGGTCACGCAGCGGCTGGCCGTGTTGTTGTCGGCCGGCGTCTCCCCGGTGTCCGCCTGGGCGTACCTGTTGCCCAGGCGCGGCGCGGTCGCAGTGGCGGGCAGCGCGTCGAGTGGAGCCCGGCGAATGGTCGGTTCAGAATCGGGTGGAGCGGATTCGGCGACGAGGGACATTGTGCGGGCGGCAGCCCGAGCCGCGGCACGCGGCGACAGTGTGGCCGACGCGATTGCCGGGCAGGCTCACCGTCAGGCGAGAGAGAACCAGCCAGCGGGCAGTGCCGCTCGCGGGCCGACTCCGGTGCGCGGGCGACCACGGGGACAGGAGTCCGAGCAAGCCTGGCTCGGACTCGCTGCCGCCTGGCAGGTAGCCACGCAGGCCGGTGCGCCACTGGCCGGGTGCCTGCGCGAACTCGCCGCGTCGCTGCGCGAACTTGCTCAGGTGCAACGTGATCTTGAGGTGGCGCTGGCCGCCCCGCAGGCGACCGCCCGACTGGTGATGGTGCTGCCGGTCATCGGACTGGTTTTTGGCAGCCTCATGGGTTTTGATTCCCTGCGCATCCTGTTCGCCACCATGCCGGGGCTGGTCTGCCTTGGTGGCGGCGCCCTCTTGATGCTCGCTGCGGCGAGCTGGAGCCGCGCGCTCGTGCGACGGGCGGCCCCAGCTGACCTGACGCCGGGGTTGCGACTCGAACTCATGGCGATCGCGATGAGCGGCGGCGGGTCGATCGACCGTTCACGGGAGCTGGTGCAGGCAGCCGCGGAGCGCTACGGCGTTGAGTGCGCGGCGGACCAGGACCCGGTTGAACGGGTGCTCGAGCTGGCGACGCGGGCGGGAGTCCCCGCAGCGGAGCTGCTGCGCAGCGAGGCCGAGCAGCTGCGGCGCGCTGCCCGCAGCGCCGGGCAGCGCCGGGCCGCAGCGCTGTCGGTGACGCTGATGCTGCCGCTCGGCCTGTGCGTGTTGCCCGCGTTCATGCTGGTCGGCGTGGTGCCACTGCTGATCAGCGTGCTCTCCTCCACCCTGACCATGTTCTGAAACTGTCCACGGATGAGTGGATGCTGCTGCGCCGATCAACAAATCGGAGCAGAGTGAACGTGCTCGTGCCGCCCAACCCGCGTCGATGGACGCCGAAGGAGACGAGTCTATGTATACAAAGAACACCCTGAAAGACTTGGCCGACGAGGCCGGAGCCGCGACAGCGGAGTACGTCGTGGCTACCATGGCCGCGGTCGGGTTTGCTGGGCTACTCATCGTTATTCTGCGCAGCGACGAGGTGCGCGGAATGCTCACCGATCTGGTGCAACGTGCCCTCAGCATCGGGTAGCCGGGGTAGCCGGGGTAGCCGGGGTAGCCGCGGTAGCACGACCGCTGAATTCGCCACGGCGCTGCCGGCGGTCGTGCTCATTCTGGCGTGCTGTCTTGGTGGGGTTCAGGTTGTCGGCGTGCAGGTGCGGTTAACGGATGCCGCCGCCAGCGCCGCCCGGGCTCTCGCCCGAGGCGACAGCGTGGCCCGCGCCGGGGACCTTGTGCACCTGGCGGTTCCAGGGGCCAGCCTGTCTCCGGAACGTCGCGGTGAGTTCGTCTGTGCCCGGGTCAGTGCCCCGAGTCTGCCGGGCATATTCGTGGGCTTGACGCCGGGCGCGCACTCCTGCGCATTGGCCGGTGGCTTATGAGGGTGCGAGGCCGCGGCGCGAGCAGTAGTGGCGTCGAGGGGGGTGCCGGACCAGCTGGTGCCGGAGCGGCCGAGCGGGGAGCAGGGTCGGTCCTGGCCCTCGCGGTGCTGGCCGCCACCGTGCTGGTAACGGCCCTGATCATGTCGGCACTGGCTCTGCTCGCCGTTGGTCGTTCCGTCGCCAACGCGGCTGATGCGGCCGCCCTCGCCGCCGCCGACACTGCCTCCGGAGCGATCCCGGGCTACCCCTGTGAGGCAGCGGATGCCGTCGCCACGCTGAACGAGACGGTCGTCATGCGGTGCACGGTAACGGGGCTGATCGCATCCGTTTCGGTTCGGCGCGAGGTTCATGGCATTGGTATCTCCGCGAGTGCCCGGGCCGGACCACCGACGGGGTAAGACCAGCGCCTGCGTCTCGTGGGGCTAGGAGAGGAGCACCTCGAGGTACCGGTACTCGACCGCACTCGGGCGACCCGGAGAATCGGAGCCCTCGAACTCCAGTCCGGCGCGGCGCGCGTAAATATAGCGCTTGCCGGAGTCGGCTGGAATCTCTATGCGGGGTTGCGGATCGCCCGATTCGAGGAAGGTGGTCGTGATTGTCTTGCCCTGAAGGGGGCCGTCCGTCAACTTCGCGGTGTATGTGGCCGTCATTGTACCCATGGAACTATTCTGCACTCGGGCCGACAAACAGCAAGGGTTTGGGATTGTTGTGCGACATGCTCAGAGCGAACTGGGTGATGTCTGGGAGCGCCGTGTGCGCGAGCGGCACGCTCCGAGACGGGCTCGTCGATTAGGCGGGCACTCCATTCCGGTGTGTATGGTGTGCTTTGGCCCATCGTTTGGCCACTACGCATAAAGGGGAGTCTGGTGCCGGGCACGAAGAAGCTGGTCATTGTCGAATCACCGACCAAGATGAAGTCGATCGCCGCCTATCTCGGCGACGACTACGAGGTTCTGTCGTCGGTCGGACACATTCGCGATCTGATCGAGCCGAAAAACCTGCCGCCTGAGCTGAAGAAGGGTCCGCTCGGCCGATTCTCGGTCGATGTCGACAACGGTTTTGAACCGTATTATGTGGTGAGCGACGCCAAGAAGAAGACCGTCACCGAACTCAAGCGAGCCCTCAAGAATGCGAACGAACTCTTGCTCGCCACTGATGAGGATCGCGAGGGCGAGGCCATCGCCTGGCACCTGCTGCAGGTGCTGCAGCCCAAGGTTCCAGTCAAGCGCATGGTGTTCCACGAGATCACCAAGGACGCCATCCTCGCCGCCACAGACAACACGCGCGACCTCGACACCGCTCTCGTCGATGCGCAGGAGACCAGGCGAATCCTCGACCGCATCTACGGCTACGAGATTTCCCCGGTGCTGTGGCGCAAGGTTGGCCCCGGCCTGTCGGCCGGCCGCGTGCAAAGCGCCGCGACCCGCCTCGTCGTTCACCGGGAGAAGGAACGACTCGCGTTCGTCTCCGCCGGCTACTGGGATTTGCTCGCGCGTCTGGCGGCATCCGCTGTAGGTGGGCACACTAACGGCGCTGATCAGGCGTTCGACGCGAAGCTCGTGCGACTGAATGGCGAGCGCATTGCCACCGGTGGCGACTTCGACGACTCCGGTGCGCTCAAGCCCACCGTGAAAGCCGTCACGCTTGACGCCTCCGCTGCCCATGCGCTGACAACCGCGCTGCAGAGCCCCGGCGTGAAGCTGGAGGTCACCAGGGTCACTGCCAAGCCCTACCGTCGCAGCCCCGCCGCACCGTTCACGACCTCGACCCTGCAGCAGGAGGCTGCGCGCAAGCTGCGCTTCACGGCCCGCCAGACCATGAGCGTCGCCCAGTCGTTGTACGAAAACGGGTACATCACCTATATGCGTACCGACTCGCCGTCACTCGGGCAACAGGCTTTGAAGGCCGCCCGTACTCAGGCGGCAGCGCTGTACGGCGCCGAGACGGTTCCGGATGCTCCGCGCGCCTACAAGGGCAAGAGTAAGAACGCGCAGGAGGCACACGAAGCCATTCGCCCTTCCGGTGACACCTTTCGAACCCCGTCCTCGCTGGCCTCGAGCCTGCGCGGCAACGATTTCAAGCTTTACGACCTGATTTGGAAGCGCACCGTCGCCTCGCAGATGAAGGACGCCACCGGCTCGACCGCGTCCGTCACGATCGCGGCCGGCCCGACCGGCACGTCGGAGCACCCCTCCGCGTCTGGCGCGCTCGCGGAATTCTCGGCGAGCGGAACGGTCATCACCTTTCGCGGCTTTATGCTCGCGTACGAAGAATCCAAGGACGAAGAGCGCAACGTCTCGACCGACGCGACCGAGTCCAAACTGCCGCCGCTCGAAGAAGGCCAGACACTGGCCCTGTTGGATCTTGAGGCCAAGGGCCACGAGACGACCCCGGCCGCCCGCTACACCGAGGCCAGCCTCGTCAAAAAGCTCGAGGAGCTCGGCATCGGGCGGCCCTCAACCTTCGCGTCGATCATCTCGACGATTACCGAGCGCGGCTATGTCACGCCGCGCGGCCAGTCGCTCGTTCCGAACTGGATCGCATTCTCCGTTGTGCGCCTGCTCGAAGAGTTCTTCGGCGACCTGGTCGAATACGACTTCACCGCCGAGATGGAGAACGACCTCGACCGCATCGCGGGCGGCGAAGCCAACCGCTTGGATTGGCTCAACAGCTTCTATTTCGGCAGTGACAAGCACCGTGGGTTGCGTCAGGTCATCGACAACCTGGGCGAGATCGATCCGCGTGTCATCAACTCGGTCGCCATCAGCGACGACATCACCCTGCGCATCGGTAAGTACGGCCCCTACCTTGAGGTCATCGACCCCGACGCGGTAGCGGATGCGCCGCCCCGCCGCGTGAATATTCCCCCGGAACTCGCCCCCGACGAACTCACCGCAGCCAAGGCTCGCGAGCTCATCGATGCCCCGGTCGTCGTCGACCGTGTGATCGGCGTCAACCCGGACAATGGCAAGGAAATCGTGGCCAAGGATGGCCGCTTCGGGCCGTACGTCACCGAGCTGGCGCCGGCACCGGCTGAACCCGTTGTTCCGGTCGTTGTGGCCGCAACTCCGGTGGAAACCGTGGACCCCGCCACCGGTGAGATGGTCGCGCCCAAGCCGAAACGCAAGCCGGCCGCAAAAAAGGTGGCCGCTGCCGACAAGCCGCGCACAGCATCCATTTTCAAGTCCATGGACCTGGCGACCGTCGACCTTGAGACCGCGCTACGCCTGCTCGCTCTGCCGCGCATCGTGGGGATCGACCCGGAAACCGGAAGCGAGATTCTGGCGCAGAACGGCAAGTTCGGTCCGTACCTGAAGAAGGGTATCGACACGCGGTCGCTCACGAGCGAAGACCAGATCTTCGACATCGACCTTCCGGGTGCCATCGAGCTTTACGCTCAGCCCAAGTACGGTGCCCGCCGGGCGTCGAGTGCCCTGAAAGAATTTGAAGAGCCCGACCCCGACAGTGGCAAGGCGATCAAGATCAAGGACGGCCGGTTCGGCGCGTATGTGACCGATGGTGTGACCAACGCGACGATTCCCAAGTCGGAGGACATCGAGGAGATCGACTTCGACCGGGCCGTGCAACTGCTCGCCGACAAGCGCGCCAAGGGGCCGGCGGCGCCGCGTAAAAAGGCACCGGCCAAGAAGACTGCCAAGAAACCCGCTGTCAAGAAGGCGCCGACCGCGGCCGCTAAAGCGGCCACCGCGAAGAAGGCGGCCGCTACCCGAGCCGCGAACGCGGCGGCCAAGGCAGCTCTGGCTGGCGCCGATGCGCCGGCGGTTGCGGCCAAGAAAGCGCCAGCCAAGAAAGCGCCAGCCAAGAAGCCTGCTGCCAAGAAGCCTGCTGCGAAGAAGGCGCCAGCGACGAAGGCCACGAGTTCGACCGCTGCCGCCGCTGGGACGAGGATCGCGCCGAAGGTTGCGCACCCGGAGTGACCGGTCTTTTCATCACCCTGGAGGGTGGCGACGGATCCGGCAAGTCCACGCAGGCGCAGTTGCTGACCGACTGGCTTGAGGAGCGGGGGCGCACCGTCGTGCGTACCCGCGAGCCCGGGGGAACAGACGTTGGCGTCGAGATTCGGCAGATCGTGCTGCACCACCGCGGTGAGGTCGACCCTCGAGCCGAGGCGCTGCTCTACGCTGCAGACCGAGCGCAGCACGTGGGCACCAAGCTGCGGCCAGCGCTTGCTCGCGGCGACGTGATCGTGCAGGACCGGTACCTGGACTCGTCCGTTGCGTACCAGGGTGCCGGACGAGTGCTCGGCGCCACGGAGGTGCGTGATCTCTCGCTCTGGGCCGCCGAGGGATTGCTGCCCGACCTGACCATACTGCTCGACCTTGATGAAGTCACCGCGCGCGCCCGGCTTGATGCCGACGACAAGGTCTACGACCGGCTCGAGGCGGAGAAGAATGAGTTCCATGCCCGCGTTCGCGCTGCGTTCCTCAAGCTGGCCGCTGCCGAGCCAGACCGGTTTTTAGTTGTGGATGCTGCTGCCCCCGCCGCCGAGATCGCCGCCATTATTCGCGCTCGAGTGACAGCCTTACTCTGATCTCCCGGCTCGACGCCTCCCCGGCCCACCTTGTGAACGCGGGCCCAGTCTATAAACTGGGCCCGCGTTCCGGGCCCGGGCCCGGAACGCGGGTGAGGGTGTGGACGCGATGCTGTCAGTGGGGCGGGTTACCCTTGACTCATGGCAGTGTGGGACAACCTAACGGGACAGGCCGACGCGATCGCCATCTTCCGGGCCGCAGCGCAGCGGGTCCCCTCGGGTATCGCGGTCGGCACGGCCGAGTCGAACTCCATGACGCACGCCTGGCTCATCACAGGGCCGCCCGGTTCGGGCCGCTCCAACCTCGCTTTTGCCTTCGCGGCGGCGTTGCTCAGCCCGGGTACACCCGAGGGCGACCTCGCGGCCGCGCGCCAGGTCGAAGCGCGCACCCACCCCGACCTCAGTGTGCTCAGCACGGAGGGTGTCATCATCAAGATGGACTCGGTCAAGGAAGCCGTCGCTCGCTCGCAATATTCGCCCTCGGTCGGTCGCTACCGCGTCGTCGTTGTTGAAGACGCCGATCGCATGGTCGAGCGTACCTCCAACGTGCTGCTGAAAGCCCTCGAGGAGCCGCCGGAGCGCACGGTGTGGATTCTGTGCGCACCGAGTGAGGCCGACCTGCTCCCCACCATCCGTTCGCGGGTGCGCACCGTGCGTCTGCGGGTACCGAGCGTCGCCGATGTCGCCGACCTGCTCGTGCGACGTAACGGCGTCGACCCGGTCATCGCCGAGGTGAGCGCACGGCTCGCCCAAAGCCACATCGGAATGGCCCGGAGGCTCGCGACCAATGCCGACGCGCGGGCACGGCGTGAGGAGACCCTGCGCACGGCCCTGGGCATCCGCTCAGTGTCAGCGGCCGTCATCGCGGCGGCGCGGCTGCTCGCCATCGCCGGCGATGACGCCAAAGCGATCACCCTTGAACTAGATGCCGCGGAGCGCGACGGCGTGTTGCGGTCACTCGGTGTCGAGGCCGGCCAGTCCGTGCCGCCGGGGCTGCGCAGCCAGATCAAGGCGCTCGAAGACGACCAGAAGCGTCGCGCGACTCGCAGCCTGCGTGACGGCATTGACCGAATTCTGGTCGATCTCGCCTCACTCTACCGAGACGTGTGCATGGTGCAGCTCGGCCGAGAACAGTCTGTGATCAACCTCGAATTACTCGCCGACCTGCGCGCCGCGAGTGTGTTAGGCGCCCCTGCGGCAACGGTCGCCACCATGGATGCGATTGCTGTGGCCCGGCAGCGCATCCAATCCAACGTTTCCCCGGCCCTCGCCCTTGAGGCAATGCTCGTATCGGCGATCCGCCGCCCACACTGATTCTCAGCCACCTTCGGTAGCCTGAACGTGAGCATCCGCTTCGCGCTATGAAAGAGGAAACCGTTGAACCGACGCATCCGCGCCACCAGCATCACGGCCGCAGCCCTGGCCCTTACGCTCGTTCTCAGCGGGTGCGCCTCATGGTTTGCGACGGATGCCGGGCGCGCCGAGTCCACTCCCACCGGCGAGCAGGTGACGACGGACCTGGACCCGTTCTACAGCCAGGTGCTGCAGTGGAACGATTGCGGCGAAGGCTTGCAGTGTACCGAGGCCACCGCTCCGCTCGACTATGCCGATCCGGCCGCTGGCGACGTCTCGCTGGCCCTCGTGCGCCACGTTGCCACCGGTAACGATCGGATCGGATCGCTGCTGGTGAATCCGGGTGGACCGGGTGGTTCCGGCTACGACTTCATCAAGGATTCGCTCGACTACGCCACCGACGCCACCCTCCAGGCGAGCTTCGACATCGTCGGGTTCGACCCGCGTGGTGTCGGGCGCTCCACCGCGGTCTCCTGCTACGACTCATCCGAGATGGACGAATACCTTTACGGACTGACCACGGCCGAGCGTGGCACAGATGCCTGGATTGCCGAGCTTACGGCCTCCTCCGATGCCTTCGCGGCAGCCTGCGCCGAAAAAACCGGTTCGCTACTTGCCACGGTCGATACCAAAAGTGCCGCCCGCGACCTCGATCTGCTGCGCGCTGTGCTCGGCGACACGCACCTGAACTACCTTGGCTTCTCCTACGGCACCTACCTCGGTGCCACCTACGCCGAACTCTTTCCTGAGAAGGTCGGTCGCCTCGTGCTCGACGGCGCTATTGACCCCTCGACCAGCAACTTTGAAGTGACCAAAACCCAGGCGGTCGGCTTTGAAAACGCACTGCGCGCCTACCTCACAGACTGTCTGGCGGGGGAGGAGTGCCCGTTCCGTGGCAGCGTTGACAGCGCCATGACGACGATCGGTGCACTGCTGAACTCTGTGGACCAAAGCCCCATCACCGCCACGGATGGCCGTCAACTGGGCGGAAACGCGCTGCTCACCGCGATCATCTACCCGCTCTACCAGGCCACCGCATGGCCGCAACTGAGCATCATGTTCGACACGGTGCTGCGCGGCGGCGCCGACGCGGCCCTGCAATTCGCCGACGCCTACAACGGCCGCGATGCCGACGGTAACTACATGGACAACTCGACCGAGTCGTTCATGGCCATCAACTGCGTTGACTATGCCTACAACGCCGACCCGACCGTCATGCGTGCCCAGGCCGCTGAGCTTGAGGCTGCAGCCCCCGTGATCGGCCAGTTCATGAGTTTTGGCGACATCGGGTGCGCGAATTGGCCCTACCCAGCCACCGGTGAACGCGCCGAGATTCGTGCGGCGGGTGCGGCGCCCATTCTGGTCGTCGGTACCACGAACGACCCGGCCACCCCCTACGTTTGGGCGCAGAACTTAGCCCGGCAGCTCGACAGCGGCACCCTGGTTACGTACACCGGCGAGGGACACACCGCCTACAACAAGTCCAACTCGTGCGTGAACGATGCCGTTGACTCATATCTGGTTGACGGAATCGTGCCGGCCGCTGACCCGCAGTGCTGACATAGTGTGTCAACGCTTCGTTTGCCGAGGTGGACAGAATCACTCGCAGAAACGACTAGGCTTGGCTGCTGTGTCACCGAGTGCCTTATGGGGCGTTCTGGTAACGCCGCCTTAGCTCAGTTGGTAGAGCATCTCACTCGTAATGAGAAGGTCGTCAGTTCGATTCTGACAGGCGGCTCCACTAAATATCCTGGTTAGACGGGATTTCTGGGGAAGTATCAACGGGCCCGTGCAGCTGCTTCGACGTATTTGCACACAATTTGACCACATTCGTTTTTATGGCGCGGTTATTTAGGGCCTCTGCAACAGCATCCAGGTCGTCTTCGAATAGGTCGCTGTAGACGTCCAAAGTCATCGCCGCGGAGGTATGCCCGAGCATCCGCTGCACCGAAAGTACGCTCGCGCCGGACGAGATCGCCAAAGAGGCAGCGGTGTGCCGTAGGGAGTGTGGGGTGATCGAGGGTATTTCTGGGTGGCGCTGTAGGAGCTGTTTGACTGCTGCCGCGAATGTTCGACGTCGAAAGTTTCCGCTTCGGAGCACGTCACCACTCGGCGAGGTGAAGAGGAGGTCGTCGCGGTGCTTGCCCGCGCACTGAGACTCGAGCATCTCGGCTAAGAATGCCGGGAAGGGGACCGAACGTCGCCCGTGGTTCTTCGGTGTGCCCCAAAGGATGGCGCCGGTCGGCTCTGTGACGGCTTCGGCGACGTCCAAGCGTCTCAGACGCATATCCTTACCCGTTTGACCAGCAGACCGGATGAAAAAGAGACCATCACCCAACTCGTGACGAACATGCTCGACGGGGCTCTCTAAACACGCCGTGGGCGCCCGCCTGAGATAGATTTTCGGTGCCGGAAGTTGTCCGCAAGCGGAACGTTCAATGACGCGTACATCGGGACGCACACAGGAATATCTGTGAAAACCTGAAGTGGCCCCTGAGTAATAGGGCGGATTTCAGTGAACGTCGCCAGAGGAATTTGTCCGTTGTTCGTGCATTAGCCCTCACATTGAGGGATCCTGTGTGAATGGCGAAGACATATCGGCTGGGTGCAGCGCGCCGGGCGGCGAACGTGATGATGAAGCTGATGATCAAGGTGGGAGTTGGGCCGAAGTCGAGCTATCTGCTCACGACTACGGGTCGGCGAAGTGGAGAGTTGAGAACGACTCCGGTGACGCTCGTCGAGCGTGACGGTGCTCGATGGCTCGTCGCACCCTACGGAGACGTCGGCTGGGTTCATAATGTTCGTGCCGACAGTTCAGTGACCTTGCGTCAAGGAGGCCGAACCGCGAGATCCAGCGCTGTCAGTGTGTCGGCGGAGATTGCAGGTCCGGTGCTGCAGCAGTACGTGCGTGAGGTCCCGATCACGGCATCTTTTTTCGAGGCATCTGCTGGTGATCCGGCATCTGAATTCATCGCTGAAGCGTCGCGACACCCGGTGTTTCGGCTAACGATAACCTCCTAGGCTTCAGCAGCTCAACCGGCGATCGCGCCCCAGGTGCCTCGTTGGTCGACAGAGTGGCGCGTCATCCCATCACTGAACCAATCGACCCAACCGGACTGTCAAGGGCCATGAAGATCGGCCCGCTGGCGGCTTGGGTGCAGGATCAGCTCATCGGGGTCACGCCCTTCCCGGCGAGGGCCTGCGTGAGGCGCATGGAGTCGCCCGAGGTTTGGCAGACGTGAGCGTGGTGCAGGAGCCGGTCGACGGTCGCCGTCGCGAGGGTCTTGGGCATGAGCTCGTCAAAGCCAACTGAGGTTCCCATACGTTCGTTCTGGTGCTGAGTGCCGCATTCCGTGTGAGGAGTAGGTCGAGGCTGGTCGGCGTGGCGACATGCGATTTGCCCGATCCAGGAGTGAAATATGAGGCAACGCCTCACGAATCGAGGCGGGCGGGAGGTATGCAATGACGCTGCGACCCCGGCTGCGCGTGGTGAGCGACAACTTCCCAAGTGCGCAGGTGGCCGAGACTGTGGACCCGATGGAATTTCAGCGTCGGTGCGTGGAAGGATTCATCGCCAGCCAGGTGGCCCGGGGATTCAGCGCACTCACCATCGATAACGGCACGGGTGTGCTCGAGCGATTCCTCACTCTGGCGGAGAAACCTGCATGGGAGTTGACCGCCTTCGACGTCGACGCCGTCGTAGCCGCCCTCGTCGAACGCGGCGTTGGACCGGTCACCCGCAGAGACTATGTCAGCACGTTCAAGCACTACTTTCAATTTCTGCAGGCTCGGCACTTCGCCGACGTTGAGGCCCGCTTCGGTATCCGTCTGGCCGACCCGATAGACGTTTTCCATGCAGGGCATCACGTGACCAGCGAGTCGCCCGCGACCCGCCCACCCCCATCGCCAGAGCGTATGGAAGATTTCTTCACGTTCCTGAGGGTCCGAATGGATCAGTCGCGAAAATGGGCCCCGATCGCTCGGGACTACGCACTGTTCCGAACGCTCTATCACGCAGGACTTCGCTCGGCAGAGTCCTCGACGTTGGAAATTCGAGATCTTCATTTTGACCGTGGTCCGTTCGGGAAGATACACGTGCGATTAGGTAAAGCGGCGAAAGGCTCCGGCCCACGTCCACGCTGGGTGCCCATGCTCGACGATCTAGGCCTGATTCTGCACTGGTATCTCGATGAGGTCCGCCCGAAGTTTCGAGGAAGCAGCCCGGCCCTGTTCTGCGACGAGGGCGGCCGATTCATGAACTCGGGATCGATCCGCAACCGGTTGGCAACCCTGTGCAAGGCCGAGGGGCGGCCCATCCATGAGCAGTTCAGCCCTCACAACTTGCGACACGCCTGCGCGACGCGAAACTACGAGCGTGGTGTCGATCTCATCGCCATTCAGCAGATGCTGGGACATTGGAATGTGGGCACGACGATGCGATACGTGACTCCCTCATCAACGTTCGTCGAGGACGCCTATCGCCGTGCCATCACCACCACCCTCGCCGAAGCGATAAAGGAGGAAAAGTAAATGGCCAAGTTTCGCTGGCGACTCCGGATGGCTGCCGCCCAACGGGAAGTATGGACTGGTGCTCAACTGCGGCGACTGCTGGCAGACAAGGCTGGTCTGGAACTCTCCTCTGCGTCGATCTCCGCATTGATGACTCAACAGCCATCACAAATCAAGCTCGCGACACTCGCCGCATTGTGCCAAGCCCTAGATTGCACCGCGAATGACCTCCTCGAACTTGAAACGTCCACCAGCAGTGCCGATGGCACTGCGCCAACCCCAGTCACGCAGGAACCCCTTCGCGTGGCGGCCGGCCGAGACCGGTCTCGTCGCCCTCGCAATACGCCACCACCGTTCTGATGACTCTCATCGGCAACTGCCTCGACTGCGGAAACCCCGTTCTCCATGCTCGGGGTCGATGTAGTCCGTGCTACTGGAAAGCCAAACGCGAAGCCACGATGGAGTCCTGCCCACGGTGTGGTGAACGTCGAGTGCTCCGTGCGGAACAAAACCTTTGCGGCATGTGCGTGCGCCGAACACGACCCCGGAAACAACCAACACCGCGAGTCTGCGAACATTGCGGCCGTTTGGCCAAACACGTCGCGCACGGATTATGCGCGGCCTGCTACCAAAAGATTCACAACTCCCGGATCAGCTGGACGGCTGCCGCCACTGTTCGCCTCGGCGCTGCCGTTCCCGATTGGTTCGAACCCTTGGCTGAGGACATCGGCGACCGATTCGTAGTCGGCGTTGCGATGCGACACCTGCGCCGGATCGAACACCACCTAGTCCACGGCGCGTGCACTCCCGAATCCTTGGTTCGCGCGCTGCGTTCGCCAGGACGATCCCCGGGCGACACCGCCCGAGTCGTCAACGATTATTTCGTCACGTCTGGGCACGGATCGTTCCTCGATGACGAGACTGACCGCCGGAGCGCGGGGCGCCGAGATCGCCGAGTGGCCCGGGTGCCCATTTCACTGCGCCCAGCCGCGGCGGCTTTCTCCGACTATCTCCTGCGTTCGCGCGCTCGAGCCGTCTTGGTCGGTGGCCGCGGGCTCAAAGACTCCACGATAGAGGCCCGATTGGCTGATGTCGCAGCCCTGGCAAACTTTCTCGCACGACGTGGCATCACCGACTGGGCAGCGGTCGCCGCCGGAGATATCGAGGAGTTTCTCGGGAGTAAATCCCGGCATCGACTAGCCAGTTCGCGCATGTTCTTCTCCTTCGCCCGCAAGCGCAAACTGATCCTGATCAACCCAACCCTCGGTCTGACTCGAGAACGCCCACGAGGCTTTGCCGGGAGAACTCTCGACAACGTTGAACAGCGCCGACTCATTCAACGGTGGATGCTCACCAGCACCGAGCCACGAGAGCGCGTGGTCGGACTGTTCGCCCTGCTCCACGGGATGACCAGCAGCCAGATCCGTGCTGTTCTGGTCACCGACATCAACACAAAGGCAGCGACGATGATCATCGCCGGCCGGCCCTATCACGTGCCCTTGGACCCCATCACGTTCGCCGCTATCGATGCGGTGCTCATGGCACGGCTGGCGCTGCGGACGCATAACCCGCATCTCATCCTCACCAAGGACTCACGCGCTCACGACACGGCAGCCTCGCCCTACTTCATGACACATATCCTCGATCCGGCCGGCGTCACCCCAGCCGTTCTGCGCCAAACCCGTCTTGCCGACCTCGCTCATTCCCACGATCCGCGACTCGTCGCCGCTGCATTCGGCATGACAGCCGGTGGCGCGTTGCACTACGTCTTTGATGCTGTCGACCGCGAGGAAGAAGTCTTCGCCTCAACCCATGAAGATTAGGTATCAACTCGCATACGTCAACTCAAACGTATGCGGCTTCGAAAATTCTAGATTTGTCGTGATGATCAGGCTTCTTTTTTCATAACCATCCGCGATGACTTGGAACAAGAGCCGAGCGCCCTCAGTATCAATCGGCAAGTAGCCAAATTCGTCAATTGCAAGTAATCGGTTTTTCGCGAT
>JBBRBV010000028.1:0-36235 GCA_038205545.1 Actinomycetales bacterium
GCCCCGACGCCGACGCTGTCCGGTGCTGTGCAGAACGGTGCTGTGCAGAACGGTGCCGCCACATCCGATAAGTCGGCACGCTCGATACTGCCCGACTCCGTGCGTCTGGCGCGAACGGATGCAGCCGCACCAGCCGCACCAGCCGCACCAGCCGCACCACCGGCATCCGTTCTGCCCATCGCAGTGCCCGCGGCGCCACCGAGCGTTGCGCCCACCCCGGTCGCTACCCCCGTCGCCACCCCGGAACCCACCGCCGCACCGCTGACCACACAGATCATGAAGCCGCTGTTCTCGCTCAGCAGCGCCGGACCCGGCGCACACGTGCTGACCATCAGCGTGACGCCGGACAACCTCGGACCGGTCACCGTGCGGGCCCACGTCACCGGGGAAGGCATTCGGGTCGAGCTGTTCGCTCCCACCGACCTGGCCCGCGATGCCCTGCGCGGAATTCTGCCCGACCTGCGCCGGGACCTCGCCGGTTCCGGGCTGAACGCTCAGCTCGACCTGTCGAGCGACAGCCAGGCCGGTGATCCCGAAACCACCCGCCAGCCCCGATCCGAGACCGATGGTCGTAAAGCCGACGCCCGCAAAGTCGACGCACGCAGTCCGGACGGACGAGCACCGGATACCCCACTGGACGGCAGACCATACCGATTCGGGTCTACCCAGACCATCGACATACTGGCTTAGAAAGAGAGAGCATGACAATCGACGCCCTGGCAGCCAACGCCGCCGCTCCGACCGGAATGTACTCGTCAACGACCACGACGCGCACCCCGAACCAGTCCATGGACTCCGAGGTCTTCATGTCGCTGCTGGTGACCCAGTTGCAAAACCAGGATCCCAGCTCCCCGATGGACACCAACGAAATGATCGCCCAGACCACCCAGCTGGCCATGATGGAAAAACTCACCGAAATGGCCACCGCGAGCGAAGAAGGCTTCTCCCTGCAGATGCGCACCGCCGCGGCCGCGCTGGTGGGGGAGACGGTCACCTATACCAACCCGGCTGGCGTTGAAATTACCGGACTCGCGTCGTCGGTCTCCTTCGCCAACGCGGTTCCCCAGGTCACCGTCAACGGTGAAGCCGTCGCCCTCGATGTCATCTCCGGCGTGACCCGACCAGTGGAGGCGACGACCGCGGCCTGATCCGCGACGGCACCACCCCACAAATTTCACCACTCACGTCATTCTTGAAAGGCTTGAATCTCATGCTTCGTTCCCTGTACTCCGGTATCTCCGGTCTTCGTACTCACCAGACCATGCTCGACGTGACCGGCAACAACATCGCCAACGTCAACACCACCGCGTTCAAGGCATCCGCCGTGCAGTTTCAGGACACCCTGTCGCAGCTGACCCAGGGCGCCGGCGGCGCCACGGCCGCCACCGGGGGAACGAACCCGGCTCAGGTTGGACTCGGTGTGCAGGTCGCCGGTATCTCCACGAACTTCGCCCAGGGCTCGTCGCAGTCCACCGGCAAGACCACCGACCTCATGATCTCGGGCGATGGCTTCTTTGTCACTACTCTCGGTGGCGAAACCCTCTATACCCGCGCCGGTTCGTTCAACTTCGACTCAAGGGACCGGTTGGTCTCGCCCGACGGCGCCATCGTGCAGGGCTGGGGCGCGACCAACGGCGTTGTCGCAGATGGCGGAGCCACCGGCAACATTGAACTACCGGTCGGCGCCATCGTGCCGGCAGCAGCCTCGACCGCCGCGACTTTCACCGGAAACCTGCCGTCCGACGTTGAGGTCGGCACCGCACTGGTGCGCACCGTCGACGTCTACGACGACCTCGGCAAGTCCCGTTCCATCTCTGTTACTTTCACGCGCACCGGAACCCCCGGTGTCGACGGCTGGACTGTGGCTAGTGGGGGCAATTCCGTTCAACTCAAAGACGTCGGAATGACGGGTAAGTTCAGCGGCGGCGATCTGGTCGTCCCCGGCATCACCATGAAACTAGCGGAGCTCCGGGGGTTCTCGGGCCTGGAAACCGTTGAGGGCGCTACCGACAACGGCAATGAGGCCGGCACGCTCAACTCGTACACTCTTGGTGCCGACGGTACCCTTGTTGG
The DNA here is from genome assembly GCA_038205545.1 of Actinomycetales bacterium. Taxonomy (GTDB): domain Bacteria; phylum Actinomycetota; class Actinomycetes; order Actinomycetales; family Microbacteriaceae; genus Cryobacterium. Next base: position 2,074 of record JBBRBV010000028.1, read on the forward strand.
CCTGTTCAGTAACGGTGAGCAGCAGGCCATCGGGCGCATCGCCCTCGCTACGTTCGTGAACCCGGGTGGGCTCGAGAAGGCCGGTGCTTCGGCCTACCGCACCACCTTCAACTCCGGTGGCGCCGTACTCGGCACTCCGGGAGCGGCCGGCCTCGGTTCGCTCTCCAGCGGGACTCTCGAAATGTCGAACGTTGACCTGTCGCAGGAATTCACCAATCTCATCGTTGCCCAGCGCGGCTTCCAGGCCAACGCGCGCATCATCACCACCTCCGACGAGGTATTGCAGGAGCTCACCAACCTCAAGCGGTAGTCGCTAGTTGTGGTCTCGACAAGCTCGACCAACGACGTGTGTCGAGACCCCGCTGGTCGAGACCACGTCGGTCGAGACCCCGCTGGCCGAGACTCCGTTGGTCGAGCTCGTCGAGACCCCGCTGGCCGAGACTCCGTTGGCCGAGCTCGTCGAGACCCCGCTGGTCGAGCTCGTCGAGACCCCGTTGGTCGAGACCCCGTTGGTCGAGACTCCGTTGGTCGAGCTCGTCGAGACCATGACCCCGCACTAGCTAACGTGACCGGCGCGGCGGCCGACAGTACGCCATGACGCCTCCCTCGAGTCGTTCGAGACAGGATGAGCCCATGATCGTACTGACGCGGCTGAATGACAGCCACTTTGCGATAAATCCTGACCTGATCGAACGCATTCACGCGAACCCCGACACCACCCTGGTCATGGTGGACGGCGCCAATTTCATCGTCACTGAATCCATGGAAGAAGTGATCGAGAAGATCGCCAACTACCGTGCACACGTCATCGCGCTCGCCTACGATCCGAGCGCCGGTGACTTGCCGCGGGGCCCCAGGAAACTCTAGTGGATCCCGCAACCCTTATCGGCCTGGTGCTCGCCTTTGGCGCGCTCGTGACCATGATCACCCTCGAGGGTTCCTCGGTCATGTCGATCCTGCTTCCGGCACCCATGATCCTGGTGTTCGGTGCGACCATCGCAGTCGGCCTCGCGGGCGGTACGGTGAAGGACTTCCGGTGCGCATTCGCGGCACTGCCCGGCGCCTTTCGAGGCCGAACCACGCCCCCTCAGGCCGTCATCGACCAGGTCGTCGGTCTGGCGGAGACGGCTCGAAGCTCCGGCCTGCTGGCCCTGGACCAGGAAGCGGACAACGTCACTGATCCGTTTCTGCGCGGAGCCCTGCAGAACATTGCCGACGGCACCGACGGTGACGAACTGCGCATGTTGCTCGAAGACGAGATCGCCACGACCGCGCGCTCCAACCGCAACGCCGCTAAATTCTTTACCGGCCTCGGCGGGTACGCCCCCACCATCGGCATCATCGGCACGGTTGTCTCGTTGACCCACGTTCTCGAAAACCTGGACACGCCAGCCACCCTCGGACCCATGATCGCCACCGCATTCGTGGCCACACTCTGGGGTCTGCTGACCGCCAACTTCATCTGGCTGCCGCTCGGCTCCCGCCTGCGCCGCCTGGCCGACCTTGAGGTTGACCGCATGACACTCGTCATGGAGGGTGCTCTGGCCGTGCAGGCCGGGAGCCAGCCACGACTGCTCGGCGATCGTCTGCGTGCCATGGTTCCGGCCGAGCTGTTGCCCAAAGTTGGTGCCGACACCGCCGGCAGTTCCAAGGGAAAAGGAAAGGGTAAGGACAAAGTCCTTCCCGAAGCAGCATGAGTGTGCGCGTCAAGCGCCGCAAGATGGTCGAAGAGGAAGACGTCCACCCCGACGAACGGTGGATGGCCTCCTACATGGATATGGTCACCGTACTGATGTGCATGTTTATCGTGCTCTTTGCCATGTCGACGGTCGACCAGAACAAGTACGAGCAACTCGCCAACTCACTGGCCACCGGCTTTGGCGCTGTGAACGAGGGCAAGGTCGATACCGCTGTGGGAGTCGTTGTTCCGGCCGACCTCATCGATACTGCGGGTGAATCGCCCACCGAAGTTACCCACTCCGCCGACCCGGTTGATCCGGCCGATGCCACCGCCGAGGCAATGGCGAACACCGCGGCGGCCGCGCAGGAGGTCGCGAAGCTCGATGCGCTCCAAAGCGCCGTGGCCAGCAGCCTGATCGCGGCCGGAGTGGCCGACCTGGTGGAATTTCAGATCACCGACCGTGGCCTGACTCTGGGCCTGGTCGGAAGCGAGACGTTCTTCGCACCCGACAGCTCGCAGCTGACCGCGGCCGCGGCCGCGGTTCTCGATGCTTCAGCTCCGGCGCTCGTCGTCGCAGGACTGAAGATTTCGGTCGAAGGGCACGCTGACAAACACGGCCAGTCCTCGACGTTCGCCACCGACTGGGAATTGTCGGCGAGCCGAGCCACCCAGGTCTTGCGTCGACTCGTGGAACAGGGCGGCGTCACGGGATCGCTGATCTCCGCTGTGTCTTTCGGATCGGCTCAGCCGGCAAACACCGGGTCCACCCTCACGGACATGGCCCAGAACCGTCGGGTCGACATCGTGCTTCTCTCGAATCAGCCGGACAGCGTTCGGGCGCTCATTCCCCAAGCAGCAGCCGAGAAGTGACGCGGCGCATCCATTAGCTGGGGCTTCTTACCTTTCGGTTACTCCGGCCGATAGTCCAAACGTGACAGTCCAGGATCAGGTCGATAGCAGCGCGCCCGCTAAAGCGGTGAGAAACGTTGAGCTGTATGACTTTCGTCGTCCCACGACGCTGGCTCGAGAGCACTCCCGCGTTCTGGAACTTGCTTTTGAGACCTTCGCGCGGCAGTGGGGCACCCAACTCACCGCACGTGTGCGCGTGCTCTGTTCGGTCACCTGCGAGCAGGTGCTCATGGCGACCTACGATGAGTATGCGGCCTCCCTGCCGCCCAAGACCGCCATGGTGTTGTGCACGGTTGCCGACCTCGAAGCCCGCGCGGTTATTCAATTTCCGACCACGTCGGCCCTCACCTGGGTGAATCACATGCTCGGCGGCAACAGCAGCGTCCCGGTGCTCACCGAACGCAACTTCACCCAGATCGAACTGGCGCTGATTCGCAAGCTCATCTCGGAAAGCCTCGAGGACCTGCGCTATTCCTTCGGGCCGCTGATTGTCGATGAAATGGGCGTAGACGCGATCCAGTACAACTCGCAATTCGCGCAGGCGGCCGCCACCGGAGATCTCATGGTGGTGGCGACCTTCGCCCTGAGGGTGGAGAAAGTCACGGCGACGGCGACGGTGGCCATTCCCGCCGCGGCGCTGATGCCGCAACTCGGCGAAGCCAACCCCACGAGCACGACGTCGAACGCCGCCGAATATCTGCAGGCCCAGTTAGCAGCCGTGCCGGTCGACGTGTCGCTCCGGCTCGAAACAGCGCACGTTTTGCCCAGCCGCATTTTATCGCTGGCCGTCGGCGATGTCCTGCACGTTCCGCATCCGCAGCATCGTCCGCTCAACCTGACCGTTGAGGGCCAGTCGCTGGCCCGCGCGGCCGTCGGAGCCAACGGTTCCCGGCTTGCCTGCATTGTCATTGATACCGAGGAGACAGCTCAATGATTTCTACCCGATCCATTTCCGATGGTGCCGTCGACGCCCTCATCCGCGTGTTGCCCACGACGGTGCCGCTGCAGGCGTTACCACACCCCGGTAGCGCCGAGCTGACCTCGCGCGTCGGTTCTGCCGTCGTGGCCTCCTTCGTGGGGACGACCTCCGCGGATTTGGCCGTGGTGCTCACCGATTCGGCCTCACTCGACGCTGCCGCTGGAGTGAACTCCGCGTTCGTGTCCGGCCAGGACGTGCTGCGTCCGGCGCTGGAGAGCGCCTCCGGCGTGCTGGGCATCGGTGTGCTCGGCGACTCGCGGATTGAAGACGCGTCGGCGCTGTTCGCGGCCGAAGACACGCAGGTTTTCGAGCTGAGCGCCAACGGGATCGTGACCGGTTGGTTTGCCATCCGGGTACGCCAAAACGGTGTCGTCGGCGGGCCGGGACCTGGGTCAGACCGCAGCGCCATGGGCAACCTGGGGCGCATCAGCAACGTCGAGATGTCGTTGACGGTCGAAATCGGGCGCACCCGGATGTCCGTGCGTGACGTTCTGTCCCTCAAGCCGGGTGCCGTCATCGAGCTGGATCGCTCCGCTGGAGCACCGGCCGATATTCTCCTCAACGGTCGGCTCATCGCCCACGGTGAAATCGTCGTCGTTGACCAGGACTATGCCGTGCGCATCACCCAGATTCTCGATGTCGCGGATGGCCTGTCGTAAGTGGACACACTGATTGTTGCGGTGCGCGTCGTCCTGTCTCTGGGCGTGGTTCTCGCACTGCTCTGGTATCTGCAGCGACGCCTGTCGCGCGGGGCACTCGCGAAGGGTGCCGCCAACCCGGTGACCGTCGTGGGTCGCCAGGCCATCGGGCAGAAGGCATCCGTTGTCGTCGTGGAGATTGAGGGGACCCGTCTCGTTCTCGGTGTGACCGAACAGGCCGTCACCGTGCTGCACGAGAAATCCCTCGCGCCCGAGGCACCATCCACCCTCAACACCGCCATCTCGGTCCTGGGCGGTCCGACTGCTGGTTCGACACCGGCCATGGCCTTCGCGCGTTCCCTGGCTGCGGTTGAAGCGGATGAGGCGGCCGGCGTCATCCCACCCGTCGCGGCCGCCGTGTCGTCACCCCCACTGGCCGGGTCGATTCTGTCACCATCGACGTGGCGCCAGACCGCCGCACTCCTGCGGCCGGGACGGTGAATACTGCGGCCAGCCACCTGGTGCGCCGACAGACCTCCGCGCGCCTGGGCATCCTGATTCTCTCGGTGGTTGTCATCACGGCGGCACTGCTCTGGCTCAGCGTGAGCGTCGTGCACGCCCTACCCGTTGACCCGGCCATGCCGGACAGCCCCATCGACCCGACCTTGCCGACCGATCCGACCGATCCGTCCGACACCGGTGGCGGCGGGCTGAGCGTGGACATCAACGGTCCCAACGGCGCTCCGTCTTCGGCCGTGGTTACCCTGCTGGGCATCACCCTCTTGTCGGTCGCGCCGGCCCTGCTGCTCATGATGACGAGCTTCACCAAGATCTTCGTCGTGCTGGCCATGACCCGCAACGCCCTCGCGCTGCCGTCGATCCCGCCGAACCAGGTGCTCGCCGGCCTCGCGCTGTTCCTGTCGCTGTTCATCATGGCGCCCGTGCTGACCGACATCAACAACGTGGCCCTGCAGCCCTACCTTGATGGTTCCCTCAACTTCACCGACGCGCTCGATCTGGGTTCGGAGCCGCTGCGAAAATTCATGCTCGCCAACACGCGCGGCGAAGACCTGGCGCTGATGACCCGGGCTGCCGACCAGCCCAACCCGGATAATCCCAACGATGTGACCCTGCTGACACTCATTCCCGCCTTCATGATCTCGGAACTGCGCGCCGCCTTCATCATCGGGTTCGTTATCTTCATTCCGTTTCTGGTGATCGACATCGTCGTCTCCGCGGCGCTGATGTCGATGGGCATGATGATGCTGCCGCCCGTCATGATTTCGTTGCCCTTCAAGATCTTGTTGTTTGTGCTCGTCGACGGCTGGGGACTCATCATTACGAGCCTCATCGGCAGTTATCAGATGGCCACATGAACACCAATGCCGTGCTCGACATCGGCCTGCAGGCCCTGCTCCTGGCCGCCAAACTGTCGGCTCCGGTACTCATCACCGCCCTCGTGGTGGGGTTCACCATCTCGCTGCTGCAGTCGATCACCCAGATTCAGGAGATCACCCTCTCGTTCGTGCCCAAGGCTGTGGCCGTCGCCCTGGCCCTGCTGATTTGTGGACACTGGATGATCGCCGAGTCGATCGCGTTCACCAACCAGATGTTCGAGAAGATCCCCATGCTGATCGGCGGAGGCTGACGTGGAGTTCAACCTCAATATCGCCTGGATCGAAGCGGTCATGCTCGCCGGTGTGCGCATGGTCGCCTTTCTGGTCATCGCGCCGCCGTTCTCCTTCCGCGCGATCCCCGCACGCATCAAAGCCATGCTCGCCGTTGGACTGGCTCTGGCTGTCTCGCCGCGCGTCACCGCCGACTACGTCTCCCAGGACACCGCAGGGTTCGTCGGCGCCCTGATCCTGGAGATCCTGGTGGGTGCCACGCTCGGTTTTTTAGTCTTTCTGGTCTTCGCCGCCGTCCAGTCCGCTGGTGGCCTCATCGATATGTTCAGCGGATTTCAAATGGCGCAGGGTTTTGACCCGCAGTCGATGGTTAACGGCGCCCAGTTCACCCGCCTGTTTCAGATGACCGCCCTGGCGTTGATGTTCGCGTCCGGCGCCTACCAACTCGTGCTCGGTGGCCTGTTTCGCAGCTATACGGCCATTCCGCTCGGCTCTGGCCTCGACCTGGCGGCGCCTGCGCAGGCCATGATCGCCGGCACCACCCAGATGTTCCTCGCCGCCGTGCAGATCGCCGGGCCGCTGCTCGTGGTGCTGTTCTTAGCGGATGCCGGCCTCGGCCTCCTGACCCGAGTTGCCCCCGCCTTGAACGCGTTTGCGCTCGGCTTTCCGCTCAAAATTTTCATCACCCTGAGCCTCGCCGCGACGGTCTTCGTGGCGCTGCCGCGCATCGTGTCCTCCCTGACCGGGCAGGCCCTCGATGTTCTTCTGGGGGTGCAGTAGATGTCCGATACGGATTCCGGCGAAAAGTCCGAACCAGCCACCCAGAAACGCATGAAGCGGGTGCGCGAGAAGGGCGAGCTGTCCAAATCGCAGGATGTCACCGCGTGGCTCGGTGTGGGGGCCGCCGGTCTGATGCTCCCGACCACGATCGCCGCGGGCGCTTCGGCGGGTACCGATCAGATGTATCTCGTCGGTACCCTCGCCAACGACCCGGATCCGAGAGTGGCGGTCGAAGCCCTCGGCAATGGGCTGGCGGCGCTGACCGATATTTTGGGCCCTTTCTTTGTCGTTGTACTCGCCGTGGTGCTGGGCGGAGCCGCGCTGCAGGGCGGCATCCACTTTAAGAGATTCACCGGAAAATTCGAGCAGTTCAACGTCGTCACGGGCCTGAAACGCGTGTTTGGTACCCAGGCCCTCTGGGAGGGCGTCAAAGTGCTCGCCAAGACCGCCGCCGTGGGGATCGTGCTGTACTCGGTCATTCAGTCGTTGATGCCCGTGCTGCTGACCGCTGGCGGACTGCCGGTATCGGAGCTGCTGCTTGCCGCCGGCGGGGGAACCGCCGCGCTTTTGCAAGCGGCCGTTGCGGCCGGCCTCCTTCTCGCTGTTGCCGACATTTTCGTCATCATGAAACGCAACCGCAAGAAGACAATGATGACGAAGAAAGAGGTCAAAGACGAGAGCAAGGCCTCGGAGGGGGACCCACTGATCAAATCACAGCGGCGGTCCCGTCAGCTGATGATGAGCCGCAACCGCATGATCGCCTCGGTCACCGATGCCAACGTCGTGCTGGTCAACCCCACGCACGTGGCCGTCGCCCTCAAGTACGAGCCGGGCAAATCAGCACCGCGCGTGGTGGCCAAGGGGGTCGGTCATGTTGCTGCTCGCATTCGCGTGCAGGCCGAGACCGATAGCGTGCCCATCGTGCAGGACGTGCCGCTGGCCCGGGCCCTGCACGCCGCGTGCGAGATCGGCGACGAGATTCCGACCGACCTCTACAACGCGGTTGCCCGGGTGCTCGCCTTCGTCATGGCCCTCAACAAGCGGGGGAGCACAGCGGGAACGCACACCATGAGCGCACTCGCCGCACCATCAGCAACACCGTCAAGACCATCAGCACCGTCAAGACCATCAGCACCGTTAGCACCGCAGACCACCGGAGGCCGTTCGTGAATCGCAATCTCATCAAGCTCGCCGTTCCGGTCGGCGTGGTCGGCATTATCCTGCTGCTGGTCGTGCCCATTCCGGCCGGCATGCTCGACATCCTGATCATTCTGAACATCATGCTGGGCCTGGTCACCCTGCTCACAACGATGTTCGTCAAGAAGCCGCTCGACTTCTCCGTTTTTCCATCATTGCTGCTCGTCGCAACGCTGTTTCGTCTCGGCCTCAACGTGGCATCCACTCGTCTGGTGCTCGGCGAAGGCTATGCCGGCCAGGTGATTGAGGCCTTCGGGCATGTCGCTGTGGGTGGCTCGATCATTATTGGCGCGGTCATCTTTCTGATTCTCGTCGTCATTCAATTCGTCGTCGTCACCAAGGGTGCCGAGCGAGTGGCCGAGGTTGGTGCCCGATTCACCCTCGATGCCATGCCCGGAAAGCAGATGGCTATTGACGCAGACCTCAACGCCGGCTTGATCACCGACGCCGAGGCCAAGGATCGCCGTGCCGAAGTGTCGGCCGAAGCCGATTTCTATGGCGCCATGGACGGCGCCTCGAAGTTCGTCAAGGGTGACGCCATCGCCGGCCTCATTATCATCATCATCAACATCATCGGCGGCATCGCCATCGGGATGCTCCAGCGCGGTCTGGAAGTCGGGGAGGCGGTCAACACCTACGCGCTGCTGACCATCGGTGACGGCCTCGTCACCCAGATCCCGGCCCTGCTCATGGCGGTGTCGACCGGCATGATCGTGACGCGGTCCAACGCCGAGACCGATATCGGGTCGACGGCATCCGCCCAGCTGACGCAGTCCCGCAATGCGTTGACCATTGCCGGGGCCGCCGCGGTACTGATGGCCCTCATCCCCGGCATGCCGGTGCTGCCCTTTCTTATCGTCGGTATGGCCCTGATCCTCCTCGCCCAACGCATCAAGGTTGGCGAGGTGACCAAACAGGCGAGCATCGAGGCCAGCACAGCGTCGGAGAAGAGCGCCCCCAAGTCCGACACGACCGAAGACCTGATCGAGCAGATGCGGGTGCACGCGCTGGAGATCATGCTCTCGCCCGACCTCGTCGACCTCGTTTCGGGTGCCTCAGACGACCTGCTCGCCCGGGTACGTGGTCTCCGTCGCAAAATCGCCATGGACCTGGGCGTCGTCGTGCCGCCGGTGCGCACCCGGGACAGCGTCGACCTGCCGTCATCGACCTATGTCATTCGCATTGCCGGTGTCGAATACGGGCGCGGACTGGCCCCCACCGGCAAGGTGCTCGCCCTCGGCGATGCCCTCGATACCCTGCCGGGGCAGGTCACAATCGAACCGGTTTTCGGCTTGGCCGGCAAATGGGTGCCAAGCGAAATGCGGCACAGCGCCGAGATGACCGGAGCCACCGTGATCGACCGAGTCTCGGTGGTGGTCACCCACCTGTCATCGATCATCACCACGAATGCCGCCCGACTGCTCACCCGGGAAGACGTGCGAGTGCTCACGGACGGCGTGAAACAGGTCAATCCCTCGGCCGTCGATGATCTCATCCCCGGCCTCCTCTCCCTCGCCGAGGTACAACGGGTGTTGCAGGGGCTGTTGGTCGAGCAGATTCCAATCAACGATCTGCCGCGTATCTACGAGGCGCTCTCGCTGCGGGCGAAAGCGACTAGCGATGCGGAAGGACTGGTCGAGGCCGCCCGCCAGGCGCTCGGTCCGGCACTGAGCATGCAATATCTCGACGGTACGCTGCTGCGCGTGATCATGATCGAGCCCACCCTGGAACAGTCCATGCTCGAGGGTTTGCGCCCCTCCGACCAGGGCACGCAGATTCTGATGGATCCGGCCCGACTGGAAACCGTGCTCGCCTCGGTGCGCACCGCGGTGGCCACGGTCGAGGCGAGTGGCCAGACCGCAGTTTTGGTGTGTGCCCCAGCGCTCCGACCGGCTATTCACCGACTCATCTCCACGCAGACCGGTGGCCTGCCGGTATTGTCGTACCAGGAAGTAACGTCGGCGAATGTAACCATTGAGACAGTGGGTGTGGTCCGTGGAGCCGAGACGATTTCTGCTTGAGGGTGCGACCCTGAAGGAATTGCAGGAGCGCGTTGTGGCCGAACACGGCACCAACGCCACCATCATCGCCGCCGAGCGGGTGACCGTCGGCGGCATCCGTGGGTACTTTGCGCGGCAGCACTTTGAGATCACGGTCGAGGTCCTGGAACCGGCCCAGCGCAAAAAATCCGCGCACACGGGCCTTGATATTTCGTCCCGACTGGGCATTGCGGCACTCCTGGACGACGCCGATGAGGCCGAAGCTCAGCTGTATCCGGCGCCGTCCGCGCCGCAGCTGTCGACGGCATCCGACGGGTTCGCGCAGCTCATGGATGAACTCACCTTCGCGACCGGCCGCGTCAACGTTCCGCAGCCGGAACCCGGGCTCGAGCGGGAGATGGCAACAGCCTCGCGTCCAGTACCCGCCCCGCGGCAGAATCCTGCTTCGGTACCAAAGCTGGCACGTCCACCCGTACCAGTGCCCTTGACCCGGCCGGGAGACCTCGTCTTGATCGTTGGGCTCGAGGACGACCCGCTCACGATTGCGCGACTCATGCTGCGCCTGGCCGGCGCGGGGGAGTTGCGCATCTCCGGTAGCCTCCTCCAGCCCGAGGTCGAGCGCGTCGACGACCGGCGCGGTGCCATGCAGGCTCGGGCCCACGGCGTGGAGATCGGCCACAGCACGTTCATCGCCTGCGGACTGGAACCAGCGTCTGATGCGGTGGCCCGTGCGGCCGCACTCACCGCGATCGGCGCCGACCAGGTCTGGGTGGTCGTTGACGCGAGCCGAAAAACCGAGGACACCGTGCGCTGGGTCAACATGGTCGTCAGTAGCGTTCAGGTGCATGCGGTCGCCGCACTCGGACGCCAATTCACGACATCACCGGCCACGGTCGATGATCTCGGACTACCGGTGGAATGGATGGACGGGCGGGTGGCTGCGGCACCGACCGGGCGTCGGGCGGCGGCGCACACCCGCCCTGGCGTCGGCGAACGGTAGGCTGGAAAGATGCTCGTTCTGACACGCAAACCGGGGGAAAAGATCCTCATCGGTGACGATATCGTCATCACCGTGCTCGATACCCGCGGTGACAGTGTGCGCATCGGAATTGACGCACCACGCGGCGTGAAGATCCAGCGTGACGAGGTCGTCCGAGCGGTCAGCGAGGCAAACCTCGCGGCGAGCCAGATCGACACCGCGGCCGAAGAACGCATCAAACGGTCGCTGGGTGTCCTGGCCGCGCTACCGGAGGAGCAGCCGCACACCGATTCCTCGGTGTCAGCGGATGCCCGGTCCGCGGCGGCCCTGCCGCACTCACCCGCGCAATCCTGACCGCGCAATCCTGACCGCCGACTATCCAGCGGCCGCGGTATCCGCTTTTGCCTCACTCGTTGACGTGCCCGCGTAGCTCGTCGATCTCTCGGCGCTCGCGCTTGGTCGGTCGCCCCGCACCGCGGTCACGCATAGGAACCAGAGCGACTTCTTCGCGCGGGGGCGGCGGGGGAGTTTTATCGACGTAGCACTCTGCGGCCACAACAGCACCGACCCGTTTGACCACCAGGCGCGACACGATCAGTACTCGGTCGAAGCCGTCGGAGCGCACGCGCACCTCATCGCCGATATGCAGGGCCTGCGCGGCCTTGGCCTTGTCGCCATTCACTCTCACATGCCCGGCGCGACAGGCGGTCGTGGCCATCGAGCGAGTCTTGAACAGGCGCACTCCCCAGCTCCAACTGTCGACGCGGGCAGACGTGAGGTCCATCCCGTAACTCTACCGGCACAGGCCGCTCACGCTCAGGTGCCCTGCCGCACCCAGATGATCAGGAGCAAGGTCACCACAAAGCCGGTGAAGAAATTGAGCCACAGAAAACGCTTCCACCCTCGATTGGCCCTGTCCGAGTTCTCGTCGCTGACCGACCAGAACGGCCGCGCCGCGAGTATATACGGAACGGCCACCACGGCGGCCAACGGCCCCGGCCAGGGAGTAGCCAGCATGAGCAGGCCAGCCAGCGCCCAGAAGGTGATGGCCAATCGCACGGTCGGCCAGGCGCCGAGCGCCGTCGCAATTGATGCGATTCCGGCCTGGCGGTCTGGTTCGACGTCTTGCACCGCGCCGAAGGCATGGCTGGCCATGCCCCAGAGGAAGAACGCCGCGAGCAGGGCGAACAACCCAAAGTTGAGCGTGGCTCCAGCCACTACGAGGCCATAGACGGCGGGACTGACGAAGTGGGTGCTGGAGGTGATCGAGTCCAGAATGGGCCGTTCCTTGAACCGCAGGCCGCTCACCGAGTAGGCCACGACCGCGAACAGGCTGACGGCGAGCACCACCCACGAAAGCGGATGCCCGGCCCCCGCCAGCACCACCATTGCCCCGCCCACCAGGATCACGCTCAGAACCCCCGCGGCAATCACCGTTCGGTGCAGCGCGGGGTGCAGCAGCGCCCCCTCAGCGCCGCCCTTGCGCGGATTGCGCAAATCGGACTCGTAGTCGAATACATCGTTGATGCCATACATAAGCAGGTTGTACGGAATCAGGAAGAACAGCGTGCCCACGATCAGCAACGCGTCGATGCGGTCGGTGGTCACCACATACGCCGCGGCAAACGGAAAGGCCGTGTTGACCCAGCTGAGCGGCCGCGAAGACAGCACCACCTGACGGGTCTTCCATGACGCCGTACCGAGCTGCTTAGTCATCCGTTGGTCCTGTCCTGGTGCCGCCTATCAACGCCCACAGGGCCGGAAGCAGAATTGCTGCGGCGAGCGGATAGGCAAAATCTTCGATCGGGGCGAGACCAAGAAAGAGACCCGAAATGTGCTCCGGATCGTAGCTGAACAAGTCAGCCCCGATCATCAGGTTATCGAACACCGCCGTAAGCAGCAGGGTCAATGCCAGAGCAACGGCCACCGCAGAGACGAAACGGGCTGAAATCAACCGGCGCAGCACGGCGACGGCGGCCACAATCACTGCAACGCCGAGAAAAACCGCGTTCAGCAACAGATAAGTCATGCGTGCCGCCGCTCGAGTATGAGGCGGGCCCCCTGAACCAGGTTCATGGTGAGATAACACAGAAACGTGAGAAAAAAGAGCTCCTCGAGCGGCAGCTCCGGCGCCAACTGCAGCCCGGTCATGAAACTGGTTTCGCCCCGATAGAAAATGCCCAGCCCAATGCCGAGTAGGTCCCACGCGAGAAAGAACAGCACCCCGATGCCGAGCACGAGCGCCGCGCGACCGGCCGAGCGCCAGAAGAACAGGCGAAAACGCCAGTCCAGCACGACCATGCCCGCTAGCGAGATCAGCAGCGTCAGCAGGTACAGAATGCTCACGACCGGTGCGGCGCCGATTCGATCGGGTCGGAGCCGGGGGGTGAGACCCTCGCGGGCAGCGGTTCGGCGAGCGGTCCCGTTGTGGTGTCGTGACGCATCCGCTTGAGCAGAATCTCGGCACTGATCAAGCACATCGGTAGGCCGATACCGGGAATGGTGCTGCCGCCGGCGTAGTAGAGACCGGCGATCTTCCTGGACTTATTCGCCCCCCGCAGGAAGGCGCTCTGCCGCAGGGTGTGTGCGGGGCCGAGGGCGCCGCCCTTCCAACTGTTCAGGTCGTCGGCAAAGTCGCCGGGGCCGATCGTGCGCCGCACCGTGACACGTGCAGCAAGATCGGGGATGCCTGCCCACTCAGCGACCTGAGCAATGGCAGCGTCCGCTATCTGTTCGACCGTGGCCGAACCGGCACCGTTGATGCCGCCACTGCCGAGGCTTACGTCGGCCGGAACGGGCACCAGCATGAAGAGATTGCTGTCGCCGGCCGGGGCGACCGACGCGTCGGTCGCGCTCGGCATGCACACGTACAGTGACGCCGGAGACGGCACGGAGGTCTCCTTGCCAAAGATTTGGCCGAAGTTCTTGCCCCAGTCCGTCGTAAAAAACAGGGAGTGGTGTTGAAGTTGGGGGAGTTCCCCGGTCACGCCGAGCATGACGAGAACGGCCCCGGGCCCCGACATTCGTTTCTCCCACCAGCGCTCGGGATAGGTCTGCAGGTTGGCGGGCACGAGTTCGGTTTCGGTGTGGTGCAGGTCGGCGGCCGACACCACGTTGTCGGCATCCAGATTCAGCGACGTACCGGTGGCATCGACATAGCGCACCCCCGCCACGGCCTTCTGATCGGTGACCCGAATGGCCGTGACCTGCGCGTCAGTGACGATGCGCACTCCTTCAGCACGGGCAATCGCGGCGATGCTGTCGATCAGGGTTGTGAAGCCGCCCTGCGGATAGAGCACCCCATCGGCGAGGTCCAGGTGGCTCATCAGGTGGTACATCGACGGTGTCAGGTTGGGTGCAGAGCCCAGAAAGACTGCCGGGTACCCCAGGATCTGGCGCAATCGCGGGTCGCTAATAAAACCAGCGACGAACTTGTCGAGTGGCTGCACCAGCAGACGAGCAAGTCGCCCCAGTCGCCCCAGTACGTCGGGTACCAGAAATGGTCGGAACGATTCATAGCTGGAGTACAAAAAACGCTTGACGGCCATGTCATAGGTCTCGATCGCCGAATCAAGGTAGCGGTCCAGTGCCTTCCCGGCACCCGGTTGCACGCTCTCAAACAAGCGGATGTTCGCGGCCCGGTCGGCTCGGATATCCACCGGGTCGGGGTCGCCCTCGAAAAGCACCCGGTAGCCAGGATCCAGTTTCACGAGGTTGAGTTGTTCCGCCGCGTTCGTGCCGAATAACCGGTAGAAGTGCTCGAACACCTCCGGCATGAGGTACCAGGACGGTCCGGTCTCGAAGCGAAAACCCTCGGTCTCCCAGCGGCCGGCCCGCCCGCCCAGGTCGGACCGGGATTCCAGCAGGGTGACGTCATGGCCTTCCCGGGCAAGCAGGGCGGCGCTGGCCAGACCGGCGATACCACCGCCGATCACGATGGTGCGCGTCATCGTTTCCACGCGCCGCGGCCGAGAGTCGAGGTGAGGGCGATCATGAGTTTTTCTCCATCCGGTACCCGAATTCGGGATCGCAATAGTTGGTCTGCCGGGGTCGACCGCAGGCGCCGTGACAACTGCGTGAACAGCCCCTGTGCGGCGGCCACGGCCCGGCGGCAACCGGGCGGCAACTGCGGCAAAGCGGCGCTGGCAATGGCCAGATCGGCGTCAATGTCGTCGAGGATGACGTTTTTCTGACTGTCGGTGAGCTTCAAGGGGTCAACCCCCGGAAAGTAATTGCGGCCGAGTACTTCCCGATCAGAGGACAGGTCGCGCAGAAAATTGATCTTCTGAAAAGCCGCACCGAGGTGGCGTGCACCGTCTTCGAGGTCGCCGAACTCGGCAGTGCTGCCGGGTGACCAGTGCACGAAACAGCGCAGGCACATGAGACCGATCACCTCGGCGGAGCCGTAGATGTATTCGGCGACGCCCTCGGCGCTGAACGGTGTCGGGTCGAGATCGCGGCGCATGGAGGCGAAAAAGGGTGCGATCAGGCTGGAATCGATTCCGCACTCCCGAGCTGTTTCGGCGAAGGCGTGCACCACCAGGTTGGTGCTGTAGCCGCGTACGATTGCTCGCCCGGTTTCGATTTCGAGCTCGTCAAGCAGGTGCCGCTGTTCCTCGATCGAGACGCCAGCCTCGGTAGCCGCTCCGTCGACGATCTCGTCGGCGATGCGTACGAGGGCGTAGATCGTGCGCACCGGTGTGCGCACCCGCGCGTCGAGCAGCCGAGCAGCGAGCCCGAACGAGGTCGAGTAGTGGCTGATGACCGTGGTCGAACTGGCCCTGGCCGTCTCCGAATACTTGTTCAGGTTGGTGCGAGGGCGACTCGGTCGGTCCGCCCCGGCTCGTAGTGGGTCTATGAGCGACCCCATCATCGGGAACGATTCACGGCCGCGTCGGCCAGCGCCGTGAGGCTCGCGCGCAATGGGGCGGGGATGATCGTGGGGTCGAGCGCCTCGATCGCCATGCGGGAGTGGTCATAGGCGAGCCCTTCCGCGGCCGTTTTGGCACCGCAGGCGCGCAGATGCTCCCTGGCCCGTTCGGCTTCTTCGTCGTTGAGGTCGACCTTGCCGAGGTAAGGCGCAATCAGCGACCAGGCGTCGGTACCGCCGGCGTGGGCGATCAGGGCGGTCTGTTTGCCCTCGCGCAGGTCGGCCGAGACGCTCTTGCCGGTCTTCAGGGGGTCGCCGAACACCCCGAGCAAATCGTCGGTGAGCTGAAACGCCACGCCGACGAGGCGTCCATAGCGACCCAGCAGGCGAATCGCCTCGGCGGATGCCCCGGCCAGAACGGCTCCGGCCTGCAACGGCGCTTCAAAGGAATATACGGCCGTCTTATTTTCCAGAGTGGTAATGACCTCCTCCACCGTGAGGGGCTTGCGCGACGAGCTGTTGGTGACATCGGCCAGCTCTCCGGCGGCCGAGACGAACACGGCCCGATCGAGCAGATCCAGCAGCCGGAGGCGGGTGTGTACGTCGACCGGAAGTTTAGCCAGCGCACGGTGAGCTTCACTGAGGGCGAGATCGCCGGCCAGAATGGCCGCCGCCGCTGCCCAGACTCCCGCCTGATCGGCGGCGGCGCCGTGGGCGATGGCGCGATCGTTGAATCGGCCGGCAATATTGGCGACGCCGCGCCGGGTCAGATCACGGTCGATCACGTCGTCGTGAATCAGAAACGCCGTGTGCAGCAGCTCAAAGCTGACGGCGACCGGTGCCACCAGCGCTTGATCGCGCCCGCCGAAACCCGAATAGGCGGCCAGTACGAGGGCGGGCCGCACCCGTTTTCCGCCACTGCTGGCCTGCTCCAAGGAGTCCCACAGGGCCACATAGTGTTCGCCGTAGTCGCTCGCCCGCAAGCGCGCCGCCGCAAAAAACCGGGTCAGCTCGGTTTCAACGCCGGACGCAACCGTGTCAAGCACGGAAAGTGTCCAACTGCTCTACCTGCATCGCCATCCACGGGCTGAACGCCCAGGGGGCATTGGTGACCGCGCGGTATAAGTCGAAGGGGCGAGTCCAGGCATATTCGGCGACTTCGTCGGGGTTCGGCGTCGGCTCCTGGTCGGTCGTGGCCAGATAAACGGGGCAAATCTCATTTTCGACGATGCCGCTGCTGTCGGTGGCCCGATACCGAAAGTTGGGCAGGGCGAGGTCAATATGATCAATCTCCAGCCCTAGTTCAAATCGGGCGCGGCGATCGACGGCCTGCGTGGGCGGTTCGGCGGGCAGCGGATGCCCACAGAAAGAGTTGGTCCACACTCCGGGCCAGGCCTTCTTCGTCAGTGCCCGGCGGGTGACCAGTACGTCACCGAGCGAATTGAAAACGTAGCAAGAAAAAGCCAGGTGCAGTGCGGTGTCCAATCCGTGCACGCTGTGCTTCGGTGCGGTGCCGATGTGACGACCCTCTTCATCGAGAAGAATCACGTGTTCATCAAGAGTGTTAATGGTGTGCATTGTGGGCTCCCCTTCTCGGTAAAAGCTGGTTCTGTTAAGAAATAACTAACCAAGTTAGCGACTACTCACGTTACCATGGGCATATGTCTCAGGATGAGAGTATCCCCCCAACGCCAGGGGCGTACTGGTATGACGCCAAGATTGGGGGAGTTTCCTCCGCCGTGGAGGTTTTGCGTGCCGTACGCCGCTTTCGCGTGGCCGATGCCACAATGCGTCAACGCGCTCAGGATGAAATGCGCATCAACGAAACCGACCTGATGGCCATCCGTCACCTGATCGCCTGCGAACGCCGCAGTCGGGTGGTGAGCCCCAAGGATCTCAGCGAATTCTTGACTATTTCCTCTGCAGCAACGGCGAAACTTCTCTCGAGACTCACGGCCTCCGGTCACATTCGCCGGGAGATGAACCCCGACGATGGTCGCGGGCAACGCCTGTTCGCGACGCAGGCCTCGCACGACGCGATGCGTCAGTCGCTTTTGCACACCCACGAGCAACTCATGCGGGTGGCCCGTGAACTCACGGCAGACCATCAGGCGGCCGTCGTGCATTTTCTCGACTCGATGAGCGCGATCGCCATCATGCCGCGCCCGGAGGATGCGCCCGGTGATACGGAGCGTCCTGAAGGTGCCACCGCGGAACAGGCATCCGCGGAGCAGGCATCCGTTCAACAATCGTCCGCTCAACCGCCATCCGCTTAAGATGAATTAGTGACTCAACTCCCTATTCAAACTCATTCCCGGCCAGACCAGGCTGATTCATCGCAGCCTATCGCTTCGTTGCCCATCCGTTCCTCAATGTCGGCCGCCGCCCACGTCGAGGCTCTTTTGGCCTCTTACCCGGATTTCCCGCAGCCAGATATTCTGTTTCGCGACCTAAATCCGGTCTTTGCCGACGCCATTGCCTTTCGTGCGATCATCGATGACCTCGCCGATCAGCACCGTGGTCAGTTCGACGCCGTGGCCGGCATCGAGGCACGCGGCTTTCTGCTGGCGGCCGCGGTCGGGTATGCGGCCAACGCTGCGGTTCTGGCCGTGCGCAAGGGCGGCAAGCTGCCCGGCACCGTATTGAGCGAAGAATATGACCTCGAATACGGTTCAGCCCGCCTTGAACTCGAAGTCGGCCAACTGCCGGCAGGCACCCGCGTGCTCATTCTCGACGACGTTCTCGCCACGGGGGGCACTATCGCGGCCACGAGCCGCCTGATCGAACGGGCCGATTACACCGTCGCCGGCGTCGGGGTCGTGCTCGAACTCATTGACCTACACGGTCGAGAGCGGCTCGGCTCCGCACCCATGCACGCGATCATGTCGATTTAGTTCTTGTGGCGACATTGAGCAGGGCCCCGGGTCCTGGGTGGTGCATGCTTGAATCATGACTGACGGTGCGGGTGCTGACGGTGCGGGTGCTGACGGTGCGGGTACGCACGGAAGCCTGGCCCGTGGATCGCTGATACCACCGCCCGGCCCGAACCGGGACAGCGGCGACGCGTGGGTGCTCGCTCCCGATGGCGGCAAATATTGGGGGCGGTTCGGCGCGGCCGGACTGCTGGTGCATCACCACCGGCTCGGAGTGTTGTTGCAGCACCGGGCGGTGTGGAGTCATTTTGGCGACACCTGGGGATTGCCCGGTGGCGCCCGCCATGAAAACGAATCCGCCATCGCGGCCGCCCTGCGCGAAGCGAGGGAAGAGGCGGGTGTGCCGGCCCACCTGGTGCAGGTCAAATTCACCTCCCTGTTGGACCTGGGATTCTGGTCGTACACCACCGTCGTCGTGGAGGCGACCCAGGAATTTGACCCCGTTATCAGCGACCAGGAGAGCATTGCCCTGCGTTGGGTTCCGATCTCCGGCGTCGACCTCCTTGCACTCCATCCCGGTTTCGCGGCGAGCTGGCCGGCGCTGCGTGGGCGGCTGGGCTCGGCTGATTCTGGCCACATTCATTAGCTGGCTCGACTCGATAGACTGCTGCTGTGACTGGGGCAACGAACGGAGTGGTCAGCGATCGGGTACTGACCCTGCCCAACGCACTGAGCTGTCTGCGGCTGCTGCTGGTACCAGTCTTTCTCGTGCTGCTCGCCCAGGGGGCTGATGCCTGGGCGCTCGTCGTGCTCAGCATCTCCAGTTTCACCGACTGGCTCGACGGGTTTCTTGCCCGCCGCTGGAATCAGATCACCCGCCTCGGCCAGCTGCTGGACCCCGCCGCCGATCGCCTGTATATTTTTGCAGCGCTGATCGGGCTCGCGTGGCGTGACCTCGTGCCGTGGTGGATCGTGCTGGTTGTGGTGGGACGGGATGTCTTTCTCCTTCTCATCGGCATCATCCTGGCGAACTTCGGTTTCGGCCCGCTGCCGGTGCACCAATTGGGAAAGGTGGCCACCTTCTGCTTGTTCTACGCCCTACCAATGATCATGCTCGGGCAGGCCTTTGAGCAGTTGGAGTGGTGGTCCCAGCCCCTGGGGTGGGCTTTCGGTCTGTGGGGTGCGTTCCTGTACTGGTGGGCCGGCATTATCTATGCCATTGAAGCGATGCGAGTGATTCGACTGCCGAGGGTCTCAGAGGGTGTATCTTCCGATACGCTGGAGCGATAGGAGGTGCCTGATGGTCGATCTAAGCGGAGAGAATGATTCCGAGATCTTGAACGAGCCCGTGCCCACAGATCAGCCCGAGAACCCGACGACAGGCGAAGCAATGCCCAGCAAGGCGCAGTCCACTCCAGCAGCACCCTCCAGTCCCGTACCAGCCAGCCCCGTACCGGCTGCCGACGAGGTGACGGGCGAAACGACGACGGTGCACGACATGCTCAGCACTGACACGACAATGACCTTCAATCAGGAATTTGCCGCCCAGATCGCATCCATCGACTCAGACGTTACGGCCGAGGAGCAGGAGTCCATCGCGGCTTTGCCCTCCGGCTCGGCCCTTATGGTCGTGCGCCGCGGACCCAATGCTGGCGCCCGGTTTTTGCTTGATGCCGATCTCACAAGCGTCGGTCGCCACCCGAACGCCGACATCTTTCTCGACGACGTCACCGTATCGCGCCGACACGCCAAATTTCTGCGCGACGGCACGTCGTTCAGCGTCCAAGACCTCGGCTCACTCAACGGCACCTACTTCAACGGTGAGCGCATCGAGACCGCCAAGCTGATCGATGGCGCTGAGGTGCAGGTTGGTAAGTTCCGCCTCACGTTCTACGCCTCGCGCTTCGACCTCGCCCGCGCGGCGACCGAGTAGTGGCGGCACATTCCGCCGCTAGTCGATCGGTGTCGGTATCGGCGGCAAGAGGGCAAGCCCCCGGGTCAGCGCCGCTGCTGAGTATCGGTCAGGTTCTGGCACGCCTGACACCGGAATTCACCGACCTAACCCCCTCCAAACTTCGTTTTCTCGAAGAACAGGGGCTGGTTTCTCCGGCCCGCACGGAATCCGGCTATCGCAAGTTCTGTAACGGTGACGTTGATCGCCTGCGCTTGATTCTCTCCATGCAGCGGGATCACTATCTGCCGTTGAAAGTCATCCGCTCCTACCTGGACGATTTAGATGCCGGACTCTCGCCGGTGTTACCGGGCGGAACTACCCCCGGGCCATCGATGCTCGGCACGGTACGTCGCCTCAGCCGCGAAGAGCTCCTGCGCGAAGCGGGAGCCTCCGCGACCCTGCTGCACGATGCCGTCTCCGCATCGATCATTTTGCCTGCCGAACACTACGGCGACGGTGTGCTGCACGTGCTGCGCGCCCTCGTGGAGCTGCAACGCAGCGGCATCGAGCCGCGGCATCTGCGGGGTTTTCGCGGGGCCGCCGAACGCGAACTCGGACTGATTGAAAGCGCCCTCGTGCCGCTCGCCCGCCGCAAGGATGCGTCCAGCCGCGCCAAAGCGGCCGAAATGGCCGTCGAAATAGCCGGGCAGCTCGAGGTCATTCGGGGCAGCCTGATTCGCTCCGCACTGGGCCGACTGACCAAGTAGGCCGTAGACTGACTCAGTCGCACAGCCACGACATCGTCGATATACTTCGGCCCATCGGGTTGCGTCTGCCTCCATTCGACCGACACGCCAAACCGCTGGAGCGAATGTCAGTGCGCGAAGCACTTCACGTCGGTACCGTAGATACAGCGATTCACAGCACACCAATTCGCACGACCAACTCAATCCGCACGAGTGCACTTGCATCAGTTTTATTGGAACACCGCATCGAGTAACCCCCCTGAGAGGCAAACAAATGAGTGAGCTCAAGCCTGACGCGGACGCTTCGCGTTACTCGTTAGGACTGCTGTTCACCGATGGCATGCCCGAGCTCGACGAAAACTCCGGGTACCGCGGGGCTGTGGCGGCGCGTGCTGCCGGGATCAGCTATCGCCAGCTCGACTACTGGGCCCGCACCGGCCTCGTGGAACCCACAGTGCGCGGCGCCGCCGGTTCCGGCTCGCAGCGCCTCTACGGCTTTCGGGACATCCTCGTCCTCAAACTGGTCAAACGTCTACTCGACACCGGCATCTCCCTGCAGCAGATTCGCACCGCGGTCAACCAGCTGCGCGAATCGGGTATCCGTGACCTCGCCCAGACCACGCTCATGAGCGACGGCGCGAGCGTGTACCTCTGTACCTCGAACGACGAAGTCATCGATCTGGTCAGCCGCGGCCAGGGCGTCTTCGGTATTGCCGTGGGCAAAGTGCTTCGGGAAGTCGAAACCAGCCTGGTGGAGCTCGACATGCAGGCCGTTGACCCCACCGACGAGCTGGCCGCCCGCCGTACTTCTCGCAAAATCTCCTAGGCAGGGATGCCGCGCGTGCCACGCTGTGGAGCGGGCGTGGGCTGCGCTGAAAGCGAGGGTAGAAAACCGCTAGTGAGCGGGGGCCTCAGCGTACTCGCCGATACGCGCCGTGCGCAGTACACGCTCCAGCAGCTGGTCGAAGTAACCGGCCATTTCCAGCGCACTATCACCGGGCCAGATATGCAGGGGCTTGGCGGCACCCTGAGCCTGCTGCAGCGACGTGCGCTCGGGCAGTTGGGGGCTGAGTACGAGGGGACCGAACATGTCCCGCAACTCTTTGATCCGAAACTGGTGCTCGAGGGAGGCGCTGCGCGCCCGGTTCACGATGATGCCGAGCGGCTGCAGTCGCGGGCTGAGGCCACGACGAATTTCCTCGATCGCGCGCAGCGCACGGTCGGCAGCAGCGACCGAGAACAGGCCGGGCTCGGTGACGACGGCAACCCGGTCGCTTGCGGCCCACGCGGTGCGTGTGAGGGCGTTCAGTGACGGCGCACAGTCGATGAGCACGAGGTCATATTCTTTTTCAATGGTGGACAGTGCCTCTTCAAGCTTCCAAATATCGCGGATGCTCGGGTGCGGGCCATCAAAGTTAATCGCGGAGGGGCTGCCGATCATGACGTCGATCGTGCCGGAGCGGTTGCGAGTCCACCCGCTCGGGGCGATGGCCGCACGAACGGTCTTTTCTTTGGGCGAACCGAGAACATCGGCAACATTGAGGTGACCGGCTACCTGAATATCCATGCCGGTGGACACATCGGACTGCGGATCAAGATCCACAACGAGTGTTCGCACGCCGCGGGCGAAGGCAGCAGAAGCCAGACCAAGGGTCACCGTGGTCTTGCCGACACCACCCTTTAGGGAACTTACGCTGAGTACGTGCATGAGTAGCAAGGTTACCTTTACTAGTGTTAGAGAACCTAACCGTTAGCTGTGCGCCCGTACGCCCTCGAAAGGCTTTAATGTTTGAGAAGATCCTTGTTGCCAACCGCGGAGAGATCGCGATCCGTGCCATGCGCGCGGCTTACGAGCTCGGAGCAAAGACAGTGGCGGTGTTTCCGTTCGAGGATCGCAACTCTCTGCACCGTCTGAAAGCTGACGAGGCCTACCAGATCGGTGAAACCGGGCATCCGGTTCGCGCCTATCTCGACGTGAGTGAAATCATCCGAGTGGCGAAAGAATGTGGCGCTGACGCCATCTATCCCGGCTACGGCTTTCTGTCCGAAAACCCCGAGCTCGCCGATGCGGCCGCCGCGGCCGGAATCACGTTCATCGGCCCCGGCGCCGATGTGCTCGAAATGGCCGGCAACAAGGTCACCGCGAAGGAGCACGCCATCGCGGCGGGCGTTCCAGTATTGACGTCGACGCAGCCGTCGACCGATGTTGAGCTCCTCATCAGCCAGGCCGACGAAATCGGCTTCCCCATCTTTGCCAAGGCCGTCGCCGGCGGTGGCGGGCGCGGAATGCGTCGCGTCGCCCAGAAGAGCGAGTTGCGGGGGGCCCTCGAAGAAGCCATGCGTGAGGCCGACAGCGCCTTCGGTGACCCCACGATGTTTCTGGAAGCGGCCGTACTGCGTCCCAGGCACATCGAGGTGCAGATTTTGGCGGATGCCTCCGGCGAGACCGTGCACCTGTTCGAGCGCGACTGTTCGGTGCAGCGTCGGCATCAGAAGGTCATTGAGATCGCCCCCGCGCCCAACCTCAGTCATGAGATTCGGGTGCAGCTCTACGCCGACGCCATCAAGTTCGCCCGATCCATCGGCTACGTCAACGCTGGCACCGTGGAGTTCTTGCTCGACACCGTCGGCGAACGTGCTGGGCAGCACGTGTTCATCGAGATGAACCCGCGTATCCAGGTTGAACACACCGTGACCGAGGAGGTCACCGATGTCGACCTCGTACAGGCACAGATTCGCATCGCAGCGGGGGAGACCCTCGAGCAGATCGGCCTGACTCAGGGCGAGATCCGACTGCGCGGTGCCGCCTTGCAATGCCGCATCACCACCGAGGACCCCGCGGCCGGGTTCCGGCCCGACACGGGCAAGATCACCACCTATCGTTCTCCCGGGGGTGCCGGCATCCGGTTGGATGGGGGCACTATCAACCCGGGCGCGCAGATCAGCCCGCACTTTGACTCCATGCTCGCCAAGCTCACCTGTCGGGGTCGCGACTATGCGTCCGCTGTCGTTCGGTCCAAGCGGGCGCTGGCGGAGTTCCGCATTCGCGGCGTCTCCACGAACATTTCCTTCCTGCAGGCCGTGCTCGACGACCCGGACTTTGCCGCCGGCGATTTGAGTACCTCGTTTATCGACGAGCGGCCCGAGCTGCTGCGCGGCCGGGAGTCCAAGGACCGTGGCACCAAGATTCTGACCTGGCTGGCCGAGGTCACGGTCAACCAGCCCAACGGAGTGCCGCCGACTACGGTGCACCCCCGCGACAAGCTGCCGCAGCTCGACATCACCAAGCCAGCCCCCGACGGCTCGCGCCAGAAGCTGCAACTGCTCGGCCCCACCAAATTCGCGGCTGATCTACGCGCCCAGACCGCCCTGGCCGTCACAGACACGACCTTCCGCGATGCCCACCAGTCGCTGCTGGCGACCCGGGTGCGCACCAAGGACCTCGTCGCCGTCGCGCCCTACGTTGCCCGCTTGACGCCGCAGCTGCTCTCGGTCGAGGCCTGGGGCGGTGCAACCTACGACGTGGCCCTGCGTTTTCTTGGCGAAGACCCCTGGGAGCGTCTCGCCGCGCTGCGCAAAGCCCTGCCGAACATCAACCTGCAGATGCTGCTCCGCGGTCGGAACACCGTCGGTTATACCCCGTACCCGACCGAGGTGACCGACGCATTCGTGCGTGAGGCAACCGACACCGGCGTTGACATCTTTCGCATCTTCGACGCCCTCAACGATGTGTCGCAGATGCGGCCAGCCATTGACGCGGTGCTTGCCACCGGTACCGCCGTTGCCGAGGTTGCTGTCTGCTACACCGGCGACCTGCTCGACCCGGCCGAGAAGCTCTACACTCTCGACTACTACCTGCGCCTCGCTGACCAGATCGTGGAAAGCGGCGCCCACGTTATCGGCATCAAGGATATGGCGGGGCTGCTCCGCCCTGCCGCCGCCGAGAAGCTCGTGGGCGCGTTCCGCGAACGGTTCGACCTGCCGGTGCACGTACACACCCACGACACCCCGGGTGGCCAGCTCGCCACGCTGCTCGCCGCCGCGCGCGCTGGCGCTGACGCCGTCGACGTGGCGTCCGCTCCCATGGCCGGCACGACCAGTCAGCCGTCGGCATCCTCTCTTGTTGCCGCCCTCGCCCACACGGAGCGGGACACCGGTATTTCGCTCACGGCGACGACCGACCTGGAACCATACTGGGAGGCCGTGCGCACCCTGTACTCGCCATTCGAATCGGGCCTGTCCGCACCGACCGGCCGGGTGTACTCCCACGAGATCCCCGGCGGGCAGCTGTCCAACCTGCGCACCCAGGCTGTCGCGCTCGGCCTGGCTGACCACTTCGAGCTGATCGAAGACATGTATACGGCCGCGAACTCGATTCTCGGCCGGGTGCCCAAGGTCACCCCCTCGTCGAAGGTCGTCGGCGACCTCGCTCTCTATCTCGCTGCGGTGAAGGCCGACCCGGCCGACTTCGAGCAGAATCCGGGCAACTACGACGTGCCGGACTCCGTCATTGGTTTCATGGCCGGTGAGCTCGGCAACCTGCCCGGCGGCTGGCCCGAGCCTTTTCGCACCAAGGTGCTCGCGGGGCGCAATGTGCGCGTAGGCATCACCGAGATCACCGCGGGGGAGCGTACGGCGCTGGGCGCCTCGAGCGCCGAACGGCGCGCCATGCTCAATCAGCTGCTGTTCCCGGCGCCGACCCGCCAGTTCGAACAGGTGAGAGAGACCTATGGTGACCTGTCGGTCATCGACACCGTCGATTACCTCTACGGACTGCAGCAGGGTCAGGAGCACGCCGTCGAAATCGAGAAAGGCGTGCGTCTATACGTGGGTCTCGAAGCTATCGGTGAAGCAGACAACAAGGGCATGCGCACGGTGATGACCATTCTCAACGGCCAGCTGCGCCCGGTGTTTGTGCGCGACACCAGCATCACCGTGCAGACCAAGGTCGCCGAGAAAGCGGATGCCAACCAGCCCGGTGAGATCGCCGCACCGTTCTCCGGTGTGGTCACCCTGCAGATTGAGGAAGGGGCCCAGGTCGAAGCCGGCCAAAGCATCGCCTCGATCGAAGCCATGAAAATGGAGGCCGCCATCACCTCGCCGATATCCGGCGTGATTGACCGGGTTGCCATCCCGGTCACTCAGCAGGTCGACGCGGGCGATCTGCTTGTGGTGGTGCGTCCGCGCTAAGATGAGGGCCGTTATCGACCAGTTGAGGATGTACCGTGCCAGACAAACGTACTGACGACCAGAGTGCGCCGGCGCGCCCGGTGTCTGCCGCCGAGCGCACTCGCGATGAGTACAACAGTGAGCTGCCGCCGCACACTATTGACAACCTGGCAGCGGCGCTGCCCGAGAGCCTGAGCGTTCCGGTCGAGGTCGAGGTCGCGGGACCGCGCCGGTCCGTTGCGGCGTCGGACCGGGATCCGGCCAAGACCAGAGCGGGTACCGGGGTTGAGGCCACTCGATCGCCGTCGACCCGGGCCACGCACACCGTGGAAATCAATACTCCCGCGCCCGGACGAACTGCCGGCACCGGTTCCACCGTCGAATCGCCGTCGAGAACGGATGCCGATTCATCCGTTCGGCGCGAGCGCACCCGCACCGAGAACGCCCAGGCCCCCGAGTCGGCGGCCATGCTGACCCCGGATCGTCTGCTCACGGTCAACCGCAAAACCCGCAAAGCGCCGCAGGGCGCCTGGCCTGAATTCGTCTATGCGGCCACGCTGCACCTGGTCAATCTGGGCGACTCCGTGAATGTGCGGGCGCGCAAGGAGATGGACGAGCGCATCCGCCGCCAGTTCGAGGGCGGCACCCGGTTCGTGCCGATCCTCACCCGCAAGGGCGGCGTCGGTAAGACCACGGTCACGGCGCTGCTCGGCATGGCCCTGGCCGATTCCCGGGACGACCGCATCATCGCCATTGACGCCAACCCCGACCGCGGCACCCTCTCCGAACGCGTCAGTAAGCAGACTCGCTCGACCGTGCGTGACGTCGTCTCCAAGGCCGCCTCGATCGGCAACTTCACCGACTTCTCGTCGTTTGTTTCCCGTGACGAAACCCGCCTCGATATTCTCGCCTCGGACACCGACCCGCTATTGTCCGAGGCCTTCGATGAGAACGACTACAACGTCGTCGCCGACCTCGCCGCCCGCTACTACTCGATCGCGCTCACCGACTGCGGCACCGGCATCGTGCACTCGGTCATGCGGGCCACCCTGCAGCGCGCCGACTCGATCGTTATCGTCTCCGGTGGCAGTGTCGACGAGGCCCGTCTGGCCTCTGAAACGCTCACCTGGCTGGAAGCGAACGGTTACGGAGACCTGGTGCGCAACGCGATCGTCGCGCTGAACACCGCGACCCAGGGCACCAACCTCGTTCGGCTCGAGGAGATCGAGTCTCACTTTCGTTCCCGCGTGCGCGAAATCGTGCGCATTCCCTACGACCCTCAGCTCGCCGCCGGCAGCGTCGTGTCGTATAAGGACCTCAAATCGATCACCCGGTTGGCCGCACGCACGCTTGCCGAGCTCGTCGTGGAGGGGCTCCCCACCGACCGCAACGTGTAGCGGGCCATTCCTACCCGTTCGCCCTGTACCACCCGCCCTACCGAGGAGTCTCCCCGTGCCCGAACGCCAGATCCGTCTCTTCGGAGATCCGGTGCTGAAGACCGCCTCTGACCGCATTGCCGAGATTGACGACCGGGTGCGCGGTCTCGTGCAGGATCTGGTCGACAGTGTGCGGTTACCAGGTCGCGCGGGCGTCGCCGCCTCGCAGATCGGCGTGAATCTACGCGCGTTCAGCTATAACGTCGACGGCGTTATCGGCTACATGCTCAACCCCACCGTCGTGGAACTCTCCGGTGAGCCCGACCTCGTCGAGGAGGGGTGTCTCTCGGTTCCTGGCCTCTGGTATCCCACCAAGCGCTACCCGTTCGCGAAGGTGACCGGCATCGACCTCGATGGCAATTCGGTTGAGCTCTCGGGAACGGGCCTCATGGCCCAGGCCCTGCAGCATGAAACCGACCACCTCGACGGATATCTCTATATCGACCGCCTGGACAAGGAGAACCGTCGTGCTGCGATGAAAGAAATCCGGGAGTCCGACTGGTTTTAGCCGCCCGACCTCCGCGCCGCGACCCGCATGGTCTCGACAGGCTCGACCAACGGACAGGCTCGACCAACGGACAGGCTCGACCAACGGACAGGCTCGACCAACGAATGGGCTCGACCAACGAATGGGCTCGACCAGCGAACAGCTACTCGCGCAACGAGATTCCCTCGGTGGCGGGCGCGTTTGAATACATAGTCGCGATTTCGACTTCGAAGTCTCGCATGATGATGTTGCGTTTGATGCTCATCTTCGGCGTCAGATGCCCGCTCTCCTCGGTGAGCTCCACCGTCAGCAGCGTGAACTTGCGAATCGATTCGGCCCGAGACACCGACTCATTGGCGTGGTCAACCGCGCGCTGAATCTCCGCGAGTACCGCTCTATTGACGGATGCCTGCGCGAGCGACATTCCGGCATCCTCTTTATTGTTGTTGAGCCAGACCGGCAGCATATCGGGGTCAAGCGTGATCAGCGCACCGATGAACGGCTTCTGGTCGCCGACAACGATGACCTGGCCGATGAGTGGATTAGCGCGAATCGGGTCTTCAAGCGCGGCCGGTGCCACGTTCTTGCCGCCCGCCGTCACGATGATTTCTTTCTTGCGCCCGGTGATGGAGAGAAATCCGTCGGAATCGAAGTCCCCGATGTCTCCGGTCTTCAACCAGCCGTCATCGAACGTATCCTTCGTGGCCTGCGGGTTTTTCCAATATTCCTTGAAGACGTTGACGCCCTTGACCTCGATCTCGCCGTCGTCCATGATTCGCACCGAAACGCCGGGTAGCGGCGGGCCGACCGTACCGATTTTGGCGCGGGTTGCCAGTCCGACGGTGGCGGGAGCCGTTGTTTCGGTGAGGCCGTAGCCCTCGAGAATGACGATGCCCAGACTCTTGAAGAAGTGGCCGAGGTGGTCACCGAGCGGCGCGGAACCCGAGACGGCCCACACGACCTTGCCGCCCATGGCGGCGCGCAGCTTGCTGTAGACCAGCCTGTCAAACAGTGCGAACTTGATCTTCATTCCGAGGGGAATCGACGCCCCGGCTTGCACGAGCTTGGAGTGCTCCACAGCCACGTGTGAGGCCGCATCAAAGATTTTACCCTTGCCTCCGGCGATCGCCTTCTGCTGGGCCGAGTTGTAGACCTTTTCGAATACCCGCGGCACTGCGAGCAAAAAGGTGGGTTGAAAGCTGCCCAGCGCGGCCAGAAGGGTTTTGGTGTCGGCCTGGTGTCCAACGCGCACTCCGGCGTGCACGCAGAGTACCGAGATGAAACGTGCGAAGACGTGGGCGGTGGTGATGAACAGCAGGGTCGAGGCGCCCTCGGGGTGAACCAGCACTTCCTTGAGCGCGACCGCGGCATTGCGGCTGGTTTCCACGAAATTCGCGTGGGTGAGCACGCAACCCTTGGGCTTTCCGGTCGAACCGGAGGTATAGATGAGCGTCGCGATGTCGTCGCCGACTGCCAGGTTGCGGCGGCGCTCGATCTCCGCATCCGTCACGTCAACGCCGCTGGCAACAAGTTTGTCGAGGTCGCCCAGATCGATCTGCCAGACAGAACGGATGTCCTCCAACTCCGGATGCACCTCGTCGAACCGGGCGAAATGGTCAGCGGTCTCGACGATGACCGCCACGGCACCGGAATCGCCGAGGTTCCACTGGACCTGGCTGGGGGAACTCGTCTCGTAGACGGGTACCAGAATGGCTCCGGCGAACCAGACCGCGAAGTCAATCAGCGTCCATTCGTAGCGGGTCTTGCAGATCAGCCCAATTTTGTCTCCGGGCTCGAGGCCGGCGGCGGCCAGGCCTTTGGCCAGCGCCACGACCTGGGCGTGGAATTCCCGGGTGGTAACGGGAAGCCACTGGCCGCCCCGAGGAAGCGAAAACAGGACGAGATCTGGAGTTGCGGCGAGGCGATTCAAGAGCAGGTCGGTGATATTGGCGCCAGGGTCGGCGGCAACGACGGCGGGCGTATCAATCTCTTTCACGGCAACTCCTTCGGTACCGGCCGAACGCACACCTGCCCTGCAACCAAATTTCTGCAGTGAGCGGGCGTTTCGTGCAGCGGCGAACTGTTTTACTACACTCTAGATGGTGTCAGGGGCTATGAACGGTGCCTCCGCTCCACTTATTCAAATGGTCCCAACGAAAGGTGCTCCGTGCACGCCATAGGTATCGATATCGGAGGCACCAAGATTGCCGGAGCGCTCGTGGATGAGGCGGGCACCATCATCCGCTCTGACCGGCAGCCGACCACTCCAGGTAACCCGGGAAACATCGAAGACGTGGTCGTGGCGATGATTCTGGGCCTGTCCGAGGGCGTCGAGGTCGTCGCGGCGGGGGTCGCTGCCGCCGGTTTCATCGACTCCAACCAGTCAACCGTGTACTACGCACCAAATATCAACTGGAGAAATGAGCCTTTCCGCGACAAGCTGGAGGCCCGGCTTGATCTGCCCGTCATCATCGAAAACGATGCCAACGCGGCGGGCTGGGCAGAATTTCGTTTCGGTGCTGGCCGCCCGTACAGTGATATGGTCACGCTGACCATCGGCACCGGCGTGGGCGGGGCAATCGTGACCAACAATGCCCTGTTCCGCGGCGGATTCGGCGCGGGCGCCGAACTCGGTCACCTGCGAGTGGTGCCCGATGGCCTGCCCTGCGGCTGTGGTGCTCACGGCTGCCTGGAACAGTACGGCTCCGGTCGCGCGCTGTTGCGCATCGCCAACGAGTTCGCGGATGCCGGCGGTATCGGCCTCGGCCTGGCCGAGGCCCGAGACCGGTACGGCACGCTCACCGGCGCAGAGGTCGGACAGTTGATTCAGGACGGCGACGGCGGTGCCCTCGCGGCTCTGCGTCAGCTGGGGGCTGCCCTCGGGCAGGCCTGTGCGAGCCTGGGCGCTGTGCTCGACCCGCAGGTATTTGTATTCGGCGGGGGAGTAGCCGCCGCCGGGGACCTGCTGCTCGACCCGATCCGCGCGGCCTACCTCGACTACCTGCCCGCCCGCGGCTACCACCCGGAAGCGGAATTCGCGATCGCCCAGCTTGTCAATGATGCGGGTGTCGTGGGAGCGGCCGACCTCGCCCGGCTGCACGCGGCGCTGACCTGAGATTTGTGCGGGGGCCGCGTGTGGCATCCGCTGTAGCTGGCAGGCGGACTAAGCTTTCGTAGTCGGATAAAGGAGTGCGAATGTTCTATTGGATCATGAAGAACATCGTCATCGGTCCGCTGTTGCTCTCGTTATTTCGACCGTGGATCATCGGCCTGGAGAACATTCCCAAGACCGGACCGGTCATTTTAGCCAGCAACCACCTGTCGTTCATCGACTCGGTTTTTCTGCCGCTCGTCGTGCCGCGCCGCGTTGCTTTTCTCGCCAAGAGCGACTATTTCACCGGTAGAGGCCTCAAGGGCTGGGCGACCCGGCAGTTTCTGACCGCGGCCGGACAGCTTCCCATTGACCGGTCGGGCGGCAAAGCCTCTGAGGATTCGCTCAACACCGGCCTGCGGGTGCTCGGCGAAGGCCGCATCCTCGGCATCTACCCCGAGGGAACTCGAAGCCCGGATGCTCGGCTGTATCGTGGCCGCACCGGTGTGGCTCGTATGGTGCTCGAATCGGGCGTCACCGTTATTCCGGTGGCCATGATCGACACCGAGAAGGCCATGCCGACCGGAACGAGAATTCCGCGGGTGCGTCGCATCGGCATCGTCATCGGCAAACCACTCGACTTCACCCGGTTTGAAGGCATGGAAGGCGATCGGTTCGTGCTGCGTAGCGTCACCGATGAACTCATGTATGAGCTGCAGCGGCTCAGTACGCAGGAGTATGTCGACGTCTACGCCTCCTCGGTCAAAGAGAAGCGGGCCAGCCTTTCGCGCTAGGCTTCCAGACGTGTCGCCTGCGCGTTCCGCGTCACGACAGCTCATCCATTCGGGCCGATACGCGTTATCGGTCCAGTACAGAAAACAGGAACCATTCCGTGGTAGACCCCACCGAGCCCATCGTTGCCGCAGAAGCGTCTGTCATCACGGGTCTGGACCACTGGCGCACGCTTCCGATCAAGCAGCAGCCCACCTGGCCCGACGCGGCCAAGGTGGCGGCGGCATCCGCTGAGCTGGCGACGCAGCCGCCCCTGGTCTTCGCCGGTGAGGTCGACATTCTGCGCGCCCGGCTGGCTGAGGCCGCGGGCGGAGAGGGCTTTCTTCTGCAGGGCGGCGACTGCGCCGAGACGTTCAGCGGTGCCACAGCCGATCAGATTCGCAACCGGGTCAAGACCGTGCTGCAGATGGCCGTCGTGCTCACCTACGGTGCGTCGATGCCCGTGATCAAGATGGGACGCATGGCTGGGCAATTCGCTAAGCCCCGCTCAAGTGACTTCGAAACCCGCGGCGAGGTGACTCTGCCGGCCTACCGCGGCGACATTGTGAACGGCTACCCGTTTACCCCCGAATCGAGGGAGGCTGACCCGGATCGACTGGTGACGGCCTACCATACCGCCGCATCCACTCTTAATCTCATTCGTGCTTTCACGCAGGGCGGTTTTGCCGACTTGCGCCAGGTGCACAGCTGGAACCAGGGATTCGCCAAGAACCCGGCGAACCAGCGTTACGAGGGCCTGGCCAAGGACATTGACCGGGCGATCAAGTTCATGATCGCCTGTGGCGCGGACTTTGAGGCCATGCGCCGGACCGAGTTCTACACCAGCCACGAGGGGTTGCTGATGGACTACGAGCGCCCCATGACGCGGATCGATTCCCGCACCGGCACACCCTACAACACCTCGGCGCACTTCATCTGGATCGGCGAACGCACCCGCGACCTCGACGGCGCTCATGTGGACTTTCTGTCGCGAGTACGCAACCCGATCGGTGTCAAGCTCGGTCCGACGACGTCGGCCGACGACATGTTGCGCCTCGTTGACAAGCTCGACCCGAACCGCGAACCCGGACGCTTGACTTTCATTACCCGGATGGGTGCCAGCAAGGTGCGGGATACCCTGCCGCCGCTGCTCGAGGCCATCAAGGCGAGCGAGGCGACGCCACTGTGGGTCACCGACCCGATGCACGGCAACGGCGTCACCACGCCGACCGGCTACAAGACTCGTCGCTTTGATGACGTGGTCGACGAGGTCAAGGGCTTCTTCGAGGCGCACCGTGCCGTGGGAACTCACCCCGGAGGCATTCACGTTGAGCTCACCGGTGATGATGTCACCGAGTGCCTCGGCGGCTCAGAGCACATCGATGAGGCCGCTCTGGCGACCCGGTACGAGTCGCTCTGCGACCCGCGCCTGAACCACATGCAGTCGCTCGAACTCGCCTTCCTGGTAGCCGAGGAACTCGCCGCTCGCTAACTGCTTTCCGCACGGGGCCCGGGCCCGGAACGCGGGCCCAGTCTATAAACTGGGCCCGCGTTCGTAAGGTGGACCCGGTGCCCGGGGCGCAGCTTGCGGTAGTGCGTCGGCCCGCGGCGTCAACGGGCCATCCGCTCCTCGCTCAGACATTGAGGGGTTCCGGGGACTCCGCGAAAAGCGTGCGGATTCCCCGGAACCCGTCAAAACTCGCAACCTCGCGGACAATCCGCCGTCACCGTTCTTGAGCTTCCGTCACGCTTTCCGCGGATCGCGCCTGTCGAGATCGCCGCCGGAGCTGCTCACTGTCTATTGGGCATAGGAACAGTTCACGTCCTTAAACCCTCCGGAGATCTCCCATGCTTCGTCTCTGATCACTGATTGACGTCGCGTTTTGCGGGAATCGCGGCGGCGCGAGTCTAATTCTTGGGTATGACTCCGCAGTGGTGGCATGAGTACGTGCGACATGCGCCAGTGCGCGGGACTTGTGCCCTGGCCAGAAGTCCCGCGCCTCGCGTTGCGCGGGCGCTGCGCCGCTGCGCCGG
>JBBRBV010000029.1:0-35836 GCA_038205545.1 Actinomycetales bacterium
GGAGGACATCGCACTATGGACGTCATCGTCATCGAAACCCCGCAACTGGGAGACCGCAGCTACTTGGTGCACGACGGAACCGTTGCGCTGGTCATTGACCCGCAGCGCGACATCGACCGCGTGGAGACCGCCGCGCGTGAAGCCGGGGTCGCCATTACCCACGTGGCCGAGACCCATCTGCACAATGACTATGTGACCGGCGGCTACGAACTTGCCAGGGCGCACGGCGCGAAGTACCTGGTCAATGCCGCCGACCCCGTGACCTTCGACCGGGAGCCGGTCACCGACGGCCAGGTGCTCCAGGTCGGTGACCTCAAGGTCACCGTGGTCGCCACCCCTGGCCACACCCACACCCACGTCTCGTACATTGTCAGCGACGGCACCACCGAGGCCGTGTTCTCCGGCGGAAGCCTGTTGTTCGGCTCCGTCGGCCGCACCGACCTAGTCGCAGAAACGGATACGGTCGGACTCACCCACGACCAGTACGCATCCGCTCGCAAGCTCGTGCACGAGGCCGAGCACGACGCCGAGCTCTTTCCCACGCACGGTTTCGGTTCGTTCTGCTCCAGCGGCCCCGCCACCGGAGCGAATTCATCGACCATCGGCGAGCAGCTCAGCGCGAACCACGCCCTGACCGACGCCGATGAAGAGCACTTCGTCGCCGACCTGATTGCCAACCTCACCGCCTACCCCTCGTACTACGCGCACATGTCACCGGCCAACGCCCAGGGCCCCGGCCCGGCAAATCTTCAGGTGCCCGAGTCACTGGATGCCGCCGAACTGACCCGCAGATTGGCCGACGGCGAGTGGGTCGTCGACCTGCGCAACCGGGTGGCCTTCTCGAGTAACCACCTGCAGGGCGCCGTGAGCTTCGAATATGGCAACGGTTCGAACTTCACCACCTACCTGGGTTGGGTGCTGCCCTGGAGTGACAAGCTCACCCTCGTTGGCGCTCGCGCTGACGTTGAAGATGCCATTCGTGACCTGTCCCGAATCGGCATCGATTCACCGGATGCCACGGTCGGCACGGAGCCGCGCGCACTGGCCCCAGACGCCCCGGTCGCCTCGTATCCACGCGTGGGCTGGGCCGAACTGGTGCGCGACCGCCCCGACGGCGATGTGCTTCTCGACACCCGACGGATCGACGAATTCGCCTCCTCCCGCCTGCTCGGCGCGGTGAACGTGCCTCTGCACGAGCTGCTCTCCCGGATGGACGAAATTGCGCCCGGCACCATCTGGGTGCACTGCGGGTCGGGCTACCGCGCCGGGGTCGCCGCCAGCCTGCTGCAGCGTGCGGGCCGCAGCGTCGTGCACATCGATGCCGCCTTCGATGATGCCGAAGCCGCCGGGGTGCCGATGGCCCAGCAAACCGTCTAGCACCGTGACGGCGAGCCCGGCGAGACCGTTGTGTGGGGTGGTCTCGACGGGCTCGACCAGCGCCACGTCGGTCGAGCTTGTCGAGACCATTTAGTCTCGCGGGGGTGTGGTCTCGACGGGCTCGACCAGCGCTGGTGTGGTCTCGACGGGCTCGACCAGCGGTGGCGCGGCTTTTTTGCTCAGGCCGGGGAGATCGGTGAGGCGACCCTCGATGAGCGCTATGCGCTTGGCGCGGCCCCAGCCCTGAACCTGCTTCTCGCGAGTGTAGGCATCCGTCATGCTTTCGGACCATTCGCAGTAGACGAGCTCGACCGGCAGCCGGTGGCGGGTGTACTGCGCGCCCTCGCCGCGCTGGTGCTGTGCGAGCCTGCGCTCGAGGTTCCAGGTGCTGCCGACATAGAACGAATCGTCGGCGCAGCGGAGGATGTAAATGTGCGGCATGCGGGAATGATCGCAGGGTGTGGGGCGGGAAAGGGGTTATGCACAGACGGAGTTTTTGGGGCGTGGGGGGTGGTCTCGACGGGCTTGACCTGCGTGTCGTTGGTCGAGCTTGTCGAGACCATTTTGTGGGGTGGTCTCGACGGGCTCGACCAGCGGTTGGGGCTCGACCGACGGTTGGGGCTCGACCAATGGTGCTGTTGTTCACCCGCGGTTTACCCCTGAGATCTAGACTGGGGTTTTAGCGGCGTGCCGGGCGGCCACGACCTGAATGGGGAGTCGTGTGAGTGAGCAGCAGCGCAGTTCAGTGAATGACACCGGGCACGATCAGAGCGTGCTCTCGGCCGGGCACCGGGTCACGCCGGCCCGCACCCTCGCCGACATTCTGGCGCAGACGGCGGCGCAGCACCCCACGGCCCTCGCCCTCGAAGACGCGGCCGGCGCCATCAGCTACCGCGACCTGCTGCGGAGCGTGGAGGCGCAGGCGAATGCGCTGAGCCATGCCGGGGTGCGTCGCGGCGACAACGTGGGCATTCGCATTCCCTCCGGCACCCGCCACCTCTACGTGTCTATTCTGGCCACCCTGTTCGTGGGGGCCGCCTACGTTCCAGTCGATGCCGACGACCCCGAGGAACGCGCCCGGCTGGTCTTCGCCGAGGCGCACGTGGTGGGCGTCATCGGCGAGAACAGCGTGTTCACGCCGCGTGCGGAGCTCGACCTGCAGGTCCTCCGGGCCCGACCGGTGCCGGCCCTCGACGACCCGGCGCTGGTGTACCCCACCGGCACCATTCCCACCCCCGACGACGACGCCTGGGTCATTTTCACCTCGGGATCCACCGGGGTGCCCAAGGGGGTGGCCGTCACCCACCGCTCGGCCGCCGCCTTCGTCGACGCCGAGGCCAACCTCTTTCTGCAGGGCGAACCGATCGGCACCACCGACCGCGTGCTGGCCGGCCTCTCGGTGGCCTTCGATGCGAGCTGCGAAGAGATGTGGCTGGCCTGGCGCAACGGCGCCTGCCTGGTGCCGGCCCCACGCTCCCTCGTGCGCAGCGGCGCCGACCTCGGGCCCTGGCTCATTCTGCACGGCATCACCGTGGTGTCGACGGTGCCCACCCTCGCCGCGCTCTGGCCCGAAGAATCTCTCGAAGCCGTGCGGCTGCTCATCTTCGGCGGCGAAGCCTGCCCGCCCGAACTGGTGGCTCGCATCAACACCCGTGGCCGCGAAATCTGGAACACCTACGGTCCCACCGAAGCCACCGTCGTGGCCTGCGGCGCCCTCGTCGACGGCATGGGCGAGATGAGCATTGGCCTGCCGCTCGACGGCTACGCCCTCGCCGTGGTCGACGCCCAGGGCGCGCGGGTCGCCGAGGGCGAGACCGGCGAGCTCATCATCGGCGGCGTGGGCCTGGCCCGCTACCTCGACGCCGAGAAAGACGCCGAAAAGTATGCGCCGCACCCGCAACTCGGCTGGCCGCGCGCCTACCGCAGCGGCGACTTGGTGCGCTTCGAGAGCGCCGGCCTGGTCTTCGCCGGCCGCGCCGACGATCAGGTAAAACTCGGCGGTCGCCGCATTGAACTGGGCGAAGTGGATGCCGCCCTGGGCGCTCTGAGCGAGGTAGCCGGCGGCGCCGCCGTGGTGCAGACCACCCCGGCCGGCAACCACGTGCTCGTCGGCTATATCGCCCTGACCAATCCGGCGGAGCCGTTCGACCGCGCGGCCGCCATTGCCCGGCTGCGGGAGGAGCTGCCGGCCGCGCTCGTGCCGCTGCTGGCCGTCGTTGACGCTCTGCCTACGCGAACCTCGGGCAAGGTTGACCGGAAGGCACTGCCCTGGCCGCTGCCGGATGCGCCCGCAGAGCAGATCCCCCTCTCGCCGACGGCGGCGTGGCTGGCGGAGGCGTGGGCATCCATTTTGGGTGTGCCGGTCACCGGGCCCGATGATGACTTCTTCGCCCAGGGCGGTGGGTCGCTTTCGGCGGCCCAGTTCGTGTCGGCTGTGCGCCTGCGGCACCCCGAAACGACCGTGGCCGACCTCTATGACCACCCGCGCATCGGCTCGCTCGCCGACGAGCTCGACGCCCGCACGCCCGTCACCCCGCCGGTGGTGCGCGAGGTGCTGCCAACGCCCGCGCGCAGCCAGCTCGCGCAGACGCTGCTCGGCATTCCCCTGCACGTGCTCAGCGGTGCCCGCTGGCTGGTCTACCTGGCCATCGCCAACAACCTGTTGAGCCTTAATGGTGCCACGTTCGCCCCGACCCTGTCGTGGTGGTGGGTGGCGCTGGGTTTTGTGTTGTTCGTGACGCCGCCGGGCAAAATGCTCATTGCGGCGATCGCCGCGAGGCTGCTGTTGCACGACGTGCTGCCGGGCAACTACCCGAGGGGCGGGTCGGTGCATCTGCGGCTGTGGCTGGCCGAACAGATTGCACTGCTCGTGGATGCGGCCAGCCTCGCCGGTGCCCCGTGGATCAGCTACTACGCCCGGGCTCTCGGCGCCGAAATCGGTCGCGACGTTGACCTGCACTCCCTGCCACCGGTGACCGGCCTGCTCACCATCGATGCCCAGGCCTCGATCGAACCCGAGGTTGACCTGGCCGCGCACTGGATCGACGGTGACGTGCTGCGCATCGGCCACGTGCACGTGGGCGCCGACGCGCGCATCGGCAGCCGAAGCACCCTGCTCGGCGGCACCCACGTGGGCGACGGCGCGGAGATCGCCGCGGGCGCCGCGGTCTCCGCCTCGGTGCCGGCGGGGGAGCGATGGGCGGGTTCCCCGGCCCGGCGCGTCGGCTCGGCTCGCCGCTCCTGGCCGGCGGAACGCCCCCCGCGGGCCAGCCGCTGGCTCGGCGCGTTCGCGGTCGGGTCGGTGGCGATGACCGCCATTCCCACGATCGCCC
The DNA here is from genome assembly GCA_038205545.1 of Actinomycetales bacterium. Taxonomy (GTDB): domain Bacteria; phylum Actinomycetota; class Actinomycetes; order Actinomycetales; family Microbacteriaceae; genus Cryobacterium. The sequence goes on from JBBRBV010000029.1 coordinate 4,710, forward strand.
TCCTGCTCGGCGCGGTCATCGTGGGCGCCGTCGTGGGCCAGGCCGACAGCCTCGGCGTGGCCGTGCTGCGCGCCGCCCTCATCATGCCGGTGGCCGTCCTGGCCGGCGGCCTCGCCTACGCCCTGCTCGTGATCGGAGCCGTGCGCGCCCTCGGCATCGGCCTGCGCGAAGGCTATTACCCGGTGCGCAGCCGCATCGGCTGGCAGGTCTGGATGACCGAACGCATTCTCGACGGCGCCCGCAACGTGCTCTTCGTGGTCTACGCGAGCCTGCTCACTCCCACCTGGTTGCGCCTGCTCGGCGCCAAGGTGGGCGCCCACGTGGAGGCGTCCACCGTGTTGTTGCTGCCCTCGCTCACCACCATCGCCCCCGCCGCCTTTCTCGCCGACGACACCATGGTGGCCTGCTACGAACTCGGCGGCGGCTGGATGCACATCGGCCCGGCCAAGGTGGGCCGCCGGGCATTCCTCGGCAACAGCGGCATGGCCGGCCCCGGCCGCACCGTGCCGCGCAACGGCCTCGTTGCGGTGCTCTCATCGACCCCGCGCAAGGCTAAACGCGGGTCGAGCTGGCTGGGCAACCCGCCCACCCGGCTGCGCCGCACCGAAACGGATGCCGACGACTCCCGCACCTTCCACCCTCCGCTGCGGCTGAAGGTTGCCCGGTCACTCTGGGAACTGCTGCGCATTGTGGCCGGCTTCACCAGCGCCTGGATTGCGCTGTTCGTGCTCGCGCTGCTCGACCTGCTGTGGCTGCAGCTTGGCCTCGGCGCGGCGATCGTACTCTCGGGCGTGGTGATGCTCGCCGCCGGCGCGGTGGCCGCCGGTGTGACGACGGTGGTCAAGTGGACGCTGGTGGGGCGCATCGACGCGTCGGAGCATCCGCTCTGGTCGTCGTTCATCTGGCGCAACGAGGTGTCGGACAGTTTCGTGGAGATGGTGGCGCGCCCCTGGTTTGCGGAGAAGGCGTCGGGCACGCCGGCGCTCGCCGTGTGGCTGCGTTCGCTCGGCGCTTCTGTCGGGCGCGGCGTCTGGTGCGAGTCGTACTGGCTGCCCGAAGCGGACCTGGTGCGGCTCGGGGCCGGCAGCACGGTCAACCGCGGCTGTGTCGTGCAGACCCACCTGTTTCACGATCGCATCATGCAGCTCGACTCGGTGGTGCTCGAAGAGGGAGCCACTCTCGGGCCGAACGGTGTCATTCTGCCGGCGGCGTCGATCGACGCGGGGGCCACCGTGGGTCCCGGCTCTCTCGTGATGCGCGGCGAACGGGTGCCGACCGGTTCGCTCTGGTCGGGAAACCCGATCACACCGTGGCATCAGCCGCCGTGGACGGCGTGAGCGTGGAATAGTTAAGCAATGGCCCCCCAGACTGTGCGCACCACCACCACCACCTACGGCTCGGCCACCGCCGGTGACCCCTACATTGCCGCCGCCGGCAACGGCGGGTACGTTGCCGAACACTACGACCTCAACCTGGACTATCGGGTCACCACCAACCGGCTGAACGCCACCGCCGTCATCACGGCGCGGGCCCTTATGCGGCTCGACCGGTTCAGCCTCGACTTCGCCGGATTGAGCATGGAAAAAGTCACGGTGAACGGCGCCCGCCCGGCCAAAGTGACGCACAGTGCCCGCAAACTGGTGATCACCCTCGCCACGACCATTGAGGCCGGGGACGAGTTTGAGGTTGTGGTGCGCTATCGCGGGGCGCCGCATCCGGTGCGCAGCGCCTGGGGAGACGTGGGCTGGGAAGAACTCGACGACGGCGTGCTCGTCTCCGGGCAGCCCTGCGGGGCCCCGTCGTGGTTTCCGTGCAACGACCACCCGAGCAACAAGGCCACCTACCGCATCACGATCGCCTGCGAATCGGGCTACACGGTGGTCTCCAACGGAGTGCTGTCGGCGCAGTCGAGCCGGTCGGGCCGCACCAGTCACACCTTCGATGTGCGTGAGCCCATGGCCACCTACCTCGCCACGGTGCTCATTGGCCGCTATCGGCGCCGTGACCTGGCCGCTGCTCCGGTGGCGCTCAGCCTGTACTTTCCGGCGCCGATGGCCACCCGCGTCAGCGCCGACTTCGCGCGCCTGACCGAAATGGTGGCGTTCTTCACCGACCGGTTTGGCCCCTACCCGTTTGCGGCGTACTCGGTCGTGGTGACCGAGGACGACCTGGAGATTCCCCTCGAGTCGCACAGCCTGGCGGTGTTTGGCAGCAACCACATCGATGGCGAGCACGGCAGCGACCGGCTGATCGCCCACGAGCTAGCCCACCAGTGGTACGGAAACAGCCTCACCGTGAACCGCTGGCAAGACCTCTGGCTGCACGAGGGCTTTGCCTGCTACGCCGAGTGGCTCTGGGAGGAAGAGCGCGGCGGCCGCACCGCTGCCGCCCTCGCCGTGCTGCACCGCGGCAGGGTGGCCGCGTTGCCGCGCAACATCGTGGTGGGCGACCCCGGTGCGCACGATATGTTCGACGACCGGGTGTACAAACGCGGAGCGCTCGCGCTGCACGCCATTCGCACCTCGATCGGCGATGAGGCCTTCTTCTCGGCCCTGCGCGCCTACACCGCGGCCCGGCGGCACGGACACGTGACCACCGACGACTTCATCGAGTTCTTCTCCGACCACACCGGAAGCCGCGCAATCGGCGGTTTCGTGGCCCGCTGGGTGCAACAAAGCGCGCTGCCGAACCTCTAGGTCCCGCGCCACGCGCTGCGCGGGACCTGCGCCGCTGCGCGGGACCTGCGCCGTTGCGCGGGACCTGCGCCGTTGCGCGGCACCTGCGGCGGCGAGGTGGCCCAGGGGTGATGCGTTGCGCGGGACCGGCGCCGCTGCGCGGGAGTTGCGCCGTTGCGCGGGACCTGCGGCGGCGAGGTGGCCCAGGGGTGACGCGTTGCGCGGGACCTGCGCCGCTGCGCGGGGGTTGCGCCTCCCGCACCCCCCGCGCACCCCCCGCGCACCCCCCGCGCACCGTGAGCCGGTGCGCTGGGCTTTCGGCGGCGAGGTGACCGAAGGGTGATGCGTTGCGCTGGACCTCCGGCGGCGCGGCGACCCAGGGGGGATGCGTTGCGCGGGAGTTGCGCCAGTGCGCGGGAGTTGTGGCCTGGCCAGAACTCCCGCCCCACGCGTTGCGCGGGACCTGCGCCAGTGTGCGGGAGTTGCGCCTCCCGCGTAGCGGCGCACCTCCCGCGCACCGTGAAACGGATGACCCGGTCCCGGTCAGCCGGCCGCAGGCATCCGTCAGCAGCGATTTCCACGAGAGGAGCGTGCCGGCCGTGCGGTACTCCTCCACAGGCAGATGCGGGGCTGGTTGTACGCCAGAGTGAAGATCCATTTCCCGCAGCGTGCGCCGTCCGGGCACTCTGGATGCATGCCCCAGCCAGCCGCGACCCCGTCGATAACCTGAGCCCCCGAATGAGCACCAGTAGCGACCCGGGCGACGGCCTCATTCTCGCATCTGACCTCGGCAGCGCTCTCGGCGTCGATTTTCGCCTGCGACGGGAAGAATCTCGGGGGCGACTGCAGCGGGTGAGCCGCGGCCTGTACTACCCCCGTGCGGGCTGGAACTTGTTGCGCGAGGATCAGCGCTACCTCATCCGGGTGCGTGGGGCCGCCCTCATTCGGCGTGGTCAGGCGGTGCTCAGCCACCACTCGGCCGCCGTGCTCTGGGCGCTGCCGATGCTCATCGGCTGGCCGAGCGAGGTGCATCTGCTGACCGAACGAGCCACGGGCGGACGCTCGGATCCGGGCATCCGCCGCCATGCCCTCGGCGTGGATGCCCGCGACGTCACAACCGTCGACGGTCTACTCGTAACGACTATCGAGCGTACGGTGGTTGATCTCGCCGCGACCCTGGATCTTAAATCTGCCGTGGCGTTGGTGGACCGTGCGCTCTATCAGGATCGGTTTGGACGCACGCCCACTCTCACCACCAAAGAGGCCCTCCTGGCTACCCTTGAGCGGATGCTGCCCTTCCGCGGTTCGCGCCGCGCCCGCGCGATCATCCAGTTCGGGACGCATCTCTCCGGGTCGCCGGCGGAATCGGCCAGTCGAGTGAACATTGCCCTGAGCGGATTTCCCGAGCCGGAATTGCAGCATCCGTTCATGGTTGACGGCAAGAAGTGCGAGACCGACTTCTATTGGCTCGAAATCGACGGCGTGGGGGAGTGCGACGGGCGAGATAAATACTTCAACCCAGAATTTCTGTCGGGGCGTTCTCCCGAGCAGGTGCACTATGACGAGAAGCTGCGTGAAGACGCCATTCGGCGGCAGGTGCACGGATTCGCCCGCTGGCCGGCGTCCGTCGGGATGAGCCAGTATCCTTTGCGGCGGCGGCTACTCGAGCTCGGATTGCAGCCAGGGCCGCAGCGCGTTTTGCGCGGCCTCGAACGCCCAAAGCCGTAGCCCGGTTATGCGCGCGGTGCGCTCGGTGCGCGCGGCCCGCTCAGCGCGTTCGGCTCGGTTGCCTGCGCGGTGCGCGGGGCGCGCCTGCCTCGTGCGGCGAAACCGGCGCGGCGCCGAGTTTTGACGGCGGGGTGGCCGCGAGCGAGCACCTTCCGCGGGACCTGCGCCGCTGCGCTGGAGTTGCGCCGGTGCGCGGGTGTTGTGGCCTGGCCAGAACTCCCGCGCCACGCGTTGCGCGGGAGTTGCGCCGGTGCGCGGGTGTTGCGCCTCCCGCGCAGCGGCGCACCCCCCGCGCACCGTGAAACGGCTGACCCAGCGCCTACGGTTGCGGGCGCAGCACGATGCGGGGCGCTTGAGCGCCGAGTACGGCCAGCGTGCCGACCAGGCCTGGGCCAGCGTCGAAGCTGGCGAGGTGCACCTGGCCCAGATCGAGGGTGGCGCCCGGCCAGCTCAGCAAAACGGATGCCCCCGCCTGGGTCGACGCAACGGTCAGCTCCCGCGGGTCCACAGTCAGGCCCTCGCCCGAGAGCTTCAGCACTGCTTCCTTGCTCGTCCATGCGCTGGCACGCGCCGCGTCGCGTTCGGTTGCCGGCAGCGCCGCGATCGCGGCACGTTCGAGGCCGTTGAAGGCGACGTCATCAAACCCGGCATGGTTCACCGCGCTCATGCTTTCAATGTCCACCCCGATCGCCCCCATCAGCGACACGGCCACAACGACCGTGTCGCCGGCGCGACTCAGGCTCACGTGCACCCTGGTCACGGGCATACCGGTTAACGTCAGCACCCGCGGGCGTCCGTGGGCACCGCCGCAGCGCTCGCAGCGCTGCTCGATGATGACCGGTCCCGCTCCCGGGCAGACCCGGGCCACGGCCGCCGCGAGCTCGGCCCGATCGGTCTGGGGGAGTGGCGCGCGCGGAGCCAGAAAGAGGTAAACATCGGCTGGGGGCACGCTTAAACGTTACTGTGCCCGGAAACGCGGCGCGCCGCGGCGGGCGTTGCAGGGCGCGGCGGGCGTTGCAGGGCGCGGCGGCGCGGGCGTTGCGTGGCCGGGCTTTGCGATGCGTGGCGCGGCGCGGCGCGGCGCGGCGGGCGTTACCGGGCGCTGCTGGCGAGTGGCACACTGGTAGAACGAACAAGGAGAGCCGATGGCGGTGATAGACAATGCGGTCTATGTCGACGGGCACCGGGTGGCCACGCCGCTGAGCCTCGACGACACCTTTGCGGCACTGAAACACAAGCAGGGTTTCGTGTGGATCGGGCTGTACCGGCCGAGCGAAGCGGATGTGCGCACGGTTGCGAGCGAATTCAGCCTGCACGACCTCGTTGTGGAAGACGCCCTCAAGGGTCATCAGCGGTCGAAAGTGGAACGGTATGGCGACCACTTGTTCATCGTGCTGCGTCCGGCTCGCTACATTGACGCCGACGAGCGCGTGGAGTTCGGCGAGCTGCACGTATTCGTGGGCCCCGACTTCGTTTTCACCATTCGCCACGCCGAATCGCCCGATCTCGCCCAGGTGCGCCAGCGCATGGAAAGTACCCCACACCTGCTCGCGCTCGGTCCGGAAGCGGTGCTCTACGCCATTCTCGACCAGGTCGTCGACGAATACGGGCCGGTCGTGGCGGGGCTGGAGAACGACATTGACGAGATTGAAGACCAACTCTTCGACGGCGACCCCGCAGTCAGCCGGCGCATCTACGCGCTCTCGCGCGAAGTCATCGAGTTTCAGCGGGCCACCCAGCCGCTCGTAAGCATGTTTGAGACGATGCAGCGCGGCTTCGACACCTACAACGTCGACCTCGAGCTGCACCGGCACCTGCGCGACGTGCTCGACCACACCCTGCGTGTGGTGGAGCGCGGCGACGCTTTTCGCCAGCTGTTGCAGAACGCCCTCACCGTTCACAGCACTTTGGTGGCCCAACGCCAAAACGACGAAATGCGCCACCTCTCGGAGACGAGCCTCGCGCAGAGCGAAGAGGTGAAGAAAATCAGCAGCTGGGCAGCCATTCTGTTCGCGCCCACCCTCGTGGGAACCATCTACGGCATGAACTTCGACATTATGCCGGAGTTGCACTGGAGTCTCGGCTACCCCTTTGCGGTCTCTCTGATGCTGGCCATGGGGTTCACCCTGTTCATTGCGTTCAAACGTCGAGGCTGGCTGTGAGAGCGCAGATTGAGGCACAAACGCGCGAAACCCCGGCCGCCTCAGGGAAAACCGGGGGTTTGCCAATTAGGGTAGGCCTGTGTGGCACCTCGATAGAAAACAAGACGGCGACGACGTGCATTCCAAGTACCTGGACGTCTCTGCCGACGACCCGCAAAACGTGACCAGTCCACACAACCTCAGCCTGGGCGACCCTGCCCTCACCGCCGGTAACATCGCCGAGCCGGTCTGGCAGCGCTGGCGCAACGAACTCGCCGCACTCGGCGGCCGTTCGCCGCTGCTGCACTTCACCGACGAAGCCCGCACCCGCATCGAGCTCAGCGCGACGCATCCCGGCGGTCTGCCGCAGTTCATCATTGGCAAGACCACCCTGCTCTCCAACCTCATCCGCGATGAGCTTGCGCTGCGCAACGCCCGCCTGGCCGCGAACGAGATCACCCAGAAGGGCATCGAACTGCGCTCCATGCGCGGCATCGAATCGGTCAACCTCGCCATCGGCCTCGCCGAATGGCGCTACCAGGACGTGGACTACAGCGCCCCGGTGCTGCTGCGCCCCCTGGCGATTCGCCGCTATGGTCGCGACTACGAACTCAAGCTCAAGGGCCAGCCCTTTCTCAACCCCGAGCTTGCCCGCGCCCTGAAGGACCAATTTCAGATCGTGCTCGACGCCGACGCCTTCGTGGCGCTCGCCGTGACCAACGGCGCGTTCAAGCCGCAGCCCGTGATCGACCGGCTGCGCGGCCTCACCTCGCACCTGCCCTGGTTCAACGTCGTGCCGCGCCTCGTGGTGTCGAGCTTTGCCGACGTGGGTCGGGCGCTGGCTGCGGATGCTGCCGAGCTGGATCATCCGCTGCTCGACGCCGTCGCCGGCAACAAGACCGCCAGGCGCAACATCGAGACCGCCTACAACCCGGTGGTGCCGATCGGTCAGGATGCCCGCCCGCCGGCCACCGACACCCTGCTCGGCGACGCCGACTCCGAACAGGAGAACGTTGTCGCGCAGATCGCGGCCGGCAATTCCCTGGTCGTGAAAACCCTGCCGGGCACCGGCGGCACCCAGACCATCGTCAACGCGATCGGCTCGCTCGTGGCCCAGCACAAGCGGGTCCTCGTGGTGAGCGCCCGCCGCTCCAGCCTCGACGGCATCCACGGCCGGCTGGTGCAGGTGGGGCTGCCCGGCGTTGCCGTGACACCGCGCACCCTACGCCGCGACCTCATTGCGTCGATCACCCGCAACGAAAAGGCCACCCAGCCGCGCGTCGGCGACGTGGACGACGCCCTCGTGCGCCTGCGCAAGGTGCTGCTGGACTACCGGTCGGCGCTGACCCGTCGGGACTCGGCGCTCGGAGTGTCGGTGCTCGACGCGCTCGGTGAGCTCGCCCGCCTGGCCCAGCTGCCCGAGCCGCCGTCGACGACGGCGCGCCTGGACCGGCCCGCGCTCGAACTGCTCGCGCACTCGCGCTCCGCCGCCGCCAGCACCCTGATCAAAGCCGCCGTGCTCGGCGAGTTTCGCTACGGCCCCGGCGACTCGCCCTGGTATGGCGCCTCGTTCACCTCCACAGCGGATGCCTCCAACTCGCACCAGCTCGCCAAGCGGATCAACCAGATTGAACTGCCGCGGTTGCTGGAGCGGGCCAACGGCCTCATCAATCAGACCCGGTTGCGCCCGTTCGAGACGATCAACGAGCTCGGCATCTACCTGCGACTGCTGCTGGATATTCGCGAAACCCTCGACAAGTTTCAGCCCAGTGTCTACGACCGGTCGCTCACCGAGCTGATCGCGGCCACCTCGTCGCGCCGTGAATCTCCGGAGATGAACTCGGCCAACCGTCGCCGACTGCGCAAACTCGCCGATGAATACCAGCGCCCCGGCGTGCGGGTGAACGACATGAACGAGAGCCTGCGCCGCATCCAGAACCAGCGCACGCTCTGGCAGCGCTACGCGGCCGCCGGCGTCACGCCCGAGGTGCCGGTCGGCATCAACGACGTGCACGTGGCCTTCCAACGCGTCTCCGAAGACCTCGGTCTGCTCGACGTTCCGCTCGGCACGACGGGAACGCCGCACATTCTGGCCGGGCGTGAGATCGGTGAACTGGTCTCGATGATCAGCGGGCTCGCCGCCGACAGCGAGGTGCTCGCCAACCTGCACGAGCGCACCGCGCTGCTGGCCAACCTGCGCGAGCACAACCTCGACCCGCTGATGACCGACCTGTCTGAGCGTCACGTGTCGGAGGAGAACGTGGCCGCCGAGCTGGAGCTGGCCTGGTGGCAGTCCGTGCTGGAGATCATGCTCGCCAGCGACCGGGCACTGCTGAATGCCAACACCCAGGTATTGGACCGCCTCGAGGCCGATTTTAAACTCGTCGACCAGGCGCACGCATCCGCTACCGGCCAGCTGCTGGCCTGGCTGCTCGCCGAGACGTGGAAGATCGGCGTTGTCGACTTTCCCGACGAGGCCGACCAGCTGCGCCGCCTGCTGCGGGCCGACCGCGCCACCCCGGCCCGGCTCAACGAGGTTGCGCCGCACCTTGGTCGCGTGCTGGCCCCGGTCTGGCTGGCGTCGCCCTACGAGATCGCCGGCATCAGCGACCAGATCGCCTTCGATACCGTGCTGCTCGTCGACGCCGGCGCCACGACCCTCGCCGAAAACGTTGGCGCGATTCGTCGTGGACGCCAGATTGTGGCATTCGGCGACCCGGTCACCCAGACGCCCTCCTCATTCGAGACCGGCATTGCGGCCGTGGCCCCAGCCCCGACCTCCGGGGAGTCTGGAGAGATTGCCGCGCCCGAGGTGTCGGTGGACGCCCTGCACGCCGACTCTGCTCTGGCTCGCCTCGGCGAACTATTGCCGACCCTTACCCTCACCCGCAGCTATCGGGCCGGCGGCGAAGACCTGGCCGAGCTTGTCAACCAGCGCTTCTATGCCGGACGCATCGACTCCCTGCCCTGGGCCGGCAGCTTTCTGGGCCATGGCAGCCTCACCATCAACTATGTGGCCGGCGGCCGCGGCATGCCCGACGCCGACAGCGGTGCCATCGAGAGTGTTGACGCTGAGGTCGTGAAGGTCGTTGACCTCGTGCTTGATCACGCCTCGAAACGGCCGCGTGAATCGCTCATGGTGATCACCGCGAGCACCCGGCACGCCGTGCGCGTGCAGCAGGCCGTGCTCGTCGCATTCGCCAAGCGCACCGACCTGTCGGATTTCATTCTGAAGGACCGCAGCGAACCGTTCACCGTGCTCACCCTGGAGCAGGCCGTGGCGCAGAGCCGCGACCGCGTCATCTTCTCGATCGGCTACGGCCGCACCCCGCACGGTCGCCTATTGTCGAACTTCGGTTCGCTCGGTGAGCCCGGCGGCGAACGCCTGCTCGCCATCGGCATGACGCGCGCGCGCCGTGCCCTCGATATCGTCTCGTGCTTCCGCCCCGCCGATATCGACGAGGACCGCCAACGCCACGGCATCCTCGCCCTGTCGCAGGTGCTCAGCGAGACCGAAGCCCGCCGCGACGAGGTGCAGGTGCCCGATGCCAGCGAGGCCATGCTCGTTGACCTCGGCGGCCGGCTCGAAAAGCTCGGCCTCACCGTGCGGCTCGGCCACCGCGGCAAGCTCGCCCTCGCCGCCTCGTACGGCATCCGCGCGATCGTGGTCGAAACGGATGCCGTCGTCGGTCGCACCAGCCTGCGCGAGTCCCTGAGGCTGCGCCCCGAAGTGCTGCGCCGCCTCGGCTGGCATTACCTGCGCGTGCACAGCTTCGAACTGTTCAGCAATCCCGACGCCGTTGCGGCGCGGGTGGCCGCCATTGCCGGCGTTCCCCCTGCGGATGCCGCCGCCCACCCCGCCACCACCGGTGACGCTCCCACAATCGCTCCGAAGCGCCCCGGCGGGTGAGTTCTTCTGAAGATGCGCCGCGCCTCGGCACGGACCGTCAGCCGATCGTGAAGTCCGGGGGCCGGGCCCGTCGCGCCAGGCTGCTGCCGGCGCCAGACACCGACCCGAGCCCGCACCCGCCGGTGTTGCGGGAAGAGGGCGGCGTGGCATCCGTTGGTAGCGTGCCCAGCGCGAACGACGCCCGGTTGCGGCAGGATCGTCCGCCGCACTGGTAGGTGCTCCCCTCTAGCGTCGAACCCAAAGGGGGGCGACTATGGCTGGGTTGAGGAGGTGCGGAACGATGGTCGTATTCGCTGATCGTATTGATGCCGGCCGCCAATTGGCGGAGCAGCTGGAGTATTTGCGCGGGCAGGATGTGGTGGTCCTGGGGCTTCCCCGAGGCGGGGTCCCCGTGGCCGCCGAGGTCGCGGCAGAGCTCGGTGCGCCGCTGGACGTGATTGTGGTGCGCAAGCTGGGGGTCCCGGTGCAGCCCGAACTGGCGATGGGGGCAATCGGTGAGGGCGGGTTTCGTGTGCTCAACACCGAGGTCATCTCGATGACGCGAGTTACGCAGGACGAGCTCCACGACGTAGAGGCACGAGAGCGGATCCAGCTCGACGCCCGCGTGACCAGGTTTCGGAAGGGCCGTCAGCGCATCGACCTGACCGGTCGGATCGCCGTTATCGTCGACGATGGCATCGCGACGGGCTCGACCGCACGGGTGGCGTGCGAGGTGGCCCGCCAGCTCGGAGCCACAAAGGTGATTCTGGGCGTGCCGGTCGCCCCCGCCGACACCATCCGCAATCTACCGGGCGCCGACGAGGTCGTCTGCGTGCACATACCTCGGCAGCTGATCGCGGTCGGCAACCACTACAGGGACTTCACCCCGACCAGCGACGAGGAGGTGACCGAGCTGCTCGATGCCGCCGCTCGGTGGCCGTCCGCCGGCGCGGCAGGCCCCACAGGTCCGGACGAGGCCGAGCGATGAACGCGGCGCCGGGTCACGACGCCACCTCGGCGCACGTCGTGGCAGAAATCCGGTCTTTGGCGCATCCGCTGGGCACCGTGGGCGATCTTGATGCCCTGGTCGACCGGGTGGGCGGCGCCCGGTTCGTCGGCATGGGCGAAGCTTCGCACGGCACGCACGAGTTCTACCAGTGGCGGGCGCTGCTGAGCCGGCGGCTGATCGAGGAGCACGACTTCACCTGGATCGGGGTGGAAGGCGACTGGCCGGACTGCTGGCGGATCAACCGCTGGGTACGAGGTCAGGACGACCAGGACCTCGACGCAGACGCTCTGCTCGCCCGGTTCGAACGATGGCCCACCTGGATGTGGGCAAACCATGAGGTCGCCGAGTTCCTCGGCTGGCTGCGTGAGCGCAACCTGGCCAGTCCCGCGGGGGAACGCGTGGGTTTCTACGGACTTGACGTGTACTCGCTCTGGGACTCGCTGCGCGAGATCATCGACTGGCTCGAAGCCAACGCTCCAGACGCCGTGCCCGATGCGCTGCGGGCGTGGCAGTGCTTCGTGCCGTACGGGGAGGATCCCCAGCGATATGCCTGGAGCACCCGCTTGGTGCCGCACACCTGCGAGGCCGATGTTGTCGCCCTGCTGGTCGAAGTGCGCCGACGCACCCAGGCGCGGGCCGTCGACGATGAGGAAGCCTTTGACGCCGCCCAGAACGCGGAGGTTGTCGCGGAGGCTGAGCATTACTACCGCATTATGGTGCGTGGTGACCAACAATCGTGGAACATCCGGGACCAGCACATGGTCGCTACGATCGACCGACTGGCGGAGCGCCTCGGGCCGCGCTCGAAGGGACTGATCTGGGAGCACAACACCCACATCGGCGACGCCAGGGCCACCGATATGGCCAGGGACGGGCTGGTGAACGTCGGCCAGCTCCTGCGGGACCGGTACGGGACAGAGGAGGTGGCACTGGTGGGCTTCGCCTCCTACCGCGGAACCGTCATGGCCGCGGGGGAATGGGGCGTACCGGAGCAGGTGCTCAGGGTTCCGGATGCTCGCATCGGCAGCCACGAAGACCTCCTGCATCACTTCGTCGGTCGACCGGCCATTCTCGTGTTCGGCGACGACCGCTCTGGTCCCTGGCTGTCGACCTGGCTGGGTCACCGCGCGATCGGGGTCGTCTACCAGCCGGAGCGCGAGCAGGGCAACTACGTGCTGACCCGCATGGGTGGTCGCTACGACGCACTGCTGTGGTTCGAGGACACCACCGCGCTCCGGCCGCTCCACCATGAGGCCCGGCCAGCGGAGCACGAGTATGAGACGGAGCCTACTGGATTCTAAGCAATCTGGGGTGACGCCGCGTGCGGCCCCGAGCGTGTCAGGACGCTCGGTCGTCGGCCTGCTGCTGGCGGCCGCGGTGGATGCCGACCTCATACGAGGTGACGACGATGAGGGTGACGGCGACCAGGGGGAGCACGAACCAGAGCATAACGGTGGTGAAACCGTCGGCGGCATCGTGCTGGGTCGAGGCGAGCACGAGATACAGGGTGTAGGCGATGTAGAGCAGCATGAACAGCGTGCCCTCCCACCGGGCGACGATAAACCCCGTGAAAGCGAGTGGCAACAGCACGACGGCGGTGGCGAGCATAAGCGGCAAGTCGAGAGCGATCGCTGCCGCCGGAACCGGGATCCCCTCGCCGAAGATGATCGCGGGCAGGCCCAGCACCAATCCGATATTGAAGATGTTGCTGCCGACAATGTTGCCGACGGCCATGTCGCGCTCTCCGCGGCGCAGCGCGATGATCGAGGTCGCCAGCTCGGGCAACGAGGTTCCGATCGCGACGACGGTGAGCCCGACGATGAGGCTGCTGATACCCAGACCGGTCGCGATGCTGACCGCGCCGGCGACGAGCAACTGAGCTCCGAGCACGAGCAGGCCGATACCGGCAACCAGCAGCAGGCCGGCGAGCCAGAGGGGAACCGGTTTGCTGTTGAGGGGCATCGCGTCGGGTGGTGAGGTGGGGTCGGGAACCTCGCGTCGACCGACGATGATGCTCATGACCGTGTGGAAGATCAGACCGGCGAGCAACAGGACGCCGTCGAGAACGCCGATGTGCCCATCGAGGCTCACCACGACGAGCAGGACAGACAGCCCCACCATGACCGGAATGTCGAATCGAACGAGCTGACGTTTGATGATGAGCGGGCTGATGATTGCCGAGAGCCCGAGGATGAAGAGGATGTTGACGATGTTGCTGCCAACAACGTTGCCGAGCGCGAGGTCGGGTTCCCCCTCGATGATCGCGCCCACTGTCACCGCGAGTTCGGGGGCCGAGGTCGCCGCCGAGACGACCACGAGGCCGATGACCAGCGGTGAGATACCCACGCGCACAGCGAGCGTCGAGGCACCGCGCACGAGCGCTTCACCGCCCGCAATGAGCAGAAGCAGGCCAGCGACGACCAGGACGATGTCGAGAATCTCCACGGGGGTAGCTTAGGGTGCCGGCGAGCCGCGGAGTCGCACGTCCGCCCCCAAATCAGCCGTGTTCTAGGCGGTGTGCTTGGGTCCCTGGTCGGTCGCGGGCTTCTTCGCGAGCAGGTCGCGGATCTCGGTGAGCAGGTCGAGTTCGGTCGTGGGGTCTTCGACGACTTCCACCGGCACGCCAGCTTGGCGGCGAGCATCCTGGCGCGCTTTGAGCTTGTTCAGCGGCAGCACCACGACAAAATAAACGACCGCAGCGACCAGCGCAAAGCTGATGACGGCGCCAAGGACGGCTCCGAACCGAATGCCATCGCCGCCGGGCAGTGGAACCACCAGGGTGTCCTTGAGCGACTCGGCGCTGAAGATAGCGGCGATGAGCGGATTGAAAATATTGGAGACGATGGCCGTGACCAGGGCCGTGAATGCGGTGCCGATGACGACCGCGACGGCGAGGTCAATAACATTGCCGCGCATGATGAAGTCTTTGAAACCATTGATCACGGGGTGCTCCAATCGCACGACGAGGGAAAGCAGCTGAGGTGGTGCTCGCGGCTATGGTGCCTTGGTCGCCGAAGCTGTGGAGCTATTCGTGCTGGCCGATGAGCTTTCGCTTTTCTTTTCGGCCTTCTTCTTCGGCTTGCTCTCGCTCTTCGAATCGGATTTTGTCTCGCTCGGCGTGCTCGCTGACTCACCGGAGCTCTCGCTCGACTTGCGGTCGAGGTTGGGGTTCGACCGCTTGGAGTCCGATTTGGAGTCGTTGCTATAAAAACCGGAGCCGCTGAAGGTGACGCCGATCGAGGAGAACACCTTGCGCAGTTTTCCCTCGCAGGTGGGGCACACCGTCAGCGAGTGGTCCGTGAAGGCCTGCTGGATGTCGAAGGCGGTGTCGCACGCTGTGCAACGGTAAGAGTAGGTAGGCACTGCATCTCCAGCTGGTTGAGCCGACAGGCAAACACCTGCCAGAACTAAGGTTAGGCGCGCTCACGCCCCCGATCGTTCAGAACGGGGGTCGCGGGCGTAAATATTCGATTAGAACGTGACGACGCGGGTGGGTGTCACCAGGCCGTTGACCGGCTCATCGTGCACCTCGCGGGGCACTTCCTGCAGGTATTCGCTGTCGAACACCACGGCATACACCGGCGGACATTTCTCCATCGAGCCGAGAGTCTTGTCGAAGTAGCCGCGACCCCAGCCCATGCGCAGTCCCGATTCATCGACGGCCGCGGCCGGAACAATGATGAGGTCGACATCGTTGATGGCGATCGGGCCGAGCAGGGTGCCGACCGCTTCGGGTACCCCGGAAATGCCGGTGAACTCCTCTGTGCCGTCGCCGACGGTCCAATCGAGCAGGCCGTCGTCGCGCGAAATTGGAAACAGAACACAGATGCCTTCGGCCCGGGCCCAGTCGAGAAAGGGGCGGGTTTCGGGCTCATTGTAGGCCGATAGATAGCAGGAGATCGACCGCGCCGAGAGGCTCTGCACGACATTTTTCAGGTTGTCGGTGAAACCCGTCGTGGCGGCCTCGCGTTCCGAGGAGGTCATGTTTTGACGGCGTTCGCGCAGTTCCGCTCGCAGCGCACGCTTTCGATGAGCTATGTCGGAGTCCATATAAGGCATCCTACTTGCCACTAACCTAGTGCCCATGGGTACCCCGATAACTAAAGCCGTCATTCCCGCAGCCGGGCTGGGAACACGATTCCTCCCAGCGACCAAGGCCATGCCGAAGGAGATGCTTCCTGTCGTGGACAAGCCGGCCATTCAGTACGTTGTCGAGGAAGCCGTCGCGGCGGGCCTCAGTGACGTATTGATGGTGACCGGGCGCAACAAGAATGCCCTGGAGAATCACTTCGACCGCATGACCGAGCTGGAAGCCATGCTCGAACGCAAGGGCGATAAGACCCGCCTCGCCAAGGTGCGCGAATCGAACGAGCTCGCCGATATTCACTATGTGCGTCAGGGCGACCCGCGCGGCCTCGGCCATGCCGTGTTGCGCGCCCGCATGCACGTGGGCAATGAGCCGTTCGCGGTGCTGCTCGGTGATGACATCATCGACGCCCGCGACCCGCTGCTTACCCGCATGCTCGACGAGCAGGTCAAGCGCGGCGCCAGCATCGTTGCACTGCTTGAGGTGGACCCCTCCCAGATTCATCTGTATGGCGCCGCCGCGGTCGAGCTGACCGACGACCCCGACGTCGTGCGCATCACCGGCCTGGTCGAGAAGCCCAGCACCGAAGACGCCCCCTCCAACCTAGCCATTATCGGTCGCTACGTGCTGCGCCCCGAAGTCTTCGATGTCCTCGAACACACGGCGCCCGGCAAGGGTAACGAGATTCAGCTCACCGATGCCCTGCAGGAGATGGCCGTTAACACCGAAGCCACCGGCGGCGTCTATGGCCTCATTTTTCGCGGTCGTCGCTACGACACCGGCGACCGGCTCGACTACATCAAGGCCATCGTGCAGCTCGCCGTGGATCGTGAAGACCTCGGCGTTGACCTCAAGCCGTGGCTGCACGAATTCGTCGCCACGCTCGACTGACGCTCATCACCGACTTCTAGCCACAGAACAGACAGGCGAACCGTGCCGATCGCAATTCCGACCCTCATTGAGGGCTCCGTCACCCTGCGTCCCATCCGCTTGCGTGATGCGCGTGCGCTCGAGGGCGAATTGCTGGCTAACCGGGCGTGGCTGCGCACGTGGGAGGCGACGAACCCCTATTCACCGATGTCTTTCGACACGCGCGCAAGCATCCGCAGCCTGTTGATCCACCAGCGGTCGGGGGGAGGTTTGCCGTTCCTCGTGGAACAGAACGGCGAACTGGCCGGTCAGCTCAACGTTTCGTCGATCACCTGGGGGTCGCTGTCGTCGGCGACGATTGGTTACTGGGTGAGCGAGAAGTTTGCCGGCCAGTCGGTCACCCCCACCGCCGTAGCCTTAGCGACCGACTACTGTTTCTACCAACTCGGGCTGCACCGCATGGAAATCTGCATTCGCCCCGAGAACAGGGCCAGCCTGCGGGTCGTCGAAAAGCTCGGCTTTCGTTATGAGGGTCTGCGCCGCCGCTATATCCACATCAATGGTGACTGGCGCGACCACTTTTGTTTCGCTCTGGTCGCCGAAGAACTCAGTCAGGGCGTTCTGCGTCGTTGGCAGGGCGGCCTGGTTCCAGCGGATGCCGCGAGCGTCACCGCGGAAGATCTTGAGGCCTCCGCGCGTCCGTTGCGCATCAATATTCGATGACCAGCAAGGTTTCGCCTGTTCGGGGGCAGAATTACCGTATAAATCTGGGTGACACACCACGAGTAATGAGCGTCGGATGTGCGTGCGCCTCCTACCGTTATGAACATGAGTAATGAGGCATTGGGTGGCGGGGTCATGGTGGCGGTGGCTGCTGTGCTCTGGGTCGCCTATCTAATGCCCACCTGGTCGCGCCGCAAGCAGTACCTGGCCACCGAACGAAATGCGGTGCGACTGCAGCAGACGCTGCGCATTCTGGCCGAAACCGCCGAGGTTCCGCAGCAGGTGCGGCTCGAAGCGACCGCCCGCACCGTGGCCGAGCAGCAACGCGCTCTGGCGCGAGCCGAGCAGCAGGAGCGGGCCGAAGCGCAGGCCGTAGCGGATGCGGCCACATCGGTTCGCCGTGCCGCGGCTGCGGTAGCGGCCGCGGCCGCACCGCGTCGGCCGGAAGCTCCCGTGACCAAACTGCGACGTCTTCGGCGCTTTCGCGGGCTGGTCTCGCTGATTCTGCTGGGCGGCTTCGTGCTAGCCGTTTCTGGTGTTTTTGCGGCCCTCGCGGGATCGTTCACCGCGCTGGTCGGTGGCGTCGTCGTCATGGCGGCAGCATTCGGCATCCTCGGCCGGCTGGCTACGGTTGCAAGATCAGCCCGTATCGTGCGGGTGGAAGCCCCGGTCGTGCTCCCCGTTCTGATCGGCCAGACCTTTGAACCCGTGCAACTGGACGAAACTCCGGTCGCCGCGCCGACCTGGACGCCGCAACCGGTGCCGCGCGCACTGCATCTCTCGCGCGGATCTATCGCCCAGACGGCGATGGCATCCGTTGAAGCGGCCAACCAGCTGCGTAAGTCGGCGGCCGAGGCCGAGGTTGCTCGTCGTGCTGCCGCGCTGGCCGAAGAGGAGAACCGGGTGGTGACTCCGCTCGCACGGCCTGCTGCTGCTGTTTCTGCACCCGCGGTTCCGAGCCGGTTCGCATCGATGGGGATTGTCGGCGAGACCGAGCCCGGCATGACCGACCTCGACGCCGTGCTGCGTCGTCGTCGCGCCGTCTAGTTGTCGCGCTGACTTCATGACTTCAGCGCGAAGCGGCGAAACTGTCGGCTGGCCCGTGATATTCTTCAAAGGCAGTTTGGGGCTATGGCGCAGTTGGTAGCGCGTCTCGTTCGCAATGAGAAGGTCAGGAGTTCGAATCTCCTTAGCTCCACCACCTGCACGAAGAAAGGCCGCCTGATCGGGGATTCCCGGGCAGGTGGCCTTTTTCTTTTCCGGTGGTAGGGCCGGTCGGATGCGGTGGTCGGATTCGTTGGTCGAGCGTGTAGATACCAGGTGGGCGCGCGATGGGTGTGGTCTCGACAGGCTCGACCAACGGATGGGGTTGACCGGGGGGGCGTGGTCTCGACAGGCTCGACCAACGGGGTGGGCTCGACCGGCGGGTGGGGTTGACCGGCGGGGTGTGGTCTCGACAGGCTCGACCAACGGGGTGGGCTCGACCGGCGGGTGGTGTGCGTCAGATGGTGTTGGAGGCTATTCGGGCTCGCTGCAGGGACTGCGTGATGCGGCTGGCCTCGTCGAGCAGGAGTTGGCCGAGCAGTTTCTGCCGCTCGGGTGTGAAGCGCGGCTCGATGCCGGTGAGCGAGAGCGCCCAGGCCGGGCGCCCGGCCCGGTCGAAGATCGCCGCTCCCATGCCCCAGCTGCCCTCCAAAATGAGTCCGGGGTTGACGGCATAGCCGGTGACTCGGGTGCGTTCGAGATTGGCGCGGATACTCGCGGGTGAATGCCGGCCATCCCAGCGAGCGTTGAGTGCTGCGGTGTCGGCGAGGAGGGCATCCGCTTCGGCCTCGGGCAGGTAGGCCAGGATGGCCAGTCCAGCAGATGCCACCCCCAGCGGAAATCGCACGCCCTCGTGCAGTACGAAGGAACGAATGGGGAAGCTGCCCTCTTCCCGCAGCAGGCAGACCGTCTCGGCGCCGCGCCGAATGGACAGGAAGGCACTCTCGCCGGTCTCCTCGGCAAGGCGCTGGAGGCTCGGTCGGGCGAGTTCTTCGATGGGGTAGCGGGCGGCGGCGACCGCGCCCATGACGAAGATCTCGGGCCCGTAGTGCCAGGTGTGCCGGACCGGATCATGGTCGAGGAGTCCCTCGGCGGCGAGGGATGTCAGAAGCCGGTGCGCCGTGGGGCGGGTCAGCCCGGAGTCCCGCACGATTTCGGCGAGCGGGCTTCCGGCCGGATTGCGACCGACGAGGCGAAGCAATAGCGCGATGCGGCTGACGACCTGCGCGCCCGGCGTGCCGGTCGCCGGCGTTCGCAGCGAAGACTTCGAGGGCATTGGTACTCCTTTTGTCCATAATGTGGATAAACCGGAGCATAGCGTTCATGACGTGGATTCCAGCAAAAACGCTGATTGACAGGCCGCTGACGGGGCCAATAGCATCCACTTATAGAGGTCTTGTCCATTTAGTGGACACTAGACAGGCGTGACTCAACGAGGAGATGCAATGAGCAAGGTGGTAACCAGCGCGGCCGAAGCTCTCGGTGACGTGCTTCAAGACGGCATGACCCTCGCGGTCGGCGGATTCGGGCTGAGCGGAATTCCGTCCGATCTGATCGACGCGGTGCGATCCAGCGGCGTCAAGGAACTCACCGTGGTGTCCAACAATATGGGTGTCGACGGCAAGGGGCTCGGCGTACTGCTGGAAGCCGGGCAGGTGCGCAAGGTGATCGCCTCGTATGTGGGCGAGAACAAGCTGTTCGCGGAGCAGTTTCTGGCCGGTGTGCTCGAGGTGGAGTTCAGCCCGCAGGGCACCCTCGCCGAGCGGCTGCGGGCTGGCGGCGCGGGAATTCCCGCGTTCTATACCAAAGCCGGTGTCGGCACCCAGATCGCTGAGGGCAAGGTGCTCGCCGACTTCGACGGCGAAACCTACCTGCAGGAACGCGGGATCGTTGCCGACGTTGCGCTGGTCAAGGCCTGGCGCGCCGACACCGAGGGCAACCTCGAGTACCGCTTCACCGCCCGCAACTTCAACCCGATCGTTGCCACGGCCGGTCTGGTGACCATCGCTGAGGCCGAGGTCATCGTGCAACCGGGTGACATCGATCCAAACCACGTGATCACCCCCGGCGTGTTCGTGCAGCGGCTGATCCAGGCCGCCGCACGGGTCAAAGATATTGAACAGCGCACCGTGCGCAGCCGGCCCGTGCTGGCATCCGCTTAGGTAAGGAGAACCACCATGGCTTGGACCAGAGATGAAATGGCCGCGATCGCAGCACGGGAACTCACCGACGGCGACTACGTGAACCTGGGGATCGGCATTCCCACGCTCGTCGCCAACAACCTGCCCGAGGGCATTCAGGTGACCTTGCAGAGCGAGAACGGGCTGCTCGGCATGGGAGCCTTTCCGTTTGAGGGCGAAGAGGATGCCGACCTCATCAACGCGGGCAAGCAGACCGTCACGGTGTTGCCGGGGGCGTCGATCTTCGACTCGGCTACCTCGTTCGGAATGATCCGCGGCGGTCACGTGAAGGTCGCCATTCTCGGTGCCATGCAGGTCTCCGGCGGGGGAGACCTGGCCAACTGGACCATCCCCGGCAAAATGGTCAAGGGCATGGGCGGCGCGATGGACCTGGTCGCCGGCACGCCGCGGGTGATCGTGCTCACCGAGCATGTGGCCAAGGATGGCACGCCCAAGATCGTGACCGAGTGCACGCTGCCGCTGACCGGCCTGAAGTGCGTCGACCGCATCATCAGCGACACGGCCGTCTTCGACGTGACCGATGCCGGGCTCGTGCTGCGTCAGCGCGCCCCCGGCGTGAGCCTGCAAGACATTGAGGACACCACCGAGGCGGAGTTCACGGTTGCGGAGCTTGCTCCGGTGTAGGCGGAGGTCCCTCCGACGACGGGCGGTGCCCGCGAGCTCGATCGGCTCGTGGTCTGTGCGCGGGGGTGCGCGCGTGGGTGCGCGCGTGGGTGGGCATAACTCCTGCAATGTGGATGGGCGGACTGTGTCCGGCCCCGGAATCACGCGGGAGTGACCTGGAGTTGCCGAGCCGCGCCTGCGGATTGCAGGAGTTGTGGCCGGGGGCGACGGACGTCGGGCGCGGGCGTCTGGTGGGAGCCGAAAATTCTCGGCAGCGGATTTCGGTAGATTGTTGAACAATTTGGCAACATGAGGCAGTCTAGGGAGAACGAAAAGACGAGGACCCATGATTACCATCGATCTGAACAGCGACGTCGGAGAGTCTTACGGTAACTGGCGCCTCGGCGACGACGCAGCCATCATCGCCCAAATTACGAGCGCCAACGTGGCCGGTGGGTTTCACGCCGGCGACCCGAGCCACATTCGCGCGACCTGCACGGCCGCCGGGGTGGCCGGCGTTGCCGTGGGGGCGCATCCCGGATACCGCGACCTGGCCGGCTTCGGACGCCGCTTCATCGACATGGAACCGGGTGAGCTCAGCAACGACATGATCTACCAGATCGGCGCGGTGCAGGCCCTCGCCCGTTCCGCCGGCACTGCCGTGCGCTACGTGAAGCCACACGGCGCCCTCTACAACGCGATTGCCCACCACTCGGTGCAGGCGCAGGCCGTGGTCGACGCCATTCTGGCCGTCGACCCGACCCTGCCGCTTGTGGTCCTGCCGGGTACCGAGATTGAGCGGGCCGCTCAAGCCGCGGGGCTGCGCACCGTCGCCGAGGCCTTCGCGGACCGCGCCTATAACCCCGATGGAACCCTGGTGTCCCGGTCTCTCCCGGGAGCCGTGCTGCACAGCGTCGACGCGGTGACCGAGCAGGTCGTGCGGCTCGCGGTCGACCGTCAGGTGCGCGCCGTGGACGGCACGCTCATTGATGTGCCGGCCCAGAGTATCTGCCTGCACGGCGACACCCCCGACGCCGTGCGTCTAGCCACCGCCGTGCGCGCCGCTCTGCAGGCCGCTGGCGTCACGCTCGCAAGTTTCGTGTAGCGGATGCCTACCTTCCCCAGCCGCATTCGCCCGGTGGGCGACCGGGCT
The DNA here is from genome assembly GCA_038205545.1 of Actinomycetales bacterium. Lineage (GTDB taxonomy): Bacteria > Actinomycetota > Actinomycetes > Actinomycetales > Microbacteriaceae > Cryobacterium. The sequence continues at coordinate 26,833 of JBBRBV010000029.1, forward strand.
GTTCTGGTCGAACTGGACAGCCTGCCCGAGGTCATGTGCCTGCAGAGCGCGTTGCTGCTGCATCCACTTGACGGACAGGTGGACGTCGTCGCAGCGGCGGGGACCGTGCTGGTCACGGCGGCGTCGGCTCCAACGGCGCGAGACCTCGCGCGGCAGTTGCGCCTGATCGACGTGAGCGCCGCGGGGGGCGGAACGGCCGGCGATGCCCTCGTGCGGGTCGATGTGATCTATGACGGCGCCGACCTCGACGAGGTCGGCGCCCTCACCGGCCTCGGCCGGGACGGTGTGATCGCAGCGCACACAGAGCAGGTCTGGACCGCCGCCTTCGGCGGTTTTGCGCCCGGATTCGCGTACCTCATCGGTGACGATCGACTGTCGGTCGCCCGGCGCAGCAGTCCGCGACAGTCGGTTCCAGCCGGGGCGGTCGCGCTCGCCGACGCCTATTCGGCGGTCTACCCGCGGGTCACGCCCGGTGGCTGGCAGCTCATTGGCCGAACCGACGCGGCATTGTGGAGTCTCGATCGAGACCCGCCCGCGCTGATCCAACCCGGCAATCGGGTGCAATTTCGGGCGGTGCGTGAACTGCTCGAGGTATCGTCGAAATCGCGGCCGATCGGTGGCGCAGCGGATGCCGACGAGCAGGAAACCCGCACCGGCCTACTCGTCGTGCAACCCGGGGTACAGACCACGGTTCAAGACCTGGGCCGGCCGGGATTCGCACACCTCGGCGTCGCTGGAGCCGGCGCCCTCGACCGTGGCGCTCTGCGCCGCGCCAACCGCCTCGTCGGCAATGGCCAGATCAACGGTCAAGCCGCCGCGGTGCTGGAGAATGCGCTCGGCGGGCTCATTCTTGAGGCCCACAGCGAGCAGGTACTCGCGGTGACCGGCGCCCATGTCTCGCTGTCCATCAGTGGAGCGAACCCGCGTGAGGCGCCGCGTGAGACGCCGATTGCGCTGCACGCCGGTGAACGCCTCACCCTCGGCGCCCCCCAGCACGGTGTGCGCAGCTACGTCGCCGTGCGCGGCGGCTTCGACGAACCGCTGCACCTCGGCAGCCGGTCGACCGATTCCATGTCGGGAATCGGCCCGGCGCCGCTTTTGGCCGGCACCGAGCTCCGCGTGCTGCCGGCACCGCCGTCCAGCGTCGTCGGCGCTGCCGAATCACCTTCCCCGCCGCCGGACGCTGTTACCGAGCTGCGCTACCTGCCGGGGCCACGCGCTGACTGGTTCAGCAGCGAGACCCTCGCCGACTTCTCACAGACCGATTGGTCCGTGACCGCGCAGTCCAACCGCATCGGGTTGCGCCTGGACGGGCCCGCCCTCACCCGGTCCCACACCGGCGAGCTGCCCAGCGAGGGAACAGTCGCCGGAGCGATCCAGCTGCCCGCCTCGGGACTTCCCGTTCTCTTTCTCGCCGACCACCCGGTCACGGGTGGCTACCCGGTGCTCGGAGTGGTTCTGCACGTCGACCTCGACCGAGCCGCCCAGTTGCCCGCCGGTGCGCGCATCCGTTTCGTTCCGTTGACGCCGGGCACGAGCCCAGCGGATGCCGACACTGCCACCATCACAACCGTCACCCCGACCTCGAACGAGAGCTGAACCGTGCAGAAAGTACTCATCGCCAATCGCGGCGAAATTGCCGTGCGTATTATTCGTGCCTGCGATGACGCGCATCTAACCTCCGTGGCCGTGTATGCCGACGTCGACGCCGATGCCCTGCACACGGGCCTGGCCACCGAGGCTTACGCGCTCGGCGGTGACAGCCCCGGCGACAGCTACCTCAACGTCGAGAAGCTGCTCGCCATTGCCGCCCGGGCCGGCGCCGACGCCGTGCACCCCGGCTACGGCTTTCTCTCGGAGAACGCCGACTTCGCCCAGACCGTGCAGGACGCCGGCCTGATCTGGATCGGCCCGAGTCCGGAGAGCATTCGGGTGCTCGGCAACAAGGTGTCGGCGCGCGAGATCGCCGTGCGCGTGGGCGCCCCGCTCGTGGCCGGTTCCCACGGCACCGTCGAGACCGCCGCGGATGTGCATGCTTTCGTGCACGAACACGGACTGCCGGTGGCCATCAAGGCCGCGTTCGGCGGCGGCGGCCGGGGCATGAAGGTGGTCTTCGAAGCGGATGCCATCGACGAAGCCTTTGACTCGGCCGTGCGAGAAAGCGTAGCCGCGTTTGGTCGGGGCGAGTGCTTTGTTGAGCGCTTTATTAACAAGCCGCGGCACGTCGAGGCGCAGATTCTTGCTGACGGACGGGGCGCCGTTATCGTTGTCGGCACCCGGGACTGCTCGCTGCAACGCCGCAACCAGAAACTAGTGGAGGAAGCGCCCGCACCGTTTCTCACGGAGGCGCAGCGTGAGCAGATCTATAGCTCCGCCAAGGCCATCTGCCGCGAAGCCGGGTATGCCGGCGCCGGCACGGTCGAATACCTGCTCGCCGACGACGGAGGTGTCTCGTTTCTCGAGGTGAATACGCGGCTTCAGGTTGAGCATCCGATCACCGAGCAAACCTCCGGTATCGATATCGTGCTCGCCCAGCTGTCCATCGCGGCGGGCGGACCGCTTCCCGTGCCGAGCGACCCTGCGCCACTCGGCCATGCTTTTGAGTTCCGGATCAACGCCGAAGATCCCGGACGCGGTTTTCTGCCCGCACCGGGCACCGTGGCGACGTTCACCGTGCCGACCGGGCCGGGCATTCGAGTGGATGCCGGTGTGCGTGCCGGTGACACCGTGCCCGCCCAGTTCGACTCGCTGCTGGCCAAGCTCATCGTCACGGGGGCCGACCGGGCGCAGGCGCTGCGCCGTGCCCGCCGTGCCCTCGCCGAGTTCGAGATCACCGGACTGCCGACGGTTCTGCCGTTTCACCGTGCCGTCGTCGACAACGCGGCTTTCACCGGAACCGACAGTCTCGACGTGTACACGACCTGGATCGAAACCGAGTTCGCGGAGCAGCTCGCGCACGATCCGCTGTTCACCCCGGCCACCGCGGCCGGGCCCCGGCGCACCGTGACCATCGAGATCGACGGACGCCGCATGGCCCTCGGTCTGCCGGCTGATCTGCTGGCGGGGCTTGCTGGGGCTGGCGCGGCGACCGGGGCTGCGGCTGCAGGCTCGACCGAAGCCCCTAACCCGGCCGAAGCCCCTAATCCGGCCGAAGCCCCTAACCCGGCCGAACTGCGCTCGACCATGGCTGGAACCGTCGTGAAATGGCTGGTCGAGACCGGTGCCACCGTTGCGGTGGGAGACCCGCTGCTCGTGCTCGAGGCGATGAAAATGGAGTCCATCGTGGTGGCGCATCGCGCAGGTACGTTGGGCGGGCTACGGTGTGAGCCGGGCGATAGCGTCGTGGTTGACGTGGTGGTGGCGACCGTTGACGATTAGGCCAACCGCGAGTCGATAGTGTGGATCTATGACGCTTGACGAGATTCTCCCCGACCTGCGTCGCCAGGCTGCCGACGTGCGCCACGCTGAAACGGGCGTCTGGGCCGCCGCGGTACTGCGCGAACGCATCTCGGCCGGGCAGCTCGCTCCCGGTGCGAAGCTTTCCGAGGAGGCGCTGAGCGAGGTGCTCGGCGTGAGTCGTAATACCCTGCGTGAGGCCTTCGCGACCCTCGCTGCCGAGCACATCGTCACGCGCATCCCCAACCGTGGCGTCTTTGTAACCCTGCCAACGGCCGATGGCGTGCGCGAGATCTACCGGGCACGTCGTATTCTCGAACCAGCCGCGCTGCTCTGGGGTTCCGATCTCGACACCGGAGACCTGCACGCAGCGGTGGGCCGAGCGGGCGCTGCCCGCGCCGCCGGTGATGTGGCGGCGATGGCCAGCGCCAACCAGGACTTTCATGCCGGTGTCGTGGCCTTGGCCCAGAGCGCGCGGTTGAACCAGCAAATGGCACACGTGCTCGCGGAGATGCGGCTCGTGTTTCACTCGATGGCCGTCGATCCTGGCTTTCACGCACCCTACATCGACGTAAACGCGCGCATGCTGGAACTTTTCGAGGCCGGCGAGCGCGCTGAGGCGGCCGCGCTCATGGTGAACTACCTGGCGGAGGCAGAACACCAGGTGCTCACGGCGCAGCGGGCTGCCCGCGGGGAATCGGCGCAGGCACGGCGGAACCGGGTCGGCGATTACCTGAAGTAGCCCGCGACCTCCCGCTGCCCGCCGCGCTCTTCGGGCAGCGGGGCTAGTTTTTAGTGGACTAGACGACCAGGTAGTCGGAATCGCGTGCGTCGGTGATCAGCATGTGGCCGGGCGCATGGCCAATCGCCAGCGGCGGGCGTGATTCCATCACGGCGGCCTGCGGGGTGACCCCGCAGGCCCAGAACACGGGAACGAAGCCCTCGGGCACGGTGACGGCGTCGCCGAAGTCAGGCCGAGCGAGGTCGGTGATTCCCAGCGCGGCCGGGTCTCCGATGTGCACGGGCGCACCGTGTACCGCGGGGTAGTGGGCGGTGATGCGCACGGCATCCGCTACCTGGTCAGCGGCGATGGGACGCATTGACACCACAAGAGGCCCGGCCATGGTGCCGGCCGGGTCGCAGCGCCAGCTGGTTCGATACATGGGGACGTTGCGGCCCTGATCAATGTGAGCGATGGGAATGCCGCCCTGCTGGAGTGCCGCCTCAAACGTGAAGCTGCACCCCACGATGAAGGTCACCAGATCCGGTCGCCACCAGGCGCTGAGATCGGTTGGTTCGTCGACGAGTATTCCGTTCTCATAGACGGTGTAGCGGCCTAGATCAGAGCGGATGTCGCCGCCCGCCAGTAGCGGACCGCTGGTTTGCCCGGCGTCGAGCACCCCGAGAATCGGGCACGGTTTCGGATTGCGCTGGGCGAACAGCAGCACGTCAAAGGCGAGGTCCCGCGGCACGACAATGAGGTTGGCCTGGGTGTATCCGGCCGACCAGCCCGCCGTCGGGGTGGCCAGACCACTCCGAAACAGGGCCCGGGCGTCGGCGGGGGAGAGATTGGCGCGGTCGGCGGCATCCGTTATACCCACAGGCTTGCCAACCCACCGAGCGACTGGTAGCCGAGGAAGAGGGTGAACAGCCAGGTGACAACGCCGATAGCGAGGAGCCACTTGGGGTAGACGTACCCGTTGAGCAGGTCGCGGCGGCGCCAGGCGACCCACAGGATGACGGCGAAACCGATGGGCAGAATGAGGCCGTTGACGGCTCCGGCCATAATCAGCAGCGTTGCCGGGGCCTGCCCGATGAAGCTGAACACGGTCGCGGAGACGGCGATGAACACGCAGGTGGCAATGCTGCGCGCCCGCGGCGAGGTCTTTGAGCTCGTGACGAACGAGATCGATGTGTAGGCCGCCCCGATCACCGAGGTGATCGACGCCGCCCAGAGAATGATGCCGAACAGTTTGAAGCCGAGGTCGCCGGCTGCCGCTTGGAATGCCTCGGCGGCAATGTTGTCACTGGTCAGAGCAACGCCGCCGGCAACGACGCCCAGCACCGCCAGGAACAGGAGCACGCGGATGAAGGCGGTGATGATGATGCCGAGGATGGAGCTCTTGGCGATCGCGCCGACGTTCTCCGGGCCGGAGATGCCCGCGTCGATCATGCGGTGGGCTCCGGCGTAAGTGATGTAGCCGCCGATCGTGCCGCCGATGAGGGTTGTGATGATCAGAAAGTCCACGTTGTCGGGAATGACGGCGTTCTTGATCGCGAGACCGAGCGGCGGCTGCGACACGATGGCCACGTAACCGATGAGCAGGATCATGACCGCGCCAAGCACAACAACGATCTTGTCGAGGGCCATACCGGCGCGCTTGCTCAGAAAGATGACGATGGCAACGAGCGCCGAGAGCGCGCCGCCGAGCTTGGGATCTATGCCGAACAAGACGTTCGTGGCCAGTCCCGTTCCGGCGATGTTGCCCACGTTGAAGACCAGTCCGCCGAGGCAGATGAGGGCGGCGAGAAACCAACCAGCCCCCGGCAGAACACTGTTGGCAAGTTCCTGGGCGCGTCGGCCGCTGACCCCGATGACCCGCCAGACGTTGAGCTGTACGGCGATGTCGACCAGAATCGACACGAGAATAGCGAAACCGAAAGCTGCACCGAGTTGCACGGTGAAGGTTGTCGTCTGCACCATGAAGCCGGGTCCGACCGCACTCGTGGCCATGAGGAACATGGCCCCGACGAGCGCGCCGCGGTGTTTGTTCTTGACTTTCTTTGGTCGTTTCGCGGTTGTGGGTAGGGCTGTTGTGGCCATGGTCGCTGCTCACTTCTCTGGGATACACGTCAGCACCGGCGGTCACTGAATGTGAGAAAGCCTATGATTGTTCAACAATCCATGCAACTATTTGAGTCATATTGGCTCAACTTGTAATCTGCTCGAAACGTGGCGGGAGCTACAACGCGCGCATTTTGTTGTTGCGTGGGTTGTGCTCAACCTCGGCGCGACCCCAGGCCTCGACGGTGTCGGGCCTGGCGTCTTTCTTCTCATCTTTCTTCTCGTCGGCGGCGCCCAGTTCTACCCAGTCGCCGCTTGAAAGCGATGCGGGGCAGCAGGGAGCGCAGCTGCTCACGCTCGGCGGGGCTGAAGTCGTGGAGCGAGCGGGAGTCGTCCGCGCCCCTTACTGCCGGTGGTCGCGGATCTGCGGGGTGATCCAGTCGATGAAGAATTGGCTGGAGCCGGGGTGCATCCCCGGTATTTCGTGTTGTTGTGCGTGCCATTTCTGCACATCGGTGGAGGCGTTGGCTTCGTGGATGAATTGGTTGAGAGGGCAGCGGTCGAGTTCCAGTGGGTGCGGTGCGGCTAGTCGGGTGAACTGCCAGTGGTAGGCCAAAGCGCCGAGCGGTGTCTGGATCGGGGATAGGTGCGAGTGGAGGGTGAAGGAATCAGCCCACCGCAGACAGTCTTCCGGTGGCATTGGTTTGGCCAGAAAATAGCCCTGGCCCAGCGGTGCACCGAGGACGGTAGCGGCTTCGGTCAGGCTGTGGTTCTCCAGCCCTTCGATAACGACATTCATGCCCAGGTCCCGGCCTAATTGAATGAGGGTTGCCAGGACGCTGAGCGTTTCTAATGGCCTGGCCTCGACGTGGAGGAGCAATCCGCGATCGAGTTTGATGGTGCTGAACGGAAACGAGGAGAGCCTTTGCAGACTGCTGTAGCCGGATCCAAGATCATCCATGGCGAGGCCTACTCCCAAGTCGACGAGCTCCCGCAAAGCTATCCGCTGCGCGTCGAGGCCGATGTCCTCCGATTCCAGCAGTTCCAACCCCAAGCGTCCCGGCTGAATGTCATGGACGTGAAGCAGTTTTTGGACGAGCGCCGGTGTTGACCCGTCGAGCAGGATTGCTGGTGGCAGGTTCACTGACACGTCATGACGGGTGCCCTCTCGATCCCACGCCGCCAGAATTTCCAACGCCCGATCAAGGACGTCGGCGAACAAGACTCGAAGATCATCAGTCCTCAGGTGGGGCAGGAACTCCTGGGGATGCGCGACGCGTCCTCCGGGGAGCTTCAGGCGCGCCAAGGCCTCGAACAGGTGCACGGTCCCATCGCGAAGATCCACTACGGGCTGGAGGTGAATAAGGATGTTTCCACTATTTAGAGCGCCTCGATAGTCCCCCGGGCTCACTTCTTCTCCCGTGTCCGGGCTTCCAATGGTGCCAGCGGTGTTGCCGTCGTCTTGTGAGAGGACGCTGGCGTCTTCTGCGGTCTCCCACCAGATCCTGCGATTCTTGCGGCGTGACTTGGCTACTTGGAGTGCCTCATCGGCGCTACGAAGAATGGACCGGCCGTCGGTGCCGTCCTCCGGGACCCGTGCGATCCCCAGGCTCATTCCGATGCGGACCTGTTGGCCGTCAACGGTGAAGGGCTCCTCAACTGCCTCGTGGATCGCAAGGAGTAGTCCGGGTAGGTCCTCGGTGGCGGTGCTCCGGGTGATGTTCTTGAGGATAGGATAAATTCATCTCCGCCCATCCGGGCCAGCACATCCCCTTCCCGGAGACGTGAGAGCACGCGAGCCCCCCACTGCCGCAACACTGCGTCACCCGCAGCGTGACCCAACGTGTTGTTGACGAGACGGAAATCATCCAGATCAATCAAGCCAAGCGCCACAGTCACTTCCCGGTTAGGGGAGCGTTGCACTGCTTCCTCCACAGCCCGTTCGGCCGCCGTCCGGTTCGGCAGGCCCGTCACGGAGTCGTGCAGCGCTTGGTTCTGCAACTGCTGCAACAAGGCAACGTGGTTGCTGATATCGCGTTGGATACTCACATAGTGTGTGATCGCGGTGTCGGAGCCCACCCGCATCGGGATGATCTTCAACGCTGTCCAGAACGCGGAACCGTCCTTACGGTAATTGAGGATTTCTCCTTCGAAGACTTCCCCCGAAGCGAGGACTTCCCGCATGAGGCGTCTCGTCGTTGAATCGGTGCCCGGTCCCTGTAGGACCCGACAGTTCTGGCCCATCAGCTCAGCCTGCTCATAGCCCGTCATGGCGGTAAAAGAAGCAGAAACATACAGGATGGCCTGGGTCGCATTGGTTATCAGCGCGATGTCAGCGGTCGCCGCCCGGGCAGCTGCGATTACTAAGGAGAGTTCATCATCCTCGTCCATGTTTTCATTCCCCCCAAGCGTCGTATTTTTCTTCAGTGAGACCGCACACAAATGCTGTGACCAAGAGAGCCTACAGGCCTCGGCTTTTGAAACGGGCCTGACCGAGCGGTCTGTTCGCCCTCCGCGCGGCGGTCCGGAAGCACCGTTGAGGAGACAGTCCCGGCGGCTCCGTCAGAACGGATCCGGGGTGGGATCGTTGGGGTTCCAGACGGGGTTCCAGACGGGGTTCCAGACGGGGTCCGAGATGGGGCTCAATGCGGAGTTCCACGGGTCGAGTGGGAATGGGATTGGTCCGTTTGCGGGTTCGGGTGGCGGCTTCACTGGTGGCGGAGTTGCGGGTGGTGCGGTGGTGTGTGGGGGTCTGATGCGGGTGGCGGGGTCGGTCGCGTAGTGTTTGCCGGCGCGGCTGACCCAGTGCAGGGTGCCGTCGGG
>JBBRBV010000030.1:0-35594 GCA_038205545.1 Actinomycetales bacterium
GCTGGACGAAGCGGGACATCCACTGAAACTGGGCCGCACCCAACGCACCTTCAGCGAAGCCCAACGCGTGGCCATGAGCCTGCGCGACGGCGGCTGCATGTTCCTGGACTGCGACATGCCACCCTCTCGAAGCGAAGCGCATCACGCGGACCACTGGGTACGCGATGCGGGCGCCACCGATATCGACGTCGGGCTACTGCTGTGTGCCCCCTGCCACCGCCGACTCCACCAGGAAGGCTGGCAGGTGATCGCCGACCACGGCCGGTTCTGGCTGCAACCACCGGCCACCATCGACCCCCAGCAGGCCCTCATCGCCCTACACAGCAAGAACTCACTCCTGCTCGAACTCCCGGAGCAGGGGCTGCACTGATCGAGCTGGGCTGCACTGATCGAGCCAGTCGAGATCACCCGGTCTCGACAGGCTCGACCAACGAAACAGGCTCGACCAACGAAGATTGGGCTGATCGGGACTTTCGAGAGCACTTGGTCTCGACAAGCTCGACCAACGAAACACGCTCGACCAACGAAACACGCTCGACCAACGAAACAGGCTCGACCAACGAAACACGCTCGACCGACGGCGGGCTGCGCTGATCGAGACTTTCGAGAGCACTTGGTCTCGACAAGCTCGACCCACGAAACAGGCTCGATCGACGAACCCCGCTCGACCAGGCGACACAGCGAGTCCAACGAGACAGACGAGACCAACGAGTCCAAGTCCGTGGTGCGCAAGCGGGCGGGGCTTGTTAGCGCAGGCGCTGGCAGCGCGGGCAGAAGTGCGAGCCGCGGTTCATGAATTGCTCACGCACAATCAGGGTGCCGCACCGGGAGCACGGTGTGCCCTGCCGACCGTAGGCCTCCAGGCTGTGTGCAAAATAGCCGGACTGACCGTTCACGTTCACGTACTGGGCGTCGAAGCTGGTGCCGCCCTCGGCGAGAGCGCGGTGCAAAATGGTGCGCACGGCCGCGAGCAGCGCCTTCACCTTGGCCGGCGACAGCGACGCGGCCGTCTGCTCGTAGTGGATGCGCGCGGCGAACAGCGCTTCATCCGCGTAGATGTTGCCGATGCCGCTGATCAGATTCTGGTCGAGCAGCGCCCGCTTGATGCCGGTGTTCTTACGCGCGAGGGCAGTGAAGAAGACACGGGACGAAAACGACGGGTCGATCGGGTCGCGAGCGATGTGCGCGACCTGCGACGGTATCTGGCGCTGCCAGGCGGCATCCGCTTCAATCGCTCCCGAAAAGCCCGCGGGCAGTCCGTCGATTGTGGGATCCATGGCGTCGACGGCCATGCTGCCGAAGATGCGCTGGTCCACAAAATTGACCCACAATTCGCCGTAGGTGGGGTGTTCCAGCGTCAAGCGGATGCGCAACATGCGATCTACAGCGGCGCCCGGGGTGCGGAGCAATACCTGGCCGCTCATTCCGAGGTGAATCACCAGTGCCCGCCCGCTGTCGAGGGGCAACCATAAAAACTTACCGCGGCGAACGGCCGCGAGAATGCGGCGCCCACTGAGCTGGTCGGCAAACGACCCGGCGGTGGGACTGTGTCGTCGCAGAGAGCGTTTGTCGAAGATTTCGACGCCGGTGATCTGGGAATTGGTGACAGCCGGTTGAAGTCCGGCGCGTACGACCTCGACCTCGGGGAGTTCAGGCATGGAGTGGAAGGCTAGAGCGCGTTGAGCCGGTCGATGGCCTCGCGGGCCGCGGCCATCTCGGCGAATTTCTTGCTCGGACCGACGCCGTGGGCGGTCACGACTGATCCGATACTGACGGTCGCGACGAAGACCTTGGAGTGATCGGGCCCGCTCGCTTCGAGCGTATAGACGGGAACGCCGGCGTCTGAGCTTGCAGCGAGTTCCTGGAGGCTGGTTTTCGGATCCATGGACACACCGAAATGGCCCGGTTCGGCCAGAAGAGGTTCAATCAGACGCAGCACGAATGCGGTGGCGACGTCGGCGCCGGCGTCGAGGAAGGTCGCACCAATAAGCGCTTCGACGGTGTCCGCCAAAATGGAGGCTTTGTCGCGCCCGCCGGTGAGAATTTCGCCACGACCGAGACGGATATGCGCTCCCACATTCAGACCGCGGGCAATTTGCGCCAGCGCTGCTGTTGAGACCAGGCTGGCCCGCCGTTTGGCCAGGTGCCCCTCGTCGAGGTCGGGGTAGGTGCGATACAGCATCACCGTGACGGCCTGGCCCAGAATGGAGTCACCGAGAAATTCCAGGCGCTCATTGGTGGGAATACCGCCGTTTTCGTACGCAAAAGACCGGTGGGTCAGAGCAAGCTCCAGAATCACCGGATCAATCTGCACGCCGAGGGTCGCCAACAAGGACGACCGCTCGGTTTTCACGTTTTTCATCTATCCAGCTTCATCGACCGATGTGCGGCCGGGCGAAGAGGCAACTTAGATGTCGGCGACTTTACGGCCCTTGTATTCCATGAACATCGGGGTGCCGGTGGAGTCGGTGACAACCTTGGCGCGGTGCGGCAGGCTGTAGACGACCTTGCCGCCCTCCATGGTCTTCACGAGGGTGGGAGGCGTGGCCTTCCACTGCGCGCGACGCGAGTGGGTGTTGGAACGCGACATCTTGCGCTTCGGTACTGCCATGACTACTTCTCTTCTCTGCTGTCTGAAACATGGGTGTCCGCACCCAGGTCTTGGTCTGTGGAAGCCGTAAACCCCGCAAGCGCTGACCACCGGGGATCGAGCGCATCGTCGGAAACGAGTTCAGGTAGTTCGGCAAGCGGCTTCCCGGTCTCACTGTCAAGACCAGGGCAATCCCGCCGACATACTGGCTGGAACGGAAGTGATAACACTACCGCGTCCCGGATCAAAGATTCCAAATCGACATGGTCGTCTAAAATCTCAAACTCGAAGGCGTCCTCCCGAGGATAACCGAAAAGCTCGGCAAACTGAACTCGAACGGGCAGGTCGATGTCTTTCAGGCATCGACCGCACTCGCCCAGCGCCCGCGCGTATACCTCGATGCTCACCAGGATTCCCTCATGCATCGCCTCGAGGCGCAGCTCGGTCGACAGGGTCGATCCGGCTTTCACCGCTACAAGGCCGGTGCCGAGGTCGTCAGGAACCACGATATCGAGATGAATTTCGTGCATGGTGCCCGGACGGTTGATGAGGTCACGCACGTCGACCGTATACGGCGTCTTCTTGAACTTAGTCACGGTCATAAATTGTACGCTTTCTGCGTGGGCCCTCCGTTCAGGGGGCAATCGTTGGGGCACGGCGCTCTCCGCGCAGTACCGCGGCAAGCGCGGCGAACAGCGAGGCGGGCGCGAATGCTGCCCGCACACGGATGCCGACGCTCGAGCCGGCGTGGAGCGTCTTCAGCACCCGGGTCAGATCGGCAGCGAGGGTCTCCGCGCGCACGGTCGATTGGCTGGACTGTGATTGAGTGGACGGCGATCGGTCAAACCGTGACCGCTCCAGCGCCAGCAGCACCCGTTCGAGCGCTTCCAGCGATGCGGCGTCGAGGGTACCGCCCTGCTCCAGGCGACCGGCAAATGCTCGGGGAGTTTCGGTGACGGGAGACGGTATACCGTGATCGAGACTGGTGTGCTCCAGCTCGATCCAGGCGAGGCCGGCGGCGGCACTTCCGGAGCGGATGCGGCGCACCCGAGAGTCACGCAACATCGCCCTGACTGCCGCGGGCAGCAGCAGCAGCATGAGACCCAGCGCGCTGAACCCGACGATGGGGATCAGGTCACTGCTCTGGATGCTCTGGGGGGTGGTGGCGCCGCCTTCGAGCGCGGAGTCGTCTGCCAACCGGTCGGCGCTGAGAGGAGCGCCCGTCACGCCGGGGGCACCGGGTGTGATCGCCGGCGTGGCAGCATCCACTGTCTGCTCGTAGTTGGGTACGGTGCCGCGGCCGGGGGTCGGCTCGAATTTCACCCAGCCAATGCCCACGAAGTACAGTTCCGGCCATGCGTGCAGGTCGTGCGAATCCACGATGTACTGTCCCAGGCCCTGCTGCAGATCCTGCGACTTAACGCCCGGCAGGTAGCCGAGTGACACCCGTGATGGGATGCCGACGGAGCGCGCCATCGCGGCCATGGTCGCGGCAAAGTGCACGCAATAGCCACGCTTTTCCTCGAGGAACACGCCGATCACGTCGAGCCCCCCACCGTCGTAACCCTCGTCAACGGGGGCGTCCGTGTCGTACGTAAAGGCGCTGCCGCGCAAATAGCTCTGCACGGCGAGAGCACCGTCATAGCTCGACGTCGTTCCTGCCGTCACCTCGAGGGCCGTCTGTTCGATAATGGACGGCGGATCAACCGAGAGTTGCAGATTACCGAGAACGCTTGCCGGGTAGTCGGTACCCGATTGTCGAAGTTGATCGGCCGTGGGTTTAATCTCCAACGACGACACCGTGTATTTCTGCCCGAGGGTGTTCGCCGCCACGCTCGCGATCACCCGGGTACGGCTGTCCCAATACCAGCGGCCGGCGAGCCCCTCAACGCTCGTTGCGCGAGCGGGTGCGGGCAGCCAATGGCTGTTGACGCCATCAATGACAACGGAGGTGGACGCTTCTGTGGTCTCGACGTCAGCGTCGAGACCGAACGGTCTCGCAATGTCGTCAACGGTGTTGCTGGTGTCTGCCCCATCAATGCGAGCCGTCCAGGTCAACCCGATCACCTCATCGAGAGTCAGCAGGGTGAAATAGGGCTGCTCCGTACCGGTCGAGGTGTAGCGAAAAGCCGGGCCGGCCTTGGGCCGACGCAGGTCCTGCCCAAGATTGATCATGGGGCTCACCCCACTGCCGAACAACAATCCACCCGGCCGGGCCGTGACCAGTCCCCCGGCGGTCAATACCGGCGCGACCGTGCTGAGGGTGAGGGCGGCCACGATGGTCAGGGATCCCACCATGAGTGCGCCGCCGATTGGCCCGGGGCCGCGTTCACGATCGGGCCGATAGGCGTGGGAAGCGCCAGCCACAGCACGCGTCGCCGTGTCCATGCGACGCACATACACATCCACCCGCAACAGCAGCAGAAAGGCGATTGCGGCCGCCACGAGGGCAGCATAATCGGCACCGTCGTCGATGATGAAGCTCGGCGCGAGAAGTGGCACGAGGGCCCCCGCAGCGCCGAGGGCGGGCCAGCGCACGGTCACTGCGAGCAGGTCCATGAGAAGAGCAATCAGGCCGGTGCCGCCAGCGAGCAGAAAGAGGATACCGACGGTCACCTCGGCCGGTACGCTCTGCTGCGCAATGGAGACCGCACCGGCATCGATCAGCGCGGTGAACGTGCTGATGGTCCCGGGCGTCGGAATGAGCCAGAACAGGCCGGTTTCGTTGCCGAACAGCAGAGTCATCGTGCCGACCAGCACCGCTAGGTTCGCCACGGGAATGATCAGACGCGGCACTCCGAGGCGACGTAATACCGCAGCGCCGAGCAGTATGACAGTGCCGACGGCGGCACAGACCCACCACCAGGCGCTGCCCCTCAGCAGCGGCCCCAGGGCTGCGCAGCAGATCAGGAGCAGCAACAACAGGCTGAGGAAGAGCGGCCAGAGCGCGGCATCACGCCCGCCGCGTCGGCGCCGCGATGCCGGCGGCCCATCGATCCGGTGCGCTGCGGGGAGGGAATTATCCGTTGGGGCCGGCTTGGTGGCCAGGCTAGTCATCCTCGGCACCCCGCTGCCCGCTCACCGTGTTCCAGGCGACTTCGAGGTCCGCGGTAGCGGAGAGCTCCAGGATGCGCCAGCCGGCCTCCCGCAGTCGCTCGCGGGCCCCCGCGCCCACGGTGCGCTGCACAAAGGCGACGGCGGGCGCGCAGTGACGGGCGAGGGCGACCAGATCGACGATGTCCGCATCAGAGACGCTCACGAGCATCGCGAACGTCGGCAGCACTGCCTGCGCACCACGCAGGGCGACGCGTTCCGGCACCCGACGCGACGCTGCCAGGCGTGCGCTGCGACTCGGCCACGCCACCGGAACAACGCTGGCGAGGGCCTCGAGCAGCGCGCGGTCACCATTCGGGGCGCGATACGTGGCGGGCACATCACCGTGCAGGCCGCCCAGGGTCTGTTGCTCGCCCGGCAGCAGCTGGCTGGCGCCCAGCTCGATCACCTCAAGGCGGTAGCCGGCGTCGATCAAATGCACACCAACGGATGCTGCCAGCTCGATCTCGAGTTCAAATGCGGCCACGAGGTGCGCTGGCACATGCCCAGCGCCCAGTCCGGCCGCGCCGGCCAAAGTCGTGTCGAGCAGGATGCGAGCTTCCGGATTACTCCGCTGTTCCTCCTGACGCACCATGAGTTCACCGTGCCGAGCCGTGGCCGGCCAGTTCACGCGCCGCAGGGCATCGCCCGGGCGGTATTCGCGGGCGATGAGTTCATCGGAGGTGGGAGCGGCCTGCCGCACCAACTCGCGAATTGAACCGTCATTGCTGGACCGGGCGAGGCCGCTGCCGGGCAGAGGCGTCACACGCGGCGTGACGATCAGGTCATGGGGCGACCCGGCAGTTCGGTCACTGTGCGCGAAGCCGAACGGGTCCTGGCGAGACACCCGCAGCGGGCCGACATCGTAGACACCACGGTGGCGAGGCACGATGGAGTATTCCAGGCGCACGCTGTCGCCGATCGCGCCCTTGTTGCTCACCAGCGGCAGGATGGCCGCTGGCGGCGTCGGAGCGCCCGGCGACGGGGTGTCACACCACCAGGCACCGCCGAGCGGTGTCGCCGCGAGGTTCTGTAGTTGCAAAGAAATTACGCTCTCCCCGCCAACCGGCACGACCGACGGACGAAAGACCCGGGTGACCTCAACCCGTGCCGGGCGCAGCGACACGTAACCCGCAGCCAGGAGTGGCGCCGTGATCAACACGCTCGCAACGAACAGCATGTCCCTGCTGTTGACCAGCACAGCGGTGGCGAACAGAACGATGCCGATCGTGAGAAAGACCACGCCGCGCAGGGTGAGACGCGTAGAGAATCGGACGGCCAACCGCGTAATCCAGTCGGAATGGGCCGCCTGCCCGAAACCTCGCACCCCGCGCTTCATACCTACGACGCTCCGGCAGAACCAACGGGTCGGGTTTGAACGGCGCGCACGGGTGGCACCGATTTGGGCGGCATCGTTTTGGGCGACGTCGATTTGGGCGGTATCGACGCGTACTGCGTGGCTGCCCCCATACCGTTCGGCACGGGCGTATCGGCCACAATGCGACGCACGATGTCAACAATCACGGAAGAACTGTCCTGGTGATGGTGGCCCAACGCCCGGCCGGTGGGAACCAGCCGGTGGCCGAGAACCGCCACGGCGAGCGCGTCAATATCATCGGGCAACACGTAATCCCGCCCATTCAACGCCGCTTGGGCCTTCGCCGCTCGAATCAGCTGCAGGGTCGCTCGCGGGCTTGCGCCGAGGCGAAGGTCGCGGTCGTCCCTGGTGGCTCGAACCAGATTGACCACGTACTCCTTGACCGGGCCGGAGGCAAAGACAGTCCGTGCGGTGAGCATCATGTCGCGCAGGGTCTGGCCCGACACCACGGCCGAAATCCGTGCCAGCGGGCTTTCGGTGTCGCGCGAGTCGAGCATCGCGAGCTCTGAGTCAGAGTCGGGATAGCCCATGGAGATGCGGGCCATAAATCGATCCCGCTGCGCTTCCGGGAGCGCATAGGTGCCCTCCATCTCGATCGGGTTCTGGGTGGCGATGACGGTGAAGGGCAGGGCGAGCGGGTAGGTGATGCCGTCGACCGTGACCTGGCGTTCCTCCATTGATTCCAGCAGTGCTGACTGAGTTTTCGGGCTTGCCCGGTTGATCTCGTCACCGATGACGATGTTGGCGAAGACCGGGCCCGGTTTAAACTCGAACCGGCGCTCGGCCTGGTTGAACACCGATACCCCGGTCACGTCGGAGGGCAGCAGGTCGGGCGTGAATTGGATTCGTCCGACCGTGCAGTCGACAGAGCGGGCAAGGGCCTTGGCGAGCATGGTCTTGCCGACACCGGGAACATCCTCAATCAACAGGTGCCCCTCGGCCAGCAGAACGGTCAGGGCAATCTGCACGGCATCATGCTTGCCGTCGATGACCGTCTCTACATTGCCCATGATCGCGCGTCCGGCTTCTTGCAGCTCGCGCAGATCAACGGCCGACTCATCGTCGACCGACGGAACCGACGCCAGTTCCGCAGAGGAGCGAGTCGGTTTGAGGTTCATACCCGCGAACGCTCCAGGTAGCGTGCTACGGCCCGCGGGACGTACGGCGAAACGTCACCGCCGAGGCCGGCGACCTGGCGCACGAGTGAGCTGGACACGTGCGCGTTGGCCGGATCGGGCAGCAGAAACACGGTCTCGACCGCGGCCAGATTGCGATTCACGATTGCCATCGGCGTCTCGTAGGCTACGTCGACCTGCGAGCGGATGCCCTTCACGAGCACGCTCGCACCGACGTCCATACAGTAGTCCACCAGCAGCCCCACGCTCCAGCTGGCAACCACGATATTGGTCGGTAATCCTGCTTCTTTGATGGCTTGTTCCAGTAGCGAAACACGCTGGCTGATCGGTAATAGGGCCGATTTGCCGGGGTTGTGCACCACGAGCACATGCAGCTCATCAAACAGGCCGGCCGCGCGATCGATCACATCCAAGTGGCCCAACGTGACGGGGTCAAATGATCCAGGGACAACGGCGATCCTGCGCATGATCACACCCTACTGCCACAGCGTGAGCGGCGCTGCCCGGTGTATCCGCGTGGAGTGGACATCGTCAGCCTTTATTGAGCCAGGTGCGTTCGGATTCGTCCAGCCGGCGGGCGATCGCTTCGCGCAGCTCCGGGTTGGTGCGAATGCCTGGGTCACCCGTCACGAGGTGGTAGGCGGCCTGCCTGACCTCGGCGATCATGTCGCCGTCGACCGCGACGCGCAGAAAGCGCAGTTTCGACCCGTCGCCGGACTGTAGGTCGCCGAGCACGTTGCCTTCTCGGCGCAGGGCGAGGTCGAGTTCGGCGAGAACGAAACCATCGAGCGTCGCGGCGACGTCGCCGATGCGCTGGCGGGCCGGCGATCCAGCCCGGGCGTTGGTGACCAGCAGGCACAGCCCGGGTACGCCGCCACGCCCGACCCGGCCGCGCAACTGGTGCAGTTGGGACACACCGAAACGATCGGCGTCGAGTACGACCATGGCTGAGGCATTGGGCACGTCAACGCCGACCTCGATCACGGTCGTCGCTACGAGAACATCGATCTCTCCGGCGGCGAACGCCCGCATGATCTGATCTTTCTCGTCGCTCGTCATGCGCCCGTGCAAAGCCTCGATGCGGTATCCGGCCAACGGCTCGAATCCGCGAAGTCTCTCGTGAACGGTCTCCACATTGGCAAGCGGAGCTTTCTTTTGTTCGTCGGCCACCGGTATCGTGTCGGCCTCCGAGCCTTCTTCGGTCTCGGCGGGAGAAATAGCCGGGCAGACCACAAAGGCCTGCCGCCCGAGGGCAAGCTCCTCAGCCAGCTTGGTCCAGATGCGCCCAAACCAGTTCGGGTGCTCAAACAGCGGCACAACGATACTGGTAATGCCCTGGCGCCCGGCCGGCAGCATGCGAATGGTGCTCACGTCGAGGTCACCGAACACCGTCATGGCGATGGTGCGCGGTATCGGCGTTGCCGTCATCACCAGAACGTGCGGTGGCTCCGCACCCTTGAGCCGGAGGGTTTCGCGCTGGTCAACGCCGAACCGGTGCTGCTCGTCGATCACAATCAGACCGAGGTCAAAAAAGGTCACGGTGTCGCTGAGCAGGGCGTGAGTGCCAATCACGATGCGCGACTGGCCCGACACGGTGCGGAGTAGTGCCTTGCGTTTCTGGGCCACCGGTAGTTTGCCGGTGAGCAGGGTCGGCATCAGTTCGGCCGCAAGATCAGGGCCGAGAAGGGTGGTGATCGACCGCAGGTGTTGCCCGGCGAGCACCTCGGTTGGTGCCAGCAGCGCCGTCTGGCCGCCGCTGTCTGCCACCGCGAGCATGGCCCGCAGCGCCACAACGGTCTTACCCGAACCCACCTCACCCTGTAGCAGCCGGTTCATCGGCGCGGAATGGGCCATGTCGTTGGCCATCTCGACCGCGCAGATCTCCTGATCGACGGTGAGCACGAACGGAAGGGCCGCGTCAAAGCGTTCCAGATATCCGCCAGGCGTGGGCACACGCGGTCGGGTGTGGCGCTCCCGGGCCAGACTGTGCCGCTGCATGAGAGCGCACTGCAGCACCCAGGCCTCGGTGAATCGGAGAGTGTCTTGGGCAGCCATCCACTGTTCTTCATTGTCGGGGCTGTGGATCCAGCGGATGGCCTGGGTATGGTCGAGCAGGCCGTGTTCGATCCGCAGGTCTTGAGGTACCGGGTCGGGCAGAGTGCCGATGCGCCGAAGCAATTTATCGATGATGGTCTGCAGGTTCCAGCTGGTCTCCGCCGCCGTTGCAGCGTAAATGGGAATCAAAGGCTTGTGCAAAAGCCGCAGCGATGGATCTTCGAGCGCCTCTTCCTCCTCGCTTTCAAAGGTTTTGTACGACGGGTTCGCCAGTTGACTGTCGCCCTTGTACATGCGTACTTTGCCGGAGAAACTGCCGCGCAGGCCGGGCCGCAATTGCTTCAGTCGCCACTCCTGACTGTTCTTTCCGAAAAACGTGAGAGTGAACTCGCCGCCACCGTCGGAAATGACCACCTCGACGATCGTGCCGGGCCGCGATGACATGCGCTTCTCGTGCGCGGAAACAATGTCCGCGATAACCGTGATGTTTGCCCCGGGGGTGATTTGATCCAGGGGCCGAAGCACCTCACGGTCGGCGTAGTCGCGCGGGTAGTGGCTGAGTAGATCGCTGACAGTCAGCATTCCGAAGGC
Source organism: Actinomycetales bacterium (assembly GCA_038205545.1). Taxonomy (GTDB): domain Bacteria; phylum Actinomycetota; class Actinomycetes; order Actinomycetales; family Microbacteriaceae; genus Cryobacterium. The sequence goes on from JBBRBV010000030.1 coordinate 10,844, forward strand.
TTTGAGCAGTGCCGTCGCCTTGGGTGCGCTCAGGGCTTTCTTCAACTCGGTGTCGAGCGTGAGTGGGGCGGATTGGGGCGCGGGCAGCGCAACACCATCGAATTCGGGGCCGTTGGCAGCGCTCGAACCGGTCATTCTTCCATCGTAAGCGGGGGCACCGACATTCGTGCTGGCGGGCGGGGGGCAGCTAGGCTCGGAACGGTTATGACGCGAATTATTTCCGGGTTTGCCGGCTCCCTGACCCTGGCCGTTCCGAAGTCCGGCACCCGGCCAACCAGTGATCGGGTGCGGGAGGCTATTTTCTCCGCTCTCGACTCGCGGGATGCGTTGCACGGTATGCGCGTTTTGGACCTGTACGCGGGATCAGGCGCGTTGGGGCTGGAGGCCGCTAGTCGCGGAGCGCGAATAGTCACGCTCGTCGAGAATAGCTATGGAGCGGCCGCCATATGCCGCAAGAATATGGCGGCCGTCCAGCGGTCAGCGTCGAAGGGTACCGACCTGAAGATTGCCGTGTCCTCGCAGGCGGTTCAGTCCTTCCTGGCGACCACCAAAGACGGCTTCGACGTCGTGTTCATCGACCCGCCGTACGAGCTCACCGAGGTGGAGCTCGGTCACAATTTGAGCGCTCTGGCTCCGCTGCTGGCCGATGACGCGCTCGTGGTCCTGGAGCGCAGCTCACGCTCGCCCGAGCCGACGTGGGGCGAGCATCTGGCGCTTGAACGGCGCAAGGATTACGGCGATACGACCGTCTGGTATGCCTCACCGGCCGAGCAGCCGGGGGCATAATGCGGCGGCACGCAACCGTCGCGCCCTGAGGATACGGCCCACTCGTGCGTTCTAGCCGGCCTCGCCGTCCCAGCCTCGATAAGGATCCCAGCCGCCCTGGTCGTGCGGCGCACCGTCAACGGTAATCGTTCCGGCCAGGACAGTAGCGGATGCCGCCACAACCGTTCCGAGGCGACGAAAGCCGCGTGGCAGAACGGTCCCCCGCGCAAAGGTCGCGAGCAGCCCGTGGTCTTCACCGCCGCCGAGAGCCACCTCGACGCGATCGCCCAGGCAGGCCGAGTCGAAATCGATGCCGACTCCGCTGGCCCGCGCGATGCGTCCGGCGTCAATGGCGAGGCCGTCGGAGACATCGAGCATGGCGGTGGCACCCGCGAGGGCGGCGAGGGGACCGCTCGCTATCGGCGGTACGGGGGTGAGCTGGGCCGCCACCTCCGTGGAATGCGTGCGCTTGAGCGCGTTGGCCCGCTCAAGGTCGGGCACACCGTTTGCATCGACGCCCTGACGAAATAACAGTTCGAGGCCTCTTCCAGCGTCGCCCAGCCGACCGGCCAGTGCCACCGTGTCTCCGGGGCGTGCTCCCGAACGCAACACGGGCGCACGGCCGTCCAGGTCGCCGAAGGCCGTGACGGCGAGGGTAAGGGAGTCTGAGGCCGACAGGTCCCCACCGACCACTCCGCAGCCCGGCGCGAGGGCCTCGCAGCAGTCGCGCAGCCCGTCGGCAATGCCCTCGAGCACCGACACGGGCGTTGACGGCGGTGCAGCGATTGCCACGACCAGAGCGGTGGGGCGAGCGCCCATGGCGGCCACGTCCGACAGGTTGGTTGCCGCAGCCTTCCAGCCGAGGTCGTGCGGCGTCGACCAGGCGAGGCGAAAGTCCGGGCCCTGAATCATCATGTCGGTCGTTACGACGAACCGCCCGTCGGGCGCTGAGATGACGGCCGCATCGTCGCCGGGGCCGAGCAGTTCGGCCGCCGCCGTCGGCAGCCGGGGAAAGATTCGCTCGAGCACGGCGCCCTCGCTCAGGTCGGCCAGGGTCTCGGTAGCGGTGGATCGCCCCAGGGCGGCTGAGTGCGGGGCATCCGCAGCAGTGGTCATAGAAGAAACGGTATCCTGAATATGATGTCTCACCCATTCGTACTTCTGCGCTCAGCTCCTCGTCGTTCCGCCAGCATCGCCAGCATGCTCGTGGGCTCCCTGCTGTTGGTCGGCTGCGCGGCCGCAGTGCCCATGACCCCGGCCCGTGATGCCACGAACGTAGCCTGCGCCGACGTCATTGTGCACTTGCCGACCACTGTCGCCGATCAGGAGTCACGGGAGACGAATGCCCAGGCCACCGGCGCCTGGGGCGACCCGGCTGCCGTCCTGTTGCGCTGCGGGGTGACCGTTCCGGCTCCCACCACCCTGCCGTGCCTGAGCATCAACGGCATCGACTGGATCGAAGATGACTCCGACGCGCCAACATACCGGTACACCACCTACGGTCGAGACCCGGCCATCGAAATCGTGATCGACTCTGAAGTGGTAAGCGGCTCGACGGCACTCATTGACGTTTCCAACGCGGTCGGTTATGTGCCGGCCACCGGTGCTTGTCTCGGTGCCGAAGACGTGGAGCTGCCCACCGACGGTGCCGGCACCGCCCCGTAGGCCGGCACCGCACGAGGAGCCAGCACGGCGCTAGGAGCCCGCACCGCGCTAGAAGGTTGTGGGCTGCGGTGTCAGGATCCGTGCCCAGCGTGGGCGACGGCCACTGCGACCAGTTCGTCGATCAGCTCGGGGTACGTGTACCCACTGGCTAGCCAGCAGCTGGGGAACATTGAAATGCTCGTGAAACCGGGCATGGTGTTGATTTCGTTGATCACCCACCCGGTGTCGGTCAGGAAGAAGTCCACTCGGGCGAGCCCGGCAGCGCCGATCGCCTCGAATGCCGCAATGGCGAGTCGTTGTACCTCGGCCAGTTCTGCCGCTGCCAGGGGCGCCGGGCACACCAGATCGACCCCGGGCGCATCAAGGTACTTCGCCGCAAAATCGTAAAAGTCCCGGCCGGTCACGATGACTTCACCGGCCACGGACGCGCGCGTCGGTTCTCCCGGACGCCCCTGCAGCACAGCGATCTCGAGCTCTCGTCCAACGAGCCCGGCTTCGATGAGCACCTTGCTGTCTTCAGCGAGACCGAGTGTCATGGCCGCGCTGAGCTGTTCGGGTGTCGACACTCGGCTGACACCGACGCTGGAACCGGCCCGCGCCGGTTTCACGAAGGCAGGCACACCGAGCTGCTCAAGGGCGGCGTAGGCCATGCCGGGAGCCCGCGCCCAGTCATCCGCTGTGATGGTGCGCCACGGCGCAACCGGCAACGCGGCCTGCTGAAATACGGTCTTGGCGAAGTGCTTATCCATACCCAGAGCGGATGCGAGCACCCCGGACCCCACGTACGGCAGGCCGAACAGTTCGAGCATGCCCTGAATGGTGCCGTCCTCACCAAACGGTCCATGCAAAATTGGGAATATAAGATCGACAGTCCCGAGCGAGCGCTCCCCGGATGCGTCGACAACGGTCATTTCACGGCTGGACGCACTCTCGGGCCAGTGCACCCGGGTACCGTTGTCGACCACAACGGGCAACACCGAGGCGCCCAGGGCAAACTTGGCCGGGTCGTTGTCTTCAAGAACGAACGCGCCGTCCCGGGTGATTCCCACCGGGATGACCGTGTAACGCTCAGGATCGAGAGCTGCCAGCACCCCGCCCGCCGTTGCGCAGCTGATCGAGTGTTCGCTGGAACGCCCTCCAAAGAGAAGCACCACCGTGAGCTTGTCCAACATCGTCAAGTGTCCTTTCGCCCTGCGGTTCGCCGGAGTCAGTTGTGAGGTGCGGCGCGATATCGCGGGGGTTGAGCGTGCCGTCGAGCACCTGGCGCACCTGTTCAACGATCGGCATCTCGACCCCCTTGGCGCGGGCCAGTTCGAGAACGGGCTTCACGGAGGCGAGGCCTTCCGTGGTCTGCTGCATCTGCTTGACCACATCGTTAATGCTGTATCCCTGACCGAGTAGCCGACCGGCAGTGTTGTTGCGAGACAGCGGCGACTGGCAGGTCGCGATAAGGTCGCCGAGGCCCGCCAAGCCGGCCAAGGTCTCCGCCTGAGCCCCGTAAGCCACCGCGAAGTCGGTCATTTCGACCAGGCCACGGGTAATGATGGAGGCTTTGGTGTTCTCGCCATAGCCGACGCCGTCGACGATGCCGATCGCGACCGCGATGAGGTTTTTCAGCACGCCGCCGAATTCGGTGCCAATGACGTCGGTATTGATATAGGAGCGAAAATAGCTGTTGGTGGCCAGTTTTGCCACTGCCTGCGCGGTCTCGAGGCTCGCCGACGAGACGACGGCACCGGTGGGCTGTTCCTTGGCAATTTCGAGTGCGAGGTTCGGTCCGCTGATGGCGGCAATCCGGTCAGGGGCGATGCGCAGTACGTCTTCGATGACCGTGCTCATGCGCATGCCGGTGGAGCGTTCAACACCCTTCATGAGGGAGACGATGATGGCGTTCTCGACCAGGTAGGGCTCGACCTGCTTGAGGTTCTCGCGCAAAGACTGGCTGGGTACCGACACGAAGACCATTTCTGCGCCGGCCAGGGCCAGATCGAGACGGCTGGTCGCCCGCAGTCCGACCGGCAGGTTCACGCCGGGTAGGTAATCGCTGTTGCGGCGCGCTTCGGAGATTTCTCGGGCAAGTTCGGGGCGGCGAGCCCACAGAACAACATCGGCACCGCCATCCGTCAGAATTTTCGCAAACGTTGTTCCCCAACTGCCCGCGCCCAGAACGGCCACCCGAATGCCTGGTTGGATCTTGGGCTGCGGGAGGTTTCTAGGCTTCAAAACGACCGGTCTCTTTCTGATTGTGCTCCGACGGGTTCCATCTCTTAGCCGGGGCTTTCTCGCCGCGCAGGTCTTCGAGTAACGCCGTAATAGCCACCATCACGACGGCCGTCGCCTCGTTGAGAGTGGCGGTGTCGAGACTGCGGCCCCGAAACTGGGTGAGGTCGATCGGATCGCCGATTTTCACCCTGATGGTCTTGCGTGGAAACACGCTGATCTTCTTGGAGTATCGCTCCATCAAGTGCTGGGTGCCCCAGTGGGCGGCGGGCACAATCGGAATTCCCTGCTCGAGCGCTATGCGCACAGCACCGGTCTTGCCGCGCATCGGCCACAGATCGGGATCACGCGTAAGCGAACCTTCCGGGTAGACGACCACGATCTGGCCCTTTTCGACGAGGCGCTGGGCAGCCTTGACCGGTTCGCTTCCGCGCACCGAGCCGCCGCGCTGCACCGGAATCTGACCCGATTTGCGCAACACCGCGCCGATGACAGGGATTTTGAAAACGGATGCCTTCGCGAGAAACCGCGGGAGCCGCCCCAATTTCCATGCCACGACGCCCATCACCACGGGGTCGATCTCGCTGTAGTGGTTCGGCGCAAAGACGAACGCGCCGCTGCGCGGAAACTTGTGCGCATCGATAATCTCGTACCGGGCCGCGAGGTTCATCACCGGCAGAATCAGCCCCGCGAGAATCCAGAACGCCGACGGCCGGCTCTTCTCCGAGCGAATTCGGGTCGGCGACTCGGGTGGCTCGGGGGTGGCCGGCACGTCACTGTTTTCAGGCACGCGCCTATTATCCTTCGAGATCGAAGTCCGCCCCCAAAAGCCGCAGCTTGCCGATGAAGTTCTCGTATCCGCGGCTGATGATTCCCACGTTGCTGACCGTCGAGGTCCCATCGGCCGAGAGCGCTGCGATCAGGTGGCTGAAGCCCCCGCGCAGGTCGGGCACGACGATGTCGGCGCCGTGCAGCTTGGTCGGCCCGGTAATGACGGCCGAGTGGTTGAAGTTGCGCTGGCCGAAGCGGCAGGGGTGTCCGCCGAGGCATTCCTTGTGAATCTGAATGGTCGCGCCCATGTCAACGAGCGCGTCGACGAAGCCGAACCGCTGCTCATAGACCGTCTCGTGCACGATCGACGTGCCGTGGGCCTTGGTCAGGGCGATGACGAGAGGCTGCTGCCAGTCCGTCATAAAGCCGGGGTGAACATCCGTTTCGATAATCACGGGCTTCAGCTCGCCGCCGGGGTGATAGAAACGGATGCCGTCGTCACAGATATCGAACGCACCGCCGACCTTGCGGAAGACGTTCAGAAAGGTGATCATTTCGGGTTGACGAGCACCGCCGACGAAAATATCGCCGTCGGTCGCGAGGGCAGCGGCTGCCCAGCTCGCGGCCTCATTGCGGTCGAACAATGCACGGTGGTTGTAGCCCGTGAGCCTTTCGACGCCCTCGATGCGAATCACCCGGTCGGTGTCGACCGTGATGATGGCGCCCATCTTCTGCAAAATATTGATGAGATCCATGATCTCGGGCTCGATCGCCGCGCCCTTGAGCTCGGTGATGCCGTCGGCTCGCACCGCGGTGAGCAGCACCTGCTCGGTCGCCCCCACGCTCGGGTAGGGCAGCTCGAGCTTGGCGCCCTTGAGTCCGTTCGGCGCCGACATACGGATGCCATTGGACTGCTTCTCGACGTCAGCGCCAAATTTGCGCAGCACCTCGAGGTGAAAGTCGATGGGCCGATCCCCGATGCGGCAACCGCCGAGGTCGGGGATGAAAGCTTCGCCGAGCCGGTGCAGCAGCGGTCCGCAGAACAGGATGGGGATGCGGGAGGATCCGGCGTGGGCGTCGATGGCGGCGAAGTGCGCGCTCTCGACGTCAGCCGGGTCCAGGATGAGATCGCCCGGCTCTGTGCCCTCGGTCACCTTGACACCGTGCACCTCGAGCAGCCCACGAACGATCCGAACATCACTGATGTTCGGAACGTCCTTGAGCACGCTCGGGGTTTCACCGAGTAGGGCAGCGACCATGGCCTTGGTGACGAAGTTCTTCGCACCCTTCACCTCGATGCGGCCGACCAGCGGAATACCGCCGCGGATGGTGATTTTATCGGCGGTGAGGCCAACGGAGGCCCCGTGGTTCTGGGCACTCCCCCGCTCGCTCGCGTCGTCGTGACCTCGAGCGTCGTTCAAAATCTTCACCTCTTGATCACGCCGGGCTTCACTGAGAGTGCTCACAAATTACCTGTCCTGGTGCAAATTAGTGCCATGCGTTTTAGTGCGTGGAGGTTGATTCCGGAGCGAGAGCGGGAAGGGTGCGGGGCAACCACGGTTCTCGTTTTTCTTCGAATTCATTGATTCGCGCTTCATCACGCAGCGTCAGCCCGATGTCATCAAGACCTTCAAGCAGCCGCCATCTAGTGTAATCATCGATTTCAAAATTCACGCTCAGATCGCCGACACGCACTGTTTTGCTGGAAAGATCTACAGTCAATTCAATTCCGGGGTCGGATTCGGTGAGATTCCACAGCGCTTCGGCATCCGCTTCGCTGATCTGGCCGGCCAGAAGCCCCTGCTTGCCGGCGTTGCCCCGAAAAATGTCGCCAAATCGGGGGCTGAGCACCACGTCAAAGCCGTAGTCGCGCAGGGCCCAGACGGCGTGTTCGCGCGAGGAGCCAATGCCGAAGTCAGCCCCGGCGATGAGCACACGACCGTTCCGGTATTCCTTCTTGTTGATAACGAAGTCGGGGTCCTGGCGCCAGGCGGCGAACAGGGCGTCTTCAAAGCCCGTGCGCGTGACGCGCTTGAGGTGGACGGCGGGGATAATCTGGTCGGTGTCGACGTTGGAACGGCGCAGGGGCACCGCGATGCCGGTGACGGTAGTGAATTTCTGCATGCTACTGGTCTCCATCCTGAACGAGGTCCCACGGGCTCGAGAGCGTGCCGCGAATGGCCGTGGCTGCCGCGACCAGCGGTGACACCAGGTGGGTTCGCCCGCCCTTGCCCTGACGTCCCTCGAAGTTGCGGTTGCTGGTAGAGGCGCAGCGTTCCCCCGGTTCGAGCTGGTCCGGGTTCATTCCGAGGCACATCGAGCAGCCGGCAAAACGCCATTCGGCTCCAAAGTCCAGGAAAATCTGGTCGAGCCCCTCGGCCTCGGCCTCGATGCGCACCCGGGCAGAGCCGGGAACGACCATCATTCGCAGTCCCTCCGCCTTGGTCTGCCCCTTGATGATCTCAGCGGCAGCGCGCAGGTCTTCGACCCGGCTGTTGGTACAGGAGCCGAGAAAAACGGTGTCGACCCGAATGTCCTTCATCGGGGTGCCGGCCGTGAGATCCATGTATTCCAGAGCCCGCTCGGCCGCCGACCGCTCGTTGGCGTCGATGATGTCAGCAGGGTTCGGCACGGAGGCGCTCAGGGACACGCCCTGGCCGGGGTTGGTGCCCCAGGTAACAAAAGGTTCGAGGTCGTCCGCGTCGATGATGACTTCGGCGTCATAGCTGGCGCCCTCATCGGTGACCAGAGTCTGCCAATAGGCGACGGCTGCTCCCCAGTCAGCGCCTCGTGGCGCGTGCGCCCGGCCCTTCAGGTAGTCATAGGTGGTCTGGTCGGGGGCGACCATGCCGGCGCGGGCGCCAGCCTCGATCGACATATTGCAGATGGTCATGCGCCCCTCCATGGAGAGCGCGCGAATCGCCTCACCACGGTATTCGAGCACGTAGCCCGCTCCGCCGCCGGTTCCGATCTTGGCAATCACCGCGAGGATGATGTCCTTCGCGGTGACGCCGGTGCGCAACGTGCCGTTGACGGTGATGGCCATGGTTTTGAACGGGTTCAGCGGCAGCGTCTGGGTGGCCATGACGTGCTCGACCTCGCTCGTGCCGATCCCGAGCGCCATGGCGCCGAAGGCACCGTGCGTGGAGGTGTGCGAGTCGCCGCACACCACGGTGATGCCGGGCTGGGTCAGGCCGAGCTGCGGTCCGACGACGTGCACGATGCCCTGCTCGATGTCGCCGAGGGAGTGCAGCCGCACACCGTATTCGGCGCAGTTGCGACGCAGCGTCTCGATCTGGGTGCGGCTGGTCGGATCGACGATGGGTTTGTCGATGGCGAGAGTTGGGGTGTTGTGGTCTTCGGTCGCAATGGTCAGATCGGGTCTGCGCAGTGGGCGATGGGCCAGGCGCAGTCCGTCAAAGGCCTGGGGGCTGGTGACCTCGTGCAGCAGGTGCAGATCGATGTAGATCAGGTCGGGCGTGCCGTCCTCGCCCTTGGTAACGAGGTGCTTATCCCAGACCTTCTCGGCCAGGGTGCGCGGGAGAGCGCCCGCCAGTGGTGCATTTGTCATTGTGCGTCTTCCTCACGAATGGTTACAGCCAACGCCGAACGCCGCGACGAGGGAGGCCTCAGATTTGGGACTCGTCGCGGCACAGAAGGAGAAGTCGTCTGGGCAGCACTGAATCAGGCTAGCACCTCGCCTCGACCCGGCCCAGAGTCAGCACGGTGGCATGGGGCCCGGTTCTCGTTAGGCTCAGTCAAACGCATGATCAGGAAAATGAGGATCTTCGCTATGGAACGGCCACAACCAGCAGCTGAAACGACACCGGAGCCGGTGCCCTGGCACAACCTGAGACCCGACGCCGTGTTGGCGGAACTCTCCTCCTCAGCGCACGGACTGAGCGACGTCGAGGCCGCCCGCCGCCTCGGCGAATTCGGCCTGAACGAGCTGGCGATCACCGGGCCCACGCCCTGGTGGCGAGTACTGTTGCGGCAGTTCATCAGCCCCCTCATCGGCATCCTGCTGGTCGCTGCAGTGGTCACGCTCGTCCAACGACACTGGGTGGACTCCGGTGCCATTTTTCTGATCCTCTGCATCAACGCCGCCCTGGGTTTCGTCCAGGAACGCAAGGCGGAGGCGGACGTGCGGGCCCTTCAGTCAATGTCCAGCCCCTCCTGCCGGGTAGTGCGCCACGGTACGGAGCAAGTGATCTCTCAACGGGAGGTGGTGCCCGGGGACGTCGTGCTCTTGGAGAGCGGGGAACGCGTGCCCGCCGATCTCCGGCTTTTCGAGGCCAATGGACTTCAGGTGGACGAATCGATGCTGACCGGTGAGTCCATCGCCGCGACCAAACACACCGTGGCGCTTCCTCTGGAGACCGCTGACGCCGACAAGGCCAATGTGGCTTTCAGCGGCACGTTCGTAGGCAGCGGCCGGGCGAAGGGGGTCGCCATCGCCACCGGCGCCAATACCGCGCTCGGCGAAATCAACGCGCTCGTCCAGGGCCCCAAGGGCAAATCTCCGCTCCAGTTACTCGTGCACAGTCTGGAGCAGCGCATTGGCCTCATCGTGCTCGGTGCGTTGGTCTTCATCTTTGTTGCCGGCCTGGTCCTCGGTAACGACGCCTCCACCATGTTCCGCACGGCCGTCGCCTTGGCGGTTGCTACGATCCCCGAGTCCCTTCCCATCGTGCTGACCATCGCCCTCAGCGTGGGTGTCTCGCGCATGGCGAAGCGGAACGCCATCGTGCGTACCCTGCCCGCCGTCGAGACTCTGGGGTCAACCGATGTGATCGGCTCTGACAAGACCGGGACGCTCACCGAAAACCGCCTCACCGTGGAACGTATCTGGACAACGGCGGGGATGCTCGACATCACCGCCGAAGTTGATGCCGTTGGCCCGGATTCGGAACTCGTTCGGAGGGTCTTGCGCGCTGGTGCCCTGACCAATGAGGCAACCCGGTCGGCCGAAGATAACGACGAGTACGCCGGCGATGCCGTCGACACGGCCATGGCCAAGGCCGCCGTTGCCCGCGGCGCCGTCACCGACGCGGAGCGCACGGTGACCCCGACCGCCCACTCGCCCTACGAGCCGCACGTACGGTACTCACAAACGATCCGAACCGAGGGTGGGCAGCGCGTCCTCTACGTCAAGGGCTCCCCGGAAGCACTGGTGGAGGCCTCCATCGCCATCGCCCTGGCCGAGGGCGACGGACTCCTTGAGCCCTCCCTGATTCATCGGGCCAACGAGGACATGGGACGGGACGGACTGCGTGTCATCGCCACGGGCGTTCGGGTCCTGGCCCACGGCGAGGAACCGGGCGAGCCGCTCGCTGCGCCGACCGGCCTCACCTTTCTCGGCATGCAGGGAATGACCGATCCCCCGAGGGATGGCGTGGCCGAGGCCATCAGCAAGTGCCAGCGGGCGGGTATCGCGGTCAAAATGATTACCGGGGACCACCCCATTACCGCCACGGCCATCGCCCACCGTCTTGGCCTGGCCGTAGGGAAACCCGCGCTGACCGGATCCGAAATGGCAGGTCTGGACGACCACATGCTCGCCGCGCGTCTGGCAGAGACCAGCGTGGCGGCCCGGGTATCACCCCAGGACAAGCTTCGAATCGTGCAGGCGCTGCATCGCACCGGAAAAACCGTCGCCGTGACCGGAGACGGGGTCAACGATGCCCCCGCCCTCCGGGCCGCGTCCATTGGAGTTGCCATGGGCAGGTCCGGTACGGACGTGGCTCGTGAGGCAGCCGATCTGGTATTGACCGATGACAACTTCGTCACGATCGTCCACGCCGTGGAACAGGGCCGGATCACCTTCGCGGCAATCCGCAAGACCACCTACTTCCTTCTCTCCACGGGGACGGCGGCCCTGGTCGCCGTTGCCCTGAGCGTCTTCGCCGGGACGCCGCTCTTGTTCTTGCCGGTGCAGATGCTGTGGGTCAATGTGGTGACCAACGGCGTGCAAGACATCGCTCTCGCCTTGGAACCCGCGGAGGGTGATGAGCTCAGCCGGCCCCCGCGGCCCCGCTCCGAGGGCATTCTCTCCCGCACGCTCTGGTTCCGGGCCGCCATCACCGGGATCTGGATGGCTTTGTCTGTGCTGCTCACCTTCATCGTTGCCCTGCGCCTCGGCGACACAGAAGAGCATGCCCGCACCTTCGCGTTGACGACGCTGGTCCTGCTCAGCTTCTTCCAGGTGTTCAGCTCCCGGGCGGAGTACAAATCCTTGTTCCAGTTGCGGCTGTTCGCCAACAAACCGCTACTCTTCACCTCGCTCGGCGCTCTAGCCCTGCACTGGGGCGTTCAGGCGTGGCCCCCATCGGCCGCTTTGCTGGGCATGACCGCCTTGAGCAGTTGGGAATGGCTGATCTGCGCGGCCATCGGCTCGACCGTATTGGTCATCGTTGAGCTGGAGAAGGCCGTGCGGCGGTGGTCCCACCGTCACGACGAGGAGCCAGTCCGAGCCGGACGACGCACCATGGCGTCTCCGGGGCGCCGCTAGTACCAGGCCGGGAACCGGCGGGACCCGGCGTCGAGGCTCCTACCCGGGCAGGCCAGGGGCGACCGGGTCGCCATCAGCATCGAGGCTGGACTGCACGAAGACAACGCTGACGTTGTCACGGCCGCCGCGGGCGATAGCCGTATCGACCAGAACGTCGGCGAGCGAGCGGCCCGCGGCATCCGCTTCGCTGTAATTGGCGATGAGAGCGGCGATCTCGGCGGCCGCGAGCTCTTTGGTGAGGCCGTCGGAGCAGACGAGAAACGCCTGCTCGCCGGTAGCTGGAATGAGCCAGACGTCGGCATCGACGAATTCATCAGCGCCGATCGCCCGGGTGATGACATTGCGTTCCGGGTGCTTCTCGGCTTCGTCAAGAGAAATCAGGCCAGCGTCCACCATTTCCTGCACTGCGGAATGGTCGACCGACAGCTGGGTCAGTTCACCGGCGGTCCAGGTATAGATACGGGAATCGCCGACGTTGAACGCCATCCAGTGGAACCCGACCCCATCTCCGGCGTCAACAAAGGCGATGCCAGACAGCGTTGTTCCCGACACGGCTGTGCCGTAGTCGCCGACCGCACTGAGGTCGCGTACCGCGTCGTTCGACGAGTGAATGGCATCGAGAATGCGCTCCGGCGTCGATGCCAGCCCCTGCTCGATGTGCTCGTCGAAGACCCCCACCACGGTCTGGCTGGCCAGATCACCCTGTGCGTGGCCGCCCATGCCGTCGGCGACGAGAAACACCGGGGACTGCGCAAAGACGCTATCCTCGTTGACCTTGCGCACGCTTCCTACGTCGCTGCGAACACTGAACACCAACCGTGCGGTTGCCGCCCCGAGCGCAATCTCACTCTGACCGTGTACGGCCATATATGCATCCCACCGTTCCGTCCCGCTTGTCGCCCAGTGCGGACACGGCCGCACTCAGAACCAGGACAGGTTCGCGGCTCAAGAATTTAACCGTATCAACTGTGCGAGCGGCGAAAATCAGTCCCTGCTGTATTCGGGCAACTCTTCTTTCAGAGTGTGTCCACGGCGGCGGGAATCGTGTCGAGCCTTGATCAGGCTCGCTATGGTGGCCACGGCCATGCTCCCGATGATCACGGCGAGCGAAGTCCAGGTGCCGATTTCCGGCGCCCACGCCACGCCGTCGCCACCGTTGATGAAGGGCAATTCATTTTCGTGCATCGCGTGTAGAACGAGCTTGACACCGATGAAGCCGAGAATCACCGCGATACCGTACTTGAGGTATTCGAGCCGTTCCAGCAATCCGCCGAGCAGAAAGTACAGCTGCCGCAGGCCCATGAGGGCAAAAATATTTGCGGTGAACACGATGAACGGGCTTTGGGTAATACCGAAAATCGCCGGAATCGAGTCGAGCGCGAAGATCAGGTCGGTGGTGCCAATCGCGATAAACACGATCAGCATCGGGGTGAAGACCTTCTTACCGCCGATCAGGGTGCGCACTTTGGAGCCGTCGAATTCCGAAGAGATGCGAATACGGCGGCGGAGCAGACGAATGACGCCATTTTCCCTATCTTCCGTTTCCTCCTCCGAAGAGAACGCCTGTTTAACGGCGGTGTAGAACAGGAACGCGCCAAAGATATAGAAGATCCAGCTGTAGCTTTCGATCAGCTGGGCGCCCAGCAGAATGAAGATTCCACGCAGCACGAGGGCGATGATAATGCCCACCATCAGCACTTCCTGCTGGTATTTTCGCGGCACCGAGAACCGAGCCATGATGATGACGAAGACAAACAGGTTGTCGATGCTCAGGCTGTACTCGGTGAGCCAGCCCGCCAGAAATTGGCCGGCGTGTTCGGCGTCGCCGAGCAGAAGCATCAGCAGGGCGAAGACCAGGGCGAGCCCGACGTAGAAAGCTACCCAGAGGGTGGCCTCCCGCATGCTCGGAACGTGTGGGCGTTTGTAGACGATGAGCAGGTCGGCAATGAGGATGATGGTCAAGACAACCAGGGATCCAACTTCGAACCAGATCGGGAGGGCGAGTTCCACAGGGGCCTTTCACGGATAAACAGGAGTCGGGTGGTACAGAACCCGAAAGTCTCTCCCGCACCAAGAACACCCAGCGGGAGCCATCGATACCACCGCGACCGGGGCCCCACCAGTGCGGCCCGTATTGACGATCGCGACATAGAACCCGATCGGGCCCAGAGGGATACTCCCCTTCGCTTACAAAATTCTACCAGCGTGAGCGTCCCCCGCACAGCAGCATCCTGTTCCCGGGGAAGCAACCCACCAGCCACGAGGGCACCAACCTATAGTTGAAGGCTATGACTATGAACCGGGTTCGATGACAATGCCCGACATCTCCCGTACCCAGATTGTCTGGTCGGAGGGCGGTGTGACCGCTTCCGCCGCGTGGATATCGGCCAACGGCGCACCGGCCCCGAAGCGCGTCGTGCCGGTTGATGACACGATCACAGCGGATGCCGCCTACCGGCTCGCCTCGCAGGGCGTCGCGCTGCTCTGGAACGGCGACTTTCAGAATGCTCGCCAGATTCTGACCGCCCTGGAGCACCGCACGAGGCCACGCCCGGACCATACCGAACGCACCACCGCTGAGCTGTTCTACCGCTACCGGCAGAACCGCTCACATCGGGCGCGAATTCTTGGCTTACTGCTTATTCCCCTGAGTGGAGGCAACGTCATTGGGTTGCGCCGAGCCCCCGATGTGATCGCGGCCACGATCGCCGCCTATGGAAGCATCACCGAGGCATCCGTCGTGTCGCTGCACGAGGTGCTCGGCACGATCGGGGCCCAGCAGTGGCGCACCAAAGGCATCGCCGTGGCGGCGCTGAACGCCAGGATCTATCCGCACTACGGCACGTTCTTTCCGGTGCGCAGCGAATACGTCGACCTCGTGGCGAAGGCTCCGCTGGCCTCGCCGAAGGTCGCCTTCGATATCGGCACCGGCACCGGGGTGCTCGCTGCGGTGTTGGGTAGCCGGGGCGTAGCGCGGGTTATCGCGACGGACATCGAACCGCGAGCCGTCGCATCCGCTCGAGAAACGGTCTCTCACCTGAAGCTCGCAGATCGGGTCGAGGTGCAGCTCACGGATCTTTTTCCAGCGGGACGCGCCGATCTCATCGTGTGCAACCCACCGTGGATCCCCGCTACCGCGCATTCCCTGCTCGACGCAGCCGTCTACGACCCCGGCTCACGCATGCTCAGGGGCTTTTTGGCCGGCGCGGTCGCCCATCTGGAACCCGGGGGTGAGGTGTGGCTCGTGCTCTCCGACTTCGCCGAGCTGGTCGGGCTGCGCTCCCGCGACGAACTGATGACCGTGATCGATACGGCCGGTCTGCGGGTGATCGGTGCGCTCGAAGCTCCTGCCGTCCATACCCGGGCGAACGATACGAATGATCCCCTGCACTCGGTGCGCATGAACGAGGTCACGTCACTCTGGCGCCTCGCGGCTCTAGCTTGAGCTTGGCGCTATCGCGGTAGGGATACGTAGACGACGCTTAGAACAGCGGCCAGGGTACCGCTGACTGTCCTTGCCGCGGGGCGGGAAAGTGCCGCTCGGCCAATAGGGTGTCGCAACGTGCCCCGAGTTGCTCGACCTCGGGGCCGCTGATCAACCCAGCGAGCGCCAGACCAAGCTCGCCAGTCAGGTGCGAACGCACGTGTTCGATTGCGACGAGTTCGTCGTCGGTCAGTGGCTCGCCAATCCAGCCCCACAAGACCGTGCGCAGCTTGTCATCGACGTGGAACGTGAGTCCGTGGTCGACGCCATACCGGTGTCCGTCGGTCATCGCGAGAATGTGGTCGCCCTTGCGATCGGCATTGTTCACGACAACGTCGAAGACCGCCATACGTCGCAGCGCGGGCGAATCCTCATGAATGAGGGTGACGGCCCGGTCCTGCTCGTCCCGACCTTCCAGGACCTGACGCCAGCCCTCATCCGGCACGGCATCGGTCACTACGAGGTCCACGGCCACGTGTTCGGGGTCGGATTCCTGCCAGAGCTGCACCATGCCGAAGCCACGCGGGCCGTCGCGCAGCCAGGTGCGTGGCACCACATTTCCGCCGAATGCCTGCGAGACCAGATAAGCGGCGGCCTCACGCTGGGCTAGATTGCCGTCGGGAAAGTCCCACAGCGCACGCTCGCCAGTAATCGGTTTGTAGACGACCGCGACGTCGTCGATGCGGCCGAGAAACGTTGCGTTGGAGGCAGACAGAATGCGCCCCGTGAGCTCAAGTTCGGCGCTCTCCCAGTCCACGTCGTCGAGGTCGCCCCCCGGTGTCATCAGCTGTCGCCGGGCAGGACACAGACGTGCCCGGTTGCGTCGATGGGAGTGCCACAGAGTGCACAGATGGGGCGACCAGCCCCCACGACCTCACGGGTGCGCATCGCGAATGCTTGCGCGGTGCCCACCGGCATTCGCACGGACAGCATTTCCGACTGCTGCATGGTGACCGCCTCGAGCGTATCGATGTCGTCTTGGTCGTCATTCTCGTCGTTGGCGAGCGGAAAGGCCTCGATCACGACCTGCCCCGTGCGCGGGTCCCAGCCGAGACTCATCGTGCCGGTTCGAAATTGCTCTGCGACCGGCTGCTCCAGGGGGTCGTTGTCGACCAGTTCGATCGGCGTCGTGGTGGGCACGCTAAACCGGTTACCCTCGCGCGTCATGAGCTGCTCCAGCAGTTCGTCAATTTTCTCACCGAGCAGCGCACATTGCTGTTTCTCAAGGGCAATGCTGACGATCTGAGCTCCTGAACGCACCTGCAGGTAGAACGTACGTGATCCGGGCTCACCGACGGTGCCGATGACAACGCGATCAGGCCAATCAAAATCGTGGGCGATTGTGGTCATAGGAACATTTTAGGAGGGTCTGTTGGGGGCGCGTCTGCACCGGCACCGCCGCCGACCGGAGCGTCGTCGTGAGAAGCACTCGTGCGAAGCCAGGAGAGGTCGCCAGAGTCAGTGTTAGTGGCGATGACGTTGGGACGATGGAGGCCGTAGCGCACGATCGAGACCGATGCCGGACCAACCGAAATCCGCTGGAACAGGTCAAGGTGCATTCCGAGCGCATCAGCGAGAATCGACTTGATGATGTCCCCATGACTGACCGCCACCCACACGGCGCCCGGCCCAAATTGAGATTCGAAGTGCGCATCGTGACGGCGAATGGCAGCGACCGACCTGGCCTGCATGGTTGCCATCGACTCACCATCAGGAAAGACGGCGGCAGACGGCTGAGACTGGACGACCGACCACAGTTTCTCCTGTGCGAGGTCGCTGAGCGAACGACCCTGCCAGGCTCCGTAATCGCATTCCGTGATATCGGCATCCACTGATGACACCAGCGAACTATCCTGATGCGCGAGAATCAGGCCGGACGTCTCCCGGCACCGTTCCAATGGGCTTGAGACCACACCGGCCAGCGGCACGGCAGCCAGCCGCTCCCCCGCGCGAGCAGCCTGATCACGCCCGACCTCATCGAGGGTGACCCCGAGGGTGCGTCCGGCCAACATGCCGGTGGCATTGGCGGTGGTGCGACCGTGCCGCACGAGAATGACTGTGGCCATGCCTACGAGCCTATACACGCTGCACGAAGATCAGTGACGGCCAGAAAAAAACCCGGTTCCCAATAAAACCAGGGGAACCGGGCAGTTGTGACCCCAGCGGGATTCGAACCCGCGTTACCGCCGTGAGAGGGCGATGTCCTAGGCCGCTAAACGATGGGGCCGTTTTCGCAACTTACCGAGTATGCCACATTGAGCAACCCAGCTCCAAACCGAGTGCCCCCGGCGCGCCGCTCCGGGGCCGCTGCCTGCGGGTACCCGCAAAAATTTTGGTCTAGAGAGGGGATGCTGTTGCACCACCACTCGAATCGCGGTTAGCTCGGAGCATGAAACTGACCAAGCTGGAGCACGCCGCCCTGATCATCGAACACTCGGGCAAGAAGCTCTACATCGACCCCGGTTCCTTCACGACGGCCCTCACCGGCACAGCCGGCGCCGTCGCCGTGGTGATTACCCACGAACACGCCGACCATTGGACCCCGGAGCAGCTGAGCCGCATCGTCGAAATGAACTCCGACCTCCGCATCTTTGCGCCAGCCGGAGTAGCGCGGGCCATTGAAGCTTCAGCTCTCACAAACCTCGATGTCACAATCGTGCAGGCCGGGGACACCGCCGAGGTCGAGCCATTCACCCTGCGCTTCTTCGGCGCTACGCACGCGGTCATCCACGAATCGATCCCGGTCATCGACAACGTCGGCGTGCTCGTCAACGACGAGCTGTACTATGCCGGCGACGCCTTCACGATTCCTGAGGGCGTCGAGGTGGGCACGCTCGCCGTGCCGGCCGCGGCGCCGTGGATGAAAATCAGTGAGGCGATGGACTACGTTCTCGCCGTAAAGCCCAAACGAAGCTTTCCGACGCACGAAATGCTGCTCTCGCGCACCGGGAAAGACCTGTCCAATGCGCGCCTTGCGGACGTCACCGAACAGGGCGGCGGCGAGTTCTTTGCACTGGAACCGGGCGACAGCCTCGACCTATAATTTCACGCCCGTGCACGAATCTGCTCGGAAAGACCCCGCGCTCAGGTAACTTGCAGCAACTGCACTTTAGAGTGCAGTTGCTGCAAATGCCGCCCGCCTGGGTTGCGCAGGAGAGAGGGAAGCACGATGGACTCCGAGTGGGTAATTGATGCGCAGGGCCTGGAGAAATCCTATGGGTCCGGTGCGAGCCGTTTCGACGCACTGAAAGGCGTTTCTGTGCAGATCGCGCCCGGCGAGACCGTGGCCATCGTCGGCAAAAGCGGATCGGGCAAGTCGACCCTGATGCACCTGCTCGCGCTGCTTGACGCTCCCGACAAGGGAACGCTTCAGGTCGCCGGCAACGACGCCAAGTCGCTCTCGAAGCGCGCGGTCAATGAGCTGCGCAATAAGGAGTTTGGCTTCGTCTTTCAGCAGTTCTTTCTCACCCCCAATGTGAGTGTGCTCGAGAATGTCATTCTGCCTTTGAAAATCGCCGGCCTGGGCGGCAAGGAGCGCCGCCGCCGCGGCATGGAGGTTCTCGAGCAGCTCGAACTGGCGGACAAGGCCGGCAACAAGGCCACGACGCTCTCGGGCGGGCAAAAGCAGCGCGTGGTGATCGGCCGCGCCCTCGTCAATTCGCCCCGGGTGATCTTCGCCGATGAGCCGACCGGAAACCTCGACACCGCGACCGGTGCCGTGGTCGAAGATATTTTGTTCGAGCTCAATCGCAGCCAGGGCATCAACTTGGTCATCGTCACTCACGACGAGGAGCTCGCCGCTCGCTGTGATCGCCAGATTTACATTCGGGACGGACTCATCGTTTCGCGCACCGCCGGGACTCACAAAACCGGCGCCCACGCGGCTGAAGCTGCCATTCCAGCGTCGAGCACAGACACACTGACCGTCGCCGGAGGCGCAGCATGAGAACCAAAGACCTCGTCGCCACCGCGATCTCCAACACCTTTCGCAGCAAACTCCGCACGACCCTGACCGTTCTCGCTATTTTCGTCGGAGCCTTCACCCTCACTCTCACCAACGCCGTTGGCGCCGGCGTCAGCCAGTACGTTGACGCCCAGGTGGGCGCGCTCGGCTCCCCCGACGTGTTCATCATCACGCAGGCCAGCGACCAGACCACCGCCGGCGACGGCCCGGTCAAGTACGACCCGAGCAGTTCGGCCTCGGTCTCCAGCCAGCAGGGACCTCCCGGCACCACGACCAAGGCCCTCACTGCTACGGACCTCACAAAAATTGGAGACACCACGGGCATCGTCTCGGTCGATCCGATCAGATCGGTGCAGACCGACTACATCGAATACGACTCCGGCACCCAATACGAGTTCAGCATCAACCCGACCTCAGCGGTCACCACGGCCGACCTCACAGCGGGCGCGCAGCTCGATAGCAGTGCCAGCGATGCTCAACTCGTATTGCCGGACACGTTTGTGTCTCCGCTCGGCTTCACGTCGGCGGCGGACGCGGTGGGGGCATCCGTTTCGATTGGTATCACCGATATTCTCGGCGCCAAGCACACCGTGGATGCCACCGTCGTTGGCGTCTCGCTGGAGAGTCTGCTGGCCTCCGGCGCCGGCGCCAACGACACACTGATCGCCGCGCTGGCCGACGCGCAGTCCGGCGGCATCGAGACCGCGGTTACGAGCTACGGTGTGGCCGTCGCGCAGTTCGACGCCGCGCTGTCACCGGATGGTGTCACCGCCCTCAAGTCGGACCTCGCGACCCAGGGCTACAGCGCGAGAACGATCGAGGACCAGCTGGGAGCCGTGCAGACGGTGATCAACGGCATTGTCGGCGTGCTCAATGCCTTTGCCGTGATTGCCCTGATCGCAGCCGCGTTCGGAATCATCAACACGCTCCTGATGAGTGTGCAGGAACGAACCCGCGAGATCGGACTCATGAAAGCCATGGGTATGAGTGGCGGTAAGGTCTACACCCTGTTCAGTCTGGAAGCCATCGTCATTGGCTTCCTCGGCAGTGCCATCGGCGCCGGTGTGGCCATCGGTCTCGGCACAGCGCTGAGCGCTGTCTTATCGCAGGGGTTCCTCTCCGGGCTACCCGGATTGAACATTCTGTTGTTCGAGCCGACATCGGTGGCCTTCGTGATCGGCCTGGTCATGCTGATCGCGTTCCTCTCCGGCACTCTGCCGGCCCAGCGGGCTGCGAAGCAGAACCCGATCGAGTCGCTGCGGTACGAGTAGCCCTCGCAACCACCGATATGCACAGCACAGATGAACCAGGACCAGGTATGGCCGACACCCCGACACCGCGCACGACAGCACCCGCGCGCTCGCAGACCCGTGAAGACAAGCATCGTGAGACAACGGTGCGCGTGGAGCGCAGTGCGGTCAGCCTCGTTCTGGAACGCGGTTTCGATAACGTCACCGTGGATCTGATCTGCAGCCAGAGCGGCATTTCGCAGCGCACATTCTTCAATTACTTCAAAACCAAAAATGCCGCCATTATCGGGGCCGAAGCGCCCACCATCGATGAAAACCGCGCACGAGCCTTCATCGCCGCCACCGGAGACGACCTGCTTCCCGATGTGCTCACCCTCCTGAGTGAGATCGGCCCACGCGCTGGTATCGACGAGCAGTTATTCACGGATCGACTGCGCGTCTTCGGGCTCTATCCCGAGCTCATGCACGAGCAGATGGAGCGGATGACCAGGGTCACCGCCGAGATCACCGAGCTGGTCTACCTGCGGCTCAGCCGCAGCGCCGCCGCCCACTCCGCGGGCGACGCCGATGCGGCCTTTCGGCACGGTCAGGCGGAGCTGCTCACGCACGCCATGCTGGGTGTCGTGCGATATATGGCACTGCAGTGGATTCAGGGCAATGACGCCACAGTTGGAGCTGGCGCCGACCACGATAAGAGCCGTGTCGACACGCCGACCCTCACCGAATCCTTGCACCGAACCGTCGAGTTGTTGCGCCGTACCCTCAGCATTCCGGGTCGGTAACCTGAGACCGGTTAGAGGTCGGACTTTACCGGCAACCATTTCGGCAGCGGAAAAGATGTGGTCGCGGTTGGTTGAAACGGATGCGGCGTGGGCCGGTTGGCAGTGGCCGCACGGACATCGACCACAGGGGCAGTTGTAGAAGGTAACTGCGATGTAGAAGACATCCGTTTCATCACCGGTGAGAGCCCGCACGTCAAGCGATAGACATCCTCTCATTTAAACCTACATCTTAGACGAGAATCGAAATTGGGTTCTCGATTCGTTGCACGAAAGCGTGGAGCCACTGGGCTGCAAGAGCACCATCGAGCACCCGGTGATCGGCTGAGAGCGTCACCGTCATCACTGTGCCCACTTCGATCACGCCGTCGGACACGACCGGAAGAGGGCGAGCGAGACCAACCGCGAGGATCGCCGATTGGGGTGGATTGATGATGGCCGAGAACTCCGTGACGCCATACATGCCAAGGTTCGAGACGGCGAAGCTGCCGCCCTCAAGCTCGTGCTGGCGGAGTTTGCCCTGACGCGCACGTTCCGCAAGATCGGCGACCGACCGACTGATTTCGGTGAGCGACATTGTCTGCACCGAGCGCAGAACGGGCGTAACAAGCCCACCTTCGATGGCGACCGCGATCGACATGTCAACTCCGTCATGCCGATGGACAGCCGCCTCGCCCCAGGTCGCATTGGCCTCGGGCACGTCCTGAAAGGCGCACGCTACCGCTTTGACCACAAAATCATTGAGCGAGACTTTCACCGAACCGGCACTATTCACCGTGGATCGCAGGGCGATGAGCTTGTCCACTCGACAGTCGGCCACGAGATAGAAGTGCGGCACGGTCGACTTGCTCTCCGTGAGCCGGCGGGCGATTGCCCGCCGCATGGCCGTGTGGGGCACGTCAGTGCCCGAGCCGGCTGCGCGGGCGACGGGCGTCACTGCTATTGGGGCGGCCGGCTCAGCTACTGGTGCTGGCACCGCAGCGATATTCCGTCCCGGCACGGGTGCCGGGGTTTCGAGCCCCTCCAGGTCGCGCCGCACGATACGGCCCCCGGGACCGGTGCCGTGCACGCCGGTGAGATCGAGGCCGCGTTGCTTCACCAGTCGACGCACCACGGGGCTGGCGAACAGACGCGTGGATCCGTTCGGCGCACTCTCCACTGAGGTTTCGGGCGGGGCGGGAGCAAGCGTGGATTCGCCGCGCTGAGGCGCGATGTCGGGCTCGGGCGCTGGCACTTCACCAGCTTCGCCGGGCGCGACCGCAACGGCATCGGCAAGTGCCGATTCCGGGCTGCCACCCAGCAGGTCGTCGATGTTCTCCCCCGGCGCGCCGACAACGGCAATGGGTGTTCCTACCGTGACCGGCTCGCCCTCGGCCACCAGCAGTTTCAGCACCGTGCCGCCCGTTTCAGCGGCGTACTCGACGGTTGCCTTCTCGGTCTCAACTTCGGCTAGTGGCACGCCAACCGTGATGGTCTGGCCGAGGGTGACCAGCCAGCTCTGAATGGATGCCTCCTCGCTGTTGGCCAGCACCTCCGGCATACGAATCAGGGTAGCCATCAGCGCTCTCCCATACCCGTGCGCACACGCTCGAGCCCGGCGACGACCTCTTCGGTGCGGGCGATGGCGGCGCGTTCGAGTACACGGGAGATACTCGGCGATGCCTCTTTGCCCGTGACACGCTCAATCGGCTGGTCCAGCCAATCGAAGAACCGACGCTGAATCTCGTCGGCAAGCCAGCCGCCGTAGGAGGTTCCACGTGCCCCCTGCTCGACAATGAGCACGGCATTGGTTTTGCGGATGCTCGTGCCGATGGTGTCCCAGTCAAGCGACGCCGCGTCAAGCCAGCGCAGGTCGATGACCTCCGCGTCAAGACCGGTCTGCTCGACGGCCTCCAGGCAGTGGCGCACCATAGACAGGTAGCTGATCACGGTGACATCGCTGCCGGTACGGCGGATGCCGGCCTTGCCGAATGGCAGCTGGTAGTCGAGGTCGCCGGCTGGCACCGGATCTGTCTGCCCGTACAGGTCGACGTGTTCGATCACCAGCACCGGGTCTTCCAGAGCCAGGGCAGCGTTCATCAGGCCGATGTAGTCGGCCGCGGTCGACGGTGCCACGATGCGCCAGCCCGGGCTGGTCGCAAAGATTCCCGCCGGGTCCATGAGGTGCTGTGACCCGTAGCCAGAGCCCATGGCGACCTTCGTGCGCAATACCAGCGGAACGGGGTTGACTCCCCCGAACATATGACGGGCCTTACCGATCTGGTTGAAGACCTGATCTGCGGCAACCCAGAGAAAGTCCGGGTACATAAATTCAACGACCGGACGAAACCTGCCGTCCAGGGCCATTCCGCCACCGAGGCCGGCAAACGCGTTCTCGCTGATGGGTGTGCCCAGAACCCGATCGGGATAACGCTTGGACAGCCCCTTGGTGGCGCCGTTCGTGCCGCCGCTCAGGTGATGAATGTCTTCACCCATGAGCACGATCCGCTCGTCCTCTTCCATTCGCCGGTTCATCACCGAAGCCACAGCATCAACGAACTTCTGGCTCTCGATTTTTCCGTCGTAGTCGAGCGGGTCGAGGGTGCGCGATTCTGCGAGCTCGCTCGTATCACCGCGCAATCCGACATCGACAAAATTGGTGTCGGGCCACAGGTTGACGCGGATACGGCGCTTGCCAGACGAGTCCGGGTCTGCCTCGGTCAGTTCGGCGGCCGCGTCTCTCATGGCACTCTGCGCCTGCGCACGAACCGAGGCCACGCCGGCCTCGTCGATAAGTCCGAGGGTAATCATCTCCTTGGCAACGCGTTCGAGCGGGTCACGCTTGCGCCACGAGGCTTCCTCGTCCTTGGAACGATAGCCGAAGGCGCTACCGGGGTAGGCGCCGTTCTGGTGGAAGAACCGGTAGACCTCGAGCTCGATGACCGTCGGCCCGCCACCCGAACGCATTACTTCTTCAGCCTGCTGCATGGCGAGGTGCACTGCGAGTGGATCCATCCCGTCCACTCGCCACGACGGAATGGCGAAGCCCAGTCCTCGCGCGGAAAGCCGCGGTTCCCCGGTGGCCTCAGCAACGCTGGTCGACACGGCGTAGAGGTTGTTCTCGATCATGAAGGCGAACGGCAGCTTCCAGGCCGAGGCAAGGTTCATCGTCTCGAGCACCGAGCCGATGTTGACGGCACCGTCTCCGAAATAGCTGAGGGTAATGTCGCTGGTGTCTGAGTGCTTCTGTGCCCACGCATTGCCTGCGCCGAGGGGAACACCGCCGCCAACGATCGCATTGGTCCCGAGGGCACCCGCCTCAAACCACTGGAGGTGCATGGAACCGCCTCGACCGGCACAGTA
>JBBRBV010000031.1:0-34558 GCA_038205545.1 Actinomycetales bacterium
GTGTCCCCACCCGGCGATCACGAAATACATGCCGACGATCGACAGGTCGAAGAAGACGAAGAAGAGGATGAGGTCCTGGGCCACGAAGACACCGAGGCTCGACGTTTGGAGGAAGAGAAAGAGGGCAGCCTGCGAGCGGGGCCGGTCGGTATGGCGCAGGGCGAAGACGGCGCACACCACGAAGATGAGGGAGGTGAGCGCAACGAGCGGCAGCGACAGGCCGTCAACGCCGAGGTGATAGGTGCTGCCGACGTTCGGGATCCACGGGAGCTGCTCCTCGAAGGCCAGGGTCCCCGCGCCCGGGTCACGGTAGGCCAGCCACAGGCCGACCACGAGGACGTGGTCGAGGAGCGTGACGACAAGCCAGATCCACCGGGCCGCGGCATCCGTGATGCGGGGCAGGGCTGCGAGCATGATCGCGGCGAGGAGGGGGAGGAAGACGACAAGACTGAGCATGGGTTACCTCACGAGAAGGATCAGGATGAAGACGGCCGCGAAAACGATCACGATCTGGGCGTAGTACTGGTAAATCTGGCCGGTCTGTGGGCGCCTCGCCAGCGTGCCGAGGCGTCGCAGCTGGCGCGCCAGACTTTCGACAACACCATCGACTCCGCCGTCGTCGGCGCGTGCCGCGCGCGAGCCAGCGAGAGTGCCGGCTCTCGCTGTCGCGCTGACGGCGGCGTCGAGGCGGGCGTCGTCGAACCGTCCTAGCCGGCGTGCGCCGGTAACCCCGGCGCGCGCCACCCGATGCAAGCTGCGGTCGAGCATGCCATCGTCGAATCTCGCCAGCGACTCGCTGAGCGCGAGGGTCGGGCGAACAACAATGAGATTCACGGCCTTCTCCAGACCCAACCAGTTCGCCGCCCAGGCTGGCCGCGGCAGACCTCTTCGGAGCCCGAACGCGACGAGGGCGAGCATCACGAGCGCGAGCACCGCGGAACCGGCGAGCTCGAGCACGCCCGGCACCACGCTGTCGGTCTCTCCCAACATCGCCTTGAGCGGCCCGCTCACCGGCGGCAGCGCGAGGATTCCGAGCAGCGCTGCGCCGGCCGCGAGCACGATGAGCGGGATACGTTCCCACCGACCGATGCGCCGCGTGCCGGGCTGCTCGGCGTCGTAACCCGCTTCGGTCGCAGCATCCGCTCTGCCCCACACGATGAAGAGCACCTTGCCGGAGTAGATTGCGGAGAGCGCCGCCGCCGTGAGGCCGACGAGGTAGAGCACGGGACTGGCCTCCCGGGCAACGGCGAGCAGTTCATCTTTGAGCGCCCACAGCGACAGCGGGGCGATACCGGCAAGCGTCAGTATCCCCACCGTGAACAGCGCGCCAACGAGCGGCCAGCGCCGAGCGGCACCTCGAAGGGCGAACAGCGCCTTGGTGCCGAGCGCAGCGAGCCACGCGCCGGCGACGAGAAAGAGCAGAGCCTTGGTGGATGCGTGCGCCACGAGATAGCCCGCACCGCCCGCGATCGATCCGACCCCCGCGGCGAGCACGACGAATCCCATTTGGGCCGCGGTCGACGCCGCAAGCAACTGCTTAAGGTCGCGTTGGGCCACCGCCACCGCTCCGAGCAGTAGTGCGGTAAGCGCTCCAATCCACGCCACGGTCATGCCCGCCCAGTCCGTGGCCTGGAGCAGCGGCGCCACGCGGAGCAAGAGGTAACCGCCCATAGCCACCATCGCAGCCGAGTGCAGCAGTGCACTGACCGGGCTCGGTCCTTGCATCGCGCGTGACAGCCAGGAGCTGAACGGTAGTTGCGCGGCCTTGCCCAGGGCGGCTGCGATGATCCCGAATGCAATGACGTCTCGCCAGGGCGAGGATGCGGCGGACAGCTCGGCGAGTTCAAGACTCGCGCCGCCCATCATCGCGGCACCCGCAGCGAGGTAGAGACCCAGGTCGCCCGCCCGCGTCATCGTGAAGGCGACCAGGCCCGCCTGTACGCGGCGGTCATCCCGCCATTGAAAGCCGATCAGTGCCCAGGACATGGCCCCCATGATCTCCCACGCGAACAGCAGCGCCGGGAGCGTCGTTGCCGTCACGGTCACCGCGACGGCGGCGGCGAAGATCAGCATGAGCCCGTGAAAGCGTTGCGGTGAGTCCGTTCCCTCGGCCGCAGCAAAGATCAACACGAGCAGGGTCACGATCGCGACGGCGGGAAGCACAAAAGCGGAGAGCCCGTCTACCGCAAGCCCGACCGGCGCGCCGGCGATGAAGGGGATCTCGAGCGCGGGATGCGTGACGGACGCGACCACGGCGAGGGCGGCAGTCACAGTTGCTGTCGTGAGCGAGACCGGAATCGCCGCGGTGCGTGCGCGCGGTCCGGCGAGGCAGAGCCCGATTCCGGATACCGCGGGCAGCAGCACGAGGAGAGCAAGGACGAGCCCGCTCATCCGGAGAGGTCCGTCGCCGAGTCGGTCATGTCTGACCCGCGGGAACGGTGCAGCAGGGTCGCGACGGCGAAGCCCCTCGCCATCTCCACCGTCATCGCGGCGATGACGATGAGCAGCAACACCTGGCCGTCCGGGGCGGGCGCCAGGAACCACCAGAAGGCGCCGGCCGCGAGGATGACTCCGTTCAACATAAGCTCCAACCCCATCATGACCATCACGATCACCTGTTGGGACAGCGCACCGTACAGGCCGACGCAGAACAGTGCGGCCGCGACCAGGAGAACGGCTTGGAGTGTCATTGGCCGAGCCCTCCTCGCATCGGATCGTTCGGCGGTCGGCGCTTGAGGTCGTCGCCCCAGCGGTCATACCGCCCGCGCGGGTTGACGATCACGAGCCCGGCGATGATCGTGGCGAACAGCACGGGGCTGATGGTGAGCATCGCGAGCATTTTGGGCCCCATGATCGCCTCGCCGAGCGAGGCGGTGAGGTCAACGGCGGGTGCCCCGACGCGTGCGGGCCACGGGATGAGCAGGGCTCCCGCAGCCAGAAGCACGAAGGTTCCCACCGCCAGCACCGCCGACCAGCGTTTACCGTGCGTCATGTCCATCGGCATGAGGGCCGGATTCATGCCCATAAACATCACCATGTACACGGCCATGATCGCCATCTCCATGACCATCATGAGAATCGTGATGATGCCGATATACTCAAGGCCCACCATCACGAGCATGATTCCGACGGCGATGAATGAGACCGCGAGCGCGTAGGTCGCCCGCGCCATGGAGTCGACCACGAAGACGGCAATACCGGAGGCAACGGACACGACCGCGAGCACCCAGAACGAGACAACGATAAGCATCCTCAGCTCCCCATGACGATGATGGCGACGACGAGCACCTGCAGGAGCGCCGCCGGCAACACAATGATCCAGGCCACCTCGGCGAACCGGTCGGGTCGGATCGTCGGCACCCGGTAGCGGATCGCGACGAAGGCCGCGAGCACGAGCGCAGTCTTAACGATCATCCAGAGCCAATCGGGCAAAAGCGGCCCCGCTCCGCCGCCGAGAAAGAGCGGCACAGCAAACGCGGCACCTGCCGTGAGCACCGCGTAGCGACCGGTGAGGATAAGCAACCGGTCGACGCCGGAAACATCGGTGAGCAAGCCGCCTGCAATATCGCTACCAACGGCGGTGGCAAACGGTCCCCAGCTTGAGAAAGCGATGACGCTGCCGCAGAAGATGAGGAAGGCGACCGGCATCCAGATCACGAACCAGAGGTCTTGCTGGGCAGCCACAACATCGCCGACCCGGAGGCTACGCGCGGCAACCGCCGGCGTGATCAGGGCAAACATGAGAGGCAGCTCATAAGACACGGCGAGCGATAGGAAGCGGTAGCCCCCCACGAGCGCGTGGGCGCTGTTCGCGCCCCAGCCGACGAGCCAGAACAGCGCCCAGATCATGACGTCCATTGTGTTGAACCAGACAACGCCCACGTCGAGGTCGGCGAGAGTCCACGGGCCAAGCGGGATGACCAGGATCTTCAAAGTGGCGACGACCACGAGGCCGCCGGCACCGATTCGCCAGAGCAGCACATCGGCCGCGATCGTGACCTGTCGTCGCTGCCTCAAGAGCCGGGCCACCTCAGCGATTGGCGCACGTGCTCCGGAGCGCAACGGACGACCGACCGACCGAGCTACGAGAGCACCGTTCAGCCCGGCTCCCGCGAGCGCGAACAGTAGAAGACCGAGCGGCGCCAGAACCGCCCACCCCGGGCTGACCTGCACGATGGGCTCAGTCATGAGTACCCTCGTGCGTCTGGGCGAGTGCGGCCGTGTCGAGACCGAGACCGGCAATGAGCAAGCGAGCCGTGCCCAGATCCGCTCCGCGAAGCAGTTCCGGCAGGGCGGCAAGCGCGTCCTGCGCTTCCCGTGCCGGGTCGGCGCCGCTCGTTTCCGGCGGTTGCACACCAGACGACGTTCCGGCCAGGAACGCAGCCTCGCGCAGCCAGCCGATCAGGTGATGACGTATGTCGACGGAGGCCAGGTTTTCGGGAGGCGCGGTACCGGTGTCCGCGCGTGCACCGACACCGATTTCTCCGAGGTAGATCCCTTTGAGTGACCACCGCAGCAACATGGAGCGCTCCACGCGTCGGCGCAGCCGATCGAGTGCCGCAACGTGATCGGTGATGTCCACGCCCAGAAGTTCGTCATCTCGCAGGCGGCGAGCAGTCTGCGCTGCGGTCTGCCAGCCCGCGAGCGCGAGCAATTTTGCGGCGTCATCGCAGAGTCGGACAATGCGCCGACGCTTGTCCGCGGCATCCGTCACCGCTGTGGTCGGCACTTCCTCCGGCGACGACGCTTCGAGCACTCGGGCCTCAGCGCTCACGATCACGTCGCCCTGAAGGACGCAATCCACCACGAGGCCAGGTGGCCAGTGGGGGAGGACCGGGCCGAGCGGAACGTGGAGGACATCCATCTCGAGTCCGTCGCGGTCGTCGCCTCCGCCGGCGAGTGGGATGCCGCCGGGCATCGGCATGTCCATCCCGCCGTGGTCCATATCCCCGTGCTCCATGCCGCCGTGGTCCGCGTCCTCGGTCGACATTCCGTCGTGCACCATGCTTTCGTGCTCGCCGGCATCCGCTGTCGGATCCTTGTCAGCAACGGGATGAGACCTCACCCAGGCATCGTTGCGCTGCCGTGAATCATCGCCAAGATGCGCTACGGCGGCGTCGAGCAGTGCCGACAGCGTGACGGGGGTGGTAACGCTGACACGGGTCCGTGGTCCCGGCAACTGATTCCAGAGGAGATCGGATGCCGTGCGGAGCTCTACCCCCGGCATCCCACACACGGCGAGCAGGTCCGCGTCGGCGGGCGAGAGCGCGATTCTCCAGCCGCGCCGGTCGAGCTCAGCCTCGAGCAGCATCCGCGATTCGTCCCAGCCCGGCACCTCCACGATAAGAACATGCACGCAGGTGGAGGCCCACCGGGCGAGCAGAGAAGTCACACCCATCTCAGCGATCCCTCTCGCCAAGCCCACACGACGCCCACCATGAGCAGCCCGAGAAAGACGAACATCTCGATAACAGCAGAAGGACCCTCGTTCGCGACGACGACAGCCCATGGGTACATGAACAACATCTCCACGTCGAAGGCCAGGAAGATGATGGTGAGCGGATACCAGCGAGCGTGGAAGCGGGACAGCGCATGCTCCTGAGGCGCCCACCCCGACAGATAGGGCGTGGTCTCGAGCGGATCCGGTGACACCGACGTTGCCCGCGCAAGGAGATAGAGACCGCCGATTCCGGCCAGGGCCACACCAAGTATCACCGCCACGCTGACGTATGCGGACATTCGTCCTCCTCCTTACCGCGCGCTGTTGACGGCCAGTTATCAAATGCCTTGATACCCTAGGGTGGTATTTTCATTGTCGCAACCGCTGGCTCATCCCTGATATCGGCGACAGAGCTGAAAGGTCTCCCGGTGATGCATTTACAGCGCCTGGATGATGCCCATCATGCCGGCGTCTTCGTGGTCGAGGATATGGCAGTGATAGACGGTCTTTCCACTGAAGTCCTTGAACGCGATCCGCACCCGCGTGGTGCTGCGCGCCGGTATGTTCACGACGTCCTGCCAGATGAGTGAGTCGACGGGCCGACCACCCTGTTCAATGATCTGCATCGGCCAGACGTGCAGGTGCAGGGGGTGGTCCAGCGGGCTGGTATTGGTGAGCAACCACTCTTCAACGCTGCCGAATTGCACGGTCGTGTCGACACGGGTGCCATCAAATGTTTGGTTGTTGATCGTGGCTGACATCATGCCGCCGCCCATGCCGCCGCCCATTCCCATGGCGAACACCAATTCGCGTTGAGCGGTGACTGTCGCCGAGCGCAGGTCGTGGGGCACGGGTTGGTTGGGTACGTCGGTGAATCCTTCGATGGCGGCGCCATCCACTGCGAACGTGGCCAGCGCGACGTCGGTGGAACTGGAGCGGCCGCCGCCCATCATGCCGCCGGCTGCACCCCGGTCGTAGGGGAGTGCGCGAAGCGTGGAGGTACCGGCCCGAGCCGTGACGAGGAGGTCGGCACGATTGCCCGGAGCCAAGACGACTTCGTCAACGTCGCGCGGGGATTCAAACCGTCCGGAGTCGATTCCGAGGAGGGTGAGCTGCTGTCCGTCGAGTTGAAGCCGCAGGTAGCGGGAGGTGCACGCATTAACGACGCGCCAGCGTTCCCGCTCGCCCGGACGAGCGCTCAGATGCGGGTTGTGCTGTCCATTCACCAGAACGAGTTCGCCCTCGCGGCCCGACATTTTTTCCATCTGCGAAGCCGCTGGTATGGTGCCAGAGGCGTTGAACGTGATGTCGGAGATGACGAGCACGCGCTCCCGGGTGGCGGGGATCTCGTCGGAGTCATCCACTATAATGGCGCCATAGAGGCCTCCGAAGACCTGATCGGCGACGGTACCGTGGTGGTGCGGGTGATACCAGTACACTCCCGGCGGGTGATTGGCGGGCAGCTCATACCGGTAGTCGAAAAAATCACCGGCTTCGATCGTGACGAACACGTTGTCGCTATTGTCCTCAGGCGACACATGCAAACCGTGCACGTGCAGATTGCTGGGCTCGGTCAGGCCGTTGCGCAGGCTGACGTTGAGGGTGTCGCCCGCACGAACGCGCAGGGTGGGGCCCGGTACGCCCCCGTTGTAACTCAGCGCACGAACGTCGCGCCCGGCAATGGAGACCTGCTGAGACGATGACTCCAGATCGACCGTGAGAACGCCGTTGGTGCTGCGTAATTCGGGCGGGAGAACCAGGGCGTTCCCGGCAGCAAGTCCCGACGGTAGTGGCGATTCCCGGCCCCGGTTGACGATGAAGCCCGTTCCGCCGATCGCCACGCCACCAATTCCCACCCCTCCAAGAATGAGCGCGTTCCGGCGACTGATGTCGACCATCATCGGTCTTCGCCGAGTACCCGAATCTGTTCGCGGTACTGCTCTGCCGTGATATCGCCGCGAGCGAAGCGGTCGTCAAGGATTCTCCGCGCGCTGCTGAGTTCAGACGGCGTCGGGGTGGCTGTTGACGAGGGCACGCTACTCCCGTTTTTGGAAAGCAGTCGAACGACGACGTAAATGAGAATCCCGATGCCGACCAAAGCCACCAGTGCGAACCCCCAGGACCATCCCATAATTCCATTGCCCCACATCATGATGTGAATCCCTTCGTTATTCCTTGACCAGCTAGTATACCAATAGGGGTATATTGCAGCAGCGTGCGGTGCGGATGTGATGAAGTCATCAAGTTTCCTTAATCGATGATGCTGACGCCGGTCGGATGGCAGGTGTCGTTTGGTGGTGCGTGGGTCAGCCGGTCAGTGAGACCAGTGCGGTCCAGGTATCGCCGCTATCATCGCTCGCGGCGATTCCTCCAGCGTCCGCAACGAGAATCCAGGGTGAGGTGCCGCCGACGACGGTGAACGCTTCGGGGGTGCGACCGGTCGCACCGGTTTGTGTCCAGGTGTCTGCATCCTGTCGCCAGATCCCGCCTTCGGGATCTATTCCGACCAATCCACCGCCGGCGCTGGCGTCGACGGTATCCAGGAGGAGCAGCGCCGGCGCGCCGGCCAGCGGGCCAAACGTTTGGCCGGCATCCGTGCTCACCATGACGCCGGAAGCCGTCGTCGCATAAAGTCGATCGGCGTTCGAGAGATCCGCGCTCAGGTCGCGGAGGGCGAGAACCGCTCGAGATGACCAGGTGAGGCCGGAGTCATCGCTGACGGCGATAGCCCCGGCGGCCGCGTCGTAGCCATAGACGCGAAGGGTGCCGTCGTCGAGGGGGACGGCATCCAGATCGTGAAAATCGGTCTTACCCGCCAGCGATAGCGCCGTCCACGACGTTGCCCCGTCGGTGCTGGAGATCAGGCCCAGATTGGGAAGGGCCAGGTCGCTCGGTTCGGTCGGATCGGGGTGACCCGACGCCAACAGCTGACCGGGCGCGGCCACGGTAAAGCCCATCATGTCCATCGCCCGGCCAGCGATCTGCATCGGCTCGGCCGTGTCAGCTCTGGGTGCCCCGGCCAGATAGGTCTCCGGCAAAACACCGGTCGGGATAAGCCACACACCCTGATGGGTGGCGGCATAGGTGTCTCCCGTCAGGGGGTCGGCGCCGAGGCCGTGCACGTGCTCAAAAGCGTTCGCCACCGTCGCGGTGTTCGGCGACTCGGCTGAAGGGGTCGCGCCGTTGGTAGAACATCCGGAGAGCGCAATGAGGCAAACGAGAGGCAGGGACAGCGCGAGAATACGTCGTTGTGACCGGCTGAATCTAACCAAGACTGACTCCTCGAGAACTCATGAACGGTTGTGGATTGACACGGGCGCCATTGACTCGCGTTTCAAAATGCACGTGGCAGCCCGTGGAGGCGCCCGTCGTTCCCACCCGAGCGACGTTGGCCCCGGTGGAGACCTGCTGCCCGCGGCCGACCAGCAGGGAGCTGTTGTGTGCGTAGCCGGTCTGGGTGCCGTCACCGTGGTCGATCAGCACCCAATTGCCGTAGGAGCCGAGCCAACCGGCGTAGACGACCGTTCCAGCCGATACGGCGCGCACGTTCTGCCCGCACCCCGCAGCAATGTCGGTTCCGTAGTGAAATGGACCCACCCCATCCACCGGCCGGTTGGGTCGAGGCCCATACGGCGAGCTGATCCACCCCGATACGGGTGATACCCAGCCCTGCGCGCTCGGTGTACTCCGGCCGCCGCCGCCGGCCGGCCTGCTCGCTGCTGCCGAGGCCGCTGCTGCCGAGGCGGCGGCGACCTCGGCCGCACGCGCTTTCGCGGCTGCAGCTTCGGCTGCCCGGCGAATTTCTTCTCCCACGGCGTAGTCCGCTTCTGTCGCGGCCCGATCTTGTGTCAAGACCGTCAGCTGCGCCTGCAACGTTCCGGCAATTACCTGCTGATCGGCCAGTGCCGTCTCAACCCGGATGCTCGCGTCCATCGCTTCGGTTAAGGCGGTCTCAGCTTCCTGGGCTAGGGCGCCAAGGGTCTGCTGTGCAATCCTGGCCTGATCGGTGAGCGATTCGGCGGAGTTTCGGTCAGCCGCTGCGGACTCATAGACCAGGCTCATCCGCTCGGTCAGCTTGCTCATAGAGCCGAGCTGATTTAGCAGGTCGCCGGCGCTGGGCCCCTCGAGGAATAAAGTTACTGACAGATCGCTGTTTCCCGAGCGTGCCAGCATGGCTGCCAAGCGACCGGCATTTTCGCCCGAGACGGTGGCAGCGGCCGACGCCTCGTCCGCCTGCACTTGCAGATTGGTTGCGCGCAAGGTCGCGCCGTCGAACGCGCTTTGCGCGGACTCGTAGGCGGTCGCGCTGCGCTCTGCTTCTGCACGCGCGGCATCCACTTCGGTCGTGAGACCCGCGATCAGCGCGGTCAACTCGGTGACCTGCGCTTGTTTGCCTGCCTCAGACGATCGGGCGCTTTCCACATCGGACCAGCTCGGGTACTCCACCGCCTCAGCGGGAGCTGCGACCCCGATGAGTGCCAGAACTGTCATGGCAGCGATCACAATTTGTGCGCCGTTTTTGTGCTTAGTCAAGACTGACTCCTTGAGAGCTCATGAATGGTTCCGCATCGATGCGTTCACCATCGACACGGGTTTCAAAATGCACGTGGCAGCCACTCGACGCCCCCGTCGAACCCACCACGGCAATGATTTCGCCGGCTACGACCAATTGGCCGGCGTTGACGAGGAACTGACTGTTGTGGGCATACCCGGTCTGAACGCCGTTGCCGTGGTCGATAAGAACCCAGTTGCCATACGAGCCCTGATAGCCCGACTTGATGACCTTTCCGCCGGTCGCGGCAAAGACGGGCTGGCCGCACGAAGCGGCAATGTCGGTGCCACTGTGAAAGTCACCCACACCGCTAACCGGTTTGTTTGGGCGGGAACCGAACGGGCTGGAGATGCGGCCTAGAACCGGTAACGCCCAGCCTTGATCGCTGAGCTGGCCCGGACTCAGGCTGGCCCATTCGCCGTTGCTGGCGACTTCGGTGTAGGACGCGGGTTCGGGTGCTGCGGTGATCTCGAATCCATCGCGCTGAAAGGGCACAGCCGTGGTGTTGGCCGCACTGACGCTTTGGAGCTTGTTTGCCTCGGCTGCGCCCGTAACTTCGGACTGCGGTGTTTGCACGGTGACCGCAAGCGCGGGAAAGGACGTGCTGATTGCGAACAGGGCGATCATTGTCATGGCACTGCCCGCCGCAACACGCTGGCGCAGTAATACGGGTCGACGGGCCGCGCGGGCCGGTGGTGCGGCTCGCGGCAGGGGGGACCGCTTCGTGCGCAGCCGGGTCTCCATCGCGCGCGCGTCACGACGAGACATCACTGGCAGCGCGCCGGAGACGTGCGGTGCAGTGGCGACGTGACCGGTGCTATCCACAGAGCACGACTTCAGACAAACAGGTCAGTGGAGGATTGTGAGGGCAATGCATAAATGTGTCCTTGCGGGTGATTCAGAAATCGAAAAGAAACGACCTCCGAGGCGGAGTCAAGGCATGAAACCGCGCCGGACGTTTCGGTTTAGTAGGAGGCGAGGAGTTCGCCCATGACGGCGATTTCGGCCGTTTGCGTCTTGATTATGTTGGCGGCCATCGCCTGCGCTTCTGCATTCTCACCGTCATCCAGTTCGAGCTGGGCCATCTCGACGGCGCCTTCGTGGTGCACAGTCATCTGTTGCAGAAAGAGCATGCTCGCGTTAGTTCCCGAGGCATCCTGGAGCGCCATCATGTCGTCGTCGGACATCATTCCGTCGGAGGTGCCACCCATGCCCGGCATACCGGACATGCTGTTCGCGTCTTCACCCCAGGCCGTCAACCAGTCCGTCAACTGTGTGATCTCGGGTTCTTGGGCGGCCTTGATCTGGGTCGCGAGGTCGGTCACACTCTGATCGATACCGTCTTTGGCGAGGAGGTCCTCGCTCATTTCGACGGCCTGTTCGTGGTGCGGGATCATCATCTGCGCAAAAATCACGTCGGCGGTATTGAACGCCGCTGTGGATTCGGTGCTGGCGGAGGGTGTTGCTTCGGTGGCGGGACTTGCGCCAGCGCACGAGCTGAGAGTGAGGGCTGCTGCCAAGGTTACAGCAGCATAGAGAGAGTGTCGTGGTGTGAGCATTGATCATCCATTCGTCGTTAGTGGTAAAAACCGAGCGGCCGAGGGCACGGCGAAGTTCCGAAGCCAGATACTGGCTACGGACCTTCAGCACGGTCTAAACGCGACTGATGGAGAGAAAAGTGAGGCTGGGTTGGTGTATCGCTAAGGCCGCGGTTCGCCATGAGCTCAGGGCAACGCCACCGGCATCGAGCAGCCGCCGGTACAGGGCGGGCAGCCGGGTGAGAAACACCATGGCGACGAGGGTGAGCAGCAGAACACAAGTCATCGCGAGGAGCGCGCAATCGAGCAGCCCGTTCAAGGTGCCGGACGACATCACCCAGGCAACGGGGGCAGCCACGACATCAGCCATCCCCACAACCCCACCCGTTTCGCCGGCAATTGCCGATGACGCGGCAACCGGCGTATGCATGGCATGCCCGGTGGCTTCAGAGTGAATGGCGAAAACCGCAAAAAGGAGTGCCGCGAGAGCTAGCAGGGAGACCAGAGGTGACGGAGAGACGGATGACAGCGTTCGTTTTATCGCACGATCCACCTTCATGTCGCCTTCCTCGCATTCAACTCAGTTGCCAATGTCTCAATTCCCTCACCCATAGTACCGCCACGCCGGAGGCACATCCTGTGTGAGAGGGATACGTCCCTCCGAATCAAGTCAGGGGGAGTGGCCTGTGTCCCGCCGCCCGAGGAGTCTGCCCGAGGAGTGCGATGGCCATTTACACGTCTGTTCGATACGATTGGTAGCGCCGTAACTAGGGCCCATTTGGCTCGAGATCCAGCCCGTACAGCCCCCTTTCGATAGAGCAGGACCGACGTCGAATCTCTCGCGGGCTGAGACTCGCCGAAGCTCGGTTGCCCGTTGGTGCTCCTCCCGATCACATCGAGAATGGAAGCCATGTTCACGCAGACCGATCTGACAATGCTCACTTATGACGGTGACGACGCTCTCAAGGTGTCCCTCTTCGTCCCCACCGCGAAGTCCGGTGCGGAGACGCTGCAGGGCCGGATATTTTTGAAGAACGCTATCGCGCGGGCGCGAATCGCCATGGCTGAGCGGGGGCTCGAAAATTCCGCTGCAGAGGAGCTCCTCGCTCCCGCCGAGGAGATGCTGAGGGATGCTGACTTCTGGCAGCATCAGAGCGACGGACTCGCGATTTTCCTGGGTACCGGGCTTCCGCCACGACACTTCCGGGTGCCGATCTCCCTGGCTGAGGATTTCTACGTCGGCGACGCCTTCGCCGTGGGACCGCTCCTCCCGTTGCTGTCGGCCGATGGATCCTTCACCATTGTGACGGTGACGGCCAAGCGGGTGCGCCTGTTCGAGGCGTCGCGTTTCGCCTTGGATGAGATCGACGATTCCGGTCTGCCGACGAGCCTGCAGGACAGCATGGGAGAGTCGGAGTACGAGAACCCCCTGCAGGCGAGTCCGGTCGCCAGGCCACACACCGCCGACGTGAGCATCAGTAACGCCCAGGTCTATGGAGACAGCCCGGCTGATTGGCGTGATGCCCAGACGCGCGAGTTCGCCAGTCGTGTCGCCGCGGCGTTGACTAAGTACCGCGCGTCTGGTCCGCGACCGACGGTGCTCGTCTCTAACGCCGAGTACATCGGTCTTCTGGCGTCGACTGATGCCGTCACCTACAGCGTTGACGCCAATCCCGAATCTCTCGACGAACGTCAGCTTCACACGGTGGCCTACGAGCAGGTGCGCTCGGCGCTGGATTCGACCCGAACGGACGCCTTCGACGAATTCGCGATGCTGCGCGGCAGGGCCGACGCTCGCGCAGTCCTCGGTTCTGCGTCGGTAGCGAAGGCCAGTGCTGAAGGACGAGTGGAGACGCTCTTCTACCGCCACATCGCGGAGCCGGGGTCGGTGGTCGCTGACGAGGCAGTAGAAATGCGAGACATGATCAATTCCGCAGTGGTCGACACCCTGCGTAACGGCGGGAGCGTCTTCGCACTCGACGCAGAATCACCCATCGAGGGAAGGGTGTCCGCCATCCTCCGTTACTGAGGGGAGGCGGCTCGGCGGGCGAGGAGTCCGTGCACCGTGACGTCTCCGACGACGGCAGGACTGATCGGGGTCGAGGTCACCTGGCCGGTGGCCGAATCCGGCTCGAGTCCGAGAACGGTGCCGAGCACGGAGATGGCCGCCGCAGCCGACCAGGCCTGCGGGCGGCAGGCGGCCGGGTACACCACCGCCGCAGTGATGGCGGAAGCGGCGTCACCGGAGTGGAGTTCCGGCATCCGGTAGTCGAACGATTCGGCCGCAGCGAGCAGCCCGGTTATTAAGATTCCCGCCTCGGTGCCGAACCCGGCTCGGCCAAGGCCGGAGATAGCGATAGCGGTGTCGTGGGTCCACACCGAGCCGCCGTGGTAACTCACTGGCCAGTAGCCAGCGGAATCGGTGGACATCGTGCGCAGGCCGTAGCCCGAGTTGAGCTCCGGGGAGACCAGGCGGGCAGCGACAAGAGCGGACTCCTCGTCGGAGAGCAGGCCGGTACCCAGGAGGTGCCCGATGTTGCTGGTCACGGTGTCGACCGGGCGCTTGAAAGCGTCCAGGGCCACGGCCGGGTAACGGCCCTGCGGGGAGTCAATCCAGAAGGAGTCCCGGAAGCGGACCTTAAGAGCCTCAGCCCAGGCGCGCCAGGCGTCGCCACCGGGACGACCGAAGGCGTCGAGCAAGTCGGCGCCGCCGACAGCCGCCTGATAGGCATAGGCCTGCACCTCGCAGAGAGCGATGGGGCCGTCGGCGAGGCTGCCGTCGCGCCACTGGATGGAGTCGCCGGAGTCCTTCCATCCCTGGTTCGCAAGCCCGTGCCCGGTGATGTCGACGTACTCGAGGAACCCATCACCGTCGCTGTCTCCGTAATCGCGCATCCAGGCCAGGGCCGCCTCAAGGTGCGGTAGCAGCGCCTTGACCTCGGTGTCGGCCATGCCCCAGCGGTGGGCATCGGCCAGCAGGCAGATCCACAGCGGGGTGGCATCGACCGTGCCGTAGTAGAGGGGGGGCAGTGAGACGTCTTCGCCGGGGATCGAGAATACGTCGGGGCGCAGCTCGTGCATGATCTTGCCGGGCTGCTCCGCCGTCTCGGCGTCGCTCTGAGTGCCCTGCAGCTGGGCGAGTATGCGCAGGGTTGAGGCGGCCAGCTCGGTGCCGAGGGGGAGCAGGAACCGGGCGGCCCACAGAGAGTCCCGGCCAAAGAGGGTGAAGAACCAGGGGGCGCCCGCGGCAAGAAACGGCTCATCCGGCCGAGCTGTTGTCGCCATCCGTAGCCCTGAGAGGTCATCGAGCGCGCGCTTCACCCAGTGACCGAGGCGGGCGTCGCCGGAGCGCACCGACACTCCAGCCCACTCCGGTAGCCCCGCCGCCGCCTGCACCACGGTGGTGGAGTGGTCGATGTCGACGGTCCACTCCACAGTGACGCTACCCTGCGCAGGCACGGTCACCGACCAGAGACAGCTCACATCGGCGGCATCCATGCTGAGTACACCGTCGCCGCTGAGCTGTACGAGTGCCGTCACGGACGGTGTCGAGAGCTGGATGCCGGTGCCCGCCTGCCGCACGTCAAGAACCGGAGTTTCGGGCAGTTCGGCGGCCGGGAAGGCGGCGCGTTCGGCGGCACCGCCCAGGCCCGATTTGACGGCCTGCATATCCGCAAAATCCGGAGTAAGGCGCACGGAGACGGTCGTCTCGATGGCGTGCTGCAGCCCTGAGACAACCGTGATCCGCTCGGTGAGCTGCCCGGCCGTGACCGTTCGCGTGACCTGAAGCCGCAACCTCGGGTCGGCGGTGCGGTCGTCGAGGTGCCGTAGTAACGCGTTGAACGTGAGTTCATCGGCACCACGCGGGGCAGTGCCAATCGGCTCGCCGGCGGCACCACCGACCAGCAGGCTCCAGCCGGAGAGGACTCTGGTGTCGGCGTGGTATAAGCCGTGGATCGGGCGGTTTGTGTGGCCGTTGGATGCCGACCACGCCTGAGTGGGCGCGGCCAGAACGATGGCGGAGTCGTGCAGGAGCGGTTGAACGGGGTGAGAGAACATGAGTGAGGTACGACTCCAGAGTGTTGTGGTGCGGATCGGCGGAAAGATAGTCGTGGGGCGATGGCGGTGCGACACGGGCGAGCCCGGTTACTCCTTCACAGCTCCATCGGTGCTGTTCATGATGCGTTTCTGGAAGATGAAGAACATCACCGCCACCGGGATGGT
Source organism: Actinomycetales bacterium (assembly GCA_038205545.1). Lineage (GTDB taxonomy): Bacteria > Actinomycetota > Actinomycetes > Actinomycetales > Microbacteriaceae > Cryobacterium. The sequence goes on from JBBRBV010000031.1 coordinate 15,755, forward strand.
CATAATCGCTGCCGCAGCGAGTTTGAGCGGGTATTGCGTGCCCTGGCTCAGCTGGCCGGATGCCAGCGAGGCGACCCCCTTGGTGAGCGTCGTCAGCTCGGGCGATTGGGTGGCCACGATGAAGTGCGAGAGCTCGTTCCAGGAGCCCTGAAACGACAAAATAATGATCGTGATCAAGGCAGGCCGGGCCATCGGCAGCACGATCGACCAGAACACCCGGAAAGTACCGGCCCCGTCGATGCGGGCCTGCTCCTCCACGCTCGTCGGGATCGACTCGAAGAAGTTCTTCATGATGAAAACGCCCGCTGCATCAGTGAGCAGCGGCACGATCATAGCCACATAGGTGTCGTAGATGCCGAGCTGGTTAATCACCAAGAACTTGGGGATCAGCAGCACGACGCCGGGCACGCTCATCACGGCGATGAGGGCGGCGAAGATCACATTTCGGCCCCTGAAGTGCAGCCGGGCCAGGGCGTAACCGGCCAGGGAGTTGAAGAATACTCGGCCGAGGGTGACGAAGATTGTGACGATTGCGGAGTTCTTGAACCACACTGGGAAGTCCGAGTTGAGGAACAATTTCTCGTAGGCGGCAGTAGACCAGGTCTGCGGAAGAAGCGAGATGGGATTGCTGGCCGCCTCGACATCCGTTTTGAACGAGGTGGCGACCTGGATCAGGAACGGGGCGATGTAGATCGCTGCCAGCACGACCAGGATCGCGTACAGCAACGAACGGCCGGCGAGCAGCCGGGTCGGCAGCCGTTCCCGGCTCTGGTGCCGCAGCTGTTGGGAGGGGGAGGGAGGACGGACGCGGGCTCGCACGGTGGTGCTCACTGGGAACCTCCGGAGGTCGGGGTATGCAGGTACGGGCGCATCCGTCGCGCGGAGACCGCGCGTTCGGCCAACAGCCACCTCTGGAACAGCGTGAAGAACACGATGATCACGAACAGAATGAACGCGATCGCGGCGCCCTCGCCCCAGGCCTGATTGGTGAAAGCCGTCTGGTAGGACAGATACGCGGGGGTGAGCGTGGTCTTGCCCGGAGCGCCCTGGGTGCCGGTGTAGATCTGGTCGAACACCTGCCAGGAGCCGATAAGGCCGAGCGTGAGCACGGTGAACAGGGTTGGCCGCAGCTGGGGCAGAGTGACCTGCCAGAACCGCTGCCAGCCGTTGGCGCCGTCCATCACGGCGGCCTCGGCGACTTCGCCGCTGAGATTCTGCAGCGCGGCGATGAACAGCAACATGAACGTGCCGCTCGTGGTGAACACGGCCATCAGGATGAATGCGGTCATGGCCACGGATGGCCCGGCGAGCCACTCCCAGAATGAGATGCCGAGGAAGGTGTTGCTGGTGAGCGCAACCGGGCCGGTCTGAACGCCGAATAGGCCCAGGAAATTGTGCAGAATGCCGCTTGGGTCGTTGAACCAGTTGGGACCGTTGACGCCGATGAACGAGAGTAGCTTGTTGACGGCACCAGTGGAACTGAATAGGAACAGCCACAGCACAGTGATGGCCACCGAACTGGTCACCGACGGAAAGTAGAACGCGGTGCGGAAGAAGCCGCGGCCACGCAGGATCTGTCGGTTGACCAGTACAGCGAGGAAAAGCGACAGCATGGTTTGAATCGGAACGACCAGGATGACGTACCAGGCGTTGTTGCGCAGTGCCGTGCCGAAGTCCTGTTCGGCCAGACCACCGCCGCCGAGTAGGGCGGTGTAGTTATTGAAGCCCACGAACGACACAGCACCGGAGAAGGGGCTGCCGCGGCCCGACCAGTCTGAGAAGCTCACCCAAAGGGCCATCAGTACAGGGATAACCAGAAACAGGCCGAGCAGGAAGATCATCGGGGCGGTGAAAAGCCACCCCGAGGCGGTCTCACCGCCCCGGATACTGGAACGGCGAGACGTGCGAACGGGCATCGACATGGTGAGCTACTTCAGCAGTGCTTCGAGGTTCTTCTGCGCAGAGTCGAGGATCGCCTGTACGTCCCCGGTCTTGAGCGACTCGAGCTTCGAGTTGAGGTCGGTCACGACATCTGCGGCGCCCTGTGCTGTGGGCACACCCTTGGCGTAGTCCGCGCCGTTCAGGAACGGCACCAGGGCCGGGTTGGCACTCTTCCAGTCTTCGGCGGCGGACTTGATCGAGGGCATAGGACCGAACTCTTCGGAGAAGGTGAGCTGGGCGTCCTTGCTGGTGAGCTGTTCCACCAGATCGAGGGCGGCGGCCTGGTTGGGACTGTCAGTGGCAATGCCCCAGCAGTTGGTGAACTGCATGGTGCCCTGGCCCGCCGGGCCTGCAGGAAGCTCGGCGACGGTGAAGTTGACGTCGGGGAAGTCGTTCCTCATCGCGCCGGTGATCCAGTTGCCCTCGATGGTCATCGCGGACAGCTGCTTGCCAAACGCCTCGCCACCCCAGCCCGCGCCGAGGTCTGCGGCGTACTTCATTACCCCGTCGGCCAGCAGGGTCTGAGCGTAGTCAAGGCCCTCGACGTTCTCAGGGCTGTTGGCGGTGGCCTCCGTGCTGTCCTCGTTCATCAGGCTTCCGCCAGCCTGGGCCATAAATGCGCCCAATCGGGCGTATTCGCCGCCGATGCCGAGACCGACGTGATCGGCAGTGGTGAGGGTCTTGCTCACGGCGGCCAGCTCATCCCAGGTGGTGGGGATATCGCCGTCCGTGAGTCCGGCCTGGGCCCAGAGGTCGGTGTTGATGATCAGCTGCAGGGTGGAGAAGTCCTTCGGCGCGCAGTAGAACTGGTCATCGTAGGTGAAGGCGCTGACCAGGCTCGGATAGAAGTCATCCTTGTTGGAGAGGTCGTCGCCGTAGGCGAGAAGTGAGCCGTTGGAGGCGTAACCGGCGAGTGCATCCGTGGAGAGATAGAAGACGTCGGCCGGCTTGTTCGCGGCGAAGCCTTGGGCCAGCTGCTGGTTGAGATCGCTGGCGACAGCGACCTTAGCGTCGGTGCCGGAAGTCTCGGACCAGGCTGCGACGGCCGAGTTGACGGCAGCGGTCTCCGCATCACCGCTTGAGCCGATCAATACTGTGAGCCCCTCGGAAGAACTGGTGAGTGCACCGCCGGTGTCCTCGGTGTCGCCGCTGAAACCGGATCCGGAACTGCAGGCGCTGAGGGCGAGCGCGCCGGTCACGGTCAGGCTCGCACCGATCAGCCAGCGGGAGTTGCGTCCTTGCATTTTTTTGCTCCTTCTGTCGCGCTTCGCTGCGCGGTTGCTTGTGTACTGCACACAGTAGCGGAGTTTATTTGAACGATCAAATACTTTTTTTGGATCGATCAAATGGAGTGGCTTCACGTCTCTTCAGACGCGGTATCCTGTGGAGGATCGGTGTTATATGGTTCATATCCGCGGGAGTCTGTGCGCCCGCATCTATGCGGGGAGACGGGCGACTATGGCGACATTTCCGACGGTGACAGATGTTGCGCTGGCCGCCGGCGTCTCTCGACAGACCGTCTCGAACGTGATGAATTCGCCCGCAATTGTGCGCGCCGACACCCGAGAGCGGGTAGAGGCGGTGATCGCTCAGCTGGGCTATCGTCCGCACGCCTCGGCGCGGCGGCTGCGAACGCGGCGCAGCTCCACAATAGGCATCCGGCTGGACCCGATGATCGACGGCATCTCCGGGTCGGTGCTCGACCGGTTCTTGCACGCACTGACCGAGCAGGCTGACCGACAGGGGCTGCGTGTTCTGTTGTTCACGGCAACCACCCCCGAAGACGAGATCACCCAGCTGCAACGGCTGAACGACGGTGCTGACGTAGATGGCTTCGTGCTGACTTCCACCTTCCCGGGTGACCCCCGCACGAAGTGGCTGATCGAGAATGGGATCTCGTTCGTGACCTTCGGGCGACCATGGGGCGTGGATGACCTGGACAATCCGCAGCACCTGTGGGTGGATGTGGACGGGTGCGCAGGACTGTTCGATGCCACCCGGGCGCAGCAAGGTGCCGGCGCGCGGCGCATCGGATACATTGGCTGGCCCAGCTCGTCGGATACCGGCGATGACCGTCGGCGCGGCTGGCGCGAGGCGATGCTCGAGCGCGGGGACGTGACGCTCGAGGAACTGGCACAGCTGGAGGTCGTCACGGTCGACGGCGTCGCCCAGGGCACGGCGGCGATGCAGGAGCTGCGGCGCACCGCGGGCCACCTCGACGCTGTGCTCTGTGCAAGCGATTCGCTCGCCCTCGGCGCGATGATCGCCAACCCTGAGCGCGTGCCGGTCACAGGCTACGACAACACCCCGGTCGCCGCCGCGATCGGCCTGTCGAGCGTCGACCAATGCGTGGACGAGGTGGCCGGCGGGGTGCTCGAGCTGTTGACGGGAGAGTTCGGCGGCAAGGTGCATGGCGCGGCGGAGTCGCTCGAGCCCAGACATCGGATGATCAAACCCCGGCTCATCGTGCGCGAGTTCGCCGCAATTCCGATGGAAGCGCCCGCGCCGACGTCATAGTTGTTCAGACGGGTGGACTTTGACGTTAATTTCCACGGCGCAAGTCACATACATACCTGCCAACATGGACAACGAATCTCGCCGTGAAGAGGAAATGGAGCCGGAACACGCACCCTCGTCATTGATCCTCATTCCGCCTCAATAAGTTCCCGGTAGAGCGTTTGAGTGGCCAACCGGATTCGATCGGTGAGATGTGTGTCTTTATCCTCGGCGAGGAGCTCAATCAGGGCAGACTGTCAAGAGCCATCGTGTGTTTGGAGCGAGAAGGCAGAGTCGACGTTGATGTTGTGACGCTGGGCCAGCACTCCCTTGGCCTGCTCGATGAGCACCCGACTGTCGAGGGCCCGTTGGAGCTGGTCGTTCACGGTCGCTTGGTGGTTGAGGGTCCGTTGCTGAACAAGACTGACGGTGGCGACCTGCGCCAGAGCGGCGGCCAGGGATATATCTCGATCGCTCAGCGGTCCGGGTCGTTCACTGAAGAGGTTCATGGCACCGAAGGTCTGCTCTCTCAAGCGCAGCGGCGAGGCATGAGCGGCGTGGAACCCGCGAGCCTGGGCGCTGCTGACAAATTGCGGCCATCGCCCGGATTCGGTTGACAAATCGGGGATCTCAACCGGCCGACCGGTGTGGAAGCATTCCTGGCACGGGCCCTGATCGAACCCCAGCTGGGCCTCTTCGACCTCACTGGTGCGCTCGTTCGACGAGGCTACGACACGGAGGACGCCCGCGGGATCTACCAAGAGGATGCCCGCATCTGTTGCCGACGTGAACTGACTACTTGCACGCACCAGAATGTCCATCGTATCCACGACATCAGGCGAAACACGCAATGAATCGGCGAGAAGCACGAAAACATCGGCGAGCTCGATATCACGTTCTGAGTAATCCATAAGGCAACACCAGAGCGCTTTCACCGGTCCGCCGACGTGACGAATGTGCTTCTCCCGCCGCGACCCCACCTCCTTGACGGGCAAGTGCAACGACACCTACGGTGCACTCGACAAGCTCGGCGAAAGTGACAACAAGCCCACTAACGGGCTGAAAGCCGGCAAGGCACGTAACTGTCACCGAGTGCCGCCATCCGCGCGGGCTACGGCAGTGTGTGCCCCGCTGCGGTGAAGATGCGGTACCACTCCTGGCGGGTGAGCGGCAGGTCGGACCCGAGGGCGGACTCCTGCACGCGTGCGATAGTCGTTGTGCCGAGCACGACATGCATATTGGCCGGATGCCGGGTAATCCACGCGACAGCGATCGCTGAAGTGGGCACGCCATAGCGCGCCGCGAGCTCATCGATCACCTCGTTGAGCTCTGCGAAATTTTCACGGTCACCCAGGAAGACGCCGTCGAAGAAGCCCTTTTGAAACGGCGACCAGGCCTGCAGCGTGATGTCGTTGAGACGGCTGTAGTCCAGCAGACCGTTGTCTCGGCTGATGGACTGCTCAAGCCCGCCCATGTTGGCCGCGACGCCCTGCGCAATGAGGGGCGCGTGCGTGATGCTCAGTTGCACCTGATTGATGGCGAGCGGCTGATTCACGTGCTTCTTCAGCAGTTCAGTCTGGCCGGGCGTGTGGTTGGAGACGCCGAAGTGCCCCACCTTTCCGGCGGCGTGCAGCTCGTCGAATGCTGCGGCCACTTCTTCAGGCTCGACCAGAGTGTCCGGCCGGTGCAGTAGCAGGGTGTCGAGGTAGTCGAGCTGGAGCGCCGCGAGGGATTCATCAACGCTCGCAAGGATGTGCCGCTTGGAAAAGTCGAAGAATCCGTCACGTATGCCGACCTTTGACTGGATGACGACCGCCTCGCGTTCGGCGGGGGAGAAGGTCACCGCGTCGCCGAAACGACGCTCGCAGCCGTGCCTCGTGTCACCGTAAATGTCCGCATGGTCGAAGTAATTGATTCCGGCGTCGCGGGCTGCCGAGACCAGGTCGCGGATCTGCGCGTCGCTGAGCGGTGTGATGCGCATCAGGCCGAGGATGACATTGGATGCATCAAGATCGGTTTGTGGCATCAGGGTCGTCTTCACTGGAATATCTACTTTCATCTTCGCGGCAACGGCAGGCCGCATGCTGGGGGCGGCCGGTGATTGCGTGTGGGTGTGGATTCGTCTGGGTCAGTGCCCCGGTGGCCGGCGCGCCACCAATACCGGGCAGACCGCTAGCCGGGCGCACTGGTCGCTGACCGAGCCAAGCAGAAGGCCCGCCAGGCTACCGTGACCTCGGGAACCTACAACGAGCATGCGTGCCTCCCGCGAGACCTCGATCAGGGTCCGGGCGGGCCCGGAATGCACGGCGCGGTAGTCGACGCTCACCTTCGGAAAAGCCCGCACCGACACAGCGGTGTCCTCAATCAACGCGGCCCGAACGGCATCCGAGCTTTCGGCGAACGACGATACATAGCCGAACTCCCAGTTCGCGGGCCGGGGAGCGGTGTCGATCGACCAGGCACGCACGACAACAAGCGGTGCCTGCAGCTCATCCGCTAGCTCGAGCGCTGTGGTAAGCGCGAGGTCCGCATCCGTCGAGCCGTCGTGGCCGACCACGATGCATCCTGGAGGTGCTGTGGCCGGTGCAGCCTCCGAGGTGCGTGTGGGTGTGGTGTCTGCAGGTGTCGTGCCTTCGGTGATCACGGCTGACTCTCCGAGCTGGATGACGGGTGTGGCGGTACGATCAGGACACGTTTCAGATTAGTGAACTCCCGTTCGTCTGTCCACCGCCCGGATCCGCGGATTAGAGCTGCGCAGCGCGGTATTGACCAGGATGTTTGCGGTCGTCCTGGCGCACCGCTACATAGTGCAGATCAAGTACGTGGTGCAGCTCAAGTACGTGGTGCAGATCAAAACCCGCGAAGTTCGGGCGACGGCCCAAGGCGACGAGAGCTCGGTCAAATGACAGATTCTCGCCAGAGCCGAGGACGACCGTTCCCGCGCGCCGGTCGTGCGAGCTGACCAAACTCACCGTGCAGTCCGTGCGCGTCGACTCCGTCAGCGACCAGCGCTGAGTGGATGATGGCGCTGGCCCGCGCATCTTCCCTGGGCAGAATGCATGGTCCGCGGTGCACCAGCGTCACGGCAGAGCCGAGGCGCGCCACCGCCTGCGCTACTCCACACCCGATCGCCCCACCGCCGAGTATGACCAGCCGCGCCGGGAGCTCCGTCAGGTTCCAGAATGTCTCACGGGGCCGTCGTTGCGGCATCCGCCGCCGCTATCAGTGACTTCGACGGCACGCAGCCGGTCCAGAGGCAGTCATCGCTCAAAAAGTGGCTTTCGATCACGACTACCTTCGCTCCAAAACTCGCTGCGGCCCGCTGCCGCAACGAGGCCGGCCGTTCCGCCGCCAATGACGACAAGATCAAATTTGTGCGCTTCAGTCATGGCTTCGAGCGTAGGCGTTCGGTAGCGGCATGTGCTTTCGGCGAACGTATGCTCATGGTTTGCCATCCAAGCGGATCCCCAAGCTGGGGGAGGGCTATCCTGCCTACATCCGCCCGCAGTAGCATTCAACTCGTCAGCCGGCACGCCAAGGAAGGAACCCGTGGATCAGACACCAGCTACACCGCGCCGCCCCGGTTCAGGCCTCAGTTGGGTCTGGGGAGCACTTGGCGGCGGAGCGATTGGGTTCGCCGTCGCTTCGATGATCTACCTGGCGATCACGCCGCTGTTGGAGGCCAGCACTGGCTTAGTCAGAGAGTTGCAGGGCCTGTCTTGGAACCTGGTACCGGCACTCACCGTAATCGGCGCGGTCTTGGGCGGGATCCTGATTCGTGCCCGCCGCCGCCGGCGGTGACTCCAACCCCGGAAAGTGGGCGCGAGTATTAGCAGAAACGTGCCCGCCCTGTCGAGGCCATCCGGCTCTTCTTAGAGCGTTCTGAGACGGCAAAGGGAACGCTGGGAGGATGGGCACAGAACTCCGACCACGCATTCCTTTCGTACGCACCGCCATTCCTGCCGTCGGCGTTATCCTCGCAGTCATCGCCAGCGGCCTAGCGCTTAAATCTTCCACTGGGTGGACATCCATAGAAATGAACCTGCTCCGACAGGTAAATACGGCGCACATCGTACAACTTGACTGGGTTGCACTCGCGATTAACTGGATCTTGGCGCCGACTGTTGCAACGATGCTCGTGTTGCTTGCAGCTGGCTTGATCCTGGCAAAGACTCGGCGCCCCGGGCTGGCGCTTCGCTTCATGCTGATCGTGATGATATCTACGCTGGGCGCCGCCGTCGTCAAGGTGCTCGTGCACCGGGCCCGTCCCAACATTCCGTCGCTGCCTCACATCTTGGTGCTCGAGCCGGGCGGTCTCAGCTTTCCGAGTGGACAGTCGAGTTTTGCCGCCTGCTTTGTGCGCGGCGTCATCGTCGTTGTCGCCGGTCATCGCTTGCGACCAGTGCTGATCGGAGCGGGGGCGACCGTTGTGCTCGTGACGGCAGCCTCTCGCGTGTACTTGGGGGTGCACTATCCGTCCGATGTCGTGGCCTCGATCGTCTACTCGATCGCAGCCGTGGCTCTGGTTGATGCTGTGTGGGTGCTGGTGGTGGCACGCTGGAGCCAACGTCGATCTGGTTTCCTGGCCGGGAGCGCCCATGGAGGAGCCTCGGATGCCCGTTGAGAGAACAGCACGCGCCAGACTGCTGCTGATCGAGGACGATCCCAAGCTCGGTCCCATGATCCAGGGCGTGCCCACGGAGATCTACGACGTCACTTTGGTCGCCGACGGTGCCGAAGGCCTGATTGTCGGTATCGCCGGGGAGTTCGAGGTGATGGTCATCGACCGGCGATTGCCCGGGCTGGACGGTCTGGGCGTTGTTGAAGCGCTGCGCCGCAAACTGATCACGACCCCCATTCTTCTTTTAACGGCACTGGGCACCACGGTCGACAAAGTTGCGGGTCTTGACATTGGGGCCAACGACTACCTCGTGAAGCCGTTCGAGTTCGATGAATTGTTCGCCCGGCTGCGAGCCCTCCGTCGGGTGTTCACCAAAGAGGGCGCTTCGCTGCTGGTGGGCGAGTGGGCGTACTACCCCGACAGCCGCACGATCTATTCTCCATACGCCGGGCGCATTCTGCTGACGAACAAGGAAAACGAACTGCTCAGACTCCTGGCGGAAACCCCGCAGCGCACATTCACTCGCCAACAGATATTGGAAATCGTCTTTAGCGCCGCGGATACCACCGGAACGGTGGCTACCTACGTGCACTATCTCGGCGCAAGACAGACACCAACCTTGTCCTCACCGTGCGCGGTCTACCGCCTGGGACAACCATGACCGGAAGAAAACACCCCATCGTGGACAGCGACACCCTCGCCATCCGTCGCGCCTCACGCATCGATGGCACCCGAATCGCGATTGCCTGCGCGGCCGTTGTCCCGGCCGTAATTGTGGCGGTGTTCGTTTATATCCTCTCCGAGATCTCACCCGGCGAACTCTTCGAGCCGGTTCCGGACGCCGACAACCTGCAGGTCAGCGCGGTCAAGCTTCTTCGCGCGGCGGCGGTCTTGGGCGTCGCCCTGATCCTTCTGGCGGGCGTGCTGAGTTGGTTGGTGACCCGGAGGGCTGTGCAACCTCTCGGCGAGGTGCTCCGCATCCAGCGCGCATTTATCGCCGATGCGAGCCACGAGCTCCGGACCCCGCTCGCTGTTCTCGATGTCCGCCTGCAAATTCTGCAGCGCGCCCTGCCCCTCCATGATCCATCCGCCTCTTCCGTGGCTGAGCTGCGCAGGGACACCAGTGACCTCGTCCACATCGTCAACGACCTACTCGAATCGGCTGAAATCGGCGGCGCTGCGGTGAACCCCACGATCAGCATCGACGTGCCCGCTGCCGTTGATGCCGCCGTGCAGTCCATGACGCTCATCGCCATGGACAAAAACGTCACCATTGAATTAAGCGTTCCGGAGGCCGCGTGCGTGGGCGTGCCAGCATCCAGCTTGACTCGGTGCATTCTGGCACTGTTAGACAACGCGGTGCGGTTTGCTCCCAGTGGCTCGGCCGTCAACGTCGGGTTGGCCGTAACCAAGAAGTCAGTGTCGATCATCGTACGTGACCGTGGCCCCGGCATTGACGGAATTGATCCCGCCCGTATCTTTGACAGGTTCGCGCACTCCGACGCTGCCGCAGACGGGGGTGGCACGGCCCGCACGGGATTTGGAATCGGCCTGTCCCTGGTGCGCGAAATCGCGGTGCGTTACGGCGGATCCGTGAACGTGGTCGACAGCTCCGACACGGGCACGGCGATCAAGCTCACCCTTCCCCGGACAAAACTAACCTAATTTCCAACGCGTTCTCCGAGAACGCCCCATGAGTACAGCAAAATGATCGCGAATTACTCGGTCGCTGTCTTGGGTATCGCCATTCTGTGAGAAGTCTTAGTCCCTGTCGTGTTGGCTGGCGCTACCGACCCCATGAAGGAGCCCTCGTGTCCACGACCTTAACCCTCCCTACCGCTTTCCCCACGCGACATCTGGAGCTCGGGACGACGGGCACCAGCATGCTCTTTCTAGCCGTGATGCTCGTTCTGGTGATCGGGCTCACCCCGGTCCCGCTTAGCGGATGTACGACCGGATGCGACCAATTAGGGGCAGCGCACCACGGAGAACCGGCCCCTTTTCAGAAATCTCATTGAAAGCAACCGGACAATGGACTCTATGATCGCATTCTCAGTCCCCGCCTCCGGAATTCTGGATCCGCAATCGGTAATCGCGGGCGCCGGAGTCTGGGGCCTCGTCGTGGTCTGTAGCATCATCTTCGTGGAGACGGGCCTTCTCGTCGGGTTCTTTCTGCCCGGCGATACCCTCCTGTTTTTCACCGGCGTTCTCAGTCTCAGCGGTGTTATAAGCCAGCCGCTCTGGGTCGTTATCCCGGCCATCGCACTGGCGGCCGCGCTGGGCGATCAACTCGGCTACATCGTAGGGCGCGCGTCGGGACCACGCATCTTTGACCGACGAGAGTCGGGTCTCTTCAGCCGGAAAAGCGTCACCCGAACTCAGGGATTCTTTGACCGATTTGGTCCTGCGGCCGTCACCGTCGCCCGCTTCGTGCCCGTCGTGCGCACCTTTGCTCCCGTCGCAGCCGGTGTCGGCACGATGCGGCGGCGCGTGTTCACGATGTTCAACCTCGTCGGTGCCGTGCTGTGGTCCACAGGTGTGGTGTTGCTGGGCTTTGGGCTGGCCCACATCTCGGGAGTGGCCGAGTTCGCCGCACGCTACATCGACGTCGTCCTGGTCGGAATCGTCGTCATCTCCGCTGTACCCATCCTCATCAGGACCGCCGTAACGCGTCGACAGAATTCACGCTCTTAGTTCATTCCGGCACCGTCGCATTGGACGTGTGTCCTCTCATCGTGGTCTCGCGATGGGGTAGTCGCCTCGGGGAGTGACGACATCGGAAATCCTCAGTGCATCGCCTGACGACCACGGCTCGGGGCATCGGGAACATTTGCGGTGCCGCCCTCGTTGTCGTCACCATGACAACTATCGGGATTATCGGTGCAGGAAATATTGGAAGCCAGGTCGCCCGCAAGGCGATCGAGAGCGGCTACGACGTCGTGATCAGCAATTCGCGCGGTCCGGAAACGCTCGCAGACCTCGTTGCGGAACTCGGGTCGAAAGCGACCGCCGGGACCGCAGTTCAGGCCGCTCAGGCCGCCGACGTTGCGGTCGTGACGGTGCCGCTCAAAGCGTATGCGGACGTGCCCGTTGAGCCGCTCGCCGGCAAGATCGTCATCGATACCAACAACTACTACTTCGAACGCGACGGACACATAGAGGCCCTCGACAACGGCGAGGCGACGGTGACGGGCATGCTTCAGGAGCATCTGCCGACCTCGCGCGTAGCGAAGGGCTTCAACCACATCACGGCCGCCGACATCACCGCGGACGCGCTCCCGGTCGGCGATCCGGCGCGGCGCGCGCTCGCTACGTCGTCAGACTTCGCGGATGCCTCCGCCTTCGTGACGAAGCTCTACGACGAATTCGGCTACGATACCGTCGACATGGGCCCGCTCTCCGAGAGTTGGCGCTCTGAGCGTGACCGTCCGGCCTACGGCACACGACAGACCATTGCAGAGCTCAAGGCCAACCTGGCCAAGGCCGCGCGCACCATCTGATCCCCTTGGCCGCGCCGAGCGGAACGAGCGGCATCTCATTCCCCTGGGTAGCGCAGGAGGCGCACTGCGGTCGCTCGGCCAGCACGGGTCAGGATCGGTGCCGGAGATAGACCTCGACCGGTACCTGCGGGTTTCGGTCGAAGTCGTCAGCGTTCTGAGCGACGTCGGGGCTGGTTAGGCTAACGAAGACAAAAGGTTGGGATTCCATCAAGGCGGATGCTTACAAGTCCGCTGCCCGTTTCTACGATGCCCTTTCGGGAGAACGCATCGTCTACCGGGCCGGCCGTGAGCGCGGCGTGGCGCTCCTCAACCTGCGCCCCGGCGACATTGTCCTCGACCTCGACCTCGGCTGCGGTACCGGTTTGAATTTTAGCCTGCTTGTGGATGCCGTCGGCACCTCGGGTACCGTTATCGGACTGGATCGCAGCCCGCCGCGTGCAGGCACGTGAATGGTCCTCCGTGCGCCTTATCGGAGCGGATGCCACCACCTTCGATCCGACGCACGTCGCGAACGAGCTCCCGGCAGCGTCGAGAGGCCGCGTCGACGGAGCCTTTTCCAGCTACGCGATGAGTGTCTTTGACGATTGGCACCCGGCCTGGGACCGGATGCGCTCCCGCCTGCGCCTTGGCGGACGCGCGTGCATTGTGGACATGCAGTTGCCAGTGGGCAGCGCGCGACTGTTTCGACCGCTTGTTCGCTGGGCCACCGCCGTCGGCGGCGCAGACCTTCAGAATCGCCTCTGGACCGCCATAGAACGTGACGGCGTGAATGTGCAAGTCCTCATCTGTACGGGGCGGACACATTCGTGTCGTGGCCGGAACGATCCTCTGACCCGCGATCTAACGGGTGGCCCGCTCGCGTTCGTGCTGGCGACAATAATGGCAACGGTACGCATGCCTGGGCGCCGTTGGGTCGCAGGCCGGATGGGAGTTGCATATGTGGTTGGAATTCGGACTTAACTGGGTCGATGCGGCGAGGGTGGTGGCTTCGTCGATTGTCTTCTACGTTGCGGTACTGTTGCTCGTGCGCTTCCTCGGCCAGCGCACCCTGGCCAACCTGTCGAGCTTTGATCTTGCGGCGATCATCGCGCTCGGAGCAGTCATTGGGCGCGCCATTCTCGGGGACACCCCCACACTTATTGCCGGGCTGCTCGGGCTTGCGACGCTTCTCGGCCTTCAGGCGGCCACTGGTCAACTGCGGCGCAGTTCCAAGGTCGCCCGGATGGTCAACAGCCCCGCTGTACTACTGATGGCCGGGTCACGGCTGCTCGACGATAATCTCACGCGATCGCACGTCATCGAGAGCGAGGTCTATTCCCAGCTGCGATTGGCCGGGATCCGATCACTGGCAGAAGTGGCCTGCGTAATCCTCGAGCCGACCGGTCAGATCAGTGTGCTGCGTCGCGGCCAGACAATCGACCGGATGCTGCTGGCTGACGTCGTTGGGATCGAGCTGGTGCCAGCCACTTTTATTGCCGACTGATTGGTCCCAACGTCGGCCACACCTGCGATGTATTAGCAAATATGCGGATTCAACCTGCCTGCCCTTGATACATCATGGGAGTCACCCGAAAGGCCCTGGCCATATTCTGGTAGACAGCAAATCCCGAAGGCCAGCACACCAGGCCTACCGCACGAGATTGTTTCGACGGAGATGATGTGCGCATTTTGGACTCGGATACCCTACGGGGTATCATGGACTTGTACATTACGAGGAGTCGATATGGATACCACAATGGAGCTGACCACCAAGCAGGTCTTCGAACGGCTGGCTATCGACCAGATCGTCGATGTCCGTGAAACCGAGGAACTCGCCGAGGGCATGATTCCCGGTGCCCGGCACATCCCTCTGGGGGATCTACCGCACAGCCATGACCTCTTCGACACGACACGGCCCGTGATCGCCGTATGCCGAAGCGGACGCCGTAGTGCCGCGGCCGCCAAAGACCTGGCCGCCGCCGGGTTCACGGCGTACACCATGACGGGCGGCATGCTCGAATGGACAGCCGAGGCGCTGCCAACCGTCGGACCGCACTCGTCGTGATCATACCGGCGTTGGCTCTGGGCCTCATAGTTGGGGCATTGCTCGGGCTGGTTGGCGGCGGTGGATCTATCCTCGCCGTACCGGCACTGGTATATGGGGTCGGCTTGCCTCTGTCCGAGGCGATTCCGACCTCGCTCATCGTCGTCGGAGCAGCCTCGGCCGTTGCGGTGATCCCGAGAATGCGCCGGGGCGTGAACTGGCGCCTAGCTGCCATCGTTGGAGGCGCAGGCGTGGCCACCGCCTACCTCGGAACCATGGTCAACCGGCTGGTTGATCCGCGCGTTCTGCTCGGGGCGTTTGCCGTAATCATGGTCATCGCCGGTGTGCGGATGTTCTTCCCCACCAGATCCGTCGGCGGACCTTGCGCGTTGCCAGACGGGGGGGTGAAGTGGCGCAGCTGCTTGCCACGGGCTCTTGCTACCGGTGCAGTGGTCGGGTTTCTGACCGGGCTGCTCGGCGTCGGTGGAGGCTTCCTGATCGTGCCGGCCCTCACTCTGGTGTTAGGCCTGTCGATGAGCATGACAATCGGCACGTCCCTGGTTATCATCGTGATCAACTCCGTCGCCGGTTTCGCAGCGCACTTGGTCGATGCCCAGATTGACTGGGCCGTGGCTGGCGCCTTCGCAGCGACGGCCATGGCCGCATCCCTGGCCGCCGGACGGTTTGGACGCGGACTGCCGGATGCCGTCCTCAAGCGCGGTTTTGCCGTTCTGGTACTGGTCGTCGCCGTCTATGTCGCAGTGCAGGCCATCCTCGGCTGACGCCGTTTCGCAGAGCCACCAGAGCCGCACCGTGCACGTAGGAGAACGTGCGCGAGCCGCTCGTACGGTCTTGTATCGTGAAATTCGACGAGACTCAGGCGAGGGAAACGATCAGTTTTTCGACTACGTCCACACCGAGCGGTTTCTGCGCCAAAGGTAGGGCCTCGCCTCCGATCGATCTTCCGATTCCGTCGGCGACCATGACCACAGGCGTACTTTCGGGTCGAACTTCGGGATCGAACTCGACCGCGCACATGCTGATGCCGTTGACGGCGGCCTGGTTTCCCGGGCCGCCGTCAACGGCATCAATCACTGACTTCAGTGTGGCGTGAATCAGTTAGTGGGAACAGTTTCCCGTGCCTGCTGCCAGGCTGCCCACCCGGCGTAGCTGCCGTCGAGTTCAACGACGTCGTAGCCGGCGCGGCGCAGGGCACTGGACGCGACGGAGTTCCGTACGCCGCTCTGGCAGTAGGTCACGATGGTGCCGTTTGCCGGAAGCTGATCCAGGTTCCACATGACGCGGCCGCCGCTGAGCTGGTGGGAGCCGGGGATGTGACCGGCCGTGTGCTCGGTGCGGTTGCGCACATCCAACACCATCGCGGCATCGAAGCCGTCCAGTTCTTCGGGCTGGATCAACTTCGGAGTGCTGGCAGGTAGGCCCTCGGCGCTGGTGACGAAGCCGGCGACGGAGTCGATGCCGACCCGGATCAGGTGGTCCCACATTTCCTGTGCGGAGGCTTGGTTCGCAGCGAGCAAGACGAGCGGGTTCTTGTCGGTTTCCGGGTTCACGACCCAGGCGCCGTAGCTGGCGGTCGACTTACCAGCGGGGATGTTCAGGGAGCCGGTGATGGTGCCCTCGTGGACTTCGGCGTTAGACCGGGTGTCTACGAACGTCACCGTGTCTGCGGTCAGGTCCCGGGCGACATCGACGGTGCGCAGTTCATTGAGTGGTGCACGGGGCCCCATGACGGCTGGTCCCTGGCGGTTTTCGCGCTTCATGCGGCTGAAGTAAGCGTGGGCGTCGGGCTGGCCGTCGAGGAGTTCGCTAATGAAGCCTTCCTCATCGTTGGCAGCCAAGTAGGGGCCCCACCAGGAGTAGAGCCGCTCGTACCCGACGGTGGAGGAGGGGATGGCGCCAAGCGCCTTGCCGCATGCGCTGCCGGCGCCGTGGCCGGGGTGGACCTGAACATGGTCCGGCAGGACCAGAAACTTGTCCTGCAGACTTCTGAAGAGGTGCTTGGCTCCGGCGAAACGGGTGTCCACACCGCCGGCGACCTCGTCGAGCAGGTCGGGGCGACCCAGGTCACCGGAGAAGACGAAATCACCGGAGAGAAGGTATCCGGGGGTGTCGGCGAACGCACCGTCGGTGATCAAGAAGGACAGGTGTTCGGGCGTGTGGCCGGGGGTGTGAACTGCCTTCACGGTGATGTTTCCGAGAGTGATCTCATCGTTGTCGCTCAGGCGTTCGGCCTCGAACCCGTACTGCCAGTCGGCTCCGCCCTCACCGGAGACGTAGGTGGTCGCGCCGGTGGCAGCGGCCAGCTCGCGCGTGCCGGAGAGAAAGTCTGCATGGATGTGCGTTTCGGTAACGGCGACAATTTTCATCCCGTTCGCTGCAGCCAATGACTGGTAGACGTCAATGTCACGTCGGGGGTCGACAACCATCGCTTCGCCTTTGGCCTGGCAGCCGATGAGGTAGCTGGCCTGGGCCAGGTCGTCGTCGTAGATACGTTCAAAAAGCATGGGGCACTCCTTAGCTGGACGGTGGGGTAGTTTCTGGGAAGGAAACCTCCATTTATCCTCGATTGTGAGTATACCCCCTAGGGTATCTTGCGCGCAATACGAGCGCATGCTGGCAGTGAATTGAGCATGGGCGTGATCGCCGCAACCCCTGATGGCGTCACGACGGCGCTCCGCCTGATTGGAATTGTTTCGGGCCACTTCGATCCCAGAGCGGATTAGTCGAGCCAAAGGCCCCGACACCGGAACGCTGATCAGCCCGCTGCACTGCGCGATATCGCGGTCCGATCCGACATCCACGAATTGGGCAAAATTACCTAGACACCTCACAGCTTCGGGGATACTGTGCACTCGTCGGCGTCTGTGGAGGCCGGCTCAAGTCAGCTCGATCCTCGTCGCAACGGTGCGTCATTCCCAGGATCACACGTCATCCACGCTCTACGCGATGCCCGCTGGTGGCCCACCAGCACCACTCGCCGATCTCGCCGCCTACGAAAGTATGGCGAACCCCGACCAGGTCAACAGCTACGGGTTCGTCGACCTGCCGCAGTCCTGCCTCGACCAGTTCGATCCCGCAGCCCCCACCGGCCCGGCCTCGTATTCCGGACAAATTGATACCCACCCGTACGCCAGCCTCCCGTTAAAGGATGCCGTTTACGTAGCGGATGCCGGGGCTAACGCCATCCTCAGGGTCGGATATGACGGCACTGTGAGCACGGCTGTCGTGCTCCCAGCCAGCGACCCGATCATGGTCACTCCCGAAATCGCCGCCGGAGTCGGGTTCCCAGCGTGCTCCGCCGGATATGGCTATCGGTTCGAACCGGTGCCGACCGATGTCGAACAGGGCGGCGACGGCTGGCTCTACGTGACGAGCCTGCCTGGCGGCCCGGAAGACGCGAGCCTCGGCGCCCGCGGAGCGGTCTATCGGTTTCAGCCGGCCACCGCTGAGGTGCAGTTCGTGGCTGGCGGCTTCGTCGGTGCGACCGACTTGGCCGTTTCGAAGCGCACCGGCGTGATTGCCGTGACCGAACTCTTCGGCGGTCCGAATGGTACCGGTCAGGTTTCCGTCTTCCACCCGACCCTGACCGATCGTGTGCTGCGGCTTCCGGTTACGTCTCCCTCCGCGATTGAACTCGCCGGCACCAGCGTCTACGTGACGACGAACTCGTTCGTGGCCGATGCGACGGGGGCGCCGAAGCCTATTGGTAAGGTCCTGAAGCTCTCTGTAGACCTCGGCGGTGACTAGTACGAGGCGTGTGCTTTCCGGCCGCGCACCGGGTGAGTCGTCAGCGGTCTGCAGACAACGACTCACCCGGTACGACCTATCGACCCTGTGGTGCTGAACATGGTCGCCACCGGGCACAATGGTCAGGTGTATGTACTGGTCCGGCTCGCAAGCAACGGCGACCTGTTCGTTGACAAGCTAGACGACGCTGGCTTCCCGATGGAGGCGAGCCGCCGCCTGACCCGGTCCGAGTTTGGGTCGTTCGTGACCGCGCATGAGCCGGGCCACCGCGAGCCGGGGGCGACTGCACCTGCTACGCCGCGCTGGGTCTGGGAACAGACCGCACGGGTCTATCCGATCCTTCTCGCTGAGGGCGTCCGGGTGCAGCGTTGCCACGATCTTCGCCTCTGTCACGTGATTCTGAGGAATTCTGCTTTTACCGCTACCAGCGAACTCGCTCTGGCCGCGCCGAGCCG
>JBBRBV010000032.1:0-33898 GCA_038205545.1 Actinomycetales bacterium
AGCGGATGCAACCACTGCGCGCCGGGACTCTCGTCGACGACCTCCGCCAACCAGCGCAGGAACGACTCGGCCTCATCGGTCGAGCCGAGGTCGACGAGTGCTTTGACGGTCATTGAGCCGTCGCGCAGCCAGCAGTAACGGTAGTCCCAGTTGCGCGTGCCGCCGATTCCCTCCGGCAGCGATGTCGTCGAGGCGGCCAGCACCGCTCCGGTCGGTTCGTAGCAGAGGGCACGCAACACAAGAGCCGAACGACCAACGAGAGACGGCTTGACGCTCGGCAGCGACAATGAATTCACCCAGGAACGGGAGTCGTTCATGACCGCGCCGCGCCGCGCCGCCTCGCCGGCAGCATCCGCCAGAAACGGCTCGGTGTCGCCGCAGCGCAGGTTGAGCATGATCGGGCCCTGCGATAGGTCGACCACGGCGGTGGCTGTTTCGTTGCGACCGTCGCTCGAAACGGTGAAGTCGACGCCCGCCGCCGTGAGCACGATCGGGTCGGGGGTGCCGGTGATGGTCACCTCGCCGTCGTCCGAGTGCATGTTGAAGTAGGCGACGGCGTAGTCGGGACGCGGAGCGAACACAATGCGGGCGAGCCCCGTACCGGTGAGCTTGCGCACGAGGTTGGTAATGCCGAGCGGCGACGGCTCAATGTAGTCGGTCACGGTGACGTCGGCCCAGCGGGTTTCAACGATCATGGTGTTGTCGACGTAGCGCTGGCCGAGCACGCGGCTCTTTTTCACCGGTTCAATGGAAAAGTGTCCGGCTTCTTCACTGCCGAGAATGCTCGCGAACAACGAGCCAGAATCGGGGAGCGGATGCGTCATCCAGCAGATCCGCCCTTCCGGCGTCACGAGGGCGGTGGAGGTGCCGTCGCCGAGCATAGAGTGGCGTTCAATCGCAACGACGTGCTGGCCGAACAGCCAGTCCTTGCGCAGTTCGAACAACAGGGCGAGCATCTGGGCGAGCATGTCCGGGCCGCCGATGCGGTGGGCGGCAACGGATTCGCCGTCGCCAATGCGAATACCGAGGTCAGGCCCGTGCAGGGTGTTCATGGCCATTTCGTCGCTCGGGGCATCGCCGGCAAAGAAAGCGGCGCTCACGCCGAGACGGGTGCGCAGACGGTCGAGGGCCACGCCGGAATCCTGGGACTCGTTCGAGGGCTCGGGGCCGTCGAAGAATTCCGAGTCGAATTCCGAGTCGAATTCCCCGCCGTTCGACCCCACCAGGTGCACCTCGCGGGGCAGCCGGGAATCCGCAGCGAGGTCGCGCAGTGGGCGTCCCGACATGACAGCCGTGTGCGTGTTGGGCAGGGCGGCGAGCGCGCGCAGGGCGGTGGCTGATTCCGTCAGCAGAACCGACGGCACATCGGAGTCGACGTGATGCGAAAGCGTGCCGCCATAGTTGCAGGCCACCAGCAATGAAGGTGTACGGGCAAGCTGCTGCAGATCCTGCAGCATCTCACTGGACAGCCCCGTCAACTCACGCGGAAGATTGCTCGAAATGTTCAATTGCTGGGGCATTATTTCCTTGCAGGAGGGGCATCGACTGTCAAACCAGTTGCTAGACCTAGGCGACGTTACCATTTGCCGCGGACTGCCCCGCTGCTGACGCAGCTTCTACCGGGTGGCGGTCAGGTCTGGCACTGGCGCGCGATCCACTATCCTAGAAATGAAGACATTGTTCTAGTTGATTACTTTTCATCGGGCGGCTGACATGGCAACGAGGTGGGCGCGGTTCGCGCGCGGCTGGTTGACCGCCGCCGTAGCGGTCCTCGTCGCCGCCCTCTCACACGTGGCCGCGGGCGGTAGCGCGCCCGCTCCGGTGAGCATCGCGATCGCGCTCGCCTTTGCGGGCATGCTCAGCGTGGCCCTGGCTGGTAAAACACTCTCGCTGACCAAGCTCAGTGTGTCGGTGGGATTCAGCCAGGTGCTGTTCCACCTGCTGTTCGGGCTCGGCGGAACCGCCGGCTCGATGACGGTGTCCGGGCACCACGGGTCGGCGACCGTGATCGTGGGAGCGGTATCCGCTGCGCCGGTCATGCCCCCTCACGGATGGATGTGGGTTGCCCACGCCCTCGCGGCTGTCGTGACGATCATGGCGCTGCGCCGCGGCGAGCGCACGTTCTGGGCGCTGGTCGAGCTGGCTCGCACCGCCCTCGTGGCCGTATTTATTGCGCTCGGCATTGTGCTGGTCACGCCGGGCCGCGCTGCCCAGGTGCGTGCCGCGCTGCACCGGACTGTCGCGCCGATGGATCTGGCCGTTTTGCTGTCGCCGATGCGATACCGAGGCCCGCCGCTAGCGATCGCCGCCTTCTAGCCGGTTCTTTCCTGCGACGCATCTACGCGCTCGCGGCACTCGTTCGCGCTCGCGGCACTCGTTCCTAGAAGTGCCACGATCTCTAACGCGTGCCACCACGGCCACAGCTCGTTCCCGACCCTTCGGAGGTAACGCATGTTCTCTCTTCCTGCCCGAAAGCGGCCTCTGGCCGTCCTCAGCGCGCTCGCACTCACCGCCGCATTCGCTCTCACCGGCGTCGCGGCGCCCGCAAGCGCACACGACTCGGTACTCTCGACAACCCCGGCTGATGCCGAGCATGTCGATGCAGCTCCCGAAACTGTGTCGATCCGCTTCACCGACGACATCATGCAGCTCGGGGCCGTCACGCTCGTGGTTGATTCCGCGGGCACCGACTGGGTGGCGGGTGCCCCGACGCTCGACGGGCCAACGGCCACTCTGGCCCTTGACCCGTCCCTGCCTGACGGCGCCTACCAGGTGCGCTGGCGGGTGGTCTCGGCCGACGGGCATCCCATCTCCGGCACGTTCGATTTCACGGTCGGTGACGCGAGCGCGGCACCGACACCCACAACGGATGCTTCGGCTCCCGCGGTCACCACCCCGACCGACCCGGCCGTGTCCGGGTCCGAAACCGGTGGCTCCTCCTCAGGTTCCGCCGACGCAGGTCTCCCGATCGGCGTGACCGCGTTGATCGGGGCAATCGCGGGCCTGGGGCTCTTTCTCGGCATCTTCGCGCTGCGTCGGCGCCACGCGGCATCCGCTGCACACCGCACTCTTACTCCTACAGAAATGACACAACCATGACACTCTCCACCACACCCCGCATGCTGATCGTCGCCGTCGCGGCTCTGCTTACGTTCACCGGTTGCGCCGCAACGACCGATACTGCGAAACCGGCCACCACAACCACCGCAGCCGAAAGCCTCACCATCACCGACCCCTGGGTCAAATCAGCCGAAACGGGCATGAGCGCGGCTTTCGGCACCCTCGAAAACACCGGCGACACCGACATCAACGTGGTCTCGGCACAGTCACCTGCCGCAACCATGATCGAGCTGCACGAGACCGTCGAAGACGATTCGGGAGCCATGGTCATGCAGCAGAAAGAGGGTGGCTTCATCGTTCCCGCCAATGGTTCCTACGAGCTGGCCCCGGGCGCCAACCACCTGATGCTCATGGGTCTGACCGAGCCGCTCGTCGCGGGCGTCGACTCTGCGTTCACCCTCACCCTGTCCGACGGTTCGACGTTTGAGTTCACGGCCCCGGCCAAGGACTACTCCGGCGCGAACGAGAGCTACGAAGAGACCGACAAGTAATGACGAATGACCAGCCGGCATCCGCTGGTCGTCGACTCAGCCGGCGGCACCTCCTTCTGGGGGGTGCCGCGGCCGGGATCGGCGCCGCTGGCGCGGTCGGTATTGATCTGGCGACAAAGTCCAGTGCTCCGGCAGTTGCCGATCCGCTCAACGGCACGGTAGCCGTGCCGTTTTACGGCGTGCACCAGGCCGGGATCGACACCGTGCCGCAGAGCAACGCGACCCTCATCGCCCTCGATCTGGTCCCCGGTACCGACGCACTGGCCCTGCGGCGGCTCATGAAGATTCTCACGAGCGATGCTGCCCGGCTTACCCAGGGCGAGGCGGCGTTGGCCGATTCGGAGCCCGAGCTCGCCGTCGCCCCGGCCCGGCTTACCGTTACCTTCGGCTTCGGCCCCGGCCTCGTCGCCGCTGCTGGCGGCACAGCACCCAGCTGGCTGCGTCCCCTACCCGCGTTCGGCGTCGACCGACTGGACCCAGCCTGGGGCGACGGCGACCTGCTCATCCAGATCGCCGCCGACGACGCCCTCATCGTCGCCCACGCCACCCGCATGCTCCTCAAGGACAGCCGTAGCTTCGGCACTGTGCGCTGGGTGCAGACCGGCTTTCGCCGGGCACCCGGGTCCGTAAAGCCCGGAACGACCATGCGCAACCTGTTCGGCCAGGTTGACGGCACGGTCAATTTCGTGCCGGGCACGCCCGACTTCGAACGTTTGGTCTGGGGCGCCGCCAACAACCCGAGTTGGCTGCACGGTGGCACGGGCTTTGTGCTGCGGCGCATTGCCATGGATCTCGACAAATGGGACAAGCTCGACCGGGCTGGCCGGGAGGCATCCGTTGGCCGCACGCTCAGTAATGGCGCGCCGCTGACCGGCGTCAATGAGAAGGATGCTCCCGATTTCGACGCGAAGACCGCCATCGGTTTTCCGGTGATCGCGGAGTTCTCGCATATGCGCCGTGCCCGCAGCGAGAACCCCGACGAACGCATCCTGCGCCGTGGCTACAACTACGATGATGCGCCGGGCACCGGCAGCGTGTCGAATTCCGGCCTGCTCTTCGTCTCGTTTCAAGCGGATGTCGATGCGCAGTTCGTGCCTCTCCAGCGCCGCATGGACGCCCTCGATCTGCTCAACGTGTGGATCACCCCGATCGGGTCGGCCGTCTTCGCCATTCCGCCGGGGTGCGCCGCGGGCAGCTACATCGGTGACACGCTGTTCTGAGTCCCCACTTCGCACGAAAGCGGGTAAACGCTTGCTTCACAGGTACTGAAGCAACCATTTACCCGCTTTCGTGTCGCAGAGAAGAGGCGATCGTTAGACGACGTCGCCCATCGGAAGGTTGCCCTTGCGGTTGTCCAGCTTGCCGAAGTGGGTCTCGAGCAGGCTCTTCATCTTGTGCAGGGCGCCGGTCAGGGCTTCCTCCACGACGTTGGCGTTCTCGGTGACGACGACGGGCGTTCCGCCAGCCGGACGTGCTTCGAGGGTGCACTTGATATCTTCGGCACTGCTACGACCGGCACTGCCATCGGAGAGGTGGACCTCCACCCGGGTCAGGCGCTCGCTGTAGCGCGAAAGGGACTCTTCGACGATCGTTTCCAGTCCACCGGCAACCCGATCGGTGCCGTCGACGTTGCTGTCAGTATTCACGATGACCTGCATAATCACTCCTTTATTTGCTTTGTTTCAGGCTACCGCTTCCGTCCATTGCCCGATCACGGACGGCGCAACTCATGGATGGCGCTACGAAGCAGTTCGCACGTGGAAGGCTCGGCGACAACGAGAAGGCGCTCGGCGAGACGCACAGCAGCGTCGACGACGAGTGGATGCTCGAGCCCATAGGTGGTAATACCAGCGAACACCTCGCGAATGAGGTCGTCGGGCTCGGGCCAGTGCAGGAGCACCTGCGGGTTTTCCTGGATGTCGGTGAGTGCGGTCGCCGCGGCTGGCCGATTAAGAAGGTCGACGAGGGCAGATGCCGCCAGGTCGAGTGCGGTGACGGCGGTATACGGGTCATTGGCGCCGGAGGCGAGGCCACGCACGGCGACTTCAACGAGTTGTTGCAGTGCGAAGCGAACGTCTTGCAGTGGGGTACGGGCGGTCCCGAGCGAGAATGACGCCCGAACGTTTTTTATGAAATCAGGTTCAACGTTTGGTGGGGAAACGCGCACGAGGGGGTCGCCGGTGACGATGTAGGTACCGGGCATCGCCCGTACATCGATGATGCACCCCGCCTTCTCCGCGACCCGTTTGAGGCGGTCGAGATCGACGTAGGCCACATACCCGTCCGTGCCGGCTTCGACCGGTCCTGGGTCGGTGAGTGGGGTGAGTGTCCTCCGGGTGGTGGTGCTGACTGGTGCCACAGCCGGGTAGATGCGGGCGATGGCGCGGAGCAAGTCTGTCTGAACGCGGTGTTGCAGGGTGGTGATTTGCACGGAGTCGGCGATGTGATGAATGAAGAACACCAGCACCGCCACATCAAGCACGCCAATGGCGACGGAGACGTAAATCGAAAGGGTGGGCACGAAACCGCCGCCAGCGTCGGTTTCCGAGCGCACCGCAAGCAGCACAACGAGAGAATACAAGAAAGTGGAAGTGAAGACGGCCAGCACGATCTGGTTCGCGCGGTCGGCGAGGAAGTTACGGACCAGACGGGGTCCGTAAGTGGATGAGGTGGTCGCGAGTACGGAAATCGTGATCGAGAAGGTTATCCCTGCGACGGTGAGCATGGCCGTGCCGATGATCGTCAGAATGCTTCGTGCGGCGGAGGCGCTGAGCGAGTCAACGAACGCGATGTTGTCGCCGTGGTCGATCAGCGTCCGGTCCAGAAAGACCAGAGCTTGCGCGAGGATGACTGCGCCAATCCCGAACACGGTCGGAAGAAACCAGAACGATTCCCGGGCCTGCAGCAGAAAGGAACGCATCAGATTCACATCATCTCACGAGCAAAAGTTCAGGGACGAAGCCCTTGGGGCGGACACACAACGCTCAGGCTAAGTCAGCGGATGCCACCCATGCGTTCCAGGGCCGCGCGCATGATCTGGGCCTCGGGCGTCGGCGCCACGTGGTGGTTGGTGTAGATTCCGACGAGCCACTGCAGCACCTCGCCCTCGCTCATAGCGACGGCGTTCCAGTCCACTCCCGGCTCCGCCATGGCGCGCGGCTGGCCCGTTTCGGGGTCGAGCCAGGCGCGGGCGATCGGTACATCGGTGTCGTCGTTGCTCACGTTCCAGAGCAGCGCGATCGGGTGGTTGTCGCCGTCAATGTGCTCATGGTCGACCCGCCCGGAGCCGAGCCACGGCAGGGTCAGAAGTTCACCGATGATGTCGACCTCGATTAATTCGAGCTGGGTCGGTTCGGTCTCCGGAACGTAGAGCGTGAAACCCTGTTCGAACCACTCGGCGGCCTCATAGATACAGTCGAGAAGCGCATCCTGACCGTCGATTTCCTGCACCAGCGCGAGAGCCCATTCGAGCAAAATCTCGGTCTGATCCTTGGACCAGGGACTTTCGAAGGGGTCTGTTGTGCCGTGGTAGTGAAAACTGGGGCCGGCTTCGTCAAGGAGCACGTGCAGTTGGCCGCTGTCGTAGTCGATCGACAGGTTGAGCGCCCCGCCCTCGTCGTCGCGGTCGGCGAACAAATCGGGGTGGGCCAGCTCCGGGGGCAGGGTGATGGCCGCGGCGAGCCGCGCGCCCAGATCGAGAACGACACGGAACTGGATGGTTGGAAGGCGCAGGGTTTCATCCTGCTCGAAGTGCTGGTCTGACATAGTCAGAGTTTATCGATCGTGCGGACGGGTCATTGCCGCCGGTTCGGCACTATCGCGGCCCGCCTCAAATAGCGTCTCACCGTAAACTGGGCGCATGCGCACTGCCGGAGTGGATCTTGCTGCCGAGCCTAAAGGCACCGCCCTCGCCGTCATAGACTGGACCGACGCCAGTGCTTCGCTGGTCGAGCTGCAGCTCGGCGTTGCAGATGCGGTCATTGTCAAGGCTGCCGGCACCGTGCACAAAATGGGCATCGATTGCGCGTTCGGCTGGCCCGACGAATTCGTACATTTCGTGGTCGCGCATTCCAGTGGCGACGAGAGCCTGCCCGGAGTCGACGGCGGGATCGCGTGGCGCCGCACGCTGGCCTACCGCGAGACAGATCGTGAAGTACGTAGGAAAACCGGGCGCTGGCCACTGAGCGTGTCCACCGACCGGCTCGGACTCACTGCCATGCGTTGCGCGGGGCTCCTTTCCAGAATCTCCGGCGCCGGCATCTCCGTCGACCGGTCAGGCTCGGGAATAGTCGCAGAAATTTACCCGGGGGCTTCCCTTCGCCTGTGGGGGTTCTCGACGACGGGGTACCGAACGGATCCCGGCATTCGTTCAGACCTCCTCCAAGACATTCGGGATGCCGCACCCTGGCTCGATCTCGGCCCGTTCGCTCCGCAGATGATCACCTCAACGGATGCCTTCGACGCGGTGATCGCAGCCCTCGCCGCCCGCAGTGCAGCTCTGGGACGGTACGAACCGCCGGCACCGGTAGTGCTCGATCGCGCCCGCCGGGAGGGCTGGATCGTTCTGCCGTCCGGCTCCCTGGCCGACCTGCTTCGGTAGCCGACCCACTTCGGTAGCCGAACGCTGACCGCGGGCCGGTGGTGCAGCCCTGATGAGGATCACCAGTGCTGTTCTGGCGCTGGCCTTAGTCTGGAGGGGCAACCCTGCCTCACGAACACCGCACTGCGGCGGCGCACCAAGGAGAAACTACATGAGCGAACAGCTCGAACCACACGCCTATTTCGAGCCGATCGCCGCTGGCCGCTACCGTCCGACCGAATTTGCCGGTGGTGCGTGGCAGGCCGACGAGATTCACTTCAGTCCACTCGGCGGCCTCATCGTGCACGCCATCGACCGGCACCGAGCGGCCGCAGACGGTGGACCCAACGGCAAGGAACTCGGGCGCATCAGTTTTGATATTCTCGGTTTCCTCTCCGCCGAAGAGTGCGAAGTCCGGGTCGAGACAATCCGCCCCGGCCGCACCATCGAGCTCATCGAAGCCACCGTGATTATTGCTGGCCGCGCCGCCGTGCTCGCCCGGGCCTGGTTCATCGCGACCGCAGACACGATCGCTGTCGCCGGTGGCGAATCAACGTCACTGCCCTCTGCTGAGAATTCCGCTCCCTGGTCGATGACCGACACGTGGCCGGGCGGGTACGTGGCCTCCCTGGAGACCAGAGCCGTCGCACCGCCGCAGCAGGGACGAGCGAGCGTGTGGCTGCGCACTAATTGTGTGCTGGTCGCCGGCCAGGAAAGCAGCCCGCACGCCGCCTTCATTGCTCTGGTGGATACCGCGAACGGGATCGCCGTTCGCCAGTCGCCCGTGGAGTGGGCCTACCCCAACCTCGACCTCACCATCCACTTTCACCGCCAGCCGACCGAAAATTGGGTGGGGCTGGACACCACCGTCACATTTGGGCCGGCCGGACACGGACTGACCAGCACCGTTCTCCACGATGAGACCGGCGCGGTTGGCCGCGCTGAGCAGATCCTCACCGTACGACCGATGGGCTGACCATCTCACCATGGGGTGTGCCACCGGGTGAAGTAGCTCAGTCTTCCGGGGCGACGTTGGCCCGGTCGTGTTCGAGCTGGCGGGCAAGTTCACCGAGCGTACCGGCCGTGTAGTCCGGTGCTGCGAAGTAGTCGGGATAGGTCGAATTGTCACGGTTCAACCACCCGGTGCGCAGGCCCGCCTGGGCTGCACCGTTGATGTCCCAGGGGTGAACGGCGATCAGCAGAATGTCGGCCGGTTGCGCCCCACAGGCATCCGCGGCGTACCGGTAGGCGGACCGAACCGGTTTCCAGGCCGGGGCGTCGTCCACCGTGAGCAGGGCTTCGAATTCACTCTCGAGATCCGCCCGGGTCAGCAAGGCCCGTGCCACCTCTGCGGACCCGTTGGAGAGTGTCACGAGACGCAGTCCCGCGCGTTTCAGCGCGTGGATGCCGTCGGCGATGTCCGGGTGCAGGTTCAACGCCGTGAAGCCAGCCATGATGTGCGTCACGGCATCGTCGAGGCTCCGGGTCAGGGTGACCTCGCGGAGCATCTCCCGCCCGAGGTGGGAGCCGATCACCGAGAATTTCACGGCTCCCCCGGCTGCGGCAAGGGCGAATCCGTCCCGAAGAAGCGCCGCGAACCAGACTCCGGCGAGGGAAGCCGGGGCACCGACCTCGACGAAACGGGCATTCATGGGCGACATGTCCGAGAGGGTTTCGTTGACGTCGAAAACAATTACGGACGGCATGCGCGTGTTCATATTCGGTTCCTCCGAGTTTGGGGCGTGTAATGGAGCCTACGGACCATGCACGAGGCGGGCCTGTGCGATTTGGATGTGCCAGTGGCAGGACTCACCCGAGTTGCACGGCAGCCCAGGCGAGGGCCGCAATCAGCGACCAGGACAGCACAGCCACCGAAAGGGCACGCCATCCGGTGCGCACCAGTGGGCCAAGCTGAACCGCCGTGCCGAGAGCGAAAAGTGCCATCGCCAGGAGCGCAGTCTGCACGGTGTCGGCACCGTCGGTGAGAGCAACCGGAAGCGGCAGGAGTGTGCGCAGCAGCATGGCGCCAATGAATCCGGCGACGAACAGCGGAACGATCGGCGGATGCTTCGTGCCGACTTCGGGAGCACCCTCCCGGCGCCGCACGGCAAAGGACGTGATGGCCACCATGGGCGCGAGCATCAGCACGCGCGTGAGCTTAATAATGATGGCAACCGCAAGCGCGGCGGGGCCGGCGATCTGAGCGGTGGCGACGACCTGGCCCACGTCGTGCACGCTCGCGCCGACCCAGTGCCCAAATTGCAGTGCAGTGAAGCCGAGCGGATGCCAGAGCAGCGGTAGCACGCCGATTGCCAGCGTTCCGCACAGCGTGACGAGGGCGACCGGTGTGGCGGTATCCTCATCCTTCGACTTCACAATCTGGCTCATCGCTCCGATCGCGGATGCCCCACAAATCGAGAATCCGGTCGCGATCAGCAGGGGCTGATGACCCGGCAGCTTGAAGAGCCGACCCAGCCAGAGGGTCACGACGAAGGTAATCGCCAGGACCGCGATCACGCTGACGATCGACTCCCAGCCGAGGCGTGCAATGTCTACCAGGCTCAGCTTGAGCCCGAGCAGCACGATGCCCAGGCGCATGAATGTCTTGGAAGCGACCCTCAGACCGGGAGCGAGAACGCCCGTCAGTGCGCGGCGGGCGAGGGGCAGCTGTGTAACGAGGATGCCCAGTGCGACGGCGGCGGTGAGGAGCGGAATGGCGGGCGCGAGCACGTGGATGCCCCACCCGAGTAGCGCCGCCACGCCTGCGGCGGCAATGCCGGGCATCCACGTCGGGAATTCGTTGGGCCCGGTGCGCATACTCATGGATACCACTCTCGCAGGCGGCGCACGCGGTGCGCTCGAGGGCGTGGCGCTGGCGCTGCCGGGTCATCCGGCGTGCCCGCAGGAGTCCGCTGGCCACGTGGCGACCAAAGTGGGGCTGACCGCGGCGAACAGAGTGCGCGTGATTGCAGCCGACGTGTTCAGTTCTCTGGCAGTTACGCGCCGTCCACTGGCGTAGGCCTGACCAGGGCTGAACCGCGCACCGAATGCCTAACACCGTCGCAGCTGGACGGGCCTTTACGAGACGCTGACCGTCATGCGCCGGCCAGAACAGCGAAGTATCCCGGGATCTGCTGCGAAAAACCGGGGCGGCTCATCGGGACCACCTCGATATTAACCGGCCCGTCGGCGATCAACTGCCAGTCCGCATCCGGAAATGTGCTGTTTCGTTCCTGAGCACCGAAACGTCCCGGGCGGGGCAGGTTTTCTAGAGCACTCTGCAATTGAGATGGCATGCTTCGCCGGGTGGCGCCCAGTTCCTGCAGGTAGGCAAGGCTATTTCCGGGAAAGTTGGTTTCGGTGAGGAACACCCGGCCGCTGTTCCCGATGACGGTTCGCAGGTTGGCAGCCATGCTGGCCTGCTTGTCGGGTTTCATAACGTGAAAAACTCCGCGAACAAATACATTGGCAGGCCCCATCCGCTCCAACAGGCGCTCTCCCGCGCCTGCTTCCGCAGCATCCAAGACCATGAAGTCGGTGTTTGTAAGACCTTCAGCTTCCCTCTTCGCCAGCTCGACGGCGCCGCTGGACACATCGATGCCAAGCACACTCGGAAAAAGTCCAGCCAGCCAGCGGCTGTACGGTCCGTTGCCACACCCGACGTCAATCACCGGAAGAGCCGGATCAAAGTGAGCCAGGACGGCGCTGGTGTACTGCGCAGGCTCGGTCCGTGATCCGGAGTCCCACAGCACGTCTCCGGCGTGACCGGTGGTGTGGATTGCGCGCCAGTACCCTTCCCACCCGGCCACCGGATCCCTCGGTGCGCGGGACGTGAGGCGCACGACTGATGGAACGAGCAGCATGCGGTCCCAAAGCTTTGACATTCCCTAAGCGTACTGACTCTGCGCGAGACTCCGGATCCGATCCATCGCCTGCGCAGCCGGCAGCGGGCGGCTGTAGTAATAGCCCTGCCCGTACAGGCAGCCCATGGCCTGCAACTGGGCCGCCTGCTCTTTGGTTTCGATGCCTTCCACTATTGCCTTCAGTCCCGCAGATGAAATCAGCTGAAGAATGGCGGCAACGAATTTTTGCTGCTGCGGGTCCGAACCGATGTCATGGATGAGGGAGCGGTCGACCTTGACCGTGTCCGCGGGAAGCGACCGCAGATAGCTGATGGACGAATAGCCGGTACCGAAGTCATCAATCTGCAGCCCCACGCCCAGATCGCGCAGCCCGCCCAGAACCTGTTGCTCCACCGTTCCCCTGGACATCAGCACGGTCTCGGTGATCTCCAAAACCAAACGCGACGGCGCCACCTGGTGCCTCGCCAGAGTGCCTCTGACATCTTCCAGCAGATCGCTGCGAAGCAGTTCGGCGGCGGACAGATTGATGTGCAGACGGAAGTCCGTCAGCTCAGGTGCGGCCGCGTTCCAGCGCCTGAGCTGGGCGACTCCTTCATGGAGCACCCACCGTCCCAACTCCAGGATCAGGCCGGTTTCTTCGGCGATACGAATGAAGCTGTCCGGCATGATCATTCCGCGTACGGGATCGTGCCAACGAAGAAGTGCTTCGACACCCATGGCCCTGCCCGAGGCCAATTCGACCACCGGCTGATAGTGCAGAGCCAGTTGGTCTCCGGCAACAGCCGTGCGAAGTTCGGCGGTGATCCGTGAGCGCTCCCGAATAGCGTCGAGCATAGCGGGGTGGAAGAGCTGCACGTTGTTTCGACCCTGAGCCTTCGCCTGATACATGGCGATGTCGGCATCGCGCATCAGCGCCTCGGCCGGATACCCCGTCGTGCCGATGCACACCCCGATGCTGGCCGCCGCCCAGACCGTTTCGGTTCCGACGTGCACGCTGTCCTGTAGCTGTTCCGATATCCGGTCCGCAATCTGCAGGACCTCCGCGTCCGTGGCATCAGCGATGACCACGGCAAATTCATCCCCACCCAGACGGGCCACGGTATCTCCGGCCCTGACGGCGGACCGGATGCGCCGGGCAACCTCGACCAGCACGACGTCACCGGCGCCATGTCCCAGGGTGTCATTGATGGGCTTGAAAGAATCCAGATCCAGCACCAGCACGGCCGGGGCTCTGCCGCTGTGCGCACTGGCCAGAATTGCCTCCTGAATGCGCTCCTGCAGCAGAGTCCTATTGGCCAGGCCGGTGAGGGCATCCGTCTTGGCCATCTGTTCCAGCTCACCCTGCGCTCGCCGCAACAGGGCGGTGCGATCGGCAACTCGCTGTTCCAGATCCGCGTAAATATACTCAAGCTCCTCCGCGAGCAGGTTGACCCCCGTGATGACAGCGTCAATGTCATCTCCACGTTCCGACGGTGTCATACGGGTGTTCAGCTCACCGGCAGCCAACCGGACAATACCCTCTACCAGCTGCTGCATGCGCGGGTCGTCAATACCTTTTTCCGAGCTCATATTTCACGGTGCAATCCAGGACGAAAAGTCCGGCCCAGTGCATACTGATGAACCGGCACCTGCCTCGACCAACGACAGACGCCCGGGTTGGGCGTCATGACGGAAGGCGGCGCTTTCCGGCGCTCAGGCATCGGCCTTCAGCCACAGCATGGCGTCGCTGCGCGACGTAAAAAAACGAGTCGGACACGGCGGCACGTGCACGCCGAGGAAGAAGTTCGCCAGCACCCGGTCTACAGGCGATTTGCCTAACAGTGCAATACGGGAAGCGCTGCAGGGAATAGACCACACAGCTCTGGCCTCGCGGCTCACCGAACCGACTGCTGACATATCGACGAGCATGGGATACTGTTCGTTCTCACAGGCCTCGTTGACTCTCGCCATCACGTCCCGAGCGTCGTCGACTTTAATATGGAACCCGGGCAGCCAGCGCACATGGAGAAGCCCGCCATTGCCTAGGTCAAGACTTACTTTTGCGCCGTCTGCAGCGACCGGATCCACTCGCACGTTCTCCCCCTGAGCAAGCCGCCGAACCATTCAGCCGCTTTCCCAACGTACTGGGTATTATCGACTTCTGAAAATGGCAGCACGTTCAACCACTCCCTGCACTCCGATAGGCCGTGAGAAAGCGATCGCGGAATTCATCCATCCGCCACAGCGGCGCGTTCGGCGAGGGGAGCATCCCGGGGTCCCAGCGCCAAGACGCGATTCGGTCGATAGCCGCCGGGTCCTTGGAGATGATGCTGATCGGCACGATGTGGTTGGCGCCGGCCCCGCTGACCACCGAAGCAGGCTGGTGGTCGCCGAGCACGACCAGCACCAGGTTCGGGTTGTCGTACGTCGTCAGGAAAGAAAATAGGGTACTCATTGAGTACTGCACGGATTGGCCGTAGAGCTGCTGAACGTGACGTGCGCTCTTCCACACCTCGCTCGGGGCAAGTCCCTGGGCGGGCTGCGGGTCAAAAATCGAACCGTCCCCGATGGATTCCCAGGGCACCTCGTGGGGCAGTGGAGTCCACGGTGTGTGCGACGACACGAAATCGATCTCCGCCATCAGCGGCGGGTGTGGTTGAGCGAGTTCGGTTTTCTGAAAGTAGGCCCACGTGAACTGGTCCGGGATACGTGCGTAACTGAATTTCGGGCCTCGATATCCCATGTTTTGGGAGTTGATCTCTGTGTCGAAGTGATAAAAAGACTTTCCGATTGACCAGGGCTCATCGTTGGAGGGAACGACGCTCACGGTGCGCCAGCCAGCCTTCTTGAACGCCGCGCTCAGGGTCAGTCGGCTCCCCGACGTCACCTGATCGTATTTTTGTTGCGAGTCAATCCACAGGCCGGTCTGCAGGGTCGAATGCGCGAGCCAGCTGACCCCACCGAACGTGGAGGAGGTGAGAAATGCGCTGCGTGCCGAGTAGCCGTTTGCAGCGAGATCCGCGGTGCCCTGTACCAGCACATCGTTGACGCCTTTCGAGAAGGCGGTATTTTGCACGGCGACCTGGCCGTAGCTTTCGATGAACGCGATGATCACGTCTTTGCCCTTCAGCCCGCCAAGAAGATCTGATGCTGGCACCCTCTCGAAATCGTCGGTGGCGATCGTGCGCTCAAACGCCGTCTGCTCTGACCTCGCGGTCGTCACCTGGTCGGCTTTTGCAACGGTCATGCGAACGGTATCCGCCGCGGCGACCGGTTGCCCGGGCACGATTTGGGCGCCGATCAGCGCCAGAACCATCCAGCCTGCCGCGAGGGCCGTAGCCCCGATCCGGGTCGTGCGCGGGTGGTGACGGAATACGGCAGCAAGCTGAAGCAGGGCCCGCGCGAGAACGAGAACGACCACGACGGAGGCGAGGACGAGCAGGCCAACGAGCACCGACGCGATGGCCGGTCCGGTCGAGTCACTCAGTACGCCATACGCACTGACCAATTCCGGCCAACCGGACACGACGTTGAACGGCTTACCCACGGCGGATAAGAACCCGCGATCGAGTGCGGCACTGAGGATGGCGGTGACGAAGATCATGGCAGCCAGGCTCGCGACGACCCGACGCGCGGGAGCCCAGGGCGAGGCGGCGAGAATCACGAGCGCGAGGAGCGCTTCGAGTGGCACCCGCAGGAGCGCAAGCGCTGAACCGGAACTGACGAGACCGGGAGCGATCACACACAAATAGATAATGGCGGCGGAGCTCACGGAACGCACCGTCGCTCGAACCGCGCGCAAACGGTCGTTCCGCGAGTCCGGGGGCAGTGCCACAGGGGACATCGCCGGCGGCGCAGTCACGACATTCCCGCTACGATCGGCGGCGCGGTGAGGCGCTGCGCATCCGTGGCATCGTGCACGGCGAATCGAGCCGAGAGCGCGTATCGCAGGAGCACAACATCGCCGATCTTTCGTGCGTCGACGAAAGTTGCACGCCGATCGCTCGCCCACGGAAACACGGCATCTTCCACGAAGCGCGGGGCCCGGGAATCGCCCACGAACAGTGGCGCAACGACCAAATGCAGTTCATCGACGATATTCGCGGCCAGAAATTGGGTATTCACGGTCGTGCCTCCCTCGACCATGAGCTCTCGAATTCCACGATCTGCCAGGTCGCTGACGAGGTCGGTCATGTCGACACCGGCGCCGAGACCAACAACCAGCGCTGAAGGCCCGAGGAGTTGGCGTAGGCGCGCGGCCACCGAGGTGGGGCAGTACACCACGTTCGTCGTATCCCCGGCAGTGAAGAACGCCGCACGCGGATCCAGATCGCCCGTCTCGGTCACGGTTACTTTCCACGGCGAATGCGGCAAACCCGCGGCCTCCCGCCGCGACTGGCGCGCGAGGCTACGCACCAGCAGCCGAGGGTTATCCCGCCGCACGGTGCGCGCACCAACAAGAATCGCGTCGTGTTGAGCACGCACACTGTCGACCCGGTCGCAGTCCGCCTCGTTGGAGAGGATCAGGCGCGGTGGGTCTGCCGTGTCGAGGTAGCCGTCGAGGGAAGTCGCACTGCTCAGAGTGACGTAGGGCAGATCGCTCACGGTGTCGTCTCCAGACCTTTCGCAATGAGCACCGGACTCGCCCCGCATCGAGTCGGCGTGCGCCTCCGGATGGTATAGACAAGCGTCATGATCGCGCCTGGCGCGACGGCGATGATGGTCAGAACGCCATATAGCGCGGATGCCGCGACCCCCGTAGAAGCACCGAATCCGGCCACGGCGAAAGCCCAACCGGCAATGCCCTCGCGTGGCCCCCATCCGCCGACGCTGAACGGAATCGACGCACCGAGCAGTACCAGCAGGGCGAGGACGAGCAACTGCTCAGGCGGCACGGTCACTCCGATCGCCGCGGTCGCAATGGCGAAGGTCGCCACGTAACAGGACACCACGATGACGGACGCCAGAACGACCTGAGCCGACGTCCATACCGAGCCAAAGCCGGCACGAAGCTCCTGCGCTTCCCGAAGCACGGCGGACCTCCAGCGCGAACGTGGCCATAGGGCCACGGCCAGCCCGATGGCGACGATGCCGACCCCGATCGCAACCCCGGCGATGAGATAGACCACGAACTGCGCACCGATGAAGGCGAAAATCACGAGCGATAGGGATACCTGAACGACTTGGCCAGCGGTGCGTTCCAGCACGACCGCGCGTGCACCGCGCGCGACGCTCTCAACGCTCTGACCGTGAGAAACTGCGCGGTGCACATCCCCCACAATCCCGCCGGGAATGGCCGTGTTCAGAAATTGGGACTGGTAATACCTGCCGAACGCCGTTGCCCAAGTGAGGTGAACCCCGAGCCGAGTGGCGAAGATACGCCAGCGCCACGCGGCGGCGGCCGTCGCGACTGCCGTTAGTGCGAGCGCCGCTCCGATTGTTCGCCCGTCAATGCTCAGGATTCCGTAGAGCAACGGCCCGGTTCCCACGTACGCAATCACCGCGATCAGCACAGCGAGACCGACCAGGAGCCGAGTGGCCACGCGCAGCCGGCGTGATCGCAGCACCACGCTCATCCTCGAGAGTCCGATCATCGTCATGGGCGCGGCCGGGCCAGAAAATCCACGTGGTCGACGTAAGCACTGAGGCCGCCGAGTTCGATCTGTGCCAAGCGATCCTGCCGATAGCGATCGGCTGCACCCTGCAGCTGTGGCTCTTGTTCCACGGCTGCATCGACCCAACCCGAGAACCATTCGCTCAGCAGGGCAGGCTGGCGATGGTCGAGCCGCCACAGCGTGGTGCTCTGGCACACCTGCCAGCCTGCTTCTTCGAAGCGACTTCGGGCGATCTTCGCGCCGTACCGGCCCGACTGTCGTCGTGCGTTTGTGTGCCGCAATTGATGCGCGTTGAAGGCGCTCTCGAACGCCGTGTCGAGCTCGTCCCGCGGGTTGAGTCGCACGCCGCCGGTCACGCTGAGCGAGAAAAGCGCCGGTGTGTGTGCGGCTACGCAGGCGCCGACAATGGTGTGGATCTCTTCTTTCGTCAGCACGTCGAGAAGTGCGGACGCCGTCACGAGAGACCCGCCAGCCACATCTTCCGGGCTCAGGTCAGCGAGATTGCCGGTGCGGCCCAAGACCGAGATTTGCCCGTTGTCGCGGTCGCATGGACGCCCCCGATCGATGGCCTGGTCGATCAGGTCCGCATTCCAGTCGTGAAGAAACCAGGTCTGCGGCCCCGGGAGCACAGGGGCGAGCCACCGCATCATCGACCCGGTGCCGCTGCCGAGATCGTGTACAACGATCGGGCCATCGGAAAGAAGCTCGGCGGCGTTGAGTGCGAGGTTGAGTGAGCGAGCCGCCGCATCCTCTGGCTCGCGCACGGCAAGCCAGTCGCCGCTGACCTCGAGGAATTCGCTCACGCCGAAACCATCGTTCCACTGCGCGATACGTCGTGGAGCACCGATTCGATGGTTGTGCTGGTGGAGCCCCAGGATCTGACGTTGGCTCTGGCCGCCATCGCCGCCGTCGTGAGTGCGGTTCGCCGAGGCGGACTCGCCCACCATTCGCTCAGGACCCGTACAAGTTCTGCGGGATCATCGGCGGTCACCAGAATTCCTGCACCACTGCTCGATAACGCCTCAGGTATGCCGCCAACCTGGGACGCAACCACCGGGATGCCCCGCGCTAAAGCCTCGGCCACCACCATGCCGAAGCTCTCAGCGCGCGAGGGCGCAACCACGAGGTCCGCCTGCCCGTATGCCGCATCGAGTACCTTCCCCGTGAGGGTGCCGGCAAAACTCACCCTCGTCGTCAAGCCCTCGCCGCGTACGGTCTGCCTCAGATCGGCCACAAAATCCGGCGCCGTGCTGAGGGATCCCACGAAGGTGCAGGTCCAATCGGGCACCGCCTTGAGGCGCGCCAAGGCGCGGAGGAGAACGTCTTGACCTTTATGTGGTGCGACAACTCCGACGCAGAGAAGTCGTCCGCCGCCTCGTGAAGCGACCGTTGCCGGTGCCGGATCAGTTCCCGGGTAGGCGGTGACAACATTCTGAGGTCGCACGAGCGAGAGCGAAATGAGCTCGGAGCGAGTCCACTCGCTTGTGGCGA
The DNA here is from genome assembly GCA_038205545.1 of Actinomycetales bacterium. Lineage (GTDB taxonomy): Bacteria > Actinomycetota > Actinomycetes > Actinomycetales > Microbacteriaceae > Cryobacterium. Next base: position 19,139 of record JBBRBV010000032.1, read on the forward strand.
TGATACGGCCTGCCGACTTCAGGGCGGTTCTCTCACGATCGGCTAGATCGCCGAGGTGGGTCCTGTCCGCAGATAATCCCGAGGCAAGACTTTCGACCATGTGCGCGAGCACGATCATCCGCAGCCGGGTCGACTGCGCCGCCAGCGCGACCGATTCGCGAACGGCGATGAGACCATCAATGATTACCAGGGCACCGTCGGGCAGCTCTGACAACGCCCTCGTCAGTCGTGGCTCGCTCGCCTCGTTGATCAAGACCATCTGCACGACCCACCCGGTGTTCCGGAGCTCGTCGCGAACGTGCCGGTCATAGACGTTGCCGCCGCTCACTCTGTACGGGTCGTCGATCGCATCGGGAACAACGAAGTGCACCGTCGTGCGTGCGGTTGCGCTCACAGCGACCTCGAATAGCTCGCCCACGCTATGTGAGACTCATGCAGCGTGACCAAGAGAGATTGCAGGTGCTGACCGGCCCCAAGAGTTCCATCATGCACCCGTTCGGCGAGGCGGTCAGCGATCACTTGGCAGAGCACCTCGGTGGTCGTGTTCCTGCCCTGAAAATCGGGCTCCTCATCGAGGTTGCGAAAGGTGAGCGATCCCGTGATCTCGCCGAGTATTTCCGCCGCTCGACCGATATCAATAACGACACCGGAAGCATCGAGACTTGCTGCGCCAAAGGTGGCATCGACGATAAATGTTGCTCCGTGGAGCCGCTGGGCGGGGCCAAAGGATTCGCCAGCAAAGCTATGGGCGATCATCATGTGGTCTCGCACGGTTACGGTGAATGTCATTCGGCATCTCTCCAGTCGATCGTGTGGCACAGGTCATTTCGCGATCCGTCGGCGAGGCTTGCCATCACCTCCGGCACAGAGCGCCACGAGGACTCGCCCGTGAGCACGGCATCGAAGGCAGGGTCGCGCAGGAGCTCCAGGGCCAGCACGAGTCGTTCGCGAGTGGTCCGGGTTCCTCGTCGCCCCGCCGCAACGGCGCCGACCTGACTGGACCGAATCGTCAACCGCCGCGAGTGGAAATCAGCGCCGAGCATCAGCGTTGCGGGGCGGTCGCCGTACCAGCTCGCCTCGATGACCGTCCCGTCGGTCACCACCGTCTCGAGAGCGAGTTGCAGCCCGGCTCCCGAGCCGCTCGTGTTGATCACGATGTCTCGATCCTGAGGTGCGGTGGCCACGTCTGAGAAGCTCACGCCGAGTTGGTCGGCTACGACTTCTCGCGCTGGGTCGACGTCAACGAGCGTGACAGAGGCACCCGGGATGCCGCGTGCCAGGCGTGCGACGCAGCATCCGATCATCCCCGCTCCGATGACAGAGATTCGGTCGCCAACCATCGGTGTGGCATCCCAGAGCACGTTAATGGCTGTTTCGACGGCTCCCGCCAAAACTGCACGCCGTGCCGGTACGTCGCGGGGAACGGGCGTGACCGCGTCGGCGGGGACGACGAACGCCGACTGATGGGGATAGAGCGTGAAGACAGTCGTTCCCAGGAGGGATTCCGGACCACTGCCGACGACCCCGACATTGAGATAGCCGTACTTGACCGGTCCGGGAAAGTCGCCCGCCTGGAACGGAGCGCGCATCCGTTCGCGTTCGCTCGCCGGCACGTGCCCGCCAAAGACAGATGCTTCGGTACCGCGGCTCACGCCCGTGTACAGGGTTCTCACCAACACGTCGTCCTCGCCCACAGGCGGGAGCTGCTCGCGGAGCAGAAGTCCTACTCCGGGTTTGTCGATCCAGAAGGCGGTGGCTTCGAGCACATTCCCTCGCTTCCGTAAACGCTCGTGGCGGGGCTGACGTTTTGCTAGCACAGAGGTGAATTATTGCGGGAACGAGATGGGGATGACTAGGGTTCTGATCGTACCGACTTTGCCTTCGTGAAGGCTGGTAGAACGTCTGATCTGTTTAAGGGTAAACCAACATAAATCGAGACCGTGATGACTAGAGTTCACAGCGCACCGATCTCAATAGCCGTGGGCGGAGCGATTGTCGTGAGCCTGCTCGGGGCGGCCGCGGCTTGGTCGTTCCCGCCCTGGATTGTGGCGGGCGGTTGGCTTGCGTCGCTCAGCTACCTTGTGGCCTCGACCGTGCTGATTCTGCGTGGCCTACAGAAGCGACACGTCACCCGATTCGGGCAAGCGAACGTCGTAACCGCGGTGCGGTCGACTGTGGTCGGGGTGATCAGCGGGATCGTCGTTGCATCGTTTTTCGCTCCGCTGCCGGTCTGGATCGTGCTCACTCTGGTCGTGCCAGCCCTCCTCCTCGACGCGGTCGACGGCTGGGTCGCTCGGCGTACGAACTCGGCGAGCGAGCTCGGCTCCCTGTTCGATATGGAGGTGGATGCGTTCCTGCTGCTCGTGCTCAGCGCCTACGTCTCGCAGAGTCTGGGAATATGGGTGCTGGCCATTGGACTCATGCGGTACGCATTTGTCGTCGCCGGATGGATGTTTCCTCGGTTGCGTCGACAGCTCCCGTTCCGCTATTGGCGCAAGGTCGTGACGGCCGTGCAGGGCATAGCATTGTCGGTCGCTATCACCGGGTTACTGCCCGTGGTCGACGCGGTGTTCGTCGCGATTGCGCTGGCGCTGCTCGTTGAGTCTTTCGGGCGGGACCTCTTGTGGCTAGTGGCACGGAGGCCTGCAGACTCACCCGGTGCGCTGGGCGCAGAACGCGAGAGCAGGGGTGATGTCGAGCCCACGAATGCCATTGCCCTCGACCACGAACGTCTGCTTAACCAGGGTGAAGCTGCGCATCACGGTGACCGCGAAGAGCCCCACTCGAAGTGAAAGGACCTGACGATTGTCCCGCGAAACCCGGTAGATGGTGGAGATCGACGCCAGGCACACCAGGGAAATAGGAATTCACGGCCATGCCACAAGATTCTCCGTGGCCTGTGCACCCAGTCTGCCCAGAAGGTCCCACAGTCGAGTGAGGAAGCCTCTCTCAGCTTCCGATCACCTGCCGGACGGAGCGAAGGCATTGACACCCGTGAGCCATTCGCTCACTACTTTCTCCGATTCGCCATGTCACGGAGAAACCCGACGGTGGGCCGCCTGGGGCCCTTGCGAATCACGGCCATATTTTTTCAGATGTTGCCAAAATGTTGCCACTACGCCTGTGTGGGCAAAGAAAAACCCCCTACTTCCCAGTAAAATACTGGAATGTAGGGGGTTTCTCATGGCGGTACCGGTGGGATTTGAACCCACGGTGGAGTCTCCCCCACACGACTTTTCGAGAGTCGCACCTTCGGCCGCTCGGACACGGTACCGCCGTCGATTCTAGTAGACACTGTGGACCGACGCGAATCGACGAACATGCAGCAGACACACGGATGCCGCGGAGTAACCTCATCCAGTGACCTCTTCGACCCCACTCATCCGCTCTGTGCTCGCTGCTGGCGGCGCCATTGTCGCGACTGGCGTCGTGCTTGCAACGACGTGGTTTCGCCGTGATTTGGAACAGCAGAAGGTCATTCTCAATGACACCCTGCCGGTCCACTCCGCCTGGTGGCGCGCCGAGGCCAAGCAGCCGGGCGAGCTGCTCTACGTCGCGATCGGTGACAGTGCAGCCCAGGGCATCGGGGCGTCCAGCCCGAACAAGAGCTACGTCGGCATTCTCGCCGATCACCTGCGGCTGGTCACCGGCCGGACGGTGCGCGTCGTGAACCTCAGCGCGTCCGGCGCGACCGTGGCGTTAGCGGTGCGCGATCAACTCCCCCGCTTCGAAAAGCTCCAGCCTGACCTGGTCACGGTCGCGATCGGCGCCAACGACATCGCCGACTGGTATCCCGCAACCTTCGAAGCACGCATTCGTACTGTCTTCGCGGCGGTACCGCCGCACACTATCGTCGCCGACCTCCCCTGCTTTCACCTGCCGCGCAGCGAGGCCAAGGTTGCGGCGGCGAATGAGATCATTCGCCGGGTCGCCGCCGAGCACGGCCTCTTTGTGGTCCCGCTGCACGCGACGACCAAACGGGCTGGCCTACGCAGCATCGCAACCCACGTGGCGAAGGACCTGTTTCACCCCAACGATCGCGGATACCGCGTCTGGGCCGAGGCATTTCTGCCGACAATCAGAGCCGTTGTCGCTGATCGTTTTTCGGCCCTAGCCCGGGTGTCGGAGCCAACCGACTAGAAGGGCATCGCGCGCAGGAGTGGCTGTCGGTGGCCCCCGCTAGGCTCGAAACATGGCAAAATCCGTCTCCTCCTTCCGCTGCTCAGAGTGCGGCTGGACCACCCTCAAATGGGCGGGCCGCTGCGGCGAATGCCAGCAGTGGGGCACCGTCGTCGATGCCGGCCCGAGCGCCGGCATCACCCGCAAACTCAAGCCCATCACCCTCGTCGGCGATGGCATCGCCCGCCCCATCACCCACGTTGAAACGGATGCCGCCGCTCACTGGCCGACCGGCATCAACGAGTTCGACCGGGTACTCGGCGGCGGTATCGTTCCCGGCTCGGTGATTCTGCTCAGCGGCGAGCCCGGCGTCGGAAAGTCCACTTTGCTGCTCGAGGTCGCGTCGAAGGCCGCCGCCGCGAAGAGCCGCGTGCTCTACGTGAGCGCCGAGGAGTCGGTCAGCCAGGTGCGGTTGCGCGCCGAGCGCACCAACGCGCTCGAGCCCGAGCTCTACATCGCCGCCGAAACCGATCTCGGGGTCATCCTCGGGCAGATCGATGCGGTCAAGCCCGACCTCATCATTGTCGACTCGGTGCAAACCGTGTCGAGTGCACTCTCCGACGGGTCACCGGGAATGCCCAGCCAGGTGCGAGAGGTAGCATCCACTCTGATCCGGGTCGCCAAAGATCGAAACCTTCCAGTACTGCTCGTCGGCCACGTCACCAAAGACGGGTCGATCGCGGGGCCACGGGTGCTCGAGCACCTGGTCGACGTGGTCTGCCAGTTCGAGGGTGACCGTCAGACCTCGCTGCGGTTTATTCGAGCGCTCAAGAACCGGTTCGGGCCCACCGACGAGGTCGGCTGCTTCGAGATGACGGGCGATGGCATAGCGGAGGTGCCCGACCCGAGCGGGCTGTTTCTCAGCCGCGCCACTGAGCCGGTCGATGGCACCTGCGTGACCGTCGCCCTGGAAGGCCGTCGGGCCATGCCGGTCGAGGTGCAGGCGCTCGTCACCGACACTCAAGCGCCGAACCCTCGCCGCGTCACGAGCGGCGTCGACTCAGCGCGCGTCGCTATGTTACTCGCCGTGCTGCAGGAGCGCGCGGGCATGAATCTCTCCACCAAAGACGTCTACGTGTCGACGGTCGGCGGCATCCGTCTCAACGAGCCCGCCGCTGATTTGGCGATCGCGCTGGCCATCGCGTCGGCATTCACCGGCCTCGCCGTGGCCCACAACGTGGTCGCGTTTGGCGAAATCAGCCTGGCCGGCGAGGTGCGCGGGGCCCTCATGTCGAAGCAACGGATCAATGAGGCGGTGCGTCTGGGCTTCACCACCCACATCGACGCGGCCTGCGGATCCATTCACGCGGCCGTTGCTCTGGCGCTCGGCACCAGCCGTACTCCGCGCGACACCGAGCTCGATCGGGCGTGGAAGTAGGGCACGCGCTGTCTCCTGTCGGGCCCTGGGGCGCGCATCCGCTCGCGACTGCCGCTATTCGGCTTCGCCAGCGCCCTCGCCGAGCTGCGGATCGAGGGCTTTGAGCAGGTCGGCCGGAGCGGCCTGCATGACGTTGGGTCCGGCGATGTCAAAGAAGACCATCTCGAGGGTCGCCGCGTGCACGGTGAGAAACTCGCGTAGCCATTGGCCGTCGCAGACCATGACCTGCGGATTGGGATCGTCGGGAACGGTGCGCACGTAGTTCTCGGCCGCGGAGAAGAGCAGCAGCATGCGCTTGTCGGTACCTTCACGGCCAAACACGCGCACCTGCGCTGCCTCGCCGTTGACGACGAGTTGCGGCACGATCATGTAGTCGTTGCGGAGCGCATAGGCGACGGCGACGACGTCTTGCGCCGCCAGTGCGGCGGCGAGCGCCTCGGAACGGGTGTTGGCAGTGGTATCAGTCACCCCCTCATTCAATCAGGTGCGCACCGTACAGGCCCAGCTGGCAGCGCACGCCACGAGCGAACGGACGCCGCCGGTCCGTACGGCTGGCAGATTTCGCGACCCGCGGTACTTTCGACGCGGTCGACCGCGCGTCGCCTTTCTGCGGTTTTAGATACCGGCCGCCCGCATCGGCCCCTATTTCAGAATCATCAGTGCGGGTTCGGCGGCTTCAATGCCGCCGACGGTCACATGCAGGTAGTACGAGGCCCCGTCGGCCGGAACCGCTGTGCGGGATTCCGTCTGACAGGTGTCGACGGTGGAACGGGTGCGATCCCAGGCGATCGGTGTCGCCAATGGCATGACGACGCCCGGCTTGAGGGTGACCTCGGCGTCAACCGGGTCGGTCTGGCAGTCCGTTGAGGACCAGTAGACATCCTGCCCGCTCATGACGGTGAAAACCTGCTTGGCGTTGCCGGCGTTCATTACACAGGCGACGGTTCCAATGTTGGTCAGGCTGAGCGACAGTTGCGGCAACTCGTCGGCGGCGTAACTCGTCGCGTCGGTGATGGCAACAACCTGAACCGCCGACGGGTCGCAGGCGTCGCCGTCGACGGCAGTGGCTACCTCGGGAATGGTGGCGGCGGCATCCATGGGTGTGGCCGACTCACTCGAATCGGCGACGGGTGCTTTCGGCGAGTCGGAATCGCCCTTACTCACACCCGGTTGCACGATGATGAGAAAAAGAATGACGAGCACGGCGAGCAGGCCGAGCCCCACTACGAAACGCCGGCGCCGGTACACCCTGCTTGACTGGCGGCCGACCGGTTGCTTGATAGTCGACATGACCCAAGGTTATTGATCTTCGGTGGCGAGAGCCGGTAATAATGCGCGTGTCGGAGGCATTTGTTGCCGGAATGCGCAGGACCCGCCTGCGACCGGAGATCTTCCGGGTGCAGGCGGGCCCTGTGCGGTGAATTAGGCCATGCCGTGGCGGCGGCGCCGCTTCAGTATCAGAGCCGCACCCAGCACGAGCAGAAAACCGCCCGCATACAGCCACGGAGTCGTGTCTGTACCGGTACTGGCCAGAGCAGAGCTGGTGGACGCAGCAACGGTGATGTCGGTCCATCCGATCACATTGCCGTTGGCATCCTGCACGATAATACGGTGCACTCCCACCGACAAGTTGGTCGGCAGCGTGGTGCTCACCTCGCCGTTGGCGTTAACCTGCAGCCAACCACCGAGCTGCACGGGTGTGGAGCGAACCCACGCCGAGACGAACTCGCCAGCGTGCTGCGTTCCGATGTTAATGGTGATTGCCTCGCCGGCACGATACAGATTCTTATCGGTCGAGATCAGGTGCTGCAGGGCCGCGGTCAGGGCGACTTCGGCAGCGGAGGACGCGGGCACGGTCGGGAGCATTGGCAGCGTCGGAGTCGGATCCGTCGGGCCGACCTGGTTGACCGCAATGGCGAGGCGCACTACCGTGCCCGACTCCGCTGCCGTCATCTCAAGCACGCCGTTCGCGACAGCATCTACCGGCACGGTGAACGAGACGGTGGCCGTGCCGGTGGAGTCAACGGATGCCGTTCCCACATCGGTGCCCGACCAGCGCAACGTGAGCTTCGTGTTTTTCGGAGCCCCGAGCGAGGTGAGGTTAAGGTCGCCGACCGTGAACGTGACCGTGTCACCCGGGTTGACGGCGGCGGCAGGCGCCCCGGTGATCGAGGCCTGGTTGGCCTTGAACGACGGGGACAGCGGGCTGTTCGCCTGGAGGTAGGAGATCCAGGCGTCCCGGTCGACCAGACCCGAATCACGGGTGGCCGTTCCATTCGTGAACTCGCGGAAGTTGTCGCCTCCGGTAAGCAAGAAGTTGAACGAACCGATGCGGTAGGACTGCGCCGGATCGATCTGTGCACCGTCGATCCAGATGCCGGTAATGCGGTCTCCCGCGGCGCGGCTGGCGTCGAACGTGTAGTTCACGTTGTCACTCAGTCCGAGCTGCAGGAACGGCCGGCTCGGAATCGTGCCATCGGCGTTGGTCTGCCACTGCTGCTCGAGAACGATCTTGAACTGCGCGCCGGTGAGGTTCGTTGTCCACAGGTTATTCAGGAACGGCAATACGGCGTTCGCCTCGGCGTAGGTGATGACACCGTCCGGAGCGCGCAACAGGTCGGCGCGCATGCCACCGGGGTTGACGACGCCGATTTCGGCGCCGCCGATGGTGGGGTCGGCCAACGATTCCCGCAGCGAGTTCGCAACGAGCGTGCCCAGGGTGGAGGGTGCCATTCGATCTTCGGCGCACGGCGCGACTCCGTCGGTGCAGGCCCGGGTGATGTCGGCGGTGACCGAACCGACGGGCACCTCGCCCTGAATTGCGGCTTCGGCCAGCGCTGCGGTCGTGATCGACTGAACCTCGGCAACACGCGGGTAGGCGGCTACGAGGGCGGCATCATCAGCGCCAGAGCGAGCCACGTTGCGGTTTTGCACCGTCGTTGTATCGCCGGACGCGATGTCGTAGCTCAGCACGACCTGGCCGATGTTCCCGCCGTAGCTGCCCGTCTGCAGCACCGGGCGTGTCACGCCGTCGGCCGCGCCGGGGACCTGTGCGTCCCATGCGTACTGCTTGTGCGTATGACCGGTGAAGATCGCGTCAACCTCGGCCGAGGTGTCATTGACAATGCTCGCGAAGGCCCCGCCGGCGGCGAGCTCCTGTTCGAGCGTCGCGCCGTCCGGGATCCCGGCGCCGGCACCCTCGTGATACTCGGCGATAAGAACATCCGCTTCACCATTGGACAGGTCGCCGTCGCTGAGCTGGTTGGCCACCCGGTTGACGGCCGAGACGGGGTCACCAAAGCTCAGGGACGCGATTCCGTTGGGCGAGACGAGAGATGGGGTCTCCTGCGTCACCGCACCGATGACGCCTACTGTGACGCCGGCCACGTCGATGAGAGCGTATTCCTCCATCGCGGGGGTCTCGGTACCCAGGTCGTAGACGTTGGCACCGAGGTAGTCAAAGCTCGCCGCGTCAGACACCCGGCCGGTGAGGTCACCGAACCCTTGATCGAACTCGTGGTTTCCAACGCTTGATGCCGCGAGGCCGAGGGCGTTCAGAACGTCGATGGTGGGCCGGTCCTGCTGCGACGACGAGGCGAACACGGAAGCACCGATATTGTCGCCACTCGACAAGAAGAGCGAGTTGGCGTCGCCGTACTCGGCCTTCAGCTGCTCAACGGTTCCCGCGAACTTCACGGTGTTGGCGTCGATGCGTCCATGGAAGTCGTTGATGTTGAGCAGGTTGAGCTCGACCGCGGTCGGCGCTGTCAGGTTGAGTCCAAGAACGACCGGGTCATGGTCGGAGGAGCGGAACGGGTCGGCGGAGTAGAAGTCGGTGACGTTGTTGTTGTACCGGCTGTACTCCAGGGCGACCGACTCGACCGAGTTAATGTTCCACACGTCGACGTCATTCACCGTGGCATCCGCCTCGGGCGAAGCAAACACGTGATCGAGCGATCCGACCGTGCCACCGTACGCGTAGGTGTACTCGCCGCTCTTGGCCTCCTGGTTGATAAAACCCGCATCGGTGATCACCTTGATCGGATCTTCCTGGTCATAGGCGTTGAAGTCACCTGTGAGGAACACCCGGTCAATTCCCGTGCTGGTCTCGAGCCCACTGGCGAAGTCCACCAGGGCCGTGGCCTGGTTCACCCGGGAGGCGTTCGACGCGCCCTGACCGTCGCCCATGTCGGCGTCGACGCCGGTTCCCGAACCCTTTGATTTGAAATGGTTCACAATGGCCAGGAAGGTACTGCTCGTATTGCCGATCAGCTGGAATGCCTGGGCGAGCGGCTGGCGGGCGTTGCTGAACGCGGCGGAACCGGTGAGGATCTTTGATCCTCCGACGGTTTCGACCGTTCCGACCTGGTAGATGAAGGCGGTGCGGATGACGTCTTCGTTGGCGGGGAGATCCGTGGGCGAGGCCACGAAAGCCCACACCGTGCTGCCGGCGGCGGCGTTGAGCGCATCCACCAGGTTGGAGAGGGCGTCGTCGCGATCCTTGCCGAAGGCGGCCGAGTTCTCGATCTCCTCAAGCGAAACCACGTCGGCGTCGAGGGCGTCAATTGCCGCCACGATCTTGGCCTGCTGACGTTCGAAATTGACGGTGTTCGCCGCGCCGCGTGCGAGGCAGCCCCCACGCACGGTCGTCGGGTCACCCGCACGATCGGTGTAGTACTGGCACCCGGTCAGGGAATCCCCAACAGTGGAGAAGTAGTTCAGCACGTTGAAGCTTGCCAGGCGAACGTCGCCTCCCACATCGCGGGGGGCGATGGTGCGGGTATTGGAGAAGGTGGCCGGCTGAACCGTGTCGGCGTTTGCCGCGGTGAGCGCCTCGGTGGGCTGAAACTTCCAGGCGCCGAAACGGTAGTCGAAGATGACGGGCTTTGTGAAGGTCACGGCCGCACCGATGCGCAGCGGGTCAGCGACGGTGAGGTACGGAACCGGGGTGTCCTGGTCGGCACCCGTGAGGTAGTTGGTGGTCGCACCATCATCGAGGGTCACGGCGCGCGCCGCGTTGTCAGCGATGGCCGCCGTGTACTCGCTCGATCCCGGCCGTGCCGTCACGGTGGGATTAACCAGGGGCGTGGTTCCGGCGGCGAGGCCGATCTCAGCGTACTGGTTGGTTGTGTAGTTGTTCGTTACGGTGAAGTCGCCCTGCGGGGCGATCAGCATTCCCTCGAGCGACTCGCGCTGTTCAGCACTGGTCGGCAGCGACACCGTCGCCGGGGTCGCTTCAACGATTCCGGTCGCGTCGAGCGGGGTAATGTCGCCGAGCGCCGTGACATTAAGGTCGGTGAGACCGTAGTATTCAGCGATTTCTCCGGTGACCGACACGTAGTCGCCCACGGCAACGGATGCGGTGAGGCTGCCCGTGTACACGAACAGGCCGTCAGAGGCGACGTGGGTGCCCAGGTCGATCATGCCGCCGGTCCCGGCGGTCTGCAGATAGAACCCGTCAAACCCTCCGGTCGGATAAGCGGCCGTCACGATGCCCTCGGTCTTCACCGTGGTCCCTACGAAGGGGCTCGTGTCTGTCGTGCCTTGGATCGCTTTGATCGGTGTCACGTCGGTGGGCTCCGGGGTATCCGTGGGCGTCGGAGTCTCGGTGGGCGTCGGAGTCTCGGTGGGCTCGGGCTCGACCGGAGCTTTCGTCTCACCTGCCGCGTTCGTGGGTGTCGGGGCAGTCGAACTGAAGTCGGAGGCGTTGACGTCGGTGTCGACAAATCCGGTGCGGTTCACCGAGGTGGTAACGGATGCGGCAGCGGCGGCCGTCCCCTCAAAGGTATTCGAACTGCCGTAGCCGATGAGGTCGAGGATTTCGGTCTGTTCGGTGAGCGAGCCGGTGGCGGGCGCGGTGAGTGCCGTGGACTGGTTCGCGAAGAAGACCGTGCCGGAGCCACCGGAGAAGGAAGTGCCGAACGAGGCATCTGCGGTTGGCAGGGCAGCGCCGTTGACGGCGTTCGAACTGCCCTGTACGAGGTAGTACCCGCCAGCGGCAATAGTGCCGGTCAGGGCGACGACGCCCGTCGGGTTGGAGGTGCCCCCCGAGGAGCGGTACTGAATGGACGTGCCATCAAGCGACACATCGGCGGCGGTCGGGTTATAGAGCTCGACGAACTTGTTGAGGTACGTGGCCCCCGAGCTGCCTCCGTTAAGGTACGCCTCGTTGATGATTACCCCGGTGCCAGCGGTGTTGGCGCTGGCCGGTACGGCGATGAGCGGAGCGGCCGCGAGGCTCACTCCTAGAAGTGTGGCGAAAAACAGCCGAGAACGGCTGCGAACGGCGGATGACATGGATCTCCTCATTCATGGAACGACGGTCGTCTCATTGCACCCGGGTTCGTAGTGTAGAAAGTTCCCCCGGCGAATTGGACCGGCGGGTGCAATGGTTCGCAGCCTAGCGAGGCCCCATGTCCGGGGGGTAAACTCCGCGAACTTTGCTCGTTTGAGCACTCGATTGGGCGACGCACACCGTTTTGTGCCACGATCAGGCCGATCCCGCGCAGCTAGTTCAGGCGCTTCACCATGCGGGTGTTGCCGAGCGTGTTCGGCTTGACCCGCGCCAAGTCCAGAAACTCAGCGACGCCCTCATCGGGGGAACGCACGAGCTCAGCGTAGACGGCCGGGTCTACCGTTTCGGTGCCCATATCGCAGAACCCGTTGCGGGTGAAGAACCCCACCTCGAAGGTGAGACAGAACAGGCGGCTCAGGCCCAGGTCACGGGCGTCCTCTTCGAGGCGTTGCATCATCGCGTAGCCGACGCCGCGGGCAAGCCACTCGGCATCGACGGCGAGAGTGCGCACTTCGCCGAGGTCCTCCCAGATGACGTGCAGGGCACCGCAACCAATCAACCTTCCGGAGGGATCGACGGCCACCCGAAATTCCTGCACGGCCTCATAGAAGACGACCCGGTCTTTGCCGAGAAGAATTCGCTGCTGCACGAGAGGCTCGACGAGCGCTTCAATACCCGGCACATCGCTGGTGCGCGCGCGGCGGACCGAATATTCAGGTTCACTCATGCCAGATACCCCTCTCACGGCCCACCCGGGCCAAGCCTCCAGTCTATGGATGCTCACGGCTCTCCGCCCTCCGCTCTCCATGCCCCTCACCACCCGCACCCGCGCATAACTCCTGCAATGCGGGCTGCGTGGGGCCATCTTCCGTGTCTTTCCGGGCTCCGGCGCCGAGATGAATGCAAAATGCAGGAGTTATGCACACCGCGGGCACCAAAAAGGGCCCGGCAGACGAATCTGCCGGGCCCTTTTTCGGAGACCTACTCGCTGGTGATGGCCAGGTCGGGTGTAGCCGAACCGGTACCAACCGCGGCGGATGTGTTCACTCCGACGCTGACCGGGTCAACCCGAGTCGTCGTGGTGAAGATGTACTCGCCATCGACGTAGTCCACGTGCACGTGGTCACCGGCGTTGAGCTCGCCTTGCAGGATTTTCTCCGACAGGCGGTCCTCCACCTCGCGCTGGATGGCGCGACGCAGCGGGCGAGCACCGAGCGTCGGGTCGAATCCGACCTCGATCAGATGCTCCTTCGCCGCGGTAGTGACCTCAACGGTCATGTCACGATCGAGCAGACGCACGCCGAGACGCTTGATGAACAGGTCGACGATCTGCAGCAGTTCGGGCTTGGTCAGCTGCGGGAATACGATGATCTCGTCCACCCGGTTGAGGAACTCGGGCTTGAAGTGCTTCTTCAGCTCGTCCTTCACCTTGCCGGCCATGCGGTCGTAGCCGGTGGTGCTGTCGCCTTCCAGCTGGAAGCCGACCGGCCCGCCCGAGATATCCTTCGTGCCGAGGTTGGTGGTCATGATGATCACGGTGTTCTTGAAGTCGACCACGCGCCCCTGACCATCCGTCAAGCGGCCCTCTTCCAAAATCTGAAGCAGGGAGTTGAAGATGTCGGGGTGAGCCTTCTCGATCTCATCGAAGAGCACCACGGAGAACGGCTTGCGCCGCACCTTCTCGGTGAGCTGGCCGCCTTCTTCGAAGCCGACGAATCCGGGAGGCGCACCGAACAGGCGCGAGACGGTGTGCTTCTCCCCATACTCACTCATATCGAGCGAGATCATGGCCGCTTCATCGTCGAACAAGAACTCGGCGAGAGCCTTGGCGAGCTCCGTCTTGCCGACACCGGTGGGGCCGGCGAAGACGAAGGAACCGGAGGGACGCTTCGGGTCCTTCAGGCCGGCCCGAGTGCGACGGATGGTCTTGGCCAGCGCCGCGATGGCCTCTTCCTGACCGATAACGCGCTCGTGCAGAGCCTTTTCCATGAAGACGAGACGCGAGGATTCTTCCTCGGTGAGCTTGAACACCGGAATGCCGGTGGCCTGGGCGAGAACTTCGGCGATCAGACCCTCGTCGACGACCGCGCTGGTCTTGACGTCGCCAGACTTCCACTTCTTCTCAAGGCGCAGACGCTCGCCGAGGAGGTTCTTCTCCTCGTCGCGCAGGCCGGCGGCCTTCTCGAAGTCCTGTTCTTCAATGGCGAGTTCCTTGGCGGCACGCACCACGGCAATCTTTTCGTCGAATTCGCGCAACTCCGGTGGGCTGGAGAGGATCGAGAGCCGCAGGCGAGCGCCGGCCTCGTCAATCAGGTCGATGGCCTTGTCGGGCAGGAACCGGTCGGAGACGTAGCGGTCCGCGAGGTTCGCCGCAGCCACGAGGGCACCGTCGGTGATTGACACCTTGTGGTGCGCTTCGTAGCGGTCGCGCAGGCCCTTGAGGATGTTGATGGTGTGCGGCAGTGATGGCTCGCCCACCTGGATCGACTGGAAGCGACGCTCGAGAGCGGCATCCTTCTCAAAGTGCTTGCGGTACTCGTCGAGGGTGGTCGCCCCGATGGTCTGCAGTTCACCACGGGCCAGGAGCGGCTTGAGTATCGACGCGGCGTCGATCGCGCCCTCAGCGGCGCCCGCACCCACCAAGGTGTGGATCTCATCGATGAAGACGATGATATCGCCGCGGGTGCGGATCTCCTTGGTGACCTTCTTCAGGCGCTCCTCGAAGTCACCGCGGTACCGGCTGCCGGCGATCAGTGAGCCGAGGTCAAGCGAGTAGAGCTGCTTGTCCTTCAGAGTCTCCGGCACATCGCCCTTGACGATGGCCTGGGCGAGGCCCTCGACCACGGCGGTCTTGCCGACGCCGGGCTCGCCGATCAGGACAGGGTTGTTCTTCGATCGTCGGGACAGG